>NZ_JALNUX010000001.1:0-567362 GCF_026544185.1 Pseudomonas sp. GM_Psu_1
GCCGCCGAGGATGCTGGCGGACAGTAGCGCGGCGTTGATGGCGCCGGCCTTGCCGATGGCCAGGGTGGCGACCGGTACACCGGCCGGCATCTGCACGATGGACAGCAGGGAGTCGACTCCCGAGAGCATGGACGACTGCACCGGCACGCCGAGCACCGGCAGGTGGGTCTTGGCAGCGCACATGCCCGGCAGGTGGGCGGCGCCACCGGCCCCGGCGATGATCACCTCGATACCGCGCCCGGCGGCCTCTTCGGCGTACTGGAACAGCAGATCGGGGGTGCGGTGGGCGGAGACCACCTTCACTTCGTGGGGAATGCCCAGCTTGTCCAGCATGTCGGCGGTGTGGCTCAGGGTGGACCAGTCGGACTTGGAGCCCATGATCACGCCTACGAGTGCGCTCATCGTCGTGCCTCTGAAATGAAGAAGCCACGCGGTGGACGTGGCTTGGGAAATGAGCGGCCTAGTATAGACGAAAGCGGGGCGGAGCGTGCCCCTGCGCCGGGTATCGCCTGTCGGTTGGAAGACAGGATGTGGCGCTCATGGGATGGGTGGTGGTGTGGGGCGAGAGGTGCGGGCTAGATACCTGGACGCTTGAGGTGGGATCGCTCCGAAGAGCGCCCTCACCCAGCCCTCTCCCGCAGGCGGGAGAGGGGGCGGATTGGCGCGGCGTGAGGGGTGGTTTTTATCGCGGCCATGGGCCGCTCCTACAGTCGTATCTGAACCTGTAAGAGCGGCCACGTCGGCGGACCGCCATGGCCGCGATAAGGCCTTGCCTCAGATCCCCACGTCCGGCAACTGCGGGCGGGTTTCCAGGGCCTTGGCCATCAGGCGTTCGACGAAGGCGCGGTCCGCGTCGGGCAGGGCCAGGCGTGGCGGACGGGTCAGGGCGCTGCCGCGGCCGGCGAGTTCTTCGCAGAGCTTGATGCACTGCACCAGGTCCGGGCGGGCATCCAGGTGCAGCAGCGGCATGAACCATTCGTAGAGCGGCATGGCCTCGGCGAAGCGACCGGCCTTGGCCAGGCGGAAGATGGTTTCGCCTTCGGTGGGGAAGATGTTGGACATGCCCGAGACCCAGCCTTCGGCGCCCACGGCGATGCTTTCCAGCACCACGTCGTCGAGACCGGCGAAGAGCACGAAGCGGTCACCCACCTCGTTGCGCACGTCGATGAAGCGACGGGTGTCGCCGGAGGAATCCTTGAAGCAGACGATGTTGTCGACGTCGGCCAGGGAGATGAGGATGTCCGGGGTGACATCGTTCTTATAGATCGGCGGGTTGTTGTAGACCATCAGCGGCAGGTCGAGGGCGCTGGCCACGCTGCGGAAGTGGGCGGCGGTCTCGTGGGGCTTGGCCGAGTAGACCAGGGCCGGCATGAGCATGATGCCGTCGGCGCCGGCGCGACCGACCGCCTGGGCGGTGCGGGTGGCATTGAGGCTGGTGAATTCGGCCACGCCGCAGATCACCGGTACGCGACCACCGGCGGCGTCCTTGGCGACCTCCACCAGGGAGATCTTTTCTTCCAGGGTCAGGGAGGTGTTCTCGCCCACGGTCCCGCACATCACCAGGCCGGAGACGCCATCGCGCACCAGGTTGCTGATCACGCCATGGGTCTTTTCCAGGTTGACCGAGAAGTCGTCGTTGAATTGGGTGGTGACGGCGGGAAAGACGCCGCTCCAGTTAACGCGGGGAGTGCTCATGCGGGGGTTTCCTCCAGACGGGAACGGGGCTTGAGAGAGTCGCGGTATTGCCGGGGCGACAGGCCGGTGAGACGGCGGAACTGACGGCTGAAGGCGCTGTGGTCGGTATAGCCACAGGCCAGGGCCACCTCGGTGACGGGCAGGTCGCGGGCCAGCAGGCGCGAGGCGGCGTCGAGCCGGGCCTTGTGCAGCAACTGCTGGGGCGTGAGGCGCAGGATGCGCTTGCACTGGCGTTCGAGCTGGGAGACCGACAGGCCGACCCTCTGACTCAGTTCGCCTACCGAGAGCGGCTGGGCATAGTGCTCGCGCAGATAGCGATCGACCTCGGCCACCTTGGCGTGGGCCGGATGATCGGCGGCCGGAGCCTGGAGATCGTGGGAGATGCCCGCCATGCCCATCAGCCGGCCCTGGGCGTCGTGCAGTGGCAGCTTGCGGGTCAGGCACCAGCCCGGGGTACGACCGGCGTAGAGGTGCAATTCCAGTTGATCGTCCAGCGCCAGGCCTTCGCGCAGCACGCGGCGATCCTGTTCGGCGTAGGCGCCGCCCAGGGGTGCGGGAAAGACTTCCTCGGCGGTCCGGCCGAGCAACTCGCTGACGTCCTCGAAGCCGCAGCGCTGGGCCAGGGTCAGGTTGACCAGCACATAGCGCGCCTCCAGATCCTTGACGAAGAACACCACGCCGGGGATGGCGTCGAGCAGCGGCGCCACCAGGCTCAGGCTGGCGAGCAGCGCGGGCAGGTCGGCGGGCCGGGCGCGGCTCAGGGCGTCCAGGTGGGCGGCGGCGTTCATCTCTCGTCCTCGGTCAGGGCCAACAGGCTGTCGATACGGGTGGGTTGCAGGGGAAAGCGCGGCGCCGGGGGCGTCCAGCCCAGCAAGACGCGGGTGGCCTGGCCGCAGATGCGGCCCTGGCAGGCGCCCATGCCGCAGCGGCTGCGCAGCTTGGCCTGGGTCCAGTCCGCATGGCCGACCAGGGCGCCGAGGGCGACGTCTTCGCAGCGGCAGACCAGGGTATCCGGCTGGGCCAGCCGGGCAATGGCCGGATTCAGGGCGAAGGTGCGAGCCAGTTGGGCGGCGAAGCGGCGCCAGGCCCGGGCTTCGGCCTGCACGGGGGCCACGGCGTCAAGCTGGCTGCTGGCGACCAGACCAGCGATACGGCCGGTGGCCTGGGCCAGTTCGTTGCCGCCGATGCCGGTGCATTCGCCGGCGGCCAGGATGTGCGGCTGGCTGGTGCGCTGCTGGTCATCTACCGCCACCGCGCCATCCAGGGTCGCACAGCCAAGGCTCTGGGCCAGTTCGACATTGGGCACCAGGCCATAGCCACAGGCCAGGCGATCGCAGGCGATCTCCCAGCGACGCTCGCCCTGGCGCAGGCGTACGGCTTCGAGACGGTCGGTACCGAGCGCCGCCTCGACCCAGGTGCCGGGGCTATAGCGAGGAGTAGCCAGCGTCAGCGCCTGGCGCAGCTTGTTCGGCCAACGCCATAGCTGCAGACCGAACTCGAGTACCGCGCGGCGCTCGGCCTGTTCGGCGACCAGGGCGACCCGGGCACCCGCCTGGCGCGCGGTGGCGGCGCTGGCCAGCAGCAGCGGACCGGTACCGGCGACCACCAGGCGCTCGTCGGCCACCTCCACGCCACCCTTGATCAGCGCCTGCAGACCACCCGCGCCGGTCACTCCGGGCAGGGTCCAGCCAGGGAACGGCAACAGCAGTTCGCGGGCACCGGTGCAGAGGATCAGGGTGTGGAAATCCAGGGTACGGCTGCCGTGGGCGTCTTCCAGCAGCAGCTGGTGTGAGCCCAGGACCGCGGCGACGCGGGTCTGGGTAAGCAGGGTGACGTCTGCCGGCAATTGACCGACTTCGGCGGCGACCTGGCCCGCACGAGCGCGCCAGATCTGACCACCGGGCAAGGGATTGTCGTCCAGCAGCACCAGGCTCAGGCCCCGACCACTGGCGGCGCGGGCGGCGGCGAGACCGGCCGGGCCGCCGCCGATGATGAGCAGATCGCAGCGCGTGGCGTTCATGACAGGCGCTCCACCTGCATGCCGTCCTGGCACGGCGTCTGGCAGGCCAGGCGGCGCACGCCGTCGACCTGTACCCGGCATTCCTGGCAGATGCCCATGCCGCAGAAAGGGGCCCGGGCTTCTCCGCCTACCGAACGGCGCGCGGCGGGATTGCCGCTCTTGGCCAGGGCCGCGGTAAGCAGGCTGCCGGGACGCATCTCCAGGCGCTCGCCATCGATGAACAGGGTCAGCATGCCAGGCTCCTCGGGGTGGTCGCGAAGCGAGCCGGTGCGAAGGGTTCCACGTGGAACGTGGAACCCTCGTCGAACAGTCCGTTGACGATGGCTTCGGCGGTCGCCGGCGCGGTGGTGACGCCCAGGCCCTCGTGACCGACCGCCAGCCACAGACCGGGCTGATCGGGATGGGCGCCGATCAGCGGCAAGCCATCGGGACTGGCGGCGCGCTGGCCGGTCCAGCCGCGGATCAGCGAGGTATGGGTCAGACCGGGCAGGAAATCCAGGGCGCGGCGCAGCAGCTGGCCGACCACCGCAGGTTCCACGGCCATGTCCGGACGCTCGAACTGGCGCGACGAGCCGATCAGCAACTGGCCGGTGGGGCGCGGCTGGACGTTGAAGGCCACCGAGGCACCACTGCTGGCATGGGCGCTGGCGCCGTAGCCGATCTCCACCAGCTGGTGGCGGACCTGCTCGGGATAGCGGTCGGTGATCAGCAGATGGCCCTTCTTGGGCACCAGCGGCAGGTCCGGGCAGAGACTGGCGGCCTGCAGGCCGGCGGCGAGCACCACGGCGTCGGCGGTCAGCCAGCGCCCGTCATCCAGGCGCACCCGTCTGCCTTCGACGGCGCTTACCCGGGCACGCTGGAATTCGATCAGCGGCGAGCGTTGTAGCAGCCAGGCGGCCACCACGGGTGCATAGAGCAGGCCGTCGCCGGGCACCTCCAGGCTACCAGCCAGGGCGGTCAAAGCCGGTTCCGCCGCGGCGGTCGCCGCAGCGTTCAGCGGCTGGTTGGCGACGCCCTGGGCGTCCAGACGCTGGCGCTTCGCCTCGATCAGATCCAGCTCGGCGGCATCGCGGGCCAGCCAGAGGGTGCCGCAGTTGCGGTAGTCGGCGGCGGCTGGCAACTGGGGCACAAGCTCGCGCCAGAGCGCCAGGGAGCGTGCGCTCAGGGTCAATTCGGCGGGGTCGTCGTCCATCACCACCAGGTGGCCCATGCCGGCGGCGGAGGCGCCAGGCAGGCCGGCGTCCAGCACCCGCACGCGACAGCCGCGCGCGGCCAGGGCCGCGGCGCAACTGGCCCCGACGATGCCGGCGCCGACGACGAGGACGTCCGCCACCTGCTTCACCCCGGAATACCCCAGGCGAAGGGATCGTCCGCGGCCAGCAGCAGGGTGGCTTCGGCCATGACATGGGCGCGACCGCGGATCACCGGCAGGATGCGGCCTTCGTCGCCGGGCTGATAATGGGCTTCGAAACGGCTGCCGATGACGCTCGCCTGCTGCCAGACGGCGCCAGGGGCCAGGTCGCCATCGGCCGCGAGACAGGCCAGCTTGGCGCTGGTGCCGGTGCCGCAGGGCGAACGGTCGTAGGCACGGCCCGGGCAGAGCACATAGCTGCGACTGTCGGCGCCGTCCGGATCCTCGGCGAAGAGTTCGATGTGATCGATGTGCCCGCCCTGCTCGCCGGTGATGCCGGCGGCCTCCAGGGCGCCACGCAGGGCCAGGCTGAAGGTGAGCAGGCCGTCGAGATTGTCGGCGGCGATGCGCTGGCCGTGATCGGCACAGAGAAAGAACCAGTTGCCACCCCAGGCGATGTCGCCGGTGACCGGGCCATGGCCGGGAATCTCCACCCGGACGGCGTGGCGATAGCGATAGGCCGGAACGTTGCGCACGCTGACGCTGCCGTCGTCATGCAGGGTGGCGGTGACGTCGCCGACCGGGGTCTCGATCAGGTGATCGCCGGGGCCGATCCGGCCGAGATGGGCCAGGGAGACCACCAGGCCGATGGTGCCGTGACCACACATGCCCAGATAGCCGACCTCGTTGAAGAACACCACGCCAGCACTGGCCGCAGGCGATACCGGCTCGCAGAGCAGCGCCCCGACCAGCACCTCGTTGCCGCGCGGTTCGCGCATGCAGGCCTGGCGGAAGGCGTCGTGCTCGCCGGCCAGACGACTGCGGCGTTCGGCCATGCTGCCGTGGCCGAGCTCGGGAAAACCATCCAGCACCAGGCGCGTGGGTTCACCGCCGGTGTGGGAGTCGATGACGCGGATGCGCTGCATGGCTGACCTCCGTGAGAGAGAGGCCAGTGTCGCGCAGATCGGCACAAAAGGCTTGCAGGACGTCGGCTATCCAAAAGCCGATATCAGCACAATCAGGGCTAGATTTTCAGCTCGAGGGCCCCTGCTTTTCGAGATGCCGCCAGACCTGCTGTACCAGCCGCTTGCGCAACAGGGCACAGCGGTAGAGGCGGATCTCAAGGCCGACCTGCCAGGCGGCATCGCCGCAGATGGCCAGTTCGCCGCGGGCCAGCTCCGCGGCCACCGACAGCTGCGGCACCCAGGCCACGCCCAGGCCCTGCAGCGCCATGGTCTTGAGACTGTCGGCCATGGCGGTTTCATAGAGGGTCACGGCGCGCAACTTGCGCTGGCGCAGCAGGAGATTCACCGAGCGACCAAGGAAGGCGCCGGCGCTGTAGGCCAGCAGCGGCACACTGCTTTGCCCGTCGAGCTGGAACAGGGGTCGTCCTTCGCTATCGGTGGCGCAGACCGGCAGCATGGCGGTGTGCGCCAGGTGCAGCGAAGGAAACAGCTCCGGGTCCATCTGCAGGGCGGCATCGGGATCGTGGAAGGCCAGCATCAGGTCGCAGGCGCCGTCGCGCAGGGCGTGGATGGCATCACCGACGTTGGTGGCCACCAGGCGACTGGCCAGTGCCAGGCCCTGGCCGCGCAGGCCGGCGATCCACTGCGGAAAGAAGCCCAGCGCCAGGGAGTGCGCGGCGGCGAATTGCAGCACCTCGCCCTGCCCGCCTTCGAGATGATGCAGGTGGCGCACCGTCTCGCCCAGCTGCTCCACCACGCTGCGCGCCGTGACCAGGAACAGTTGCCCGGCCTCGGTGAGGCTGACCGGGGTGTGGGATCTGTCCACCAGGGTCAGGCCGACGCTTTCCTCCAGGGCGCGGATGCGCCGGCTGAAGGCGGGCTGGGTGACGAAACGCTTTTCGGCGGCCTGGGAAAAACTGTAGGTGGCCGCCAGGGCCACGAAGTCTTCCAGCCATTTGAATTCGATGTTCATGGCACCCATACGTCATCTGATCTCGTGAGGTCACAACCCGAGTTATGCCGATCCGGCATGAGGCTTGGCGGATCGGCATTGGCCGAGATCGGCTGGCAAGCCTAGATTCTAGGGCATCGCGGCGCCCGCCGCTCGATCGAAGCCCAACGCTATCATGTCCGACTCTGCATCATCCGTCCGCCTCGAAAAAGATCTCCTCGGTACCCTCGAAGTCCCTGCCGATGCCTACTACGGCATCCAGACCCTGCGCGCCGTGCAGAACTTCCGCCTCTCCGGCGTGCCCCTCGGTCACTACCCCAAGCTGGTGGTGGCCCTGGCCATGGTCAAGCAGGCGGCGGCCGACGCCAACCACCGACTGGGCCATCTGCCCGCGGAAAAGCACCAGGCGATCAATGACGCCTGCTCGCGCATCATTCGCGGCGAATTCCACGACCAGTTCGTGGTGGACATGATCCAGGGCGGGGCCGGCACCTCGACCAACATGAACGCCAACGAGGTGATCGCCAACGTGGCCCTGGAGCTGCTCGGCCACGCCAAGGGCGAGTATCGCCACCTGCACCCGAACAACGACGTCAACATGGCGCAGTCGACCAACGACGCCTACCCCACCGCCATCCGCCTGGGCCTGCTGCTCGGCCATGACGCCCTGCTCGCCAGCCTGGACAGCCTGATCACCGCCTTCGCCGCCAAGGGCGTGGAGTTCGCCGAGGTGCTGAAGATGGGTCGCACCCAGCTGCAGGACGCGGTGCCCATGACCCTCGGCCAGGAATTCCATGCCTTCGCCACCACCCTGGGCGAAGACCTGGCGCGGCTGAAGAGCCTGGCGCCGGAACTGCTCACCGAGGTCAACCTGGGCGGTACCGCCATCGGCACCGGCATCAACGCCGATCCCGGCTACCAGCTGCTGGCCGTGCAGCGCCTGGCGGAGATCAGCGGCCAGCCGCTCAAGCCCGCCGCCGACCTGATCGAGGCGACCTCGGACATGGGCGCCTTCGTGCTGTTCTCCGGCATGCTCAAGCGCACCGCGGTGAAGCTGTCGAAGATCTGCAACGACCTGCGCCTGCTCTCCAGCGGTCCGCGCACCGGCATCAACGAGATCAACCTGCCGCCGCGCCAGCCGGGCAGCTCCATCATGCCGGGCAAGGTCAATCCGGTGATCCCCGAGGCGGTCAACCAGGTGGCCTTCGAGATCATCGGCAACGACCTGGCCCTGACCCTGGCGGCCGAGGGTGGCCAGTTGCAGCTCAACGTCATGGAACCCCTGATCGCCTACAAGATCTTCGACTCCATCCGTCTGCTGCAGCGCGCCATGGACATGCTGCGCGAGCATTGCATCACCGGCATCACCGCCAACGTCGAGCACTGCCGCCGCCAGGTGGAGCACTCCATCGGCCTGGTCACCGCGCTCAACCCCTACCTGGGCTACGAGACTTCCACCCGCATCGCCAAGACGGCGCTGGAAACCGGTCGCGGCGTGCTGGAGCTGGTGCGCGAGGAGAATCTGCTGGACGAGGCGACCCTGGACGACATCCTGCGCCCGGAAAACATGATCGCCCCGCGACTCGTACCGCTGAAAGCCAAGGTCTGAGTCCCGCACGCCAGACCTGAGCGGTAACCGACGGCAACTCCCCGCGGGCGCGGTATCCTTCTTGCTTGGAAGGCTGCCACCGCCCCGGGGAGTTTGCCCATGCGTCAGTCCGGTCTGATCAATCTCAACCTGGTGTCTCTGGTCCTCCAGCAACTGGCGGCTGACACGCCCGCCCGGGCGGCGCCCCTGCTGGCCGGCAGCGGCCTGCGGCTGGACGATCTCGAACAGCCCCATCGGCTCATCACCCTGGCCCAGGAGCAACGGGTCATCGCCAACGCCCTCCCCGTCGCACCGCCCGAACTGGGGCTGCTGCTGGGCTGGCGGCTGCGCGTCTCCGGCTATGGCCTGCTCGGCTATGCCCTGCTCAGCGCCCCGACCCTGGGCGCCGCGCTGCAGGCGGCCCTGGCCCACCAAAGCCTGCTGGGCGCCTATTTCACCCTGCGCCAGGAGCGCCACGGCGAACTGGCCTGGCTCAGGGCTGATGACCATCCCTTCGCGCCCGAGCTGGAGCGCTGCAACGCCGAGTGCTGCCTGGCCTCGCTCCTGGCGATCTGCTGCGACCTCCTGGGTACGTCCCTGCCGCTGGTGCAGGTGGCCTTCCGGCACCCCGAGCCGGTCTATCGCGCGCGCTATGGCGACTGCTTCGGCGCCACGCCCCTGGCCTTCGCCGCCGCCTTCAACGGCCTGGCCTTTCCCGCTGCCTGGCTTGATCGCGGGCTGCCACTGGCCGATCCAGTGACCCATCGTGACGCCCTGGAGCAGTGCGGCCGCCTCGCCCCCGAACAGGATCGCCAGCGCGCCCTGCTCGCCCGCATCCGCACCCTGCTGGGTGCCGATCTGGCGGCCCCACCCTCCTTCGCGGCCCTGGCCGGCCACCTCGGCATGGCACCGCGCAGCCTGCGTCGCCACCTGCAGGCCGGCGGCAGCAGCTATCAACGGTTGCTGGATGAGTTGCGCTTCGCGCGGGCGCGCGACCTGCTGGCCCAGGAGCGGCTGCCCATCTATCGCATCGCCGAGGCGATGGGTTTCAGCGAGACAGCCAGCTTCCGCCATGCCTTCCGCCGCTGGAGCGGCCAGTCGCCGCGGGGTTATCGACTCTAGCGGCCGGCGTATGCTGAGCGCTTCCCGTCCCCATGGAGGATTCCCTATGCCCTCGCTGACCCTGCTCGCGGACCGCGGCCAACCCACCGATCAATACCGCCTGCCGGCGGAAAAACGCCTGGAGGGCGATCCGCTGCAGAGCCTCTGGCTCGACTACGAGGATGGCAGCGGCGTGTTCGCCGTCGGCCATTGGCACAGCGAGGTGGGCAAGTGGCGGGTGAACTACACAGAGGAGGAGTACTGCCAGATCCTCGAAGGGGTGAATCTGGTCACCGATGACCAGGGCCATGCCACTCGTCTCGGGCCCGGCAGCAGCTTTGTCGTGCCGCGCGGCTTCCAGGGCACCTGGGAGGTGCTGGAGCCGACCCTGAAGCGCTTCGTGGTCTACGAAGCCAAGGGCAGCTGATGGCCGACGCCGGGCGCAATCTGGCCGGATCTATCCCCTTTTGGCCGCAGCGCCTCTCGTCGCGGGCCGCCGGGCTGGCAAGAATCTGGAGAGAGCCCGCCGCCCGGAGTCGCCATGCGCATCCACCACAGTCCCGATCACGCCCTGCATCACGGCCGCTGCGAATTGATCGATGGCCAGTTGCAGCCCTGTTTCGAAAAGCCCCAGCGCGTCGAATTCATCCTCGCCGAGTGTCACCGTAGGCAGCTCGGCGAGGTAGTGCCGCCCAAGGACTTCGGCCGGGCGCCACTGGCACGCATCCACAGCACGGCCTATCTCGACTTTCTCGCCGGCGCCTGGGACGAATGGGCGGCCCGCGGCGAGACCGTGGACCTGCTGCCCTATACCTGGCCGGCGCGCACACTGCGCCAGGTACTGCCGCCCACCAGCCTGCACGGGCGCCTGGGTTACTACAGCTTCGACGGCGGCGCGCCCATCACCGCCGGCACCTGGCAGGCCGCCTACAGCGCCGCCCAGGTGGCCTTGAGTGCCGGAGCCGAGGTCGCCGCAGGTGCCCGCAGCGCTTTCGCCCTCTGCCGCCCGCCGGGCCACCACGCCGCCGCCGATGTCATGGGCGGCTACTGCTATCTGAACAACGCCGCCATCGCCGCCCAGGCCGCCCTCGACGGCGGCGCCCGGCGGGTGGCCATCCTCGATGTCGACTACCACCACGGCAACGGCACCCAGGACATCTTCTATGCGCGCGACGATGTGCTGTTCCTCTCGCTGCACGGCGATCCGGGTTTCGAATTTCCCTTCTTCCTCGGCTATGCCGACGAGACCGGCAGCGGGGCGGGCCAGGGCTTCAACCTCAATCTGCCGCTGCCCACCGGCAGCGCCTGGGACAGCTGGAGCGCCGCCCTGGAGGTAGCGCTGGCGCGCGTGCAGGACTATGCCCCGGACCTGCTGCTGGTCTCCCTGGGCGTGGATACCTTCAAGGCCGATCCCATTTCCCAGTTCAAGCTGGAGAGCGACGACTACCTGCGCCTGGGCGAACGCCTGGCGCGGCTCGGCCTGCCGACCCTGTTCGTCATGGAAGGCGGTTACGCCGTGGCGGAGATCGGCATCAACACGGTGAACGTCCTGGCCGCCTTCGACGGCGCCTGATCCCTATCGCGAGGAATCCGACCATGCACAGCCTCCTGCGTCCGCTCACCGCCCTGCTCGGTGGCGCCCTGCTCGCCACCGCCGTCCAGGCCGCCGATCCCGGCGAACTGCGGGTCTACAACTGGGCCGACTACATCCTGCCCGAGACGCCCAAGGACTTCGCCAAGCAGACCGGCATCCGCGTCACCTGGGATACCTTCGACAGCAACGAGTCGCTGGAGGCCAAGCTGCTCACCGGCCGCTCCGGCTATGACCTGGTGATTCCCTCCAACCAGTTCCTGGAAACCCAGATCAAGGCCGGCGTATTCCAGAAGCTGGACAAGAGCAAGCTGCCCAACTGGCAGAATCTCGATCCCGAGCTGCTCAAGCTGCTGGAGGTCAACGACCCGGGCAATCAGTACGGCGTGCCCTACATGTACGGCACCATCCTCATCGGCTTCAACCCGGCCAAGGTCAAGGCGGCGCTGGGGGCGGACGCACCGGTGGACAGCTGGGACCTGGTGTTCAAGCCGGAGAACATGGCCAAGCTCAAGAGTTGCGGCGTGGCCATGCTGGACTCGCCCTCGGACATCCTGCCGGTGGTGCTGCACTACCTGGGCCTGGATCCCAACAGCGCCAACGCCAAGGACTACGAAAAGGCCACGGCGCTGATGCTGAAGATCCGCCCCTACATGGCCTACTTCAATTCCACCAAGTACATGACCGATATCGCCAACGGCGACATCTGCGTGGCGGTGGGCTATTCGGGCAGCTTCTACCAGTTCGGCAATCGCGCCAAGGAAGCCGGCAACGGCGTGGTGGTGGACTGGCGTCTGCCACGCGAGGGCGCGCCCATCTGGTTCGACACCTGGGCCATTCCGGCCAGTGCTGCCAATGTCGACCAGGCCCATGCCTTCATCAACTACCTGCTCGAGCCCAAGGTGATCGCCGGGATCAGCGATTACCTCGGCTACCCCAACGCCAACAAGCCGGGCATGCCGCTGGTGACCGCCGCCATCCGCGACAACCACGACCTGGTGCCCACCCCGGAGATGCTCAAGAAGCTCTATGTGGTGCAGCCGCTGCCGCAGCCCATCGAGCGGGTCCGCACCCGTGCCTGGAGTCGTATCAAGGCCGGTAATTGAAGGTCGAGTCCTCCACGATCATCCGAATGGTAGCCAATGGCTACCATTCGGCGGTTACATCCCCGCGTCCGGGAACCCTCTATCGCGCTAAGGGACTTATTGTGCTGAAGTGACCCATTGGATTTACCTGCCAGGTACGGCGTCATGTCCCTCAGTCTCGCCCTCACCCGAGCGCTGGCTCGGCCTTTCTGGGCCCTGCGCTTCGAACCGGTATTGGAACGGCATTACCAGCACGACATCGCCCGTTCGCGCCGGCGGCACCTGCGCATCAGCCTGACCGTGGCCATCCTCGCCTACGCCAGCTTCTCGATCTGGGACTGGATCCTGATGACCGATGCCTTCTGGCTCATCAGCCTGCTCAGCGCGCTGGTGGTGATCGGCGGCGGGCTGGTCTTGCTGGCGCTCGGGTTGATACGTGCCGAACATCCCGCGCGCGAGTGGCTGGGTATCCTGCCCTGCCTGCTGGCCTATGCGCCGCCGCTGCTCGACGTCGAGGCCACCGATGCCGCGCATCGCGCCCTCTGGCTGGCGACCATGCCGCTGATGACGCTCTTCACCAACAGCTGCATCGCGCCGCCCCTGCGCCAGGCCGCGGTCCACACCCTGATCGCCCTGCTGGCCATCGGCCTGGCCACCCAGATGCATAGCCTGCCGGCCCTGGAGGCGTCGCTGGTCATGACCCTGGCGTTCGCCACCGCGAGCTTTACCCTGCTCAACAACTTCTGGATGGAGCGCGCCCGCCGTCAAGGCTATCTGCTGATCCTGCGCGACCGCTTGCGCAACGAAGAGCTGACCGCTTCCAACCGCTTCCTGGCGCAGCAATCCGCCACCGATCCCCTGACCGGCGTGGCCAATCGCCGGGCGCTGATGCAGGCCCTGGCCACCGCCCTGGCCCATCCCCCGCCCCGGCCGCTGCTCCTGCTGATGATCGACGTCGATCACTTCAAGGCCTTCAATGACCGCTATGGGCATCCGGCGGGCGATCGCTGCCTGCAACAGGTCGCCAGCGCCCTGGCCGACGAATTGCGCGCCGGCGATTGCCTGGCCCGCTACGGCGGCGAGGAATTCGCCATCCTCTGCACGCCGTCGCGCGAAGAGGATGCCGCCAAGCTGGCGCAGCGCCTGCTCGACGCGGTACGGCGCCTGGAGATCCCCCACCTCGGGCCCCAGGCCGGTCCGCGGGTGACCGTGAGCATTGGCGGCGCCTGTGCGCGGCCGGATCACGACTCTGCCGAGAGCTTTATCGAAGCCGCCGATCGCCAGCTCTACTGGGCCAAGCAGGCCGGGCGCGACCGCGCCATCCTCGAGGACTGCGATCGCTGCCACCCAGCGATGGAGGAATCCCTCTAGCCCAGGCGATAGACCCGATCGATCAGGACCACGCTGGCCAGGCGCTGGCGCAGATCGTCGTCCAGGCTGGGATCCTGCCAGTCGTAGAGGCCGATGCGGGCATAGGCCCGCCCCCGCGGCGGCCGGGTGCCCAGATACTCCCAGACCACCCGGGTGCAGGCCGGCTCGCGCCGGTCGGAGGCGCTGACGCCCAGCTTGAGTCCGTTGAGGCGATCGATACGGTTGCGCGCGCTGGGCAGCAGCACCGTCTGCGACAACTCGTTGCCGGTGAGGGATTCGTAGTCGGTAAAGAACAGCCGGCTTTCCAGGCTCATGGCCAGGCCCAGGTAGCGAAAGCGTGCCTGGCTGGTGGTCTCGCCGCGGCGACGCAGGCGCTCGAAGCGCACATAGCGGAAGACACCCGCTTCCGCGAACAGCCAGACCAGTCCGCAGAGCACCACGCCCGGCGTGGACAGCGACGGATAGTATTCGTGGTAGTAGCCCTGGTAACGCGCCAGGCCCTCCTGACGCTCGCCGAACAGGGCCAGGGCCTGCCCGGCCCACCCCGTTTCCTGGCCGACCGGCGCGCCCAGGCGCGCCGCGAATTGCCGCTGCGGCAGCTGCAGATCGCCCACCGGCAGGCCGAAGAATTCCGCCAGCCGCTGCAGGTTGTAGGGCGACGGACGGCTCTGCCCGTTGAGGTAGCGATTGAACTGGGCGCGGTTGATGCCGACGGCGCGACAGACGGCGGCAATCGAGCGGTGGCGCTGGCAGAGCAGCTGCAAATTGGCGGAAAAGTCGCTCATGAGTCCGGCCCGAGCTTGACAGACGGCCAGAAAACTAGCATCAAGTCGCGCCATTTTGAAGCGAGGCGCGGAATTGTTCACGCCGGTGGGATAGCCGAATCTAGGCGCCCGGTCCGACCTACTGCCCGTTCCACCCGGACCGACCCGTCCCAGCGCCTGTTGCCGTCGTCTCCCCACGACGGGAGCAGACCCTGGCGGGATATTCCACAATAATAGCCCCAAGGCTTGCGAGCCGGCCTTGGAGCATCACTAGCATGCTCGAGGATTCTTCATGCACTACCTAGAAATGCTCAACGACTTCCTGTCCGGCCACGTGCTCATCGTGCTGATCGTCGGCCTGGGCAGCTATTTCACCCTGCGCTCGCGATTCGTGCAGGTGCGCCATTTCCCGCACATGTTCACCGTGTTCAAGGACTCCCTGCGCAACAGCGGTGATGGCCTGAGCTCCTTCCAGGCGCTGATGCTCAGCCTGGCCGGTCGCGTCGGTGCCGGCAACATCGCCGGCGTGGGCCTGGCCGTGACCCTGGGCGGCCCCGGCGCGGTGTTCTGGATGTGGGTGACCGCCCTGGTCGGCATGGCCAGCAGTTTCTTCGAGTGCACCCTCGCGCAGGTCTACAAGCGCGCCGACGGCGACGGCCTCTATGTCGGCGGTCCGGCGTACTACATCCAGCACGGCCTCAACAAGCGCTGGATGGCACTGGCCTTCTCGGCGCTGCTGCTGGTGACCTACGGCTTCGCCTTCGTCGGCCTGCAGTCCTTTACCGTGACCCATTCGCTGGAAAACGCCTTCGGCCTGCCGGTGCAGTACACCGGGATCGCCCTGGCCATCCTGCTGGGCCTGGTGTTCATCGGCGGCATCAAGCGCATCGCCGCGGTCTCCGACATCCTGGTGCCGGTCAAGACCCTGGCCTACATCGCCGTCACCCTCTATGTGATCGTCACCCAGATCGACCTGGTCCCCGGCACCCTGCTGACCATCGTCAAGAGCGCCTTCGGCCTGGAACCGGCCTTCGCCGGCCTGCTGGGCGCCGCCATCACCATGGGCGTCAAGCGTGGCGTCTTCGCCAACGAAGCCGGCCTGGGCGCAGCGCCCAACGTCGCCGCCGTGGCCGCGGTCAAGCACCCGGCCGCCCAGGGCGTGGTGCAGGCCTTCAGCGTCTTCCTCGACACCTTCGTCATCTGCACCTGCACCGCGCTGCTGATCCTGCTGTCGGGCTTCTACACCCCGGGCTTCGAAGGCGATGGCATCGTCCTGACCCAGAATTCCCTGGCCGCGGTGGTCGGTGACTGGGGTCGCATCTTCATTAGCGTCGCCCTGTCGCTGTTCGTCTTCACCTGCATCCTCTACAACATCTACCTTGGCGAGAACGGCCTGCGCTACCTGCTCGGCCGCGGCAAGGCCGTGCTGCTCGGCTATCGCGGCCTGGTGCTGGTGCTGATCTGCTGGGGCTCCATGCAGAACCTGACCACGGTGTTCGCCTTCGCCGACATCACCATGACCTGCCTGGCCTTCGTCAACCTGATCGCCCTGGCCCTGCTGATCAAGGTCGGCATGCGCGTGCTCAACGACTACGACGCCCAGCGCCGTGCCGGGGTCGACCAGCCGGTGTTCGACGCCGACCAGTTCCGCGACCTGGACCTGGATCGCCAGGCCTGGCCGGCGCTGGAGCGTCTGGAAGAGACCGTCGCCGAAGCCCGCGCCGCCCAGCCGCGCCAGGCGCACTGACCGCCGCCACCGGGTCGTCCCGACCCGGACCGCGACCGCTTTCCTGCCCCCACCCCGTGTGGGGGCAGTCTTATCAGGAAGTCCCTCATGAACTCACCCTACCTGCATATCCTCTACACCGGCGGCACCATCGGCATGCAGGCGACCGCCGCCGGCCTGGCCCCGGCCGCCGGTTTCGAGGCGCGCATCCAGGCCCTGCTGGCCAGCCGTCCGGAGCTGGGCAATCCGGCCTGGCGGCTGCAGGAGCTGCTGCCGCTGATCGACAGCGCCAACATGACCCCCGCCGCCTGGGAGCGCATGGCCCAGGCGATCATTGCGGCCGCTACGGACCCGGCCTGTCGCGGCGTGCTGGTGCTGCACGGCACCGACACCCTGGCCTACAGCGCCGCCGCCCTGGCCTTCCGCCTGCTGGGCCTGACCATCCCGGTGCTGCTGACCGGCTCCATGCTGCCGGCCGGCGTGCCGGACAGCGATGCCGACGGCAACCTGGCCGACAGCTTCGCCGCCTTCTCGAGCGGACTGGCGCCGGGAGTTCAGGTGCAATTCCATGGCGAACGCCTGCCCGCGGCGCGCTGCACCAAGCAGGCCAGCAGCGGCTGGAAAGCCTTCGTGGCAAGCGCCCGGCCGCGCAGCGGTGACGCCCTCGTCGCCGCACCTGCCGCGCTGCGCTTCGACCAGCCGCGCCAGCCGGTACGGATGGCGGTGCTGCCGCTGTTTCCGGGGGTCGATGGCGCGGTCCTGCGCGGCCTGATGGGCAGTGGCGTGCAGGGGCTGGTGCTGGAGTGCTACGGCAGCGGCACGGGGCCGGCGGACGACGCCGACTTTCTCGCTGCCCTCGCTGAACTGCGCGACGCCGGGGTCCCCGTGGTCGCCCTCAGCCAGGGTGCCCGTGGCACCGTGGAATTGGGCACCTACGCCGCCGGCAGCGGCCTGGCCGACGCCGGAGTCATCTCCGGTCGCGGCATGACCCGCGAAGCCGCCCTGGGCAAGCTGCACGCCCTGCTCGGCTGCGGCCTGGAGCGCGCCGCGGTGGCCGAGTGGATCGGGCGGAATCTGTGCGAGGAGTTGTGATCGTCGGCTAGGTGCCGGCTGCTCCCTCACCCCGGCCCTCTCCCTGGGGGAGAGGGGGCGTTTGGGTCGGCTTCGTGCGGACTCCTGTGTGACCTCTGCCGCCCGCTAGCCCGCTTCATCCTGGCCTGGATCCAGGCTTGCCCTCGACACGCTCATCACCCCGCGCCAACCTCTATCGGAGCACCCGCTCTCCCTCTGGGAGAGGGCCAGAGTGAGGGTGCGCTTGAAGCCTGGCAGCCCCAAGTCCTGCGCACCAAATTCCCCCTTAAGCGCCCCCTCTCCCTCCGGGTGAGGGTCGGGGTGAGGGTGCGCTTGAAGCCTGACAGCCCAAGCCCTTCGCACCAAACTCCCCCTTAAGCGCCCCCTCTCCCTCCGGGAGAGGGTCGAGGTGAGGGTGCGCTTGAAGCCTGACAGTCCTAAGCCCTTCGCACCAAACTCCCCTTCAGCGCCCCCTCTCCCTGCGGGAGAGGGTCGGGGTGAGGGCCGCCCCAGGCGCCCGCTCAGTCCCTTACAGCGCCTCGCGCCACAGGCTCACCGCCATCTCGGCGGAGGCGCCCGGCGCCACGGTGAGGACGTCGTCCATCACCCGGGCGGTCTCGATGCAGAGCATGCCGGTCCAGGCGTCGTCGGCGAACTGGCTCAGGCGCGCGGCCTTGTCGATCCAGGGATTCCACAGCACCGCCGAATGACTGTTGCGGGTCTCGACGAACAGCCGGCGCTGCCACTGGGGATCGCGGATCGCCAGGCGGGCCGGCAGGCCGACATAGACCCGGTCGGTCTCGGCGGTGATGGTCGGCTCGCCGTTCTGCCGCTTGCGGGTCCAGCCGTCCAGGCAGTCGTAGTAGTCGGCATTGGCCAGGCCTTCGATACCTACTTCACGCACGTCGCTCACGGCGAAATAGGTGTGCAGCGCCTGGCTCAGCACCAGCGGATGATCTTCCAGATTGCGCACGCTCAGGGTCAGCTCCAGGCGCTCACCGACGCTCAGGCTCAGGGTCAGCTCGGTGGCATGGGGCCAGCCTGGAGTGGTCTCGGCGGAGGTGCGGTGATGGAAGTCCAGGCGCACCCGGTCGGTGTCCACCTCGACGCCGCCGGCCTGCCAGGCGACCTGGCGCGCCAGGCCGTGGGCCGGGGCGTCCTCGGTGGTGGTGCACATGGCCTGGACCGCGGGCGGATTCTTCAGCAGGTCGCCGAACCAGGGCCAGCAGACCGGGATGCCGCCACGGATCGGGGTACCGGGCTCGAACACGGCTTCCGGATTGCCCCAGACGATGTCCGGCTCGCCGTCGAAGCCGTAGCGCAGCACATGGGCGCCCTGGCAGGCCACCAGGGCTTCGGCCTGGCCGACGCGGATGCGCCAGACGGGCAATTGACCCAGTTGGATCTGTTCGACGAGGGGGGCAGCGGACATGGGATGACTCCTGGAAAAGGTGAGAGGCGACTGTAGTCCAGTCGAGGACCGGGCTCCAGCCAGCCATGGACAGCAGCGGCGGGAAAATCTTCCAACGCTGGCCGCGTCTCATACCGGTGCCGCACCGCTCGGCTAGACTCCTGGCCTCCCCTCTCTAGGAATGGCTCCCGCATGTCGGCTTTCCCGCGTCTTTCCCTGCTGCTCGGCCTGGGCCTGGCCCTGCCGCTCCTGGCCAACGCGGCCAATCCCCTCGACGACGAGGTCCGCGCCGCTGCCCGCGCGGTGATGGCCGAGCAGGACATCCCGGGCCTGGCGATAGGCGTCAGCGCCCCGGGCCTGCGCCGGCTCTACTACTTCGGCACCGCCGACCGTCGCAGCGGCCAGCCGGTGGACGCCGCCACCCTGTTCGAGATCGGCTCCCTGAGCAAGACCTACACCGCCACCCTGGGGGGTTACGCCGCGGTGACCGGTCGCCTGCGGCTGGACGAGTCCGCCGCTCAGGTCCGCCCGGCCCTGGCCGGCAGCGCCATCGGCCAGGCCAGCCTGCTGCAACTGGCCACCTACAGCGCCGGCGGCCTGCCGCTGCAATTTCCCGATAGCGTCACCACGGACGATCAGGCGACGGCCTTCTACCGCGCCTTCCAGCCGCCCTTCCCCGCCGGCAGCCGCCGCCTCTACGCCAATCCCAGCATCGGCCTGTTCGGCGCCCTGGCGGCCCAGCGGCTCGACGAACCCTTCGCCACGGCGCTGCAGCGCCACGTACTCAAGCCCCTGGGACTCGATCACACCTATCTGCAGGTGCCGGCGGCCGAGCAGGCCCACTACGCCTGGGGCCATGGCAAGAACGATCAGCCGCTGCGGGTCAATCCGGGTGTCTATGCCGAAGAGGCCTATGGCATCAAGACCACCGCCGGCGATCTGCTCGCCTTCGTCGAGGCGAATCTGCATCCCGGTCGGCTGCCGGGACCCCTGGCCAAGGCGCTCGACGCCACCCAGCAGGGCTACTACCGCAGTGGTCCCCTGACCCAGGGCCTGGGCTGGGAGGCTTACCCCTATCCGCTGGCCAAGACCCAGCTGCTGGCCGGCAACACCCCGGCGATGGCCCTGGAGCCGCAACCGGTGGACTGGCAACACCCGCCCCTGCCGGCGAGCGGCGCCCGCCTGCTGAACAAGACCGGCTCCACCAACGGCTTCGGCGCCTATGCGCTGTTTATCCCGGAGCGCCAGCTTGGCCTGGTGATCCTGGCCAACCGCAATTATCCGATCCCGGCGCGGATCGAGACGGCGTGGCGGATCTTGCAGAAGCTCGATAGCCGGGTGCAGTGAGCGAAGGGGTTATCGCGGCCATGGGCCGCTCCTACAGGGTGTGATGCTTCTGTAGGAGCGGCCCATGGCCGCGATAATGCGAGCAGACAGTCATCTGTAGGAGCGGCCGCATCGGCGGACCGCCATGGCCGCGATAAATCATTGAAGCCCCGTAGGGTGGATGACGGCGTAGCCTCATCCACGAACCCGCGCGTCAAACCGCGGCCTCGAACCCCGCCCGATCCCTCGCGTCCTTCCACCGGCAGCCGTAGCGTGGAAAACGGCGCAGCCTTTTCCACTGGGAGTTCGCAGCAGGGGGCTCCCCCACCCCAGCCCTCTCCCCAGGGGAGAGAGGGCCATCCGAAGTGGCGCTCAACTTCATTGGCGCTGACAAGATCAGAGCAGTCGCGTGGATGACGGTGCAGCCTCATCCACAAAACCCAACCTCAGGCCCCACCCGACTCCTCGCGCCCTTCCACCGGCAGTTCGTGCTCGGTGGCGTAGCCGGCGTCGGCCGCCTCCAGCACGCCGTGGGCGATGCTGCAAAACAGCGAATTGACCCGGCGCATGTCGCTGAGCAGGCCCAGGTGCAGGGAGCTGGTCTCGAAGCTCTCAACCACCTGCTGGTGCAGCCGCTCGACGTGGGCATGGGCATAGCGCCGCTCCAGCAGGCGGAAGCGCTGCTTGAGCCGGCGCAGGCGGCGCGCCGCGTCCAGGTCGCCGGAGAGATAGACCGACAGGCACAGCTTGAGGCTGTCGACCAGCAGCCGGTGCAGGGCGGAAAGTTCGTCCACCCCGGAAGCCGAGAAGGAACGGCGGGCGGCGATCTTCTTGCTGTCGACGTCGCTGGCCATGCGCTCGATCAGGTCGCCGGCCTGCTCCAGGTTGATCGCCAGTTCGATGGTCTCGGCCCAGCGCCGGCTGTCGCGCTCGTCCAGGTCGTCGCGCGGCATGCGCGCCAGGTACAGCTTGATCGCCGTGTAGAGGGCATCGACGTCATCGTCGAGACGGCGCACCTCGCGCGCCAGCTGCTTGTCGCCGGCGTTGATCAGCACCAGCAGGTGCTGCAGCATCTGCTCGATGACGTCGCCCATGCGCAGGAGCTCGCGGGAGGCGTTGGTCAGCGCCAGGGCCGGGGTGTCGAGGGCGGCGGTGTCCAGGTGGCGCGGCCGCAGGATGGTCTCGGCGCTGTCCTTGGCCGGCAGCATGGCGGTGCAGAAGCGCGCCAGGGGCCCGGTCAGCGGCAGGAACAGCAGGCAGCGCACCAGGTTGTAGGCGACGTGGAAGCCGATCACCACCTCGGCGTCGTTGAAGTCGTAGCCCTGCAGCCAGTCGGCCAAGAGGCCGATCCAGGGCAGCACCAGGATGCAGCCGGCGAGCTTGAACAGCAGGCTGCCCACCGCCACCCGCCGTGCCTCCACGCCCTGCTTGGCCGCGCCCATCAGCGCCAGCACGCCGCTGCCCAGGTTGGCGCCCACCACCAGGCACAGCGCCACCTTGAGCGAGATGACCCCGGAGCCGGCCAGGGTGGCGGTCAGCAGCACCGCCGCCAGGCTGGAATAGGAGACCATGGCGAAGACGGCGCCGGTCAGGGCGTCGAGCAGCTGGTCGCCGGTCAGCGAAGAGAACAGCACCTTGACCCCGGCCGCGTGGGTCATCGGCGAGGCGGCTTCGACGATCAGCTGCAGTGCCAGGATGATCAGCCCCAGGCCGATGGCGACCCGGCCGAGCTGGCCGGCGCGGGTCTGCTTGCGACCGAGAAAGAACACCACGCCCAGAAAGATCAGCAGCGGCGACAGCCAGGACAGGTCGAAGGTCAGCACCCGCGCCATCAGCGCGGTGCCCACGTCGGCGCCGAGCATGATGGCCAGCGCCGGGGTGAGCGGCACCAGGCCCTGGGCGACGAAGGAGGTCACCAGCAGTGCCGTGGCGTTGCTGCTCTGCACCAGGGCGGTGACGGCGATACCGGAAAGAAAGGCCAGCGGCATGCGCTGCATGCTGCGGCTGAGCACCCGGCGCAGGCTGGCGCCGTATACCCGCAGGATGCCGGTGCGCACGATATGGGTGCCCCACACCAGCAGGGCCACAGCGGATAGCAGATTGAGCAGTGTCAGCATCGTGGCGCCCTCCCGGCGCGTGTCCAAGAGCTCCTGGCGAGCTTGTCACAAAATCGTAATGACCGTTCTGCACAGACGCACGAGCCCGAAGGCAGGGCACCTTCGGGCTCGTGGGGACTTGCTGGATTAGGCGGCGGAGAGCCGGGTGGGTTCCGCCGCTGGGCTCAGATCTGCTCTTTGCGCAGCTTGACCGCTTCGCGGGCCTTGGCCTTGCCGCGCAGGCGGATGTTGATGGCTTCCACCGCCAGCGAGAAGGCCATGGCGAAGTAGACGTAGCCCTTGGGCACGTGGACCTCGAAGGCCTCGGCGATGAGCACGGTGCCGACCACGATCAGGAAGGACAGCGCCAGCATCTTCAGACTCGGGTGCTTGTCGATGAAAGTGCTGATGGCGCCGGCCGCCAGCATCATCACCAGCACCGCGACGATGATCGCCGCGACCATGACCGGCACGTGGCTGACCATGCCGACCGCGGTGATCACCGAGTCCAGCGAGAAGACGATGTCGATGATGGCGATCTGGATGATGGTGCCGATGAAGCCGCTGCCCTTCTTCGTGGGCGCGTCTTCGTCCTGCTCTTCCTCGCCTTCCAGGCCGTGGTAGATCTCGGCGCTGCTCTTCCACAGGAGGAACAGGCCGCCGAAGAAGAGGATGAGGTCACGGCCGGAGATGCCCTGGCCGAATACAAAGAACAGGTCGGCGGTGAGGCGCATCACCCAGGTGATGGACAGCAGCAGCAGGATGCGGGTGACCATGGCCAGGGCCAGGCCGAAGAACCGGGTCCGCGCCTGCATGTGCTTGGGCATGCGGCTGACCAGGATGGAGATCATGATGATGTTGTCGATGCCGAGGACGATCTCCAGGGCCGTCAGGGTAAAGAAGGCGACCCAGATTTCCGGGTTGGTCAACCAGTCCATTGCAAATCCTCTCGTAGCTAAGGCGCGCTCGGGCGCGCGCTCTAATGGAAAAGGCGCATCGGGCGACGCGCCGTTTTCGAACAGCCGGCAAGGCTAGTCGTAGCTCTGGCAAAACTCTAGCGGCTGTACAGCGGAAACACACCCAGTAACAAAGCGCCGACCAGCAGGAACATGCAGGTCACGGTGGCCCACTTCAGGGTGAAGCGCTGATGGTCGCCGAATTCCACCTTGGCCAGGCCCACCAGCAGGTAGGTCGAGGGCACCAGCGGGCTGAGCAGGTGCACGGGCTGACCGACGATGGAGGCCCGGGCGATCTCCACCGGGCTGATGCCATAGGCCGCGGCGGCCTCGGCCAGCACCGGCAGTACGCCGAAGTAGAAGGCGTCGTTGGAGATGAAGAAGGTGAACGGCAGGCTGACCAGGGCGGTGATTACCGCCATGTACGGGCCCAGGGCGTCCGGGATCACCGCCAGCAGGCCCTTGGACATGGCGTCGACCATGCCGGTACCCGAGAGGATGCCGGTGAAGATACCCGCGGCGAAGATCAGCGAGACCACCGCCAGGACGTTTTCGGCATGGGCGGCGATGCGCTGCTTCTGCATGTTCAGGCAACGGTAGTTGACGGTCATGGCGATGCCGAAGGCGATCATGAACAGCACCGGCATCGGCAGCACGCCCATGATCAGCGCAGCCATCAGCGCCAGGGTCAGCAGGCCGTTGAACCAGCGCAGGTGCGGGCGGCGGGCCTCGGCGCACTGGGAGACGGTGACGTCGGCGCCTTCGGTCTCGCCGATCTGCAGGATGCCCAGGCGCGCGCGCTCGCTGCGGCCATAGAGGTAGGCCAGGAAGAACAGCCAGGCGATGGCCAGCAGCATGGGCGCGATCATGGGCACGAAGACGTCGGCCGGATCCACGTGCAGGGCACTGGCGGCGCGCGCGGTCGGACCGCCCCAGGGGGTCAGGTTCATCACGCCACTGGAGAGCAGCATCAGGCAGGTCATGATCAGCGGATTCATGCCCAGGCGCCGGTAAAGCGGGAACATGGCCGCCACGCAGATCATGTAGGTGGTCGAGCCGTCACCGTCCAGGGAGACCACCAGGGTCAGGAAGACGGTGCCCATGGCCACCTTGAGCGGATCGCCCTTGACCAGCTTGAGGATCCAGCGCACCGCCGGATCGAACAGGCCGGTGTCGATCATCACCGCGAAGTAGAGGATCGCGAACAACAGCATCACGCCGGTGGGCGCCAGTTTGCGGATGCCGTCGAGCATCATCGGGCCGAGGGCGTCGAGCTTGACGTGGCCGAGGCTGGCGAATTCGCTGGACAGCGCCCAGGCCAGCACGGCGAAGGCGATCGGCACCATGGTCAGGGCGATCAGCGGAGACAGGCGCTTGGTCATGATCAGGTACATGAAGGTCATGACCATGGCGAAGCCGAGGAAAGTCAGCATGGGAATACCTCTGAATTTTCGCGAAGAGAAGGAAGATCAGCCGCGGCGCAGGGGCGCGGGGAGGGCGAAAATCCAGGGGAGAGGGGCGCGCGGGGACGCCTGGAAGGACAGATACGACATGGCAAGAATCCTGGTTATTTTTGTAGGCACGTCGCCCGCTCACGGGGGCGGGTCTTGAGGGGATCCTAAGAGGTCAACCTTTCGCCAGCCTTGCGTGGTGGCGAGTGGATGTTGCCGGATGTCACGAAGCCGACACGGGCGGGGGCTGTTCGGCCCGCTGCCAGCCCGGGATGCTCAGGTGCTCGACGAAGAAATCGAGCAGCACCTGGATCTTGGTGGGTCGGCTGCGCGCCGAGGGGGTCACGAAGTAGAGGCCGCCACGGGTCAGCTGCCAGTCCGGCAGCAGCTGCACCAGCCGGCCATCGGCCAGGTAGTCGGCGGCGATGAAGTCCGGCAACTCGGCGATGGCGAGGCCTTCCAGCAGCACCGGCAGCAGGGCTTCGGAATTGGTGACGCGCAGGGGGCCACGGGGTAGCACGCTTTCTTCGCGACCCCCGTCCCCGCTGAAGCGCCACACCTGGCTGCGCGCCCGATAGGCATAGCTCAGGCAGGCATGGTCGGTCAGTTCCTGCGGATGGCTTGGCCAGCCGTGGCGCTCGACATAGGCCGGCGCCGCCACCAGCAGCTGGCTCACCGCGCAGAGCCGCCGGGCGACCAGCGAGGAGTCCGGCAAGGCGGCGATGCGCAGGGCGGCGTCGAAACCCTCCGCCACCAGATCCACGGTGGCATCGGACAGGTGCAGATCCACCGACAGCTGGGGATAGCGGCGCAGCAGCTCGGGCAGCAGCGGCGCCACCCAGCGCAGGCCGAAGGCCATGGGCACCGCCAGCCGCACCTGGCCACGGGGCTGTACGGCGCGGGCCTGGGCGGCGCTTTCGGTCGCCTCCGCCTGGCGATAGAGATCACCGGCCTGCGCGGCCAGCTCGCGGCCGAATTCGGTCAGCGCCAGCTGCCGCGAGGTGCGATTGAACAGCCGCCCGCCGAGACGTTCCTCCAGGCGCGTCACCGCCCGCGAGACGGTGGCCACCGACACGCCCAGCACCCGCGCCGCGGCGGCGAAGGAGCCCTCTTCGGCGACCTTGGCGAACATCGCCAACCCTTCGAAATCCGGCAATCTGCTCATTTCATTCCTGCAACGATGACTTGCCAATCATTCTATTTTGCAAGGAAGCCAGGGTCGATAGGCTGACTCCACCTGATCACAATCCTTCGGAGATCCCGCCATGACCCTCAAGCTCGCCGACAAGATCGCCCTCGTCACCGGCGCCACCAGCGGCATCGGCCTGGCCGCTGCCAAACTCTTCGCCCAGCAGGGCGCCCATGTCATCCTCACCGGTCGGCGGCAGGCGGAACTGGACGCCGCGGTCGCCCAGGTCGGCAATGCCACCGGCATCGCCGTGGACTCCTCCCGCCTGGACCAGCTCGATGCCCTCTATGAGCGCATCCGCCGCGAGCACGGACGCCTCGATGTGCTCTACGTCAACGCCGGGGGCGGCAGCATGCTGCCCCTCGCCGAGGTGACCGAGGCCCACTACGACGACACCTTCGATCGCAACGTGAAGGGGGTGCTGTTCACCGTGCAGAAGGCTCTGCCGCTGCTGGCGGACCATGCCTCGGTGATCCTCGCCGGCTCCACCGCCGCCAGTACCGGCACCCCGGCCTTCAGCGTTTATGGCGCGTCCAAGGCCGCCGTGCGCGCCTTCGCCCGCAACTGGATCCTGGAGCTGCAGGGCCGCGGTATCCGCATCAACACCCTGAGTCCGGGCGCCACCCGCACCCCGGGCCTGGTGGAGCTGGCCGGTCCGGAGGCCGCCCAGCAGCAGGGTCTGCTGGACCATCTGGCCAGCCAGATCCCCCTGGGTCGCGTCGGTGAGCCCGAGGAGATCGCCAGGGTCGCCCTGTTCCTGGCCTCCAGCGATTCCAGCTTCGTCAACGGCGCCGAACTCTTCGCCGATGGTGGCCAGGCGCAGGTCTGAACGGCGTCTGGCGGCCAGAAAAAAGCGGACAGCGCCCGGGGCGCTGTCCGCTTTTTTTACCAACTGAATGCGGGCGTCAGCCGCGCAATCGCGTGTTGAGTACGGCGATATGCTCCGGGCCGATGCCGCAGCAGCCGCCGATCAGACTGGCGCCACGCGCCTGCCAGTCCTGGGCGAAGCTCAGGTAGCCGGGCGGATCCAGGTCAGGACGCAGGGGGTCGAGGCCATCATTGGCGGTGGCCTCTTCCGGCTGGGGCGGGAAGGCGTTGGCATAGGCGCCAAAGGGAATCTCGACACCCGCCGCGGCAAAGGTCGCCCGCGCGGTATCCAGCGCCGCGGCCATCACCTCGGGCTGGCTGCAATTGAACAGCAGGGCACCAGCGCCCAGCTCCACCGCCAGCTGTGCGGCCGCGGCCACCGGCTCGCCGGATCTCAGCCGTGGGGTCTCGTCGACGTCTTCGTCCTTGAGGGTGAAGGACAGCCACAGCGGCTTGCCGTCCCCTGGCAGCCCGGCGGCGATGGCGCGCACCTCGGCCAGGGAGCTCTGGGTTTCCGCCAGCCAGAGATCGACATGGGGCGCCAGGCCGCGGATCAGCGGCTGCAGCACCTCGTCCACCCGCGCCGGCTCGAACAGATCGGGGCGATAGGAGCCGAACAGCGGCGGCAGCGACCCCGCCACCCGTACCGGCTGACCGCTGGCCACCACCGCCTGCCGTGCCAGCTGGCCGGCCCGCGCGGCCAGGGCCTCGCCTTCGGCGGCGAAGCGCGCCTCGCCGATATGGAAGGGCACCACCGCATAGCTGTTGCTGGTGATCACCTGGGCGCCGGCCTCGATATAGGCGCGGTGCACCGCTTCCACCTGCTCCGGCGCCTCGCTCAGGGCCAGGGCCGACCATTCCGGCTGACGGAAGGGCGCGCCGCGGCGCTGGAGCTCGCGGCCCATGCCACCGTCGAGAAGCACAAGATTCATGTTGGCCATATAGCTATTTCACTTTTCCTTATAACCAAAACAGAGTTCAATATCGGTTCTCATATCTCTCTAATACCAGGCCCTCTTACCCTTTGCAAAGGACGCCCCCATGAGAACCGCTCTGCTATCGGCCCTCGGCCTGACCCTGGCGCTGGTCGCCACCTCGGCCTCGGCCGGTGCCACCCTGGATCGCGTCAAGGCCAAGGGCGAGCTGGTCAATGTGCTCATGGAGAGCTATCCGCCCTTCTCCCAGCTCAATGCCCAGAACCAGCTGGAAGGCTTCGACGTGGACGTGGCCAAGGCCGTGGCCGACAAGCTCGGCGTCAAGCTGCGCCTGGAAACACCTTCCTGGGACGTGATCGCCGCTGGTCGCTGGAGCGGTCGCTACGACGTCTGCATCTGCTCCATGACGCCGAGCCAGGCGCGTGCCCAGGTGTTCGATTTCCCGGTCAACTACTACGCCTCGCCGGCGGTGATCGTGGTCAACGCCGGTGACGACCGCATCCACGGCGCCAAGGACCTCTCTGGCAAGAAGGTCGGCGTCACCAGCGCCTCTTCCTATGAGAGCTACCTGAATAAGGACCTGACCATTGAGGGCCAGGAGGACAAGCCGCTGAGCTATCCCTTCGACGATGTCCAGGTGGTGCCCTTCCCCGACGACAACGTCGCCTTCCAGGATCTCGGCCTGGGCGCCGGCAAGCGCCTGGACGCGGTGCTGACCAACCTGGTGACGGCCCAGCCGCGCCTGGCCCAGGACAGCAAGTTCAAACTGGCCGGCGCGCCGCTCTATGCCGAGCCCAACGCCGTGGCCATCGAGAAGGGTGATCCGGAATTCGCCGCCACGCTGCGCGAGATCATCGAAGGGCTACGCCAGGACGGCACCCTGAAGCGGATCTCCGACAAGTGGATCGGTGCCGACATCAGCCAATGAGTCCGCTACCGCCCCCAGACCAGCGCCGCCCCCTGCTGAGTTTTCGTACCCGTGTCTGGCTGACCTGGCTGGCGCTGCTGGCCGGGGGCGTGGTCTTCGTGCTCGGCTTCGACCTCAAGTTCGCCAGCGTCTGGCCGCGCCTGCCCAACCTGGTGGGTTGGCGCCTGGGCCCCAACGGCTTCCTGCAGGGCGCGGCCCTGACGCTGTTCCTCAGCCTCAGCTCCATCCTGGTGTCGGTGCTGCTGGGCTTCGCCGCGGCCCTGGGCCGGCTGTCGTCCAGCGCCCTGGCCTATGGCGTGGCGACCTTCTACGCCTCCTTCTTTCGCGGCACCCCGCTGCTGATCCAGATCCTGCTGATCTACCTGGGCCTGCCGCAGATCGGCGTGGTGCCCGGCGCCATCAGCGCCGGCATCCTCGCCCTGTCGCTGAACTATGGCGCCTACCTCAGCGAGATCTTTCGCGCCGGCCTGCTCGGCGTTCCCGCCGGTCAGCGCGAGGCGGCCCTGGCCCTGGGCCTGGCGCCGCGGGTGATCTTCTGGCGCGTCACCCTGCCCCAGGCCATGCGCAGCATCATCCCGCCCACCACCAGCCAGTTCATCTCCATGCTCAAAGACTCCTCCCTGGTCTCGGTGATGGGTGTCTGGGAGGTGATGTTCCTTGCCCAGTCCTATGGCCGCTCCAGCTATCGCTATCTGGAAATGCTGACCACCGCGGCGGTGCTCTACTGGCTGATGTCCCTGGCCATGGAGTTCCTGCAGTCGCGCCTGGAGCGGCACTACGGGAAGGCGTATCGGGGGCGTTAGAGTCGCTTGGTCGGGCGGAGGCAAAGGACGATGCCCGATCGACGTCGGCAGCGCGCTTGATAGAGTCTTCTTGCCACCAACTACTCGCTGGTCCTTGCTGTTATGAGCAGAACCGGAGGCCATATGACTGAGACAGAAACCACTACTCAAAAGCTGGCCCGCTTTGAAACGGCGCGCTTTGCACTTGAATCACTGATGGCCAACTGTTCTCAGCTGATCTATGCAGAAGAGGCAAAACCAGAGCCGGATCAGGCATGTGTCGATCATCTGAGGGCCAGGCGGCGCGAATACCGCAGACTTCGTAACGGTCTGGACTTCGACAATCGAAGACAGATCGAGGACGCCATAGCCACCTATGGTCCCCAGGCAAAAGCCGCTATGCAGCAGGCAGAGAGATAGGATCCTGGTACAAGCCGATCGACCGAGCGCCAACCGGGATGAATGCCGACCGAATTTGCTGAAGCCAGCGTTGAAAAGGCTGCTCTTCAAAGGATCACACCCGCTATAGGAGGAGTGATCCTTTGAAATTGCAGTTAAGGCAGCAGGATCCAGCGGTTACTTGAGATCGGTGGTCAGCTCTGGCGTACCGAAGCTGACGAGCGTGGCATTGGAGCGTTCGAAATAGCCCTGCCAGAAACGTTCGAGACTCTGCAGTACCTTGCCTGAACGATAGGCGCCTTTGGCATCGTCACCGATCAGCCCCGCGCCCATCACATAAACCCGGGCGCCGTGCAGTTGGGCGAACAGCTCCTTCTTCTCTACCTTGGCCAGCTCGGCTGCAGGGTCGATTCCACGAATGCGGTTAGCTTGATAGAAGCTGCCGAAGTCGCTGTTTTCCAGCATGTCGGATACCAGCAGAATGACCTGATCCGCGCTCGGCTCCTGGCCTAGGTCTTCACCAATCTTCTTGAGGCTGGCGAAGATTTCACTGCGCGATATCTCCTCGTTCGGCTTGCCAAAACTCTCGACGAATTGCTTGCCGAATGTCTTCTGGAAAAAGGCGGCCTGCTGTTGCAGACAGGTATCGAGTTTCTTGAGACTGGCATTGCCGATATGGTTACGCACCTTGCCAACCAACGGTTTTTCCAGGATGCCGGCGAACTGCAACTTCATGTAGTTGTTCTGCAACAGAGCCGAAAATTGATAGAGCTTGATGCTGTCGCCGGGCTGCAGGTATCTCAGGGTGTGCTCCCAGGCACTGCTTTTCAGCGCCTGGGGCATATTGACCGTTTCATCGATGACCACCGTCAACGCTCGCCCCGACGCGGCTGGCTGTTCGCTGGCCAATTGCGCATAGCTGTAGCAGCTCGGCAGATCGTTACGTTCAGCCGCCATTGCCGCAGGCGCCAACAACAGGCCCGCGATTGCCAGGGTTACGGTCAGACGCATTTCAGGCACCCTCTTTCTTGGCGCGTTTTATCGCCACCTGCACTTTCTGCTTGCTCAGCAGCGCGGCGTTGTCGATACCCAACTCTTCGCCAATAGCGGTCAGTTCTTCGGGCGAATAGACCGTGAGATCGCCCAGATTGGCGATCAAGGCGTTCTGGTCCAAGGCAGCCGTGGGCTCCGGTGCCGATACCGGTGCTGGTACAGATACTGGTGCTGGTGCTGGTGCTGGTGCTGGTGCTGGTGCTGGTGCTTCAACGGTCGCGCTCGACGAGCGCTCAGGAGTTGAGACTTCAGCACTAGCCGCCGCGTTGTTGAGCGCAGCCAATTCACGTTGCAAGGCCTGCTTTTCCCTGGCGGTATCGAGCGCCTTGCGCATTTCTTCCAACTCGTTGGCGGCCGCACGCGCTTTTTTCTGCTGCTGATTTTCGCTGTTCTGCCGCTCCTTCTCGTTGGCATAGAGCGCAAAGCTCCGACGCGGACCACGGTCAGCACTACCGCCTAGAGAATGACGATGCTCGATCCGCTCTTGCAGGCTGCTGAGCTTGGCCTCGGCATCTCGGGCGACTCGATCACGCTGACTCTGCTGATAGGCCGCGAATTCACTGGCACTGCTGAAGCCGGAGATATAGCCCGCTGCTTCCCGTGACTGGGTGCCTGCGAACGAACGGAAAACGCCGATCAGGATGCCGATGATCTGCACGCCGATGAAAATGACCGACAGGATGAAGAAGGTAAGTTTGTAGGCGAAGATCCGATCTCCCGCGACCTCACTGGCCGCACGCTGGTCAGCCGCCTGCCCATCGGCAGTGGCTTCGCTGGGCAGTTGGAAAGGCGAGGCGTCTGGCGTAAGCGCCGAACCGCTACCCGAAGCATAGGGCGAACCGTTTACCTGCTGGGTTTCCAGTTCGTTGATGGTGGAGGCTCGGATGAAGTAGGCACCAATGGCCAGCGTCAGGATAAGCGCCGTAGCGATGATGGTGGTCCACCAGGTTGGGGAGACCGTGGCGTTGTGCTTTACCCGATTGATGATATGCAGGTACTTGGGCTCTTTATCATCGAGACCGGTACGGTCCAGATCGACGTTGGCATCGGCCTGAAGATCCTTGGCATTGTTGTTGCGCCGAGCCTGCCGATGCCATTCGCGAGCCTTGCTGATAAGGCCGTTACGGTGAATCTCGGCGCCCATGAGGTGGGTAGCAGGAACCAGAATCGTACCGATCAGCAGAGAGATGACGATGGCCGAGAATTCCGCCTGATTGGCGGAAATGTTGTTGGCAATGAAAGGCGCCAGTACCAGGGCGAAGATGAACGCCTCGAGGATCACTAGAAAGATGCTGCCAATCCACAGTGGCAATCCCGTGGGTTTGCGGCCGCGCTCTTCCACCTTGTTCAGATAGTTTGCGCATTTGTCGTAGAAGGCTGCGTCCTTGTTCACGCGCTCGTAATAACGATGGTATTTCGCGCACAGTTCGCGCTCAGCCTTGTACCAGGCCGTCCCTCCTTCCTCGCGATCCTGCATGAGATCGCGCTTGGACGCCTTGGCGATAAAGCCCACCACCGGAAAGCTGACGCCCAGATTGAGGAAGAAGTACTTGACCTCCTCCCACCAGCGGATGATTACCACGACCAGCACCAACAGACTGATCAGCGGCCATATCACGTAGCGATAAGCCGCCAGCGCTGTCGTCAACGTCTCGAAAAGTTCCATGTTTCGTCCCCGGAATCAGCCGCGCACAGGCGCGTAAGTCGCTATGTAAGGCTTGGTGCCATTGTCGTAAAACAAGTCGCCGTCGATACTTTTGTCGCCGGTCTTTTTAATCACTACATCAATACAACTTACCGGTGCCTGCTCGGGTTGTTCCAAGAAGACCCGATAGAGAATGGCGTCTTCACCTTCATAGGTATTGGCGACGGCCGTATAGGCATCGCTGGGTCCGCCTTTGTTTTTTTCATAGTTCTGGGTGACGAAGACTTTCGGATCCTTCACCAGCGCAGCGTTATCACGCAGCACGGCAACCGGCGACAGGGTCACCAGATGCCCATTGACCAAGCCGGCCCAGGCGCGTCCGTTCATGCCTGGCAGGTATTCGCGCGTGGCATGGTCAGATAGCGCAGCGCCGGTGGCGAAGCTTTTGACCTCGCCACTGACGCGCGGGGCGTCCTGCTGACAGCTGCTCATGGGCACCTGGGCGTAGGCAGTGGAGATCAGCGTGAATCCACCGCTTTTCGGACGCAAGGCCTGACCCAGCTTCCAGGCACCGCTGGCAACCGGCTGACCGCCGAAATCGATTTTCGCCACGCTCGGCTTCGTCTGCCGAGGCGCCTCGGCATCAGCCGTCTTGACGGTTTTCGACGAAGCCGTGGCAACAGCCGGTTTTTTACTCTCGGGCTTGGCCACGGACTCCGTGGCGGTGCCATGGGCCAGATACTTGGCGTTGTTCTTTTCCGCGTTGATACGCTTGACCAGCATCGCCTTGTCGTTCAACTCGACGATCTCGACGCGACGGTTCTTGCCACGCTCGAGCGGATCGCTGTTGTCGGCGATGGGGCGTGAGGCGCCGGCACCCTGGAAGTACATGCGATCTCGCGAAATGCCCTGCTCGACCAGAATGCTTGCTACCGCCCGTGCGCGCTGTTCCGACAGCGCCTGGTTGATGGCCGGTGTGCCGGTAGCGTCGGTATGGCCAACGATAAGAATGGGTGTGGCTTCCTTGCCAACATAGGCACTGGCAAGCTTGGCGAGCTTGCGGCGACCTTCGTCGTTGAGCTGGGCACTCCCTGTCGGGAACATGCCTTCATCGGCGATCTGAGCCACCAGCCCCGCTTCTTGGGGCGCAGCCGAAGGCGTAGCGGCGGCAGTCTGCAACGTTTCCACCTGAAGCGGGATCTTCTCCTGCTCAGCGATCTGCTTGAGTCGCTCGAGACGATTCTTGTAGGCCAGGGCGGCGCCACAGCCAACCGAGGCGCCGACCACGGCCCCGGCGATCAGCGTCGCACCATCGCCCTTGGCCAGCGCAGCCGCGGCTACGCCTGTAGCGGCGCCGAGGAAACCGCCAGCCAGACAGTTGACGGTACGACTTTGGCCGCTGGAAAAATTATCGACGGTGGCGCAGCCGGTAACGCCCAGGGAAATGGCTACGGCCAGCGCAGCAAGGCGAACTGGCCGGGAAGGAAGCAAAGAAGCCTGACTCACGTAAGTGACTCCTGGTTACTGGAGATAACGGATAACCAGGATGAAACGACCTATGATGTTTCATCCATGAAAACGGCGGGTGCTCTATCTAGCAGGATAGAAGCCTGGATTATATCCCGATATCGGGGATGGCAAGTGAAGCACAAGTAGGTTCAATTGCAATGACAGCCAAACTAGCGTCAGCCTAATAATCTCAAGGCAATATCATAACTAACGTTATTGCCTTCATAACTACTCACTCCAGGCCTCCCGCAGCCTGGCCAGCGCCTCCTTGATCCGCGCCTCCGGCACCGCCGCGAAGCCCAGCACCAATCCGGCGCGGGCGTCGGGCGGGGTCGGGCCCTCGGGCAGCCAGTAGCGCGACAGCGCGTTGAGTTCCACATCGACCGCGGCCGCCCGCGCTACCAGTTCGGCTTCGCGGGCCAGCTGGGTGACCGGCAGGCACAGATGCAGGCCGGCCACTGGCACACCCGGCGGGGCGCAGCCGGCGACCTCTGGCCAGCCGGCCAGCAGGGCATCACGGCGACTGCGCGCGGCCCGACGCATGCGCCGGATATGGCGCTGGAAATGACCCTGCTCGATGAAATCGGCCATGACCGTCTGGGTGGCGCTGTCGAGATGGCGGATGCCGGCCCGTTGCAGCTCCAGCAGCGCCGGCACCAGCGCAGGCGGAGCTACCAGATAGCCCAGGCGCAGGCCGGGAAAGGCGATCTTGGAAAAGGTGCCGACATAGAGCACCCGACCGTGGCGATCCAGCGCGGCCAGGGGCGCCAGCGGCGCACCCTGGTAGCGGTATTCGCCGTCGTAGTCGTCCTCGACGATCCAGGCGTCCGTCTGCCGTGCCCAGTCCAAGAGCGCCAGGCGGCGCGGCAGGGACAGCACGGCGCCGGTGGGATACTGGTGCGAAGGGGTGACATAGACCAGTCGGCAGTCCCGCTGGCCTGCCAGTTGCTCCACCACCAGCCCTGCCGCATCCACCGGGATTCCCTGCAGCCGCGCCCCGCCACTCTGCAAGGCCAGGCCCGCGGCGCGATAGCCGGGATCCTCCATGGCCGCCAGGGCGCCGGGCGCCAGCAGCAGCCGGGCGCAGAGTTCGATGGCCTGCTGGGCGCCGCTGGTGATGAGGATCTGCTCGGGTGCGCAGACCAGGCCCCGCGCCTGGCGCAGGTAGGCGCAAAGCAGGCGGCGCAGTCGCGGTTCGCCGCCGGGTTCGCGATAGCCCAGCAGCGCCGGTTCCGGCTGACGCCAGAAACGCTGCTGCAGCCGCGCCCAGGTGGCGAAGGGAAACAGATCCACCGCCGGCAGGCCGACCCGAAAGGCGCACGGCGCGCCGGGCGGCACGCTGACCAGGGGCACGGGGGCCGCCCTGGTCGTGGCTTCGGGAGCGGCCAGCGCTCGGGTCAAGGGTGCGACATAGGTACCGTCGCCCGGGCGGCTGTCGAGAAAACCTTCGGCCAGCAGCTGCTCGTAGGCGGCGGTCACGGTATTGCGCGAGATCCCCAGCAGCCGCGCCAGTTCGCGACTGGCCGGCAGCCGTACCCCGGCGGCCAGCTCACCGGCCAGGATGCGCTCGCGCAGGCCCTGGTAGAGCTGGCGCGCCAGCCCCTGACCCGGCTCCAGCAACAGCCCCGACGGCTCGAATCCCAGCATGGATTGGCACCCTGAAAGTCATGGAAATTGGCTCTTACAGGGAGCCAAAGGCGACCTTAGCATGGCCGGACATCGCTGGAGTTCCTATCCATGTATCCCAATCCCGCCTTCTGTCTCGACGACCTGCCCAGGCTGCACCAGCACCTGCGCGATCACGCCCTGGCGCTGCTGGTCAGCCAGACCGAGGCCGGTCCGCTGGTGAGTCATCTGCCGCTCTGGCTGGCGCCCGACGAGGGTCCCTATGGCACCCTCTATGGCCATCTGGCACGCAGCAATCCCCAGGCCCAGGCACTGGTCGGGGCCCCTGTCGCGCTGGCGGTGTTCCAGGGTCCCCAGGCCTATGTCAGCCCGGCCTTCTATCCCGGCAAGGCCGAACATGGGCGGGTGGTGCCGACCTGGAACTACCAGGCGGTGCATGCCCGTGGCAGCGTCGAGGTGTTCGATGACCCCGAGCGCCTGCTGCAGCTGCTGGAGCGCCTCACCGACCAGCACGAAGCCGGGCGTGCCCGGCCCTGGCAGATCGCGGATGCGCCCGCGGATTATGTCCAGGGCATGCTGCGCGCCATCCGCGGCCTGCGCCTGCCCCTCGACAGCCTCCAGGGCCTCGCCAAGCTCAGCCAGAATCGCAACGCCGCCGATCGCGAAGGCGTCCGCCAGGGTCTGGCCGCCAGCCCGGTACCCGGCGACCAGGCCCTGGCCGCCCTGATCCCCTCTCCCGCCTGACCCTGGAGCCACCCATGACCATCCGCCCCCTGAGCGAAGCCGATCACGCCGTCTGGCACGACCTCTGGCAGGCCTACCTGGCCTTCTACGAGACCGTCCTGCCGGAGGCCACCTATGCCCGCACCTGGCAGCGCCTGCTCGATCCCGCCCAGCCCCTGCATGGCGCCCTGGCCTGGGACGGCGAGCGGCCCCTGGGCCTGGTGCACTTCATCTATCACCCGTCCTGCTGGACCGAAACCGACTACTGCTACCTGCAGGATCTCTATGTCGCCCAGGACCACCGCGGCGGCGGCCTGGGCCGCGCCCTGATCGAGCACGTCTATGCCCGTGCCAAAGCGGACGGCTGCGACCGGGTGCACTGGCTGACCCAGGAGACCAACTATGCGGGACGCCAGCTCTACGATCGCATCGCCACCCGCTCCGGCTTCATCCAGTACCGCCACCTGCTGGGAGACAGATCATGACCCCGCTCGACTGGACCCCGGCCCATGTGCCCAAGCCCCGCTTGCTGCAGGGTCGCCATGTACGCCTGGAACCCCTGGACCCGCCGCGTCACGGCGACGATCTCTGGGAGGCCCTGCACGACCGGGATCCGGCCCTGTGGGACTATCTGCCCTATGGCCCCTTCACCGAGCGGGCCGCCTTCGACAGCTGGCTGGTCGGCCTGGCCCAGGGGCGCGATCCGCTTTTCTATGCGGTAGTGGACCCCCGCGACGGTCGCGCCCTGGGGCAACTCAGCCTGATGAGCATCGTCCCCGAACACGGCAGCATCGAGATCGGCCATGTCGCCTTCGGCGGGCGCCTGCAGCGCACGCCCCTGGCCACCGAAGCCTTCCATCTGCTGATGCAGGAGGCCTTCGCCCTCGGCTATCGGCGCCTGGAGTGGAAGTGCGACAACGCCAATGCCCGCTCGAAACGCGCCGCCGAACGGCTGGGCATGCGCCCTGAGGGGCTGTTCCGCCAGCATCGGGTGGTCAAGGGTCGCAACCGCGACACCGCCTGGTTCAGCCTGCTGGATCACGAGTGGCCCGCCGTGGACGCCGGCTTCCGGCGCTGGCTGGCGGCGGAGAATTTCGATGCCGAAGGACGCCAGCTCAGCACCCTGGCTGTCGCGCCCGGCAAATGAGAAGCAATACCAACGGAGCAGGCAAAGCGTTATCCTAGAGGGGTTGCTACCACCAATCTCCCTTTGCCGTGACCGCCATCCACGTCCTACTCGTCGACGACCACCGCAAGCTGCGTGAGCCCCTGGCGATCTACCTGCGTCGCCAGGGGCTCGAAGCCACCACCGCAGCCGATGCCACGCGGATGAAGGCGCTGCTCGCGCAGCAGCGCTTCGATGTCATCGTCCTCGACGTGATGCTGCCGGATGGCGACGGCTTCAGTCTCTGCCGTGAACTGCGCCAGCGCGACACGACGCCGATCATCCTGCTCACCGCCCGGGGCGAGGTGGATGACCGGGTGCTTGGCCTGGAACAGGGCGCCGACGACTACCTGACCAAGCCCTTCGAACCGCGCGAACTGGTGGCCCGGATTCGCACCCTGCATCGGCGCTACCAGGCGACCGCTCCGACGTCTCCGAGCGAGCCTGTACCGGCGGCGATCTATCGTTTCGCGGGCTGGCACTACGCCGCCGTCAGTCAGCGCCTGCACTACCCAGACGGCAGCACCCGCCGCCTGGGTCAGGCGGAGGCGCGCCTGCTGCTGGCCTTCCTGTGTCAGCCCCAGACCGTGCTGCATCGTGATCTATTGCTGCACCAGGTACAGCCGCCCGATCGCGCGCTGGAAGACCGCAGCCTGGATCGCCAGGTCAGTCGCCTGCGTCTGCGGTTGGCCGATCCGGCAGGCGAATCGCCGCTGCGGACCGTCTGGGGCCGCGGCTATCTGCTGGACTGCCCGGTGGAGGCCCTGGACGGCCCATGATCGCGCCCTGGCGTAGCTGGCTGCAGGGCATCACCCCCCGCCTCTGCCTGCTGTTCTGCGCGGCCTTGATGCTGGCGCACGCGGCCGCGGCGCTGGTCCTGCACCAGACCGGCGCGCTGGTCCATCCGTTGTCCTATGGCCAGGCCTTGGAGCGGCTGGCGGTGGCCCGTACCGCGGTCGAGCGCCTGCCAACGGCGCAGGCGCAAGCCCTGCTGCGGGTGCTGGCCGAGTCACCGGCCCAGGTCTGGGTAGCCGCGACGCCGGAGGTGGCGCCCTTCCCCATGCTCGCGGAGGAGCGCCGCCTGACCCGGGATCTGGCGCGGCGTCTGGGACAGGCCGAAGAGGGTCTGGTGATGCAGCTGGAAGGCCTCGCGGGCGACGCCGCCCGCGCCTCGCCGCTGACCTCAGCCGGCTGGGCACCCCTGCGCTTGCGCAGCAGCGTGCGCCTGCCGGACGGTCGCTGGCTCAATGCCGTGCAGTATCCGGCACGCAGCGACGGCTGGCTGACCGCCCTGGGCTGGTCGCTGCTGCTGGGCGCCCTGCCGGTGCTGCTGCTGGCCTGGCTGCTGATCGGCCAACTGGTACGGCCGCTGCAACGACTCACCCGCGCCGCGGAGGGACTCAGCCGGGGCGAGCGCAGTCGCCTGGAGGTCCGTCAGGGCCCACGCGAGGCCAGGGAGCTGGCCGCGGCCTTCGAGCTGATGCAGGAACGGCTGCTGCGCCACCTGGATGATCGGGTGCGCATGCTGGCCGCCATCAGCCACGACTTCAACACTCCACTGGCCGCGCTGCGAGTGCAATTGGCCCTGCTGGAGCCTTCGGTCGAGCGCGACGACATGGAAGAAAGCCTGGCCGAACTGGACGCCATGGTGCAGGAAACCCTCGACTTCATCCGTGGCGAGCGCCGGACCGAAAGCCACCAGGATGTCGACCTCGTCGCCCTGCTGCAGGCATTGCAGGATCGCTATCAGGCATTGGGCCAGACGGTATCCTGGTCGGGCACCGGCGCGGCAATGCTCCGCGGTCGCCCACTGGCCCTCAAGCGCGCCCTGGGCAATCTACTCGACAACGCCCTGCAGCACGGTAGCAGCGCCGCACTGGAGCTGTCGTGCCTCGCGCCACAGCTGCTCCGCCTGGACATCCTCGACGACGGACCCGGCCTGCCGGAAAACCAACTGGAACGGGTCTTCGAACCCTTCTACCGGCCTCCGGGCCAGGACAGCGCTCGTGGCCTCGGTCTCGGCCTGGCCATCGCCCGGGCCTGTATCCTCGCCCACGGCGGCGAGCTGCAGCTGCGCAATCGCCCGCAAGGCGGCCTCTGCGCCCGGATCCTGCTGCCGTCGACCCCCTAGCAGCCAGATATCCCGTAGGAGCGGCCCATGGCCGCGATCGTCCAAACAAAAGACCTTGTCGCGCCAGGACAATGGCTCCCAAGGTAGCGCCACCTTGATCGATCAGGATCTGGCTGATGCTGAAATGACCGCCTGCTCGAATAGCGCCCTCTCCCTCCAGGGCGCGCCTCACAGCGAAGTCCCAAGTGGAAAAGGCTACGCCGTTTTCCACGCTACGGTTACAGCACCAGCGCAGTGGAGGTTCCACGTGGAGCATCTGGCTCCCTTAGAAGCTCAGAGTCGCGCTCACCCAGAGATGGCGACCATAGTTCACCGTGCCATAGGTCTCGTCGTCCAGGCGCCGATCGTTCAGGTTGCGGATAGCGGCATTGAAGCTCAGGTTGCGCGTCGCCACGAAGCCGCCGCCCACGTCCCAGGTGGTATAGGCCGGCGCCGCTTCGCCGGTCAGGGTGGCGTCGTATTCCTCACCGTAGTAATCCAGCGCCGTCCACAGATTGAGCCGGTCCGACAGGGTCCAGTCCAGGCGGGCGTTGGCCTTGCGCTCCGGGGTCAGGGCCAGGGGCGCACCCTGGTTGGGACCGCTGCGCTGCTCCGAGTCGAGATAGGTGAAGTTGCCGCCCAGGCGCAGGGCCTCGGTGATGTCCCAGCCACCGCTGAGCTCCACGCCGCGGATCACCGCCTCGTCGACGTTGATGCGGTCCATGCGGATATAGCCATTCCAGCGCTCGGTGGTGGTGACCGTGGACAGCTTGTCCTGAAAGTCGTTGTAGAACAGCGTTGCCGCCGCTTCCAGATTGCGCCGGTTGGACCAAAGCGCCGCCACCTCGTAGTTGGTACTGGTCTCCGGCTTGAGATCCGGATTGCCGAGCATGACGAAGCGGTTGCGCCGCAGATAGGCGTAACCCGGCGCCACGGCGCGGATTTCCGGTGCCTTGAAGCCGCGCGAGACGCCGCCCTTGAAGGTCCATTCAGGGGTGGCATGCCAGACCCCGTAGAGCCGCGGACTCCAGTGATTGCCGTACAGCTCGTGGTGATCCAGGCGCAGCCCGCCGGTGAGCGCGAAGCTGTCGGTGATGGCCCACTCGTCCTCGGCGAACAGCGCCTGCTGGGTCACCGCAAAGGAATACTGGCGGCGATCGTTCAGCCCCTGGTTCCAGTCCTGCACCTCGCCACGGTTGTATTGCAGACCGGTGGTGAGCAGGTGGTCATCCAGGGGCGTCACCAGCTTGGCATCGAACACGGTGTTCTCGACCTGGGGCTTGCGCCCATAGACATCGGTCTGCTCCGGCGTGGCAAGGCCTTCGCGAGAGGTCTCTTCGTGCAGCAGCGACACGTCCGAGCGCAGCCCGCCGGTCCAGTGGCCGGTGTGACTCAGCGACCAGTGATCGCGGTCGTTGTCCTGCTGGCGGGTCGCCCAGTTGTCGCTCAGGCCGTCGCCGTTGCGCAGGCGCGTCTGCCCGGCTTCCAGCAGGAATTCTTGGTTCTCGGTCGGGGTGAAGACCAGACGCCCGGTCAGGTCGCGATGGCGCGCCTTGCTGAAGCCCTGGGTCCGCTCGATGTCGTCGTCGGCCTGGCGATCCAGGTAGCGGCCCCAGAGCTGCAGACCGAGCAGGTCGGTGTGCAGCGGTCCGCTCAGAAAGAATTGGCCCTGGCGCGAATTGCCCTGGTCGCGGTGCTGCTGGGCGATGTAGTCGGTGGTCAGGGAGCCGTGCCAGGTGGCGGCGTTCTTCTTGGTGATGATGTTGATCACCCCGCCGATGGCGTCGGAGCCATACAGCGAGGACATGGGCCCGCGTACCACCTCGATCCGCTCGATGGCCGCCGCCGGCGGAATGAAGCTCTGCTCGTAGCCGCGATTGCCGTTGACCCGCGACTCCCGCGCGCTCTGCCGCTTACCGTCCACCAGGATCAGGGTGTAGTCCCCCGGCATGCCCCGGATGGAGATATCGGTTTCATTGGCCGCACCGTTGACCACCACGCCCTCGACGTCGCGCAGGGCGTCGCCCAGATCGCGGATCGGGCGCTTGCGCAGGGTCTCGGCGTCGATCACGGTGACTGAAGCGGGTGCGTCCTCCAGACGCTGTTCGAAGCCGGCGGCGGTGACCACCGTGGTGTCGAGATCGGTGATCTCTTCGGCTTGGACCGCCAGGCTGGCGGCGGCCAGGCCGAGCGCCAGCGGCGTAGCGATGAAACGTTGCAACCTGGCCATGAGCCATGCCCTCCGATGAAAGGGCATGGATGGTAATGATTGACGTTACGGAAATTGGGACAGGTTGAGACAGCGGCATTCACTCGCCGCGGATATAGCCTTCCAGATGGCGGATCAGCTCCGCCTGCTGGACGGTGGTCGCCTTGACCAGATCGCCGATGGACAGCAGCCCGATCAGCTTGCCGTTGCCCATCACCGGCAGGTGGCGCAGGTGGTGGTCGGTCATCATCTGCATGCAGTCGCCCACGGTCTGCTGCGGCAGCACGATGATGACCGCCTCGGTCATGATCTCGCTGACCGGGGTCGCATAGGAGGAGCGCCCCTGCAGGGCCACCTTGCGCGCATAGTCGCGCTCGCTGACGATGCCCACCAGTTCGCCGTCGCGCATCACCGGCAGCGCCCCGACGTTCTTTTCCGCCATCAGGCGCAGGGCGTCGAGCACCCAGGCGTCGGGGGCGATGGTGTAGACGTCCTGCTGGGTCTTCAGGGCAAGCAACTGGGCGACGGTTTTCATTGTGGTTCTCCTGAGGTGAGGCGAGCGTGACCGGAGGTGTCTGGCAGGGCCGGTCAGTCGATTACATCAGGCCACCTGAACGCCCTTGTCGCCCGAACGACGTCGATCCCGCCACAGGCGCCATGCCAGGGCCAGCAGGAAACCGGCCGTCAGCAGCATCACCAGGGTGGGCGCCGGGGCGCTGTCCCAGACCAGGCTCAGCAGCACCCCGCCCAGGGCCGCCATCACGGCCAGGGTGGTGGCCAGCAGCAGCATCCAGCCAAAGGAACGGGTCAGCAGAAAGGCCGTGGCACCGGGGGCGATCAGCAGCGCCACAACCGGCACCATGCCCACCGCCTGCAGGGCGCCGACCACGGTCAGGGCGATCAGGCCGAGCAGGCCGTAGTGCAGCAGCCCTACCCGTAGGCCCAGGGCCCGGGCCTGGGCCGCGTCGAAGGCCAGCACCAGCAGGTCGCGCCAGCGGCAGGCCAGCGCCAGCACCACCAGGCCGGCGATCACTGCCATCTGCCAGAAGGCCGCCGGGGACACCCCCAGCAGGTCGCCGAGCAGGATGTGGTCCAGGTGCAGCTCGGTGGGCAGCCTCGCGTGCAGCACCAGGCCCAGGCCGAACATGCCGGAAAAGACCACGCCCATCAGGGTGTCCTGCTTTACCCGGCTGTGGCGCTTGAGATAGCCGGTGGCCAGGGCGCAACCCAGCCCCGCGACGAAGGCGCCCGCCACCAGCGGTGCGCCCAGCGCCGAGGCCAGCACCAGGCCGGGAAACACCGCGTGGGCGATGGCATCGCCCAGCAGCGCCCAGCCCTTGAGCACCAGGAAGCAGGACAGCAGCGCCGTGGGCACCGCCACCAGCACGGCCATCAGCAATGCCTGGCGCAGGAAGTCGACTTCGAGGGTCAGCAGCAGCCAGTCCATCAGCCCGCCTCCGCCGTCTGCCGCGCCCGGCGCCGGTTGGCCAGCAGGCCGTGACGCGGCGCCAGGACGAAGGCCAGCAGAAAGATCAGGGTCTGCAAGACCACTACGCAGCCCCCGGTGGCGCCGTCGAGGAAATAGCTGAGGTAGGTGCCGAGGAGCCCGCTGCCAACGCCGATGGCGACGCTGATCAGCACCACCCGCGAGAAGCGATCGCTGAGCAGATAGGCCGTCGCCCCCGGCGTCACCACCAGGGCGATGACCAGGAAGGCGCCCACCGTCTGCATCGCCGCCACGGTGCTCAGCGCCAGCAGGGTAAAGAACAGCAGCCGGTACAGGGTGGGATTGAGACCGCAGGCGCGCGCCTGGCCCTCGTCGAAAAACACCAGCAGCAGGTCGCGCCACTTGAGCAGCAGCACCAGCAGCGAGACGGCGGCGATAGTCAGCAACTGGCGACTGGCCTCGGGGGTAATGGCCAGGATGTTGCCGAAGACGATGGTCTGGATGTCCACCGCGACCGGCGCCAGCGAGACCAGGAACAGCCCGCCGCCAAAGAAGGCGCTGAAGATCAGCCCGATGATGACGTCTTCCTTGAGCCGGGTGTACTGCCGCAGCCCGAGCATGGCGCCGGCCGCCGCGCCGCCGGCGAGAAAGGCGCCCAGGGCCAGCGGCAGGCCGAGCAGATAGGCGCCGGCCACGCCGGGCACCACCGCGTGGGACAGGGCATCGCCGATCAGCGACCAGCCCTTGAGCATCAGGTAGGCGGAAAGAAAGGCGCACAGCCCGCCCACCAGCGCCGCCGCGCCCAGGGCATTTCTCATGTAGCCGTAGGCCAGGGGTTCCAGCAGCCCTTCCATCAGGCACGCTCCCGCCGCCGCGGCTCCGCTTGCAGCCCGTCAAACAGCCGCAGGGCGCCGCCAAAGGTGCGTTCCAGGTTCTCCCGGGTAAAGACCTCGGCCGTCGGCCCCTGGGCCAGCACGGTGCGATCGAGCAACACGGTGCGGTCGCAGAAGCGTTCGATGCTGGCCAGGTCGTGGGTCGACACCAGCATAGAGCGACCTTCGGCGCGCAGCGCCTGGAGCAATTCGATGATGGCCCGTTCGGAGGTGGCGTCCACCCCGGTGAAGGGTTCGTCCAGGAGGATCACCCGGCTGTCCTGGGCCAGGGCGCGGGCGAGGAAGACGCGCTTCTTCTGGCCACCGGAGAGTTCGCCGATCTGCCGCTTGCGCAACGCGGTCAGCCCCACCCGGGCCAGGGCGGCGTCCACCGCCTGGTGATCGGCGGCGCGGGCCAGGCGCAGGAAATTCATCCGCCCATAGCGGCCCATGAGCACCACGTCCTCCACCCGCACCGGAAAGTCCCAGTCCACGTCTTCGCTCTGGGGGACGTAGGCGACGAGGTTGCGCTTGAGCGCCTGGGCCACCGGCAGGTCATCGACCCTTACCTGGCCGGAACGGACCGGCACGAAGCCCATGATCGCCTTGAACAGCGTCGACTTGCCGCTGCCGTTGACGCCCACCAGGGCGGTGATGGAGCCGCCGGGTACCACCAGGCTGGCGTCGCGCAGGGCGGTATGGCCATTGCGATAGGTCACGCTGACCCCCTCGAGCGCGATCATGGCGCCAGCCCCTTCACCAGGGTTTCGGTGGTGACCCGCAGCAGATCGAGATAGGTGGGCACCGGTCCCTCGGCGGCGCTCAGGGAGTCGACATAGAGCACCCCGCCATAGCGAGCGCCGCTCTCCCGTGCCACCTGCTCGGCCGGTGCGGCGGAAACCGTGCTTTCGCTGAACACCGCCGGAATCCGCTCGGCGCGCACCGTCTCGATCACCCGGCGGACCTGCTGCGGCGTGCCCTGGGCGTCGGCGTTGATCGGCCAGAGATAGAGCTCCCTGAGCCCCAGGTCGCGCGCCAGGTAGCTGAAGGCGCCCTCGCTGGACACCAGCCAGCGCCGCTGTTCGGGAATCGCCTGCAGCTGCTGGCGCAGGGGTTCAAGGGTGGCGGTGATGCGCGCCTTGTAGGCTTCGGCGTTGCGACGATAGGTCTCGGCCTGGGCCGGGTCGTGCTGCACCAGGGCATCGCGGATGTTGTCGACGTAGATCAGCGCTGCCTGGGGTGACATCCAGGCATGGGGATTGGGCTTGCCGGCATAGGGACCTTGAGCGATGGCGATGGGCTCGACACCCCGCGAGACCACAGCGCTGGGCACGTCCTTCATGCGGCTGAAGAAGCGCTCGAACCAGAGCTCCAGATTGAGGCCGTTCCACAGCACCAGCTGGGCGTCGCGCGTCTTGAGCAGATCGCCCGGAGTGGGCTGGTAGTTGTGGATCTCGGCGCCGGGCTTGGTGATGGATTCCACCCGCGCGGCGTCGCCCGCCACGTTGCGCGCCATGTCGGCGATCACCGTGAAGGTGGTGACCACCTTGAACGGCTCCGCCGCCTGAGCGACGTTGCCCAGCAGCAATCCCAGCAGACCCGCCAGGGTCCAGCGTCTCGTCTTCTCCAGCATTCGGCCCGCCTCTCGGTGGTTATAGCCTTGGCTAAATTAGATAGCACAACCTATCGGAGGTGCAGGAAGACTTTGTAACCTGGGATGAGAGGGATAAGGGACAGGGACGAACAGGGCAAGGCGCCTCGCTCAGGACAGGGCGGAGGCGCTGATGAGGGCTGCAGAGGCCGGCGGGACCGGCCTGATTGGCAGGGATCAGTGCGCGGCGTGGGCCGTCATGCCGCGCGAGCGCTCGGGCTGGGTCTCCAACGGACGACGTTCGGCGTGTCCGTCAAGCAGCTTGTCCAGCAGACCGCGCAGGGCGCGTTTCTTGAGTTCTTTCAGCATCGCGAATCCTCCTGGGATCGTTATAGCCTTGGCTATATTAAATAGCAGACCCTATCGAGAGGTGTTAGTGCTTTTTCTCAATCGGATAAATAGAGGCGCCCTAAACCTCTCGGGCTAGAACGATCGGACGAGCCGGGAGCGATGCCTAGTCGCCCTCCTCCACCCGCGTCCTCAGGCGGCGACGGGCTTCCTGCGGCGCCAGGCCGGTCCAGCGCCGGAAAGCCCGGCGGAAATTGCGCAGATCGCCAAAGCCGGTCTGGAAGGCCACCTCGGCCAGCGCCAGGTCGGCCCGGCCGAGCAGCGTCAGGGCGCGATCACGACGCGCTTCGTCGACCAGCGCCTGGTAGCGGGTACCCGCCGCCTCGAGCCGGCGCCGCAGGGTCCGTTCGCTGAGATTGAGCGGCGCGGCCAGTTGTGCCAGGGTCGGCGGCGCATCCAGTCGCTTGCGGATCTCGCGCTGCAGGCCCTCGACCAGATCCGTTCGCAGCGGATCGTAGCCAGCCGTCGCGCCCAGCAATTCGATCACCTCGGCGGCCACGGCGTCATCGCGGGTGGCGAGGGGCAGGTCCAGCCAGGCGGGATCGAATTCGATGGCGGTCACCGGCGCGGCGAAACGCACCGGGCACTCGAACAAGGCCGCATAGCGCTCGCCATGCGGTGGAGCGGGATAATCCAGGCTCAGCGCCCGCGGCGGCAACCGTGTCCCGGCCAGATGGCGGGCGACGCCTAGCACGCTGGCCAGCCCCTCCTCCATGTAGAAGGCGGTCACCGCCGGCTCGTGGAAGCGTGGCGTCAGCACCAGCCGCACCGCCGCCGCCCCCTGCTCCAGGCCATAGTCGAGCATGGCACCGGCCTGCCGCTGATAGTGCAACCCCAGCTCCAGGGCCGCGCCCAGGGTGGCGCAGGCCTGCATGCCGAGACCGACCAGGCCGAGCGAGACGCTGGTCTGCCGGGCGCCGACCGCCAGGCCCAGGCCGTCGTCGCCCAAATGCGCCAGGCAGCGCCTGACCAGCAGATAGCCCTGCCGGTGCGACAGGCGAAAGCCCGGCCGCTGCACGTCGGCCGCCGTGAAGCCCAGGCCGCGGCAGAGTCGCTCCACGTCGGCGTTGCGGTCGGCCGCCACCCGCAGCAGCAGCCGCGACACCTGGGGCGGCGCCGAGGCACGGGAAAAGCGCGGATCGACGGGGTCCGGCATGACGACGCTCCTCGGGCGACAACCTGGCTGGACGTTAACCCAGTGGCGACCGGGCGAAAATCCCTCGGCAACGGCTGTCCGTTTCGGCCCCCTTCCCTGGCCGCCGCCACCCTGCCGTGGCCCCTCGACCCGCCGCTAAGGTTGCCTCGACACCCACGCGTGGAGACCTGCATGAACGACGACCTCTCCTACCAGGACTGCGGCGAGCGCATCTGCATCGTCGGCGGCGGCCCCGGCGGCCTGTGCATGGCCCGCGCCCTCAAGCGCCGCGGCCTGGATTACGAACAGTTCGAGCGCCACAGCGACTTCGGCGGCGTCTGGGACCTGGATAACCCCGGCACGCCCATGTACGAATCCGCCCACTTCATCTCGTCGCGAGACCTCTCGGGCTTTCTCGACTATCCGATGCCCCGCGCCTTTCCCGACTATCCCGGCAATCGCCAGATCCTCGACTACCTGCGCGCCTTCGCCCGCACCTTCGGGCTCTACGCCCAGGCCCGCTTCAACACCGCCGTCGAACGGGTCGACAAGGATGCGGATGGCCGCTGGATCGTCACCCTCGACAGCGGTGAACGCCGCCGTTATCGGGCGCTGATCTGCGCCACCGGCTGCAACTGGGACCCCAACCTGCCGGAGATCCCGGGGCACTTCAGCGGCGAGATCCGCCACGCGGTCAGCTACCGGCGTGCGGCGGAATTCCAGGGCAAGCGGGTGCTCATCGTCGGCGCCGGCAATTCCGGGGCCGACATTGCCTGCGACGCCGCCGCCAACGCCGAGCGCGCCTTCATCAGCCTGAGGCGCGGCTATCACTTCATCCCCAAGCACCTCTTCGGCGTGCCGGCGGACGTCTTCGGCGAACGCGGTCCGCGCCTGCCGCTGTGGCTGGAACGGCCGCTGTTCCAGGGTCTGCTGCGCCTGCTGCAAGGCGACCTGACCCGCTTCGGCCTGCCGAAGCCGGACCATCGCCTGTTCGAGAGCCATCCGCTGCTCAACAGCCAGCTGCTGCACCATCTGCAGCACGGCAACATCCAGGCACGGCCGGACGTCTCGCACTTCGAGGGCGACCAGGTGGTGTTTCGCGATGGCAGCCGGGAGACTCTCGACCTGGTCCTCTATGCCACCGGCTATCGCTGGAGTTGCCGCTACGCCGCCGACTACTTCAGCTGGCAGCACGGCCGGCCGCAGCTCTACCTGTCCATCTTCAGTCGTGAACACCGCAACCTGTTCGGCATCGGCTATCTGGAGACCAATTCCAGCGCCTACAAGCTGTTCGATCAGGAAGCCCACCTGATCGCCTGCCACCTGGCCGACCAGCTCCAGCGCCCGCACCAGGCCCGCGAATTCCAGGCGCTGATCCAGCAGGACGACCCGGATCTCTCCGGCGGCATCCGTTTCGTCGACTCGCCTCGCCACGCCGTCTACCTGGAGGTGCACGCCCTGCAGAACCATCTGCGCCAGCTGCGCCGCCGGCTGGGCTGGAGCGACCTGACCCCGGGTTATTTCGATCCCCTGCGCCAGGCGCCCGAGCCGCTTCCGGCCAGCCTGCCCACCCCGTCCTGAGCGAGCCTGCCCATGAGCGACGTCATCCTGATCACCGGTGCCGCCGGCGGCATCGGTCAATGCCTGGCGCGGCAACTCAGCCGTCGTCCGGTCCAGCTGGTCTTGGTGGATCGCGATGCCAGGGGCCTGGCCGCTCTGCGCGCCGAGCTGGGCGAAACCACCCTGACCTACGCCGCCGATCTCTGCGACGAAGACCAGCTCGCCGCCCTGATCGACTTCGTCCAGCAGCGCTGCGGTCGCCTCGATGCCCTGGTCAACAATGCCGCCATCGTCCGCGTCGGCCCCTTCACCGAACGCTCTCCGGCCAGCATTCGCCAGGAGCTCGACATCAACCTGCTGGCGCCCCTGCTGCTCACGCGCCTGGCCATTCCCCTGCTCCGGCGCTCGACTAATGCCCGGCTGGTCACCACCGTCTCTCTGGCGGGCATCTTTCCCACCCCGGAGAGCCCCGTCTATTGCGCCAGCAAGTTCGGCCTTCGCGGCGCCATGCTCGCCCTGGCGCAGGATCTCGCGCCCCAGGGCATCCGCGTCTGCTGCGTCCTGCCGTCGGCCACCGACACCCCGATGCTGCGCCACGAGGCCATCGCCGGCGGCAACGCCCTGCAATTCATGGATCCGCCCCAGTCACCCGATACGGTGGCGCGGCTGCTGGTGCGGGTGCTGGATCGACCGCGCCTGGAAAGCGCGCCGCGCGCCGGCGAACTCTGGCTGAGCCGGCTGGCAATGCTGGTGCCCGACCTGCTGCCACGCCTATTGCCGTTCTTTCAGCGCCGCGGTGAACGCGGCCTGCGTCGCTATCTCAGCGACCTGGAGCAACGCGGCCTGGCCGAACGCCACGAAGGCACCTGGCGCCTGCGCCCGGACGACCGACCCGACTAGCCTTCTTTCGGAAACAAAAAAAGGGGCCCGCAGGCCCCAAGGGAAATCGAAGTGATCTCAGCCTTCGATTTCGATCAACACCTCGCCCGGATTGACCCGGTCGCCCTTGGCCACCCGCACCGCGGTGACGGTGCCGGCGATGGGCGCCTGGATCTCGGTTTCCATCTTCATGGCTTCGGTGACCAGCACGCCCTGCCCGGCCCTGACCTGGTCACCCTCCTTGACCAGCACCTCGACGATGTTGCCCGGCATGGTAGTGCTGACGTCGCCCGGACGCTCCGCCTGGCGCCGCCGCTGACCGCCCTCGGCGACGAAGTCGCCACTGGCCTCGAACACCACCTCTTCCGGCACCCCGTCGATGGACAGATAGAAGTGCCGCTTGCCCTCGCTCTTGAGGCCGATGCCGGTGATGTCCACCTGGTAGGTCTCGCCGTGCACGTCGACGCTGAAGGCGGTCGGCACACCCTGGCCGCCCACCGCGGCCACGCCATCGGCCGAGGGCATGGGCAGCAGGGCTTCCGGCACCAGGGTCCCGGCGGCGCGTTCCTCGAGGAACTTGCGCCCGATGTCGGGGAACATGGCAAAGGTCATCACGTCTTCTTCGCTCTTGGCCAGGTCACCGATCTCGGCGCGCAGCCGGGCCAGCTCGGGACTGAGCAGATCGGCCGGCCGCACCTCGATGACCTCTTCCTGGCCAATGGCCTGCTTGCGCAGCTGCTCGCAGATGGCGCCCGGCGCCTTGCCGTAGCGGCCCTGCAGATAGAGCTTCACCTCGTTGGTGATGGTCTTGTAGCGCTCGCCGGCCAGGACATTGAAGAAGGCCTGGGTGCCGACGATCTGCGAGGTCGGGGTCACCAGGGGCGGATAGCCCAGGTCCTTGCGCACCCGCGGGATCTCTTCCAGCACCTCGTTCATGCGATTGAGCGCGCCCTGCTCGCGCAACTGGTTGGCCAGGTTGGAGATCATGCCGCCCGGCACCTGGTTGACCTGCACCCGGGTGTCGACCCCGGTGAATTCGCTCTCGAACTGGTGGTACTTCTTGCGCACCGCATGGAAATACAGGCCGATCTCCTGCAGCAGCTCCAGATCCAGGCCGGTGTCATAGGGCGTGTCGCGCAGGGCCGCGACCATGGATTCGGTCCCCGGGTGGCTGGTGCCCCAGGCCATGCTGGAGATCGCCGTGTCGATGCGATCGGCGCCATTCTCCACCGCCTTGAGCTGGCACATGGCGGCCACCCCGGCGGTGTCGTGGGAGTGCACCACCACGTCCAGGGTCAGGGCCTCCTTGAGCGCCTTGACCAGCTCGCCGGTGGCATAGGGCGTCAGCAGGCCGGCCATGTCCTTGATGACGATGGAGTCCACGCCCAGGTCGGCCATGCGCCGCGCCTGGTCGACGAAGGCCGCGACGGTGTGCACCGGGCTGGTGGTGTAGCAGAGGGTGCCCTGGGCATGCTTGCCGCTGGCCTTGACCGCGCGGATGGCGGTTTCCAGGTTACGCACATCGTTCATGGCATCGAAGATGCGGAAGACGTCGGTGCCATTGGCGGCGGCGCGCTCGACGAAGGCCTCCACCACGTCATCGCTGTAGTGCCGGTAGCCGAGCAGATTCTGGCCGCGCAGGAGCATCTGCAGCCGGGTATTGGGCAGCGCCTTGCGCAGCTGGCGCAGACGCTCCCAGGGATCTTCCTTGAGGAAGCGCACGCAGGCGTCGAAGGTGGCGCCGCCCCAGACTTCCAGCGACCAGTAGCCGACCTGGTCGAGCTTGGCGCAGATCGGCAGCATGTCTTCGGTGCGCATGCGGGTCGCCAGCAGCGATTGGTGGGCGTCGCGCAGGATGGTGTCGGTGATCTGGATGCTTTTCATTGTTCTGTCGTCCTTACAGACCGGCGTGGGCGGCGATGGCGGCGGCGATGGCGATGGCCAGGTGCGTCGGGTTACGCTTGATCGAGTACTGGGTCAGCTCCGGATGGCTTTCCACGAAGCTGGTGTTGAAGCGCCCGCTGCGGAATTCGGGATCGCGCAGGATGGCCCCGTAATAGGGCGCGGTGGTCTTCACCCCCTGCACGCGCATGTCGTCCAGGGCGCGCAGGCCACGATCCATGGCCTCTTCCCAGGTCAGCGCCCAGACGATCAGCTTGAGGCACATGGAGTCGTAGTACGGCGGGATCACGTAGCCGGTGTAGATGGCGGTGTCGGTGCGCACCCCCGGTCCGCCCGGCGCGTAGTAGCGGGTGATCTTGCCGAAGCTCGGCAGGAAGTTGTTCTTCGGGTCCTCGGCGTTGATACGGAATTGCAGGGCGAAGCCGCGGTGCTGGACGTCTTCCTGGGCAAAGGACAGCGGCAGGCCCGAGGCGATGCGGATCTGCTCGCGAACGATGTCGATGCCGGTGATTTCCTCGGTGATGGTGTGCTCCACCTGCACCCGGGTATTCATCTCCATGAAATACACCTCGCCCTCGGCGAGCAGGAATTCCACGGTGCCGGCGTTCTCGTAACCCACTGCCTTGGCCGCACGCACGGCGAGATCACCGATATAGGCGCGCTGCTCGGGGGTCAGCTGGGGGCTGGGCGCGATCTCGATCAGCTTCTGGTTGCGCCGCTGGATGGAGCAGTCGCGCTCGAACAGGTGCACGGTGTTGCCGTGGCTGTCGGCGAGGATCTGCGCCTCGATGTGCTTGGGATTGACGATGCACTTCTCGAGAAACACCTCGGCCGAACCGAAGGCCTTGGTCGCCTCGGAGATCACCCGCGGATAGGCCTGCTCCAGTTCCTCGCGGGAGTTGCAGCGGCGGATACCGCGACCGCCGCCGCCGGAGGTGGCCTTGAGCATCACCGGATAACCGAGGCGATCGCCTTCGCGCAGGGCCTCGGCGATGTCCGCCACGTTGCCCTCGGTGCCCGGGGTGCAGGGCACGCCGGCGGCGATCATGCTGCGCCGGGCCTCGGTCTTGTCGCCCATGCGGCGGATGACCTCGGCGGACGGCCCGATGAAGCGGATACCGCGCTGGGCGCAGATTTCCGCCAGCTCGGCGTTTTCCGAAAGGAAGCCATAGCCGGGATGCAGGGCGTCGCAACCGGTCTCCACGGCCAGGTTAACCAGCTTGCGCGGGTTGAGATAACCCTCCAGCGGATCGCTGCCGATGCCATGGGCTTCGTCGGCACGTTTCACGTGGAGCGCTTGGCGATCCGCATCGGAGTAGACCGCCACCGAGCGAATGCCCATCTCGGCACAGGCACGCACGATGCGCACGGCGATCTCGCCCCGATTGGCGATAAGTATCTTCTTGATCACACCTGGCTCCTTGTCTGCTGCAGCCTGCAGCCGCTTGTTATTGCCGGTGACCTGAAGCTACGCCAGGGTCTCTCTTATGGAAAATAAATAATTGTTGGATACTCCATAAGTCATCACTTATGGATCTCCAAGATGCCCATGCGCAAGCCCCTGATGCGGCTCACCTTTCGCCAATTGCAGGTGTTCGAGGCCGTCTGCGAGGCCCGCTCCTACAGCCGCGCGGCCGACATTATGGCGCTGACCCAGCCGGCGGTGAGCCTGCAGGTCCGTCAGCTCGAAGAGGTGGTGGGCGCCCCGCTGTTCAACTACGTCAATCGCACCCTCTACCTCACCGAGGCCGGCGAGGCCCTGCGCCAGACCGGGCGCGATCTCTTCGCCCGGCTGGGCAGCCTGGACATGCAGCTGTCAGATCTGCGCGGCGCCCTGCACGGCCAGCTGCGACTGGGGGTGGAAAGCAGCGCCCAGTACCTGGCGCCGCACCTGTTCAGCCAGTTCCGCAGCAGCCATCCCCAGGTCGATCTGGCGCTGACCGTGGGCAACCATGCCCGGGTGCTGCGTCGACTGACGGAGAATCGCGAGGACGTGGCGCTGATGTCCGGGGTGCCCAGTGGCTCGGACCTGGATTTCCTGCCCTTGCTGGACAACGCCATCGTCGCCGTGGCACGCCCGGGCCATGCCCTGGCCGGCCGCCATGGCCTGAGCCTGCGCGATCTGACGGCCTATCCGTTGCTGGTGCGCGAGGTCGGCTCCGGCACGCGCCAGGCCTGCGAGGACTATCTCAAGCAGAAGCGCGCGCACTTCGCCGAACAGCTGGAGATCGGCGCCTTCGAGGCGCAGCGCGAGGCGGTCCGCGCCGGACTCGGCCTGGCGCTGCTGCCGCGCCAGGCCATTCGCAGTGATCTCGCCGCCGGCAGCCTGGTCGAGCTGGACGTCGCCGACTTGCCGCTGCGCCGCTCCTGGTGCGTGGTCCAGGTACGTGGCAAGCCGCTGTCGCCGGTGGCTCAGGCCTTCGTCGACTACCTGCGCAGCCAGCGCAGCCTGATCAATGCGTTAGGTATTGCCCTGGAGCCTGCTGTCGGCGCTGGGCCTGGCGCTCGTCAAGCAGCTGATTGAGAAACAGCAATTCATCGAGTTCCACGGCGAGTCGCTGCTCTTCGGCACGGGCTTCGATGGCGCGGCGAAATTTCATCCGCCGTTGATCCTGTAGCTTTCTGCGGGTCTTGCTGTCGAGACGAACGCTGGATTCCTGGATGAGAGCGGTCATGCCAATTCCTCCGGGCTGGGATCGGAATGGGCAGCTTCACCCTAACAGGTGACGATTTGGCGACAAAAAGACGACTATTGGGTGTCGCTGTGCTTGGTCGATTTCGATGACAACCGCAGGCTGCGCAAGCTGCGCTTCACGCCCTTGAGGTGCTCGACCAGGGCCGGACCGCGGGACATGGCCACGCCCATGGCCAGCACATCGATCACCACCAGGTGGGCGATCCGCGAGGTCAGGGGCACATAGATATCGGTGTCTTCGTGCACGTCGATGGCGATGTTGACCGTCGACAGATCGGCCAGCGGCGTCTGCCCCGGGCAGATGGTGATCAGGGCCGCGCCGTTGTCGCGCACCAGGTTGGCGGTGATCAGCAGGTCCTTGGAGCGGCCCGACTGGGAGATGCAGATGGCCGCATCGGAGGCCGTCAGGGTCGCTGCCGACATGGCCTGCATGTGCGGATCGGAATAGGCGGTGGCGCTGAGCTGCAGGCGAAAGAACTTGTGCTGGGCGTCGTTGGCCACCGAACCCGAGGCGCCGAAGCCGTAGAACATCACCCGCTGGGCCTTGGCGATCGCCTCGATCGCCGTTTCCAGCGCACGCATGTCCAGGCGCTCGCGCACGTCCATGAGGGTATGCAGGGTGGTGTCGAAGATCTTCAGACTGAAGTCTTCCACCGCATCGTTCTCGTGGATGGCGAACTGGCCGAAACTGGCCCCCGCCGCCAGGCTCTGGGCCAGGCGCAGCTTGAGATCCTGGAAACCGTCGCAGCCGATGGCGCGGCAGAAACGCACGATGGTGGGCTCGCTGACGCCGACGTTGTGGGCGAGGTCGGCCATGGAGCTGTGCATGACGGCAGCCGGATCCACCATGACCTGCTCGGCGACCTTGAGCTCCGACTTGCGCAGCAGGTGGCGGGATTGAGCAATGTGTTGCATGAGGTTCACAGGCGTATCTCGTCTAGCGGGCGGATGTAGTGCGTCGTACTTATACTACATAACGGTCGCCAAGGCTCTTGGTCATTACGATTCAGCACGGTCTTTTTCGCGCCCGTATCGGCACTTGGTAGTCATCCGCACGACCGACTACCTGAGCCCGAGCAGCTTTTGAACCGCTCTGCGCAAGGCCTTGCGCAGATTCCCGAGCGGTGGCGCACAGTTGTCCTGCCCCGCCCCTGTAGTGCTTTTGCAACCTACTGATCAGCAAGGAATTTTCGGTTCTGGCATAGCCCTTGTTAGCTCCTAGTACCCGGGCCATGAAGGCCCATCACCAGGCAAGGAGAGCACCATGCCAACCCCCGCGTACCTGTCCCTCGAAGGCACCAAGCAAGGCCTGATCACCGCCGGCACCTTTACCGAAGACTCGGTCGGCAACATCTTCCAGGAAGGTCACGAAGACCAGATCCTGGTCCAGGCCTTCAACCATCAGGTGATCATTCCCCGCGATCCCCAGTCGGGTCAGCCCACCGGCCAGCGCGTGCACAAGCCGCTGATGATCACCAAGGTGTTCGACAAGGCCTCGCCGCTGATCTTCAACGCCCTCACCTCCGGCGAACGCCTCGGCAAGTGCCGCCTGGAGTGGTACCGCACCTCGGCCACCGGCACCCAGGAGCACTACTTCACCATCGAACTCGAGGACGCCATCATCGTCGACGTCCAGTCGCGCATGCCCAACTGCCAGGACCCGAGCATGGCGCACTTCACCCACCTGGAAGACGTCTACTTCACCTACCGCAAGATCGTCTGGACCCACGAGGTCTCCGGCACCTCCGGTTCCGACGACTGGCGCTCGCCGATCGCCGCCTGAGGCGCCGACTGCAAGCATTACTCTGCCCCCCGCCAGCCCCGCTGGCCGGGGGGTCCGCTGCCCTGCGCCACCCGCCTCGCCTCCCATCCGTCCGGTTTGGCGCTCCTTCTGCCGCATCGGTAGAATGCGGCGATGAACGACGACATTTCCCTGCTGCTCAATTCCCTCAACGATGCCCAGCGTCAGGCCGTGGCCGCGCCCCTGGGTCGCCAACTGGTCCTGGCCGGTGCCGGCTCGGGCAAGACCCGGGTGCTGGTGCACCGCATCGCCTGGCTGATCCAGGTCGAACGGGCCTCGCCGCACTCCATCCTCTCGGTGACCTTCACCAACAAGGCCGCCGCCGAGATGCGCCACCGCATCGAGCAATTGCTCGGCATGAGTCCCCAGGGCATGTGGGTCGGCACCTTCCACGGCCTGGCCCACCGCCTGTTGCGGGCGCACTGGCAGGAAGCGGGGCTGTCGCAGAATTTCCAGATCCTCGACAGCGACGACCAGCAGCGCATCGTCAAGCGGGTGATCCGCGAACTGGGCCTCGACGAGCAGCGCTGGCCGGCACGCCAGGCGCAGTGGTTCATCAACGGCCAGAAGGACGAAGGCCTGCGGCCGCAGCACATCCAGGCCGCCGGCGATCTCTTCCTCAGCACCATGCGCAGCATCTACGAAGCCTACGAGGCGGCCTGCGCCCGCGCCGGGGTGATCGACTTCTCCGAGCTGCTGCTGCGCGCCCTGGATCTGTGGCGCAACAATCCCAGCCTGCTGGAACACTACCAGCGGCGCTTCCAGCACCTGCTGGTGGACGAATTCCAGGACACCAACGCCGTCCAGTACGCCTGGCTCAAGCACCTCGCCCAGAATGGCGCCAGCCTCATGGTGGTGGGCGACGATGACCAGTCCATCTATGGCTGGCGCGGCGCCAAGATCGAGAACATCCAGCAGTTCAACGAGGACTTCTCGGCCGAGATCATCCGCCTGGAGCAGAACTACCGCTCCACCGACACCATCCTCAAGGCCGCCAACGGCCTGATCGCCCATAACTTCGGCCGCCTCGGCAAGGAGCTGTGGACCGACACCGGCGAAGGCGAGGCCATCACCCTCTATGCCGGCTTCAACGAGCACGACGAGGCGCGCTACATCGTCGAGACCATCGAGAGCGAGTTCAAGAAGGGCACCCGGCGCAGCGAGATGGCCATCCTCTACCGCTCCAACGCCCAGTCCCGAGTGCTGGAAGAGGCGCTGCTGCGCGAAAAGATCCCCTATCGCATCTATGGCGGTCTGAGATTCTTCGAGCGCGCCGAGATCAAGAACGCCATGGCCTACCTGCGGCTGATCCAGCATCGCCATGACGATGCCGCTTTGGAGCGGGTGATCAACGTGCCGCCGCGCGGCATCGGCGAAAAGACCGTGGAGGCGCTGCGCGGCGCCGCCCGCGCGCAGAACACCTCGCTGTGGCAGGCGCTGCACGACCTGGTCGGCGCCCGCGCGGTGTCGGGTCGCGCCGCCTCGGCGCTCAATGCCTTCGTCGAGCTGGTCGACACCCTGGCGCTCAAGGCCGAGGACCTGTCCCTGCACAGCCTGGTGCAGCAGATCATCGAGCAGACCGGCCTGGTCACCTTCCACAAGGAAGAAAAGGGCGAGAAGGGTCAGGCGCGGGTGGAAAACCTGGAAGAACTGGTCAGCGCCGCGCGCTCCTTCGATTTCAGCGGTGACGAGGAGATGACGCCCCTGGCGGCCTTCCTCGACCACGCCGCCCTGGAATCCGGTGACACCCAGGCCGACAGCCACGAAGACAGTGTCCAGCTGATGACCCTGCACAGCGCCAAGGGCCTGGAATTCCCCCTGGTGTTCCTGGCCGGCATGGAAGAAGGCCTGTTCCCGCACAAGATGAGCCTGGAAGAACCCGGCCGCCTGGAAGAGGAACGCCGCCTGGCCTACGTGGGCATCACCCGCGCCATGCGCCGCCTGGTGATGAGCTATGCGGAGACCCGCCGGCTCTATGGCAGCGAGACCTACAACAAGGTCTCGCGCTTCGTCCGCGAGGTACCGGACGGCCTGATCCAGGAAGTGCGGCTGTCCAATGCGGTCAAGCAGCCCTTCGCCGGCAGCCGACCCAGTCCCTTCGCCCAGGCCCCGGTGCCGGAGACCACCTTCAGTCTCGGTCAGCCGGTGCGCCACGCCCTGTTCGGCGACGGTGTCATCCTCAACTACGAGGGCTCCGGCGCCCATGCCCGGGTGCAGGTCAACTTCAAGTCCGAAGGCAGCAAGTGGCTGATGGTGAGCTACGCCAAGCTCGAACCGCTCTAGCCATGACCACCTCCTGGCTGTTCTGGGCGCTCCTGGCGGCGGCGTTCGCCGCCCTCACCGCCATCTTCGGCAAGCTGGGCGTGGAACACGTCAACGCGGACTTCGCCACCCTGCTGCGCACCCTGGTGGTCGTGGTGGTCCTGGCGGTCATCGTCCTGGCCACCGGGCAGGCGCAACCCCTGGCCAGCATCGCCGGTCGCAGCTATCTGTTCCTGTTGCTTTCGGGCGTGGCCACCGGCCTGTCATGGCTGTGCTACTACCGGGCGCTCAAGCTGGGCCCCGCCTCGCTGGTGGCGCCGGTGGACAAGTTGAGCGTGGTGCTGGTGGCGATCTTTGGCGTGGCGCTGCTGGGTGAGCGCCTGGACCTGCGCCAGTGGTGCGGCATCGCCGCCATCGGTGGGGGCGTGCTGCTGCTGGCCTGGCGGCCCTGAGAGCCTATACAAAGTTTGCTGCGCGTCGGCCAAACTGCGTTGAAAAGCCCCTCGGAATGCTCATTTACCACTCGTAAACTCCGCTTCCTCGGGTCTTTCCGCCTTGTTTCGCTCTAGCTCGCGAAACTTTGAACAGCCTCTTAAAAGGGCGCAGGAAAAGAGCCTGACCGCCGGTGGGAGATTGCCGGACGGCAGAAAGCGGCCAAGCCCATTTCCTGCATTGCGCATTCCCTTGCCATCGATCCGCTTATTCAAACGGCCGACTTAGAGCGATTCTGCCGCGTCGATCCCCGGTGGGCAATGGCTGGATTCCGCAAAAGCGGCCTAAGGGTGTCCGCCCTTGTCCTGTTCCAGGGTCTCGATGAAGGCGATCTGCAGCCGCGAATGGACGCGGATGAACCAGCGCCACAGCACCGCGATCACCACCACCGCGACCAGGCCGATCAGCAGCAGCAGCTCGCCACGCGGCAGGATGCTGCTGCTCAGCGCGGCCAGCAGCACCAGGATGCCGGCCAGCGACAGCAGCGGGATCAGCTCGCTGACCAGTCGCCGTACCGGCTGCGTATAGCGGCCAGCCTGGTTCTGCCGCACGCTGAGTTCGGCCATCAGCATGGCCAGGGCCTTGAGCTTGCGATAGGCGGCGATCAGGCAGGGCAGCGACAGCAGCAGGGCCCCGCCCCAGATACAGGCCTTCTGCAGATCGGGATCGGTGATCCAGGTGCTGAGCCAGCCGGCCAGGCCGCCAGCGAAATAGGCGCCGCCAAGGAAGATGGCGATGACCAGCGACAGGTTGATGCCCACCTGCAGCAGGATGCGCCTCATCATGCCGGCCAGGACCGCCTTCTCGCCCTGGGGCTGGATGCTGCGCAGCCATTCGCCATAGATGCCCAGCACCCGCTGCATGGGCTGCGGCAACCAGCGGCCGATCCACAGCGCCAGCGGATCGGCGGCCTTGATCAGATAGGGTGTCAGCAGCGTGGTGATCGCCGACACGGCCACCGCCACCGGATAGAGGAAATGACTGGTGACGCCCAGGGTGATCCCGAGGGTGGCGATGATGAAGGAGAACTCGCCGATCTGCGCCAGGCCCATGCCGACCCGCAGCGAGGTCCGGCCATCGTTGCCGGCGATCAGGGTCCCCAGGCTGCAGGCGAGGATCTTGCCCAGCACCACGGCGACGCTGATCACGGTGATCGGCCAGGCGTATTCCACCAGCACCTTGGGATCGAGCAGCAGGCCGATGGCGACGAAGAAGATGGCGCTGAACATGTCGCGCAGCGGTTCCACCAGCTTCTCGATCTTAAGCAGCTGCCGCGACTCGGCCATGATGGCGCCGATCAGGAAGGCACCCAGCACCACGCTGTATTCCAGCTTGGCCACCAGCAGGCAGAAGCCGAAGCACAGCCCCAGCACCGTAATCAGCAGCATCTCGTTGCTGTCGAACTTGGCCACGTAGGCCAGCAGGCGCGGCACCAGCAGGATGCCGATCACCAGCGCCACGATCATGAACAGACTCAGCTTGCCCAGGGTCGAGGCCACCGCGCCCGGTTCCACCGAACCGCTCACCGCCAGGCCCGACAGCAGGGCGATGATGCCGATGCCGAGGATGTCCTCGACGATCAGCACGCCAAAGATCTGCTGGGCGAAGCGCTCGTGCTTCATCTTCAGCTCGTTGAGCGCCTTGACGATGATGGTGGTCGAGGAGATGGCCAGGATGGCGCCGAGGAACAGCGAATCCATGTGCGACCAGCCGAACATCTGGCCCACCTGGTAACCCAGCCAGAGCATCAGGCTGATCTCGAGGAAGGCCGCGATGAAGGCCGTGGCGCCCACCCGGAACAGCTTGCGCAGCGAGAATTCCAGGCCGAGGCTGAACATCAGGAAGATCACCCCCACCTCGGCGAGGGTCTTGATGCTTTCTTCGTCGTGGATCAGACCGAATGGCGGGGTGTGGGGTCCGATGATGAAGCCGGCGAGGATGTAGCCCAGGACCACGGGCTGCTTGAGGCGGTGGAAGAGGATGGTCACCACGCCGGCCACCAGCATGATGACGGCCATGTCCTGGATAAAAGCTAGAGCATGCATCGGCCGGGCCCTCCTATGACGGGCCGGGCACTCTCCCGACACCTGCGCTGACTGGAGTCCAAGACTAGCATCTGCAAACTCTTGTGACGGATTTTGCAAAAATCTGTAATAGATTGATGTGCTTGGAAATTTTCAACGGTCGCAAGCACTTGGCGGCCTGCTTCCAGGTAACGCCGACAGGGCAAAATACCGAAACAATTCACGCTGGCTGTACTTGACCGGGCAGCGCAAGATGTATCCAACACCAGACTCTTCACAGAGAGAACACCACATGCAACGCCTGATGAGCTTCTTCATGATCCTGTGCCTGGGCCTCACGCTCAGCCTGGATGCCAATGCCAAACGCATGGGCGCCGGCAAGTCCGCTGGCGCCGCGCCCATTCACCAGACCCGCCAGGCCGCGCCAACCCAGCAGCCGGGCATGGCCGCGCCCGCCGCCGGTGCTGGCGCCGCCGCCGCTGCCCGTCCCAGTGGTGCCTCGCGCTGGCTCGGCCCGCTGGCCGGTATCGCCGCCGGTGGTCTGCTCGCCTCCATGTTCATGGGTGACGGCTTCGAAGGCTTCCAGTTCTTTGACTTCCTGATCCTGGCGCTCATCGCCTTCGTGATCTTCCGCCTGATCGCCCGTCGCAAGCAGCAGGCCGGTCCGCAGCCCGCCGTCGCCGGTCATGCGCCGATGCAGCGCGAGATGCCCAACCAGCCCAACAATGGCGGTCTGTTCGGCGGTGCCGCCGCTGGCGCCGCGCCGGTGATCAACGCACCGAGCTGGTTCAATGCCGAGCGCTTCGTGGCCGCCGGTCGCGAGCACTTCATGAACCTGCAGCAGCACTGGGACGCCAACGAGATGGACAAGATCTCCGAGTTCGTCACCCCGCAGATGCTGCAGTGGCTGCGTGACGAGCGCGCCGCGTTGGGCGAGGGCTTCCAGTCCACCTACATCGAGAACCTGAACGCCACCCTCGACGGTGTCGAGGATCTGCAGGGCAAGACCATCGCCACCATCACCTTCAACGGTGTATCCAAGGAATCGCGCTTCGACCAGGGCCAGCCGTTCAGCGAAAGCTGGCGCATGGAGCGCATGGCCGGCGAGAACCAGCCCTGGCTGCTGGCCGGTATCCGCCAGAACGCCTGATAAGGGCGCGTCACCGAAAAGCCCGGCTCTAAGCCGGGCTTTTTCATGGGCGCCGCCTGCCGAACATCTCTCGAAACCGCTATCAAGTCCGCACGGAAGCTGCCGTTATCCCGGACTGAACTGCTAACCTTGCGCGCCTCTTTTCCCTTTATCCGGTGCGCATTTCGAGAGAGGCCTGCTATGGAAGACGTCATCGAACGCCTGCGTGAAGAAAACGAACCCGTTCCCGTACCCCTGGAGCTGCCCGACGAAGACCTGCTGGTCGAGATCGAGGAAGAACTGCTCATCAGCCTGCCGCCGGAATTCCGCGAATTCCTGCTGACCGTCAGCGACGTGGTCTATGGCCGCATCGAGCCGGTGACCGTTACCGATCCCCAGTCCCATACCTACCTGCCGGAAGTGGCCGCCACCGCCTGGGACGAAGGCCTGCCGCGCGAGTACATTCCCCTCTGCGCCAGCGACGACGGCTACTACTGCGTCAGCCAGGAAGGCGAGGTACTGTTGTGGGAAGACGGCGACCTGACCGACGAATCCTGGGATTCGGTCTGGGTCTGGGCGCGCGACGTCTGGCTGGAAAGCTGACCGGCCCGCTACTGAACGACCCCGCTGCGCATGGGTCTGGATAAGGCCATCACTTACGGAGGATGCGTCATGAGCACTCCCGTCGTCCTGATCACCGGTGCCGCGGGCGGCCTCGGCCGCGCCCTGGCGCAACGCTTCGCCCAGAGTCGCTGGCGCGTCGCCGCCGCCGACCGCGATGCCGAGGGCCTGCATGGCCTCAACGGCATCGTCGGCCTGGATTCCAGCGTGACCGCCGATATCTCCAGCGCCGAGGGCTGCCGTTCCCTGGTCAGCAAGGTCATGGCCCGTACCGGGCGTCTGGATGCCCTGATCAACGCGGCGGGCATCTGGCGCGAAGGCGAGGTCGAGACCTTTACCGAGGACGACTACGACCTGGTGATGGCGGTCAATCTCAAGGCCACCTTCTTCATGTGCTCGGCGGCCATCCCCTTCCTCAAGGAAAATCGCGGCGTCATCATCAACGTCGCCAGCGGCGCCGGACGCCAGCCCATCGCCGGCGCGGCGGCCTATGGCGCGGCCAAGGCCGCGGTGCGCTTCTTCAGCCAGAATCTGGCGGTGGAACTGGCGCGCGATGGGGTGCGGGTCAATGCCGTCTCGCCAGGGGACATCGACACCCCCATGCTGGACTTCCAGGCCGCCCACTATGGCAGTGGCGATCCGGCCGGCTATCGCCGCAACCTGCTCAATCGCTATCCCCAGGGCGAAACCGCGCGCTTCATCCAGCCGGAAGAGGTGGCCGAATTCGTCTACTTCCTCTGCCAGCCCCAGGCGGCGGCCATTTCCGGCGCCGACCTGCCCATCGACTTCGGGCTGTCCGCCGGCCGTTGACGGCTGTGACAGACGGCGCCGGTGCGCCGTCTACAGGATTTCCCCCTCGAGGATTCGCCCATGGAAGCCGGCAACCACCAGTTGAGCATGACCATCCTGATGACCCCGGACCTGGCCAACTTTTCCGGCAATGTCCACGGCGGCGCCCTGCTCAAGCACCTCGACGAAGTGGCCTATGCCTGCGCCAGCCGCTATGCCGGACGCTATGTGGTGACCCTCTCGGTGGATCAGGTGATCTTTCGCGAACCGGTGCATGTCGGCGAACTGGTGACCTTTCTCGCCTCGGTGAACTACACCGGGACCACCTCCATGGAAATCGGCGTCAAGGTCATCACCGAGAACATCCAGCAGCGTTCGGTGCGCCACACCAACAGTTGCTTCTTCACCATGGTGGCGGTGGACGAGAACGGCAAATCCTGCCCCGTGCCCCAGCTGGAACCCGTGACCGCGGACGAGAAGCGGCGCTGTGTGCAGGCCCAGCAGCGCCGGCAGATCCGTCGGGAACTTCAAGAGCGCTATCAGGCACTCAAGGAAACCTTTTGAGTTTTGCCGGCTAGGTCGCCGTCGTTCGACGGCAGCGGCTCCAGGATCTGGCAATCCAAATCCTTGGAGCCAGCATGTCCCATGACACCCCTCTGATATCCACCCTGGCGATCGGCCTGGTCTTGGCCTTTGCCTTCGGCATCCTCGCCACCCGTCTGCGCCTGCCGCCCATCGCTGGCTATCTGCTCGCCGGGGTCGCGGCCGGCCCCTTCACGCCCGGCTTCGTCGCCGATCTCGAACTGTCCAAGGAGCTGACCGAAATCGGCGTCATCCTGCTGATGTTCGGCGTGGGTCTGCACTTCTCCATCAAGGATCTGCTGGCGGTCAAACGCATCGCCATCCCCGGCGCCATCGTGCAGATCGCCGCCGCCACCCTGATGGGCATGGGGGTGAGCCACTTCCTGGGCTGGGGGCTGGGTAGCGGCCTGGTGTTCGGGTTGTCGCTGTCGGTGGCCAGTACCGTAGTGTTGCTGCGGGCCCTGGAAGAACGCCAGATGGTGGAAAGCCGACGTGGTCGCATCGCCGTGGGCTGGCTGATCGTGGAAGACCTGCTGATGGTGCTGGCCCTGGTGGTACTGCCGGCGCTGGCCGGGCCGCTGGGTGGCGACAGCGGCGAAGAATCGGGCCAGAGCCTGGGGCTGGAGCTGGGCCTCACCGCGCTCAAGGTCGGTGCCTTCATCGCGCTGATGCTGCTGGTGGGCCGGCGCGTCATCCCCTGGCTGCTGGCCCGGGTGGTCCGTACCGGTTCGCGCGAACTCTTCACCCTGGCGACCCTGGCCATCGCCATGGGCATCGCCTATGGCTCGGCGTCGCTGTTCGGGGTGTCCTTCGCCCTGGGCGCCTTCTTTGCCGGCGTGGTGCTCAACGAATCGGAACTCAGCCACGACGCGGCGGAGAATTCGCTACCCCTGCGCGAAGCCTTCGCCGTGCTGTTCTTCTTTTCCGTGGGTTGCCTGTTCGATCCGGAGATCCTGCTGGAACAACCCCTGGCGGTGCTGGCCACGGTGGCGGTGATCGTCTTTGGCAAGTCCATCGCCGCGACCCTGATCGTCCTGGCCTATCGCCGCCCCTTGAGCGTGGCCCTGACCATCGCCGCCAGCCTGGCGCAGATCGGCGAATTCTCCTTTATCCTCGCCAGCCTCGGCCTGTCGCTGAAACTGCTCGACCAGGGCGCTCACGACCTCATCCTGGCCGCCGCCATCATCTCCATCATCCTCAATCCGCTGCTGTTTCACGGCATCGACCTGCTGCAGCCCTGGATGGAGCGTCGCGAAGGCCGCCGGCTGATCAATGCCAAGGGCAAGCATGCGCCAGAGCTGGACGACGAACCCGAGCCAGTGGCGCAACGGGGTCACCTGGTGCTGGTGGGCTATGGACGGGTGGGCCGCTATCTCTGCGATCGTATGGATCGCGAGGATCCGCCGCTGATCGTGATCTCGGACGAACCGGAACATGTCACGGCGCTACGCCAGCAGGGATTCAAGGCGATCCTCGGCAACGCGACCCAGGACAAGGTGCTGGCACGGGCCAAGCTCGAGGAGGCGCGGGCCCTGCTGCTGGCGATTCCCAACGGCTTCGAGGCCGCCGAGATCGCGCGCCGAGCCCGCGAGCTGGCGCCGGAACTGCCTATCCTCGCCCGCGCCCATCACGAAGACGAGATCCGCCATCTGGAGCGTCATGGCGTGGACGAGGTGATCATGGGCGAACGCGAGATCGCCCTTGGCATGTTCCGCTATCTGGGCCTGGAGCGGCCCGGGGAGTCCGAGGCGGAGCCCAGGGGCTCCGCCGCCTAGCGACCTAGCGGCGCTGGATCTTGAAGTTGAAGGTCTTGGTGGCCTTGCGCGGGACGATCTGGCCGCCGGAGACCCGGGGGGCGAAGCGCCATTCGCCCAGCACATCGAGCACCGCGCGCTCCAGTTGCTTGTTGGAGGCTTCCAGCACCTGGATGTCGGCCAGTCGACCGTCGGCGGTCACGGTGAACATCACCCGCACCTCGCCACCCACACCACGACGACGCAGCATTTCCGGATACTCCGGCGGCGTCATCTTGATCGGTCGGATGTCGGCGTCGTCGATGCTGCCGGTGGGCAGGCCGGCGGTCTTCGGCGGACCGGACGGTGCGGCGGCCGGCGCCGGCTGACTGGGCGCAGCCGTGGCCGCAGGCGCGGGGGCCGGCGCCGGTGCGGCCTGAGCCACCGGCTCCGGCGCGGGCTCGACCTTTTTCGGCAGCGGCTTCTGCTGGCTGTGCTCGACCGGCTTGGGCTTCGGCTTGGGTTTGGGCTTTTCCACCACCGGCTTGGGCGGCTCCACCGGTTTCGGCGGTTCCACGGGCTTGGGCGGCTCCGGTGGCGGCGGTTCGGGTTGCGGCGGCGGTGGCGCGGGCGGTGCCGGAGTCGACGCGGGCGGCTCGGGTACCGGCTTGGGCAACTGGATGAAGCTGACCTGCATGGGTTCGTCGCCCTTGGCGATCTTCAGCTCCGGTGGCGCCTGGACCACCAGGAACAGCGCCGCGGCCATGCTGGCGTGCATGATCAGCGACAGCGCCGAGGCGGCCCCCCAGCCGCGACCCCGGGGTGGCTGCTCGCCCGGTTCCGCAGCGCCGACCGGGGTCAATACCGGGGTCAGGATCTCTTCGTTACGCTCGGGCATGCGGAACGACAGAATGGTGGCCGAGGGTTCGCTACGCTTGGCATTGACCCCTGCCACGGGCTCCACATCGCTTGCCTGGGCGGCCCTGACGGGTCCCTGGACGGATTCCAGCTCATCGCCATCGGTATGCGCAGCGACTACGAGAGGTTCAGGCTTGGCAAGAGACGTCGGAGCCATGGGAGCAATACGCAGAGGAAGTAAATTTAATAATCATTATCATTAGCTGAACAAATTTGGCAACCTCAAATGTCGCGAATGGTCCCGCCCAGCGCTTTTTCGAGGGCCTCTAGGTTCGGCTTTTCCTCCAGGATCAACTCCAGCCGGTTGTCGCGTCGCCAAAGGGTCGGCTCCCAGGCGCCCTGCCCGGCCAGACCGTTGTAGGCCTGCCAGCCCTCCGCCAGCTGCAGCACCGCCTTCAGCCTGAGCAGCCCGGGGAGACCGCCCAGCAGCGCCAACAATGCCGGGCCGTCGAAGCTGTGGCTGGGATGCCAGCGCCAACCGACGGCGTGGTGGCCCTCCAGGGTATGGCTGAAGCGCAGCGGGCGTCCGGGCAGCAACAGCGCCTGCGGAGCGGACGCCGCCTCGGGCTCGGGCAACTCGCCGTCGCTCGAGGTTTCACCGTCGGCCAGGGGCAGGTCGGCCAGGGCGATCCGCCCGCCTTCGGTCCAGTACAGCGGCCGATCGCCCAACTGCGCCGGCAAGCCTGCCCGCTCCAGGCCCGCGCTCTTGTTGAGCACGATCAGGCCGGCCTGGCCCAGCGCCTGCTGCTGGGCGTCCGGCAAGGGCTGGCCCTCCAGCAGTTGCCTGGCATCCACCACCCAGATCAGGGGTTGCAGACTCAGCACCCCCGTCCAGGGCGGCGCCTGGAGTTGCCGATAGAGGCTGGCGGGATGGCCCAGGCCGGAAGGCTCGATGAACAGCCGCTGCGGTCGTGCCCGTCTGAGCAGTCGGGCGAGGGCTACCTGCAGGGGCACGCCCTGGACGCAGCACAGGCAGCCACCCGGGACCTCGGCGATCGCCAGGCCATCGTCGTCCCGGGTCATGAGCGCCGCGTCGAGTCCGACCTGGCCGAATTCGTTGACCAGGATCGCCCAGCGCTCGTGGGCGGGGCGCTGGGCGAACAGCTGGCGGATCAGGGTGGTCTTGCCGGCGCCCAGAGGGCCGGCGATCACATGGGTCTTGATATCGGCGAGGCGCATGGCGGGAGGGTCGAATGCTAGAGTGGCGATTTCATCAGGGAGATGGGCTGGAATGTGGCGATTGCTGATCCCGCTGCTGCTGTTGCCGTCACTGGCGCTCGCCGATGCCTGCGTGATCCGCAGTCGTCAGGGCAGTGTGGACGTGCAGGTCTGCCAGAGCAATATCGACATCCCCGCCCAGCTGTTTCGCGACGGCTTCTGCCAGCCGCAGCTCAAGGATCAGCAGACCGAGGTCCGCTTCGTCGACCGCTGTCCGGTCGGCGAGATCGGCATCTGCCAGGGCGCCCGCAGTCCGGGCGTGCCCTATCGACAGGATATCCACTACTACGGCGAACCCGGCGACGGCCGCTTCCTGGCTGTCGCCTGCCGGCAGCAGAATCAGGGCAGCTGGCGCGTGCCCTGAGGTTCCACGTGGAACCCGTTATTCCACGGTCACCGACTTGGCCAGGTTGCGTGGCTGGTCCACGTCGGTGCCCTTGAACACGGCGACGTGGTAGGACAGCAGCTGCAGCGGGATGGTGTAGAGGATCGGCGACAGCGCATCGTGGATGTGCGGCATGGGCACGATGCGGGTGCCTTCGCCTTCCTCGAAGCCGGCACGCTCGTCGGCGAAGACGATCAGCTGACCGCCACGGGCGCGCACTTCCTGCAGGTTGGACTTGAGCTTTTCCAGCAGCTCGTTGTTGGGCGCCACCGTCACCACCGGCATGTCGGCATCCACCAGCGCCAGCGGACCGTGCTTGAGCTCACCGGCCGGATAGGCCTCGGCGTGGATGTAGGAGATCTCCTTGAGCTTGAGCGCACCCTCCATGGCCACCGGGTACTGCTCGCCACGCCCCAGGAACAGGGTGTGGTGCTTCTCGGCAAAGGATTCCGCCAGCTTTTCCACGGTCTTGTCCATGGCCAGGGCTTCGTCCAGCCGCGCCGGCAGCCGGCGCAATTCGGCCACCAGCTCGGCTTCGACGGCGGCAGCCAGACGCTGCTGGCAGCGACCCAGACTCAGGGTCAGCAGGAGCAGCGAAACCAGCTGGGTGGTAAAGGCCTTGGTCGAGGCCACACCGATCTCGGGACCGGCCTGGGTCAGGAAGCTCAGCTGGGATTCGCGCACCAGGGAGCTGGTCGCCACGTTGCAGATGGCCAGGCTGCTCAGATAGCCGGATTGCTTGGCCATGCGCAGCGCGGCCAGGGTATCGGCGGTCTCGCCCGACTGGGAGATGGTGACGAACAGGGTGTCCGGGCTGACGGCGACGCGGCGATAGCGGAATTCGCTGGCCACCTCCACCTGGCAGGGGATGCCGACGTATTCCTCGATCCAGTAGCGCGCCACCGATCCGGCATGGAAGCTGGTGCCGCAGGCGACGATCTGGACCTGGCGGACCTTGGCGAACAACTCGGATGCCGCCGGACCGAAGGCCTCGGGCAAGACCTGACCGTCACCCAGACGGCCTTCCAGGGTGCGCTGGACCACACTGGGCTGCTCGTGGATCTCCTTGAGCATGAAGTGGCGATAGGCGCCCTTGTCGGCGGCCTCGCTACCTTCGTGGTACTGCACCGTCTCGCGCTGGACCGGCGCGCCGCTCATGTCCCAGAGCGTGATCTGATCCAGGCGGATCTCGGCCACGTCACCCTCTTCCAGGTAGACGAAGCGATCGGTCACCTGACGCAGCGCCAGCTGGTCGGAGGCCAGGTAGTTCTCGCCCAGACCCAGGCCGATGACCAGGGGACTGCCGCTGCGGGTCGCCACCAGGCGATCCGGCTGCTGGCGCCAGACCGCCGCCAGGCCATAGGCGCCGTGCAACTCCTTGACCGCCGCCTTCAGCGCCGTGGTCAGGTCGCCGCTGTCCTGCAGCTTCAGGTGCAGCAGATGGACGATGACCTCGGTGTCGGTCTGGGAGGTGAAGACATAGCCCTGGGCCTTGAGCTGGGCGCGCAGGGCCTCGTGGTTCTCGATGATGCCGTTGTGCACCACCGCCACGTCACCCTGGGAGAAATGCGGGTGGGCATTGGCTTCGGTGGGCGCACCATGGGTCGCCCAGCGGGTGTGGGCGATGCCCAGGCGACCGGCCAGGGGATCGGCCAACAGGGCCGCTTCCAGTTCGCTGACCTTGCCGATGCGGCGCAGGCGCTGCAACTCGCCCTGGGCATCCAGCAGGGCCAGGCCGGCGCTGTCGTAGCCACGGTATTCCAGGCGCTTGAGACCCTCGACCAGAATGGCGGTGATGTTACGCTCGGCAATGGCGCCGACGATTCCACACATGCTTACCTCCCCTTGCCTGTCTTATCCACAACGACCCGGCGGGGCCGGCTGTGGATGACCTGATTGTCTAGTTATCCACCGGGGCGCAGATGACCTGCACCCCTTGGGTTTCGATCGCCCGGGCCGCCTCGGCGGGCAGTCGCTCATCGGTGATGAGCACGTCCACCCTTTCCCAAGGTAGTTCCAGATTGGGAATTCGCCTGCCCAGCTTGCTCGCCTCGGCCATGACCACCACCTCGCGCGCCACCTCGGCCATTACCCGCGACAGCGACAGATGCTCGTTGAAGGTGGTGGTGCCGCGCTCCGGATCGAGGCCGTCGGCGCCGATGAACAGCTGGTCGAAGTCGTAGGATCTGAGTACCTGCTCGGCGACCTGCCCCTGGAAGGATTCCGAGTGCGGATCCCAGGTGCCGCCGGTCATCAGCAGCATGGGTTCCTGTTCCAGCTCACGCAGCGCCATGGCCACCTGCAGGGAATTGGTCATCACCACCAGGCCGGGACGGCGATCGAGTTGCGGGATCAGCGCTGCCGTGGTGCTGCCGCAGTCGACGATGATCCGTGCATGTTCGCGCAGGCGCCGGGCCGCGGCCCGGGCGATGGCCTGCTTGAAGGGCGATGCCTGGGGCGGAGCCTCGGCCAGCAGCTCCTGGGGCATGGCCATCGCACCGCCGTAGCGGCGCAGCAGCAGCCCATTGCGCTCGAGGGCGGCCAGGTCCTTGCGGATGGTGACCTCGGAGGTCTCCAGCTGGCGGGCCAGTTCGTCCACGCTGACCTCGCCCTGCTCCTGGAGCTGGGCAAGGATGGCATGGCGACGCTGGGCGGTGTTGCGACGGGTCATAGATTTCGATTCGAAAGATAATGGATCGAATCAAAACCTAATAGCAGGCCGGCGTCAAGCCTTGGGGGCCTTCTTCGGTCGCTGCCAGCCGGTCTTGTTGACCTGCCGCGCCCGCCCCAGCGCCAGGGTATCAGCCGGCACGTCCGCCGTGATGACCGAGCCTGCCGCCGTGGTCGCGCCGGCGCCCAGGCTGACCGGCGCCACCAGCGAGCTGTTGGAACCCACGAAGACATCCGCGCCGATTTCGGTTCGAAACTTGTTGGCGCCGTCATAGTTGCAGGTGATGGTGCCTGCGCCTATGTTGCTGCCGGCACCGATGCTGGCATCGCCCAGATAGGTCAGGTGACCGGCCTTGGCGCCGTCCTGCAGATGGGCGTTCTTGAGTTCGACGAAGTTGCCCACATGGGCCTTGCTGCCCAGTTCGCTGCCCGGGCGCAGACGGGCGAAGGGACCGACGTCGGCGCCCTCCCCGACCACGGCGCCGTCCAGATGACTGTTGGCCTTGATGATGGCGCCGCGCTTGAGCACGCTGTCCTTGATCACGCAATTCGGACCGATGCTCACGCCGTCTTCCAGCACCACCCGGCCTTCAAGAATGACATTGACGTCGATGGAGACGTCGCGACCCGCCTCGACCTGGCCACGCTGATCGAAACGCAGGGGATCCAGCAGGGTCACGCCCTGCAGCATCAGGCGCTCGGCGGCGCGCTGCTGGAAGTGCCGCTCCAGCTGGGCCAGTTGCCGGCGATCGTTGGCGCCCTGCACTTCCATGGCGTCCGCCGGCTGGCTGGTGGCGATGGTCAGGCCGTCCGCCACCGCGAGGGCGATGACGTCGGTCAGGTAGTACTCGCCCTGGGCGTTGCTGTTGGACAGGCGACCCAGCCAGTCCGCCAGCCGCCGACCGGGTACCGCGAGGATGCCGGTATTGCCTTCGCGGATGGCGCGCTGGGCGTCGCTGGCGTCCTTGTGCTCGACGATGGCGGTTACCCGCCCCTGCTCATCGCGCAGGATGCGGCCATAGCCGGTGGGATCGTCCAGCTCCACGGTCAGCAGCGCCAGATGGCTGTCATCCACCTGCTGCAGCAGGCGCTGCAGGGTCTCGGTCTGGATCAGGGGTACATCGCCATAGAGGATCAGCACCCGCTCCGCCGTCAGCGCCGGCGCCGCCTGGGCGACGGCATGGCCGGTGCCCAGCTGCTCGGCCTGGACCACGAAGCTGACGTCGTCGGCGGCCAGCTGGCTGCGGACCTGGTCGGCGCCATGGCCGATGACGACGTGGATGCCGGCCGGCTGCAGCTCACGGGCACGGTCGAGGACATGCCCCAGCATGCTGCGACCGGCCACGGGATGCAGCACCTTGGGTAGAGCGGATCTCATGCGGGTGCCCTGGCCAGCAGCCAGGATGACGATTTCCAGGGACATCGGAACCTCGGAGACAGGAGGAAGAGACGAGCCGGCGACCGAAGGCGACAGGCGCCTTCCAAGTCCGACCACGCGAAATTTCTCGCCCACTTTTCGGACGACAAAAGAAAAGGGTAGCCGAAGCTACCCTTGTCGTTACAGCCTGACCTTGCGCTTAGCGCTTGGCCTGCCGCTTGAGCTGCTGGATGGTGCGCAGCTGGGCGGCGGCTTCGGCGAGCTGAGTGGCGGCAGCGGTGTAGTCGAACTCCGTGCCCTTGTCGCTCAGTGCTGCCTCGGCGCGCTGCTTGGCTTCCAGAGCGGCAGCTTCGTCGATGTCACCGGCGCGGCTGGCGGTATCGGCCAGCACTTCGACGACATTCGGCTGCACTTCCAGAAAACCGCCGGAGATGTAGAACACCTCCTCGGCGCCCCCGGCCTTGACCAGGCGGATGGGGCCCGGTTTCAGATCGGTGAGCAGCGGCGCATGGCCCGGGGCGATACCCAGATCACCCAGGTGGCCGTGGGCGATGATCATCTCCACCGCGCCGGAGAAGATTTCCCCTTCCGCGCTGACGATGTCGCATTGGACTGTCTTGGCCATAGCGTGCCTCTAAGAGCGCCCGTCGCCGGGCGCGGCAGTTACAGTTTCTTGGCTTTCTCGATGGCTTCGTCGATGCTGCCGACCATGTAGAACGCCTGCTCGGGCAGGTGATCGTAGTCGCCACGCAGGATCCCGGAGAAGCCAGCGATGGTGTCCTTGAGGGACACGTACTTGCCGGGCGAACCGGTGAAGACTTCGGCCACGAAGAACGGCTGGGACAGGAAGCGCTGGATCTTACGAGCGCGGGATACCAGCTGCTTGTCGGACTCGGACAGTTCGTCCATGCCCAGAATCGCGATGATGTCCTTCAGCTCCTTGTAGCGCTGCAGCACGTACTGGACGCCGCGAGCGGTGTCGTAGTGCTCCTGGCCGATCACGTTCGGGTCCAGCTGGCGCGAGGTGGAGTCCAGGGGATCGACCGCCGGGTAGATACCCAGGGAGGCGATGTCACGGGACAGAACCACGGTGGCGTCCAGGTGGGCGAAGGTGGTCGCCGGGGACGGGTCGGTCAAGTCATCCGCAGGGACGTAGACGGCCTGGACGGAGGTGATCGAACCCAGCTTGGTGGAGGTGATGCGCTCCTGCAGGACACCCATCTCCTCGGCCAGGGTCGGCTGGTAGCCCACCGCGGACGGCATACGACCCAGCAGCGCGGACACTTCGGTACCGGCCAGGGTGTAGCGGTAGATGTTGTCGACGAACAGCAGGACGTCACGGCCTTCGTCACGGAATTTCTCGGCCATGGTCAGACCGGTCAGGGCCACGCGCAGACGGTTGCCCGGCGGCTCGTTCATCTGGCCATAGACCAGGGCGACCTTGTCCAGAACGTTGGAGTCCTTCATCTCGTGGTAGAAGTCGTTCCCTTCACGGGTACGCTCGCCCACGCCGGCGAACACGGAATAACCGCTGTGCTCGATGGCGATGTTACGGATGAGCTCCATCATGTTGACGGTCTTGCCCACGCCGGCGCCGCCGAACAGGCCGACCTTGCCGCCCTTGGCGAAGGGGCAGACCAGGTCGATGACCTTGATGCCGGTTTCCAGCAGGTCGTTACCACCGGCCTGCTCTGCATAGGACGGGGCCTTGCGGTGGATTTCCCAGCGCTCTTCCTCGCCGATGGGGCCGGCTTCGTCGATGGGGTTGCCCAGGACGTCCATGATGCGGCCGAGGGTCTTGACGCCGACCGGGACCTTGATGGCCTCGCCGGTGTTGCCCACGTTCAGGCCGCGCTTGAGGCCTTCGGTGCTACCCATGGCGATGGTACGGACCACGCCGTCGCCCAGCTGCTGCTGGACTTCCAGGGTGGTTTCGGCACCCTGCACCTTGAGGGCGTCAAAGACGCGCGGTACCGCGTCGCGCGGGAATTCCACGTCGATCACGGCGCCGATGATTTGTACGATACGTCCGCTACTCATTTCGCGTTCCTCGAATGTTTAAGCTGTCCGTCAGACCGCGGCGGCGCCGCCGACGATTTCCGAAATTTCTTGGGTGATCGCAGCCTGGCGAGCCTTGTTGTAGACCAGCTGCAGCTCCTTGATGAGATCGCCGGCGTTGTCGGTGGCGTTCTTCATCGCGATCATCCGCGCGGCCTGTTCGCTGGCAGCGTTCTCGACCACGGCCTGGTACACCTGTGATTCCACGTAGCGCACCAGCAGACCGTCGAGCAGGGTCTTGGCGTCGGGCTCGTAGAGGTAGTCCCAATGCTTGCCTTGCAGCTCACCGCCCTCGGCCGGTACCAGGGGCACCAGCTGCTGGATGGTCGGCTTCTGGGTCATGGTGTTGACGAAGACGTTGGACACCACGTACAGACGGTCGATACGGCCGTTCAGGTAGGCATCCAGCATCACCTTGATGCTGCCGATCAGATCGCCGATCGCCGGGGCTTCGCCGAGGTGGCTGATGGCCGCGACCACGTTGCCGCCGAAGCTGCGGAAGAAGGAGGCACCCTTGGCCCCGATCACCGCCAGATCGATTTCCACACCCTTGCCGCGCTGGTCGCTCATGTCGCGGACCAGAGCCTTGAACAGGTTGGTGTTCAGACCACCGGCCAGACCCCGATCGGAGCTGACCACGATGTAACCGACGCGCTTGACCTCGCGTTCCACCATGAAGGCATGGCGGTACTCGGGGTTGGCGTTGGCCAGGTGGCCGATCACAGCGCGGATGCGCTCGGCATAAGGCTTGCTGGCAGCCATGCGGGCCTGAGCCTTACGCATCTTGCTGACCGCAACCTTTTCCATGGCGCTGGTGATCTTCTGTGTGCTTTTGATGCTCGCGATCTTGCCGCGAATCTCTTTTGCGCCTGCCATGTGACACCTATCGGGTTGGCAAACGGGGGCTGGCGCCCCCGTCGCGGCTTACCAGGTTTGCGTGGCCTTGAACTTCTCGATTCCCGCCTTGATGCCGGCGTCGATCTCGTCGTTGAAGTCGCCCTTCACGTTGATCTTGGCCATCAGGTCGGCGTGATCGCGGTTGAAGTAGGCGATCAGGGCCTGCTCGAAGCTACCGATCTTGTCCAGGGACACATCGCTCAGGAAACCACGCTCGGCGGCGTACAGGCTCAGGGACATCTCGGCGATGGACATGGGCGCGTACTGCTTCTGCTTCATCAGCTCGGTGACGCGCTGACCATGCTCGAGCTGCTTGCGGGTGGCTTCGTCCAGGTCCGAGGCGAACTGGGCGAAGGCCGCCAGTTCACGGTACTGGGCCAGCGCGGTACGGATACCGCCGGACAGCTTCTTGATGATCTTGGTCTGGGCCGCACCACCCACACGGGATACCGAGACACCGGCGTTGACCGCCGGGCGGATGCCCGAGTTGAACAGGCCGGCTTCCAGGAAGATCTGGCCGTCGGTGATGGAGATCACGTTGGTCGGAACGAAGGCGGACACGTCGCCGGCCTGGGTCTCGATGATCGGCAGTGCCGTCAGCGAGCCGGTCTTGCCGGTCACGGCGCCGTTGGTGAACTTCTCGACGTAGTCGGCGGAGACGCGGGAGGCGCGCTCGAGCAGACGGCTGTGGAGATAGAACACGTCGCCGGGATAGGCTTCACGGCCCGGCGGACGACGCAGCAGCAGGGAGATCTGGCGATAGGCCACGGCCTGCTTGGACAGATCGTCATAGACGATCAGGGCGTCTTCACCGCGGTCGCGGAAGTATTCGCCCATGGTGCAACCCGAGTAGGGTGCCAGGAACTGCAGAGCCGCCGATTCGGACGCACTGGCTGCCACCACGATGGTGTTGTGCAGAGCGCCGTTCTCTTCCAGCTTGCGCACCACGTTGGCGATGGTCGACTGCTTCTGACCAATGGCGACGTAGACGCAGCGGATGCCGCTGTTCTTCTGGTTGATGATGGCATCGATCGCCATGGCGGTCTTGCCGATCTGACGGTCACCGATGATCAGCTCGCGCTGACCGCGGCCTACCGGGATCATGGCATCGACGGCCTTGTAGCCGGTCTGCACCGGCTGGTCGACCGACTGACGCCAGATCACGCCCGGTGCGACCTTCTCGACGGCGTCGGTAGCGCTGGCGTTCAGCGGACCCTTGCCATCGATGGGGTTGCCCAGGGCGTCGACGACACGACCCAGCAGTTCCGGACCAACCGGGACTTCCAGGATGCGGCCGGTGCACTTGGCGCTCATGCCTTCGGCCAGACCCAGGTAGCTACCCAGGACCACGGCGCCGACGGAGTCCTGCTCCAGGTTCAGCGCCATGCCGTAGATGCCGCCGGGGAATTCGATCATTTCGCCGTACATGACGTCGGCCAGACCGAAGATCCGCACGATACCGTCAGACACGCTGACGATGGTGCCTTCGTTGCGGGCTTGCGAGGTCACGTCGAGTTTCTCGATGCGACCCTTGATGATTTCACTAATTTCGGAAGGATTGAGTTGCTGCATGCTACTGCCCCTTCAAACTCAAGGTTTCAACGCTTCGGCCAGTTGCGCGAGCTTGCCGCGAACGGAGCCATCGATTACCAAGTCGCCGGCGCGGATAACCACACCACCGATCAGGCTCGCATCCTCGGATGCATTTAGTCGCACTTGTCGACCTAGCCTTGCGCTGAGAGCCTTGGCGAGTTTGTCTTGCTGTTCGTCGCTCAAGGCGAAAGCACTGGTGACTTCCGCCTCAATGGATTTTTCCTGCTCGGCCTTGTACGCCTCGTAGATCTCGGCGATGGCCGGGAACAGGTCGATCCGGTCGTTTTCTGCCACGGTCCGAACGAAGTTCTGGGACTGTGCATCCAGCTGATCGCCACATACGTCGATGAGCAATCCGGCCTTGGCGTCCGCAGTCAACTGCGGCTGCTGAAGCAGCTGGCGCACGGTCCCATCTTGGGATACCGCGGCGAGCAGCCCTAGCGCGGCCGACCATTGGGTCAACTGCTGCTGGGACTGTGCGAACTCGAAAGCCGCCTTGGCATAGGGCCGGGCCAGCGTGTTCAGTTCTGCCATTGGTGGCCTCGCTTAGATTTCCGCTGCCAGTCGGTCGACCAACTGGGCATGAGCATTGGCATCAACGGTCGATCCGAGGATCTTCTCGGCGCCGGCCACGGCCAGCACGCCGACGCGAGCACGCAGAGCGTCCTTCGCGGTGTTGATTTCCTGCTCGATTTCCGCCTGAGCCTGCGCCTTGATCCGGTCGCCTTCGGCACGGGCCTTGGCCTGTGCGTCCTCGACGATCTGAGCGGCACGCTTGTTGGCTTGCTCGATGATCTCGGCTGCTTGACCCTTGGCTTCGTTCACTTTCTGGTTGGCTTGCTGCTGTGCCACTTCCAGATCACGAGCCGCGCGGTTGGCAGCGTCAAGGCCATCGGCAATCTTCTTCTCACGCTCACGCAGCGCCGAGATGATCGGCGGCCACACGTACTTCATGCAGAAGAGCACGAAGATGAAGAAGGCAACGGACTGGCCTATCAGGGTTGCATTAATGTTCACGCCAACACCTCGCTCGTTCGTTGTCCATCAGTCCTGCCTACACCCGCGAGGGTGATCAGCCGGCGATCTGACCAACGAAGGGGTTAGCGAAGGTGAAGAACAGGGCGATACCAACACCGATCATGGTCACGGCGTCGAGCAGACCGGCGACGATGAACATCTTGACTTGCAGCATCGGAACCATTTCCGGCTGACGAGCGGCGCCTTCGAGGAACTTGCCACCCAGCAGACCGAAGCCAATGGCGGTACCCAGAGCGCCCAGGCCAATCAGCAGAGCAACGGCGATCGCGGTCAAACCAACTACAGTTTCCATCTTTCCTCCCGACTTTTTTAGTCGTCTTGGTTAAGGTTGAAGCGAAAAAGTTTTCCCAAGTTACCCGGCGGACAGGGCCCGCCGGGACTCACGGCAGAACCGCCTCCGGACGCCGTCAGCAGCGCCCGGGGGCCATTCCTTAGTGACTTTCTTCGTGCGCCATCGACAGGTAGACGATGGTCAGCATCATGAAGATGAAGGCCTGCAGGGTGATGATGAGGATGTGGAACACCGCCCACGCCCACTGCAGCACGATACCCAGACCGCCCAGTGCCAGACCGTTGGCGAACATGATGGCGATCAGGATGAAGATCAGCTCGCCCGCATACATGTTGCCGAACAGTCGCAGCGCCAGCGAGATCGGCTTGGCGATCAGGGTGACGAATTCGAGCAGGAAGTTGATCGGAATCAGGATGATCTGCAGCAGCGGATTCTTGCTGCTGAACGGGTGCAGGGTCAGCTCGCCGAAGAAGCCGCCGAGACCCTTCATCTTGATGCTGTAAAAGATGATCAGGCCGAACACCGACAGGGCCATGCCCAGGGTGGCGTTCGGGTCGGTGGTGGGCACCACGCGGAAGTAGGTGTGCTCGCCGAACAGCATGCCGGCCACGGACGGCAGCCAGTCCACCGGCACCAGGTCCATCAGGTTCATCAGGAAGATCCAGACGAAGATGGTCAGGGCCAGGGGCGCGATCAGGGCGTTCTTGCCATGGAAGGTGTCACGGACGCTGCCGTCGACGAATTCCACCAGCACTTCGACGAAGTTCTGCAGGCCGCCGGGCTGACCGCTGGTGGCCTTCTTGGCGATGCTGCGGAACAGCACCAGGAAGATCAGGCCGAGGGCGACCGACCAGCCGAGGGTGTCCACGTGGAAGGCCCAGAAGCCCATTTCCTTAGCTTCAGCGGGGGTGTGGGCGAAGCTCCAGCCGTTCACCGGATGCATACCATAGGTCAGGTTCTGCAGGTGGTGCTGGATGTAGCCCGAAGCGGAGTCTGCTGCCATGTGTGCCTCGAATGCCTTAAGGTCTAGTCGGTTTTTTCAGTAGCAGGGGCGCGCCGGCATTGACCATCAGCGTCAACAGGTAGACGCCGAACAGTGCAGGAGCCGAAAGCGGTTTTACCCCGGCAAACGTCAGTGCAAAGAGCACTGCCGTGAGAATCAGTTTGCCCGCCTCGCCCGAGTAGAAAGAACGGACGATGTCTCGGGCGGCATGGGCGCCGCGATAGCGGAACGCCTTGAACGAAAAATACAGATTGGGCAGCCAGGCAATCAGCCCGCCCAACAATCCGGAATAACCGGCGACCTTACCGACGAAGCAAGACAAGACAACGGCGGCACACGACGCGACAGCCAGTTGGACGAGCAGCAGGCGAAAGGCAGGCTGGTGATGGAAGGGCAGGCGTTTGGGCGTGCGGCGGTCCATCGGCTCGAAGTCCTCTGGTGTCGGCATAATAGTTGTTTTCACTGGCATGCTTTGTGCCGACAAAAAGCGGGCAAAGTATAGGGGCGCGTCTGGAGTGGTTCAAGCCACCCCGGACAGATTGCCGCCCAGCCTTGCAGGCATTTGTGTCAGCGAATGTGCGCCAGTACGCCTTGAAGTTCGTCCAAAGAGGTGTAACGGATCACCAGTTGACCCTTGCCTTTCTCGCCATGGCGGATCTGCACGTTGGCGCCCAAACGTTCGGCCAGACGCTGCTCCAGCCGGCTGATGTCCGGATCCACCGCAGGCGCCTTCTCGACCGGCTCCGCGCCGCTGAGCCACTGGCGCACCAGGGCTTCGGTCTGGCGGACGGTGAGCCCCCGTGCGACAACGTGCCGCGCCCCTTCGGCCTGGCGGGCCTTGGGCAGGCCGAGCAGGGCGCGGGCATGGCCCATCTCCAGCTCGCCCCTGGCCAGCAGGTCCTTGGCGTCTTCGGCCAGGGCCAGCAGGCGCAGCAGGTTGGTCACGCCCGAGCGCGACTTGCCGACGGCTTCGGCCACCTGGGCCTGGGTCAGCTCGAATTCGTCCTGCAACCGCTGCAGGGCCATGGCCTCTTCCAGCGGATTGAGGTTCTGCCGCTGGATGTTCTCGATCAGCGCCAGGGCGATAGCCACCTGGTCGGGCACATCGCGCACCAGCGCGGGGATGCGGTCCAGGCCGGCCTGCTGGCTGGCGCGCCAGCGGCGTTCACCGGCGATGATCTCGTAACGGCCTTCGCCGATGGCACGCACCACGATGGGCTGCATCAGCCCCTGGACGCGAATGGAGTTGGCCAGCTCTTCCAGAGCGGTCGGATCCATGTGCCGGCGCGGCTGGTACTTGCCGCGCTGGATGATGTCCACCGGCAGCGATTGCAGTTCGCTGACCGGGGTGGCGGCGGCCTGCTCCTGCAGGACCTTGACGCTGGCACCGCCGAGCAGGGCGTCGAGACCGCGGCCCAGACCTCGTTTCTTCACAGCCATGGGGATTCCTTAGGCAGTCTTGGCGACGCGAGCCGCCTTGCGCTGACGTTTGACCAGCTCGCTGGCCAGCTCCAGATAGGCCGCGGCCCCCTTGGAGCTCTTGTCGTAGACCAGCGCGGGCATGCCGTAGCTGGGGGCTTCGGCCAGGCGGACGTTGCGCGGAATGATGGTTTCGTAGAGCTCGTCGCCGAAGTGCTGCTTGAGCTGGGCGGCGACGTCGTTGGCCAGGCCGATGCGCGGATCGAACATGGTGCGCAGCAGCCCTTCGATCTTCAGCTGCGGATTCAGCCGCTGGGCGATGTGCTGGATGCTGCCGATCAGATCGGTCAGGCCTTCCAGGGCGAAGTATTCGCACTGCATGGGAATGATCACGCCATCGGCGGCCACCAGGCCGTTGATGGTCAGCATGGACAGCGACGGCGGGCAGTCGATGAGCACGTAGTCGTAATTGTCCCGCACCGGGGCCAGGGCATCGCGCAAGCGGCTCTCGCGCCCGCTCATCTCCAGCAGCTCGACTTCCGCGGCGGTGACGTCGCGGTTCGAGGGCAGCAGCTGGTAGCCGCCGTGCTCGGAAAAGTGCATGGCGTCGAGCAGGCCGCAGGCGCCGGTGAGGACGTCCAGCACCGAATGCTCCAGGGCATGCTTGTCCACCCCGCTGCCCATGGTGGCGTTACCCTGGGGATCGAGGTCGATCAGCAGCACCTTGCGCCGGTTGGTGGCGGCCAGAGAAGCGGCGAGATTGATGCACGTCGTGGTCTTGCCCACCCCGCCCTTCTGGTTGGCTATCGCGTAAACCTTGGCCATGTACCGCCTTACCCCTCTCCGTTCGTGCGGCGCAGTATCAGCAAGTGCCGCTGGCCTTGGCAACCGGGAACCGCGAGGACGTGCGCCGCCGCAACCCGGAAATCCGCTGGTAGCTTGGCCAGCTCGTCGTCGGGGTGCAGCCCCTTCATCGCCAGCCACTGTGTTTGGTTGTCGCCCAGGTGGCGCGTCCAGGTGGCGAAGTCGTCGATGGCGCTGAACGCCCGCGAGACGATGCCGGTGAAGGGCGCGGCGGGCTGGTAGGCCTCGACGCGGGCATGCACCACCTCGAGATTGGCCAGCCCCAGCTCGATCCTGGCCTGGGTCAGGAAGCGCGTCTTCTTGCCGTTGCTGTCGAGCAGGGTGAAGCGCGACTCCGGAAAGAGGATCGCCAGGGGAATGCCCGGCATGCCGCCGCCGCTGCCCACGTCCAGCCAGTGCCCGGCGCCCACGTAGGGGACGATGCTGAGGCTGTCCAGCAGGTGCCGCGAGACCATCTCGTTGGGATCGCGCACCGCGGTGAGGTTGTAGGCCTTGTTCCACTTGACCAGCAGGTCGAGGTAGCCCAGCAGGCGCTCTTCCACGGCGGTGGACAGCGCCACGCCGAGCGTCTCGGCGCCCTGGCGCAGTTCGTTGGCTTGAATCGCGCTGGCCATCAGGCGCTGTGCTCCAGGCTGCGACCGGCGCTGCGCTTCTTCAGGTGGATCAGCAGCAGCGAGACCGCCGCCGGGGTGACCCCGGGAATGCGCGAGGCCTGACCGAGGGTTTCGGGGCGGGCCTGGGCCAGCTTGTGCTGAATCTCCTTGGACAGGCCGGAGATGCTGGCGTAGTCCAGCTCGGCGGGCAGCGCCACGGCGTCGCTGGCGCGCAGCCGCTGGATCTCGTCCTGCTGGCGATCGATGTAGCCGGCGTACTTGGTCTTGATCTCGATCTGCTCGGCGACTTGGGTCTCGGCCGGCGTTTCGCCCACCGCGGCCATCAGGCCGGCGTAGTCGATCTCCGGGCGGGCCAGCAGATTCTGCAGGTTGTATTCGTGGTTGAGCGGGGTGCCGAAGCGTTCGGCCACCGCCGTGCCCTGGGGCGTGCCCGGACGGATCCAGGTCGCCTTGAGGCGCTGCTCTTCCAGGGCGATGCCCTCGCGCTTGGCTTCGAACAGCGCCCAGCGCTGATCGTCCACCAGGCCCAGCTCGCGACCCTTCTCGGTCAGGCGCAGGTCGGCGTTGTCTTCGCGCAGGATCAGCCGGTATTCGGCGCGCGAGGTAAACATCCGATAGGGCTCCTGGGTGCCCAGGGTGATGAGGTCGTCCACCAGCACGCCGAGGTAGGCCTCGTCGCGGCGCGGACACCAGGCCTCGCGGCCCTGGGCGCGCAACGCGGCGTTGGCACCGGCGAGCAGCCCCTGGGCGCCGGCTTCTTCGTAGCCGGTGGTGCCATTGATCTGGCCGGCAAAGAACAGGCCGGCGATGACCTTGGTTTCCAGGCTGTACTTGAGATCCCGCGGATCGAAGAAGTCGTATTCGATGGCGTAGCCGGGTCGCAGGATGTGGGCGTTCTCCATGCCGCGCATGGAGCGCACCACCTCGAGCTGCACATCGAAGGGCAGCGAGGTGGAGATGCCGTTGGGATAGAGCTCGTGGGTGGTCAGACCCTCGGGCTCGAGAAAGACCTGATGGCTGTCCTTGTCGGCGAAGCGGTGGATCTTGTCTTCGATGGACGGACAGTAGCGCGGCCCTACTCCTTCGATCACGCCGGAGTACATGGGCGAACGATCCAGGTTGGCGCGGATGATGTCGTGGGTGCGGGCATTGGTGTGGGTGATCCAGCAGCTGACCTGCGCCGGATGCTGCTCGCGATTGCCGAGGAAGGACATCACCGGCAAGGGAGTGTCGCCAGGCTGCTCGGTCATCACCGAGAAGTCCACCGAGCGGCCGTCGATGCGCGGCGGCGTGCCGGTCTTCAGTCGCGATACCCGCAGCGGCAGTTCACGCAGACGCTGGGCCAGGGCGATGGCCGGCGGGTCTCCGGCTCGTCCACCGCTGTGGTTCTGCAGACCGATGTGGATAAGACCACCGAGGAAGGTCCCGGCAGTGAGCACCACGTTGTCGGCATGGAATTTCAGGCCCATCTGGGTGATCACGCCGGCGACGCGATCGCCTTCGACGATGAGGTCGTCGCAGGCCTGCTGGAATATCCACAGGTTCGGCTGATTTTCCAGCGTGTAGCGGATGGCCGCCTTGTACAGCACGCGATCAGCCTGGGCGCGAGTAGCGCGCACGGCAGGTCCCTTGCGGCTGTTGAGAATGCGGAACTGGATGCCGGCGAGATCCGTGGCCGCGGCCATGGCGCCGCCCAGGGCATCGATCTCCTTGACCAGATGGCTCTTGCCGATGCCGCCGATGGCGGGGTTGCAGCTCATCTGGCCGAGAGTTTCCACATTATGCGTGAGCAGCAGGGTGCGCACACCCATGCGAGCGGCCGCCAGGGCCGCTTCGGTACCGGCATGGCCGCCGCCGATCACGATGACGTCGAAACGGGAAGGAAAGTCCACCACGCACCTCGTGCCTGTTGGCAGGAATTCAAAGGAAAGCCGGCAAGTATAAGGCCTGGACGTCGCTTGCAGAAGGGGGCTCTGGCCAAAAAATGATCAGCCGGCCTGGCAGACACCCAATATAAACAATAGGGAAGAAAGTTTTAAAAGGACTGATATAGAGCTTATGTATATGCAGGCCCTTCGCTGTGGATAAGCTTATGCAGCCCTCGTCAGCGCTGGGCTGGGGAAAACCTGAACCCCGTGTACGTCTTGTGCTGTGGATGAATACAAGCTCTCAGCATCCTGTGGACCCTTTGCCCGCTTATCCACAACGCCAGTCATGGACAGTTCGTGCACCGATTTATGGGCAGACCTCAGGCAGGGTTATCAACAGGACTCTGGAAAGGGGAGATGAGGACAGCCAAGGCCTGCGTTGCACAGGCCGGGAACGGCGGAAGGGAGGCTATTTGCCGATGCAGAAGCTGGAGAAGATGCGCCCGAGCAGGTCGTCGGAGCTGAAGGCGCCGGTGATCTCGCCAAGCACCTGCTGGGCCTGGCGCAGGTCTTCGGCCAGCAGCTCGCCGGAGCCGGCCAGGGTGAGTTGGCGATAGCCGTGGTCCAGGGCGCTGGCGGCCCGCTGTAGGGCATCCAGATGGCGGCGGCGGGCGCTGAAGCCGCCTTCGGTGGTCTGTTCGAAGCCCATGCAGGCCTTGAGATGCTCGCGCAGGGCTTCGATACCGGCGCCATCGGTGGCGCTGAGACTGATCTCGACCGGCTCGGTCGCCAGCAGCCCGGTGGGCTCACCGGTGAGGTCGGCCTTGTTGCGGATCACCGTCAGCTTGTCCAGCGGCGGCCGGGTGCTCAGCAGTTCCGGCCAGAGCGCCTGGGGATCCCGGGCTTCCGGAGCGCTGGCGTCCACCACCAGCAGCACCCGGTCGGCGCCGGCAATGGCATCCAGGGCGCGCTGGACCCCGATCTGCTCGACCCGGTCGCTGGTGTCGCGCAGCCCGGCGGTATCGACCACATGCAGCGGCATGCCATCGAGGTGGATATGTTCGCGCAGGACATCCCGGGTGGTGCCGGCGATGTCGGTGACGATGGCGGCCTCACGCCCGGCCAGGGCGTTGAGCAGGCTGGACTTGCCTGCATTGGGGCGACCGGCGATCACCACGGTCATGCCGTCGCGCAGCAGGGCGCCGCGGTTGGCTTCGCGCTGGACCTCGTGCAGTTCGGCCTGGACGCCCTCCAGCAGGCCCTGGACCCGGCCATCGGCGAGGAAGTCGATCTCTTCCTCGGGAAAGTCGATGGCCGCCTCGACATAGATGCGCAGGCGGATCAGCTGTTCGACCAGGCTCTCCACCCGGCGCGAGAATTCGCCCTGCAGCGAACGCAGGGCATTGCGCGCCGCCTGTTCGGTGCTGGCCTCGATGAGGTCGGCGATGGCTTCGGCCTGGGCCAGGTCGAGCTTGTCGTTGAGAAAGGCGCGTTCGCTGAATTCACCCGGGCGGGCCAGGCGCGCACCCTCTTCCAGGGTGCGGCGCAGCAGCAGGTCGAGGATCACCGGGCCGCCATGGCCCTGGAGTTCCAGCACGTCTTCGCCGGTGAAGGAGTTGGGACCGGGAAAGAACAGCGCGATGCCGGCGTCCAGCACGCTGCCGTCGGCGGCGAGGAAGTTGCCGTAGTGGGCATGCCGAGGCGGCAGCTCGCGGCCGCAGATCGCCCGCGCCAGCGGGGCGGCCAGGGGACCGGAGACGCGGACGATGCCGACCCCGCCGCGCCCGGTGGCGGTGGCGATGGCGGCGATGCTGTCGGAAGGCAGGGACATGACGATCCTCCAGAAAGCACGACGCCCCAATCAAGGGGCGTCGTGTGGACAGGGTGAGCGGGGTCAGGCCTTCTTGCTGGCCGCCTCGATCTTCCGGGTAATGTACCACTGCTGCAGGATCGACAGGCAGTTGTTGACGATCCAGTACAGCACCAGACCGGCCGGGAACCACAGGAAGAAGAAGGTGAAGATGATCGGCATCATCTTCATGACCTTGGCCTGCATGGGATCCGGCGGTGCCGGGTTCAGCATCTGCTGCACCAGCATGGTACCGCCCATGATGATCGGCAGGATGAAGAAGGGATCCTTGGCCGACAGGTCGGTGATCCAGAACATCCAGGGCGACTGGCGCATCTCGACGCTTTCCAGCAGCACCCAGTACAGCGCCAGGAACACCGGCATCTGCACCACGATGGGCAGGCAGCCACCCAGGGGATTGATCTTCTCCTTGCGGTACAGCTCCATCATCGCCTGGGACATCTTCTGGCGATCGTCGCCATACTGTTCCTTCAGCGCCTGCAGTCGCGGGCCGACGGCACGCATGCGCGCCATGGAACGGTAGCTGGCGGCGGACAGCGGGAAGAACAGCATCTTGATGATGATGGTCAGGACGATGATCGACCAGCCCCAGTTACCCAGGATGCTGTGGATATGCTGCAGCAGCCAGAAGATCGGCTGGGCGATGAACCACAGGAAGCCGTAGTCGACGGTCAGTTCCAGGCCGTGGGACAGGGTCTTGAGGTGCTCCTGGATCTTCGGACCGGCATAGAGGGTCAGCGAGGTCTCGCCCTTGCCACCCGCCGGCACGCTGAACTGCGGACCGGTGAAGCCGACGATGTAGTTGCCCTGGGCATCCTTGCGGGTGGTGATCTGGTGCTGCTCATCCTTGTTCGGCACCCAGGCGGTGACGAAGTAGTGCTGCAGCCAACCCACCCAGCCGCCCTGCACGGATTCCTGCAGGCGGTTCTTGTCCATGTCGCTCATGGACACCTTGCGGTAGGGCTCGGCCGGGGTGCCGACCGCGGCGCCCAGGTAGGTGGACACGCCGGTGGCGGTGGTGGCCGAGGGATCGCCGCTCTTGTCACGCTTGAGCTGGGCGTAGAGCACGCCGTTCCAGGCGTTGGCGCTGTGGTTGTCGATCAGGTAGCTGACCTGGATCTGGTAGGCGTCCGGATTGATGCAGGTGATCTTCTTCTGCGCCTTCTCGGCGTCCGAACAATCGACCTTCAGGCCCCGGTGGAAGGTGAATCTCTTGGTGTAGTCCACGCCATTGGCCTGGTACTTGAGATCCACCACCAGTTGCGGCTGGCCATCGGCGAGCACGTAGCTGGACTGCGCCGAGGTGTACAGCGGACGACCGGCGCTGTTGGCGTCGGGTCCGTTGGCACCGGTCAGGCCGCTCTGGGCCAGATAGAGACGCTCGTTGCCGTTGTCGAACAGCATGAAGGGAACGTCGGGGTGGTCCTGGCGACGGGGGTACTGCACCAGTCCGAGCTGGACGATGTCACCACCGCGCGGATCGATGGCCAGATCCAGGACGTCGGTACGCACCTTGATGAGCGCGGTGCTCGGTTGGGCGGCCGAGTTGTCCACTGGCGCCGCGGCCTTGGCATCGGCCGGTACGTCGGTGGGCACGTTGGGGGTATCGCCCGGCAGGACGCTGGTCTGCGTCTTGGCCGTGGGCAGATCGGCCTGGCCGTAATCCTTGTTCCACTGGAAAACCAGGGTGTAGGACACGATCGCCAAGGCGGCAATGAGTAGCGGGCGCTTGATATCCATGTTTACTCGGCCATCGAAGAGGTCGGGGCTGGGTTCTTTGCGGGAGGAACGGGATCATATCCGCCTGAGTGCCAGGGATGGCACCGGCACAGTCGCCGTGTGGTCAGCCAGCCACCACGCAGCAGCCCGTGGCGCTCGATGGCTTCGAGGGCGTAACCGGAACAGGTCGGATAGAAACGACAGTGACTGGCCATCATGGGGCTGATGGCGTAACGGTAGAAGCGAATCAGCAGCAGGGCCGGTTTACGCATGAGCACCGTCGGGACTGTCGATTGGGTGGGCAACGGTCTTGCTCGCCTGGCGATTGAGACGTTTCCACAGTTGCAGCAGCTGATCGTGCAATTCGGGATTGTCGACTTCGCCAAGTCCCTTGCGGGCGACGAAGACCAGATCGAAGCTGCCCAGGCGGTCCTGATTCAGACGGAAGGAATCCCGGATGACCCGCTTGATGCGATTGCGCTCGACAGAAAGCTTGACGCTCTTCTTGCCGATGACCAGCCCGAGGCGGGAATGGTCGAGCCCATTGGCATGGGCGAGCAGCAGCAGGTGCTTGCCGGATGCCTTGTGGGTGGGAGAGTCAAAGACCGCTTGGAACTGTTGGGAGCTCAGTAAGCGCCTGTCCCGACCGAAACCCTGACTCACCACCTGACCGGGCAATCAGATCGCCAGACGCTTGCGGCCTTTGGCACGGCGACGGGACAGAACCTGACGGCCGTTCTTGGTTGCCATACGAGCACGGAAACCGTGGACACGGGCGCGCTTCAGGGTGCTGGGTTGGAAGGTGCGTTTCATGGACTTTTACCTAGGTGAAAGCGGCAAGGCATGAGTGCCCCGCGCAAAGAGACCGGCGATTCTAGAGAAAGCCTCGGTACAGGTCAATTTCCAACCAGCACCGGCTGACAGGAGACCAGGCAAATAAAATCAACAGGTCAGAAGGTTTTAAAAGACTGTTGAAGTGAATATGTATGGTGCAGCGGATTTCTGTGGATAGATTGTGCCAGGCCAGACGGGCTCTGCTCGGAGCGGGGACGGAAAGTCTGTTTTCAACAGGTGCAGTTCGGGTGCTCTGCCTGCTGAGAGGCTGTGGATAAGCAAGGCGGTTACGCACAGTCGGATTATCCACAGCGAAAAGCCCCGGGATGTCCAGAGAGGTCAGACGGCGTTATCCACAGAGCTGACGGTCGTGAGTCCGCCCATTACCGTCGTGACGGCTATCTGCCGGGAAACTGCGCGGTCATGTGGATAACCCGGGTGGGGAGGGATACAATGGGCGTTTGCTCATGGCCCGTCCGGGCCGCTCCAGTTCTTGGGAGACGCTGTGTCGGTCGAACTCTGGCAACGTTGCGTGGATGTGCTGCGCGATGAGCTGCCTTCGCAACAATTCAATACCTGGATCCGGCCACTGCAGGTGGAAGCGGAAGGGGATGAGCTGCGGGTGTTCGCGCCCAATCGCTTCGTGCTCGACTGGGTCAACGAGAAGTACCTGAGCCGCATCCTCGAATTGCTCGAGGAACATGCCGACGACGGCATCGCCCCGGTGCTGTCCCTGTTGATCGGCAGCAAGCGCAGCAACAAGCCGCGTCCGGCGCAGACGCCAAGCAGCCAGAGCACCCCGCTGCCTCCTCCGGTGCAGGCTCCGCAACCGATCCAGTCGGACATCGTCACCGCGGGCGTCGCCCTGGAAGACGTGACCGCGGAACTGGCCGAGGCCGACGAGCCGGCGGTCAAGACCGAACGCACCGTGCAGGTGGAGGGTGCGCTCAAGCACACGAGCTACCTGAATCGCACCTTCACCTTCGAGAACTTCGTCGAGGGCAAGTCCAACCAGCTGGCCCGCGCCGCGGCCTGGCAGGTGGCGGACAATCCCAAGCACGGGTACAACCCGCTCTTCCTTTATGGGGGCGTGGGTCTGGGTAAGACCCACCTGATGCACGCGGTGGGCAACCACCTGCTCAAGCGCAATCCGAACGCCAAGATCGTCTATCTGCACTCGGAGCGCTTCGTCGCCGACATGGTCAAGGCGCTGCAGCTCAACGCCATCAACGAATTCAAGCGCTTCTACCGCTCGGTGGACGCGCTGCTGATCGACGACATCCAGTTCTTCGCCCGCAAGGAGCGTTCGCAGGAAGAGTTTTTCCACACCTTCAATGCCCTGCTCGAAGGTGGACAACAGGTGATCCTCACCAGCGACCGCTATCCCAAGGAGATCGACGGCCTGGAAGAGCGGCTCAAGTCGCGCTTCGGCTGGGGTCTCACCGTGGCGGTGGAGCCCCCGGAGCTGGAAACGCGGGTGGCGATCCTGATGAAGAAGGCCGACCAGGCCAAGGTCGACCTGCCCCACGACGCCGCCTTCTTTATTGCCCAGCGCATCCGCTCCAACGTGCGGGAACTGGAAGGCGCGCTCAAGCGGGTAATCGCCCATGCCCACTTCATGGGCCGCGACATCACCATCGAGCTGATCCGCGAATCGCTCAAGGATCTCCTGGCGCTGCAGGACAAGCTGGTCAGCATCGACAACATCCAGCGCACCGCGGCCGAGTACTACAAGATCAAGATCGCCGATCTGCTGTCCAAACGCCGCTCGCGTTCGGTCGCCCGGCCGCGGCAGGTCGCCATGGCGCTGTCCAAGGAGCTGACCAACCACAGCCTGCCGGAAATCGGCGACGCCTTTGGCGGACGCGATCACACGACGGTGTTGCACGCCTGTCGCAAGATCGCCGAACTTCGGGAATCCGACGCGGATATCCGCGAGGATTACAAGAACCTGCTGCGTACCCTGACGACCTGACGGACGCGGCCCTGGCAAGGACCTGACCATGCATTTCACCATTCAACGCGAAGCCCTGTTGAAACCGCTGCAGCTGGTGGCCGGTGTCGTGGAACGTCGGCAAACGCTGCCGGTGCTGTCCAACGTACTCCTGGTCGTGGAAGGCCAGCGGCTGTCGCTGACCGGTACCGACCTGGAAGTCGAGCTGGTTGGCCGGGTCGATCTGGAAGAAGCCGCCGAAGCCGGCGAAATCACCGTGCCGGCGCGCAAGCTGATGGATATCTGCAAGAGCCTGCAGCCCGATGCGCTGATCGACATCCGCACCGAGGAGCAGAAGCTGCTGATCCGCGCCGGACGCAGCCGTTTCACCCTGTCCACCCTGCCGGCCAACGACTTCCCCACCGTGGAGGAAGGTCCGGGTTCGCTGAAGTTCAGCATTCCCCAGGGGCGCCTGCGCCGCCTGATCGAGCGCACCGGCTTCGCCATGGCTCAGCAGGACGTGCGCTACTACCTCAACGGCATGCTGCTCGAAGCCAGCACCGGGCGCCTGCGCGCCGTGGCCACCGATGGTCACCGCCTGGCCATGTGCATGCTGGAAGCCGACGTCGACCAGGCCGAGAAGCACCAGGTCATCGTGCCGCGCAAGGGCATCCTGGAACTGTCGCGCCTGCTCACCGAGCCGGAAGAGCCGGTCAACGTGGTGCTGGGCCAGCACCATATCCGCGCCACCACCGGGGACTTCACCTTTACCTCCAAGCTGGTGGACGGCAAGTTCCCCGACTACGAGCGCGTCCTGCCGCGGCATGGCGACAAGCTGGTATTGGGCGAACGTCAGCACCTGCGCGAGGCGTTCAGCCGCACCGCCATTCTCTCCAACGAGAAGTACCGCGGTATCCGCCTGCAGCTGGAAAACGGCTTCATGAAGATCCAGGCCAACAACCCGGAGCAGGAAGAGGCCGAGGAAGAACTGCAGGTCGATTACGACGGCGGCAGCCTGGAGATCGGCTTCAACGTCAGCTACCTGCTCGACGTGCTCGGCGTGATGACCACCGACCAGGTGCGCATCACCCTGTCCGATTCCAGCAGCAGTGCGCTGTTGCAGGAGGCGGGCAACGACGATTCCTCCTATGTCGTGATGCCGATGCGCCTCTGATCGCCGCTCGATGACGCTGATCCGCTTCAACGCCGACCGCCTGCGCAATCTGCAGGCGGTCGCGCTTCAGCCCTCGCCCCGGGTCAACCTGCTGCACGGCGCCAACGGCAGCGGCAAGACCAGCCTGCTGGAAGCCATCCACCTGCTGGGCCTCGCCCGCTCCTTTCGCAGCACCAAGCTGGCGCCGGTCATCCAGCACGAGCAGGCCAGCTGCACGGTGTTCGGCCAGGTGCGGCTGCCCGGGGGCCAGGATTGCAACCTGGGCATCCAGCGCGAGCGCGGCGGCGACTATCAGATCCGCATCAATGGCGAGAATGCCCGCAGTGCGGCGCAGCTGGCCGAGGTGCTGCCGCTGCAGCTGATCAACCCTGACGGCTTCCGGCTGCTCGAAGGCAGTCCCAAGATCAGACGGCAGTTTCTCGACTGGGGCGTGTTCCACGAGGAACAGCGTTTTCTGCCCCTATGGCAACGCCTGCAAAAGGCGCTCAGGCAGCGAAATCACTGGCTCAGACGTGGTAAAATCGACCCTGCGGCGCAGGCCGCCTGGGATCAGGAACTGGCCCTGGCCAGTGCCGAGATCGATGGCTTTCGCCAGGCCTACATCCAGCGCCTGAAACCGGAATTCACCGCAGTGCTGGCCGAGCTGATCCAGCTCGACGGCCTGACCCTGAGTTACTACCGCGGCTGGGACCGCGAGCGCGATCTGCGCGAGGTGCTGGCGGACAGCCTGCCGCGGGATCTGCAGCTGGGGCATACCCAGGCCGGTCCCCAACGCGCCGACCTGCGGATCCGCATCGGCAATCACAACGCGGCGGACATCCTGTCGCGCGGCCAGCAGAAGCTGGTGGTGTGCGCACTGCGCATCGCCCAGGGGCGGCTGGTCAACCAGGTCAAGCGGGGCCAGTGCGTCTATCTCATCGACGACCTGCCCTCGGAACTGGACGAGGGACACCGGCTGGCCTTGTGCCGGCTGCTGGAGGCACTGGAGTGCCAAGTCTTCATCACCTGTGTCGAGCGCGAGACGCTACAGGCCGCCTGGCGGCCGGAGACAGAGGTCAGCGTGTTCCACGTGGAACACGGCCATATCAAGCAGACCCACACTAGCGGGAGCCAAGCATGAGCGAGACCAATACCTACGACTCTTCCAGCATCAAGGTGCTGAAGGGACTGGATGCCGTGCGCAAGCGCCCCGGCATGTACATCGGCGACACCGATGACGGCACCGGCCTGCACCACATGGTCTTCGAGGTGGTGGACAACTCCATCGACGAGGCCCTGGCCGGCTTCTGCAGCGAGATCAGCATCACCATCCACATGGACGAATCCATCACCGTGCGCGACAACGGTCGCGGCATCCCGGTGGATATCCACAAGGAAGAAGGCGTTTCCGCGGCCGAGGTCATCATGACCGTGCTGCACGCCGGCGGTAAGTTCGACGACAACACCTACAAGGTGTCCGGCGGCCTGCACGGCGTGGGCGTCTCGGTGGTGAACGCCCTGTCCGAGGAGCTGCGGCTGACCATTCGCCGCGCCGGCCAGGTGTGGGAGCAGGTCTATGTGCATGGCGTGCCCCAGGCGCCGCTGGCGGTGATCGGCGAGACCGACACCACCGGTACCCAGGTGCACTTCAAGCCGTCCGCCGAGACCTTCAGCAACATCCAGTTCAGCTGGGACATCCTGGCCAAGCGGATTCGCGAGCTGTCCTTCCTCAACTCCGGTGTCGGCATCGTCCTGCGCGACGAGCGCAGCGGCAAGGAAGAGCTGTTCAAGTACGAAGGCGGCCTGCGTGCCTTCGTCGACTACCTCAACACCAACAAGACCGCGGTGAACGAGGTGTTCCATTTCCAAGTGCAGCGCGACGACGATGGCGTCGGCGTGGAAGTGGCCCTGCAGTGGAACGACAGCTTCAACGAGAACATCCTCTGCTTCACCAACAACATTCCCCAGCGCGATGGCGGTACCCACCTGGCGGGCTTCCGCTCGGCACTGACGCGCAACCTGAACAACTACATCGAGGCCGAGGGCCTGGCCAAGAAGTTCAAGGTGGCCACCACCGGTGACGACGCCCGCGAAGGCCTGACCGCCATCATCTCGGTCAAGGTGCCGGATCCCAAGTTCTCCTCCCAGACCAAGGACAAGCTGGTCTCCTCCGAGGTGAAGACCGCTGTGGAGCAGGAGATGGGCAAGTACTTCTCCGACTTCCTGCTGGAGAATCCCAACGAGGCCAAGGCGGTGGTCGGCAAGATGATCGACGCGGCCCGGGCCCGGGAAGCGGCGCGCAAGGCGCGGGAGATGACCCGCCGCAAGGGCGCCCTGGACATCGCCGGTCTGCCCGGCAAGCTGGCGGACTGCCAGGAAAAGGACCCGGCGCTGTCCGAACTCTACATCGTGGAGGGTGACTCCGCCGGTGGTTCGGCCAAGCAGGGCCGCAACCGGCGCACCCAGGCGATCCTGCCGCTCAAGGGCAAGATCCTCAACGTCGAGAAGGCCCGCTTCGACAAGATGCTCTCCTCCCAGGAGGTGGGCACCCTGATCACCGCGCTGGGCTGCGGTATCGGTCGCGAAGAGTTCAATATCGACAAGCTGCGCTACCACAACATCATCATCATGACTGATGCTGACGTCGACGGTTCGCACATCCGTACCCTGCTGCTGACCTTCTTCTTCCGCCAGATGCCGCTGTTGATCGAGCGGGGCTACATCTACATCGCTCAGCCGCCGCTGTACAAGGTGAAGCGTGGCAAGCAGGAGCAGTACATCAAGGACGACGAGGCGATGGAGGAATACCTGACCCAGACCGCCCTCGAGGAAGCCAGCCTGCACGTCAACGAGAACGCCCCGGGCCTGTCCGGCGTGGAACTCGAGAAGCTGGTGAACAGCTATCGCCAGGTGATGAAGACCTTCAAGCGCCTGTCGCGCCTCTATCCGGCCGATGTCAGCGAGCACCTGCTGTACCTGCCCCGCGTGGGCGTGGAGCAGCTGGGTGACGAGGCGGCCATGCGCCAGTGGCTGGCCGGCCTGGAGACGCGCCTGAAGGCTGCCGAGCGCAATGGCACCACCTACACCCTGAGCCTGCGCGAAGACCGCGAGCGCAGCCTGTGGCTGCCGGAGGTCGAGACCCGTGCCCACGGCCTGTCCAGCTACGTCACCTTCAACCGGGATTTCTTCGGCAGCAACGATTACCGCCTGGTGACCGAGCTGGCCGCCCAGCTGGACAACCTGCTGGAGGAAGGCGCCTACGCCAAGCGCGGCGAACGCCGGCGCCCGGTCAGCACCTTCAAGGAGGCCTGGGAATGGCTGATGGTGGAGACCAGCAAGAGATTCAACATCCAGCGCTACAAGGGCCTGGGCGAGATGAATCCGGATCAGCTGTGGGAAACCACCATGGACCCGAACGTGCGCCGCATGCTGCAGGTGACCATCGAGGACGCCATCGCCGCCGATCAGATCTTCAACACCCTGATGGGCGACCAGGTGGAGCCGCGCCGCGACTTCATCGAGAGCAACGCCCTGGCCGTGTCGAACCTCGACGTCTGATCCCGCGGTTATGCACAAGCCCCGCCATGCGGGGCTTTTTTGTGGAAAACATTCTGCCTAGAGAACCGCAGCGTTTCGTTCCCCGGGAGTGAACGCCGTTCATCTTATAGCCAGAGGTTTTGTGGATAGTTTTCCTCAGCCGCTTTTGATCACCACAGAAAATTTGCGTAAAGAGGCCGTGCCATGCGGCATAGAGACACAGGCTATAACGGATGATCCTGTGGATAAGCCTGGGAATAAGCTTGTCGGTACTTGTGGATGAAGACTCATCCGAGGTAGCGGGCCAAAATCCGCCCACACCAAAGGCTTGATCTGGCCTGTGGATAAGCCTGTGGGAAAAGGGCGGAAAAGGGGTGGAAACAGCCAGGCCTCGCGGCCTGGCGGTCAGGCTACGCAGCGCGGGCGGGACTGGCGTCGGGCTTGGTCGCCAGAGCCTGTTCGATGAAGGCGAAGCAGCGGGCATTGAGATCGACGATGGCGCGCGGATCCTGACCCTGGGGATGGAGCAGCGGACCGATGCTGACCTTGATGGTCCCCGGCGACTTGATCCAGGAGCGATTGGGCCAGTAGGCACCGGCGTCATGGGCGATGGGCAGGATGGGCACGTTCAGGCTGCAGGCCAGGGCGGCGCCACCGCGAGAGAACTTGCCCATCTGGCCGTGATCGATGCGGGTACCCTGGGGAAAGATCAGCACCCAGCAACCCTGGGCCAGGTAGCGACCGCCCTGCTCCGTCAGCTGCTGCAGGGCCAGCTTGCCGTTGTCACGGTCGATGGCGATCGGCTTGAGCAGCGAGAAGGCCCAGCCAAAGAAGGGGATCCGCAGCAATTCGCGCTTGATCACCTGGGAGGTGGGCTCGAACTGGGCGGACAGGAAAAAGGTTTCCCAGGTGCTCTGGTGGTTGGCCACGATCACGCAGGGCTGCGCCGGGACGTTTTCCAGGCCTTCGATCTCGTAGCGGATGCCGCAGATGACCTTGGCCAGCCAGACGGCGAAACCGGTCCAGGCCTTGACCACCAGCCGATAGCGGGCGCGATAGGCGAGGAAGGGCGCGATCAGCAGGCTGACGCAGGACCAGAGGATGCCGCTGGTTCCCAGCAGCACATAGAACAACAGGGTACGCAAGAGCCGCATCAGGGCGCTTCCTCGAGCAGGTGATCAGCCACCGCGGCCAGGTCGACGAAGACCCGGGTGCCGGCTGGCAAAGGCTTGGCCAGGGTGCGTTCACCCTTGCCGGTCCGCACCAGACAGGGCGTGCAGCCAAGGGCCACGCCGGCTTCCAGATCGCGCAGGCTGTCGCCCACCACCGGCACGCCGCTCAGGTCGGCACGGCCATAGTGGTGGGCGATGGCGCGAAACAGGCCGGGCAGCGGCTTGCGGCAGTCGCAGCCCGCTTCCGGGCCATGGGGGCAGTGCAGGATCAGGTCGACCCGACCGCCCTCCTCCGCCAGCAGCCGCTGCAGTTTCTCGTGCATGGCCGTCAGGTCGTCTTCCGTGAAGTAGCCGCGGGCCAGGCCGGACTGGTTGGTGGCCACGGCCACCTGCCAACCGGCCCGGTTCAGGCGAGCGATGGCGGCGAGGCTGCCGGGCAGCGGTTGCCACTGCTCGGCGCTGCGCACGTAGTCATCGGAATCGACATTGATGACGCCATCGCGGTCCAGCACGATCAGCTTCATGCCCTAGCCCAGCACCGAGATGTCGGCGATGCCCAGGAACAGGCCACGCAGGTGGGCGAGCAGCGCATAGCGATTGGCGCGGACGCGCTCGTCCTCGGCGTTGACCAGCACCTCGTCGAAGAAGGCATCCACCGGGGCGCGCAGGCTGGCCAGGCGCTCCAGGGCTTCGCGATAACGGCGGGCTTCGGCCAGGGGCGCGGCTTCTCGCTCGGCATCGGCGATGGCCGCGGCCAGGGTGCGCTCGGCGTCGGTCTCGAACAGAGCGGCATCGGCCTGGGTGGCGACCGTGCCCTCGAACTTGCCGAGGAGGTTGGAGACGCGCTTGTTGGCGGCGGCCAGGGCTTCGGCCTCGGGCAGGCGGCGGAAGGCCTGCACGGCCTGGACGCGCTGATCGAAGTCCAGCGCCGAAGCCGGACGCAGGGCGCGTACCGCCAGGTAGGCGGCGGTGTCGACGCCTTCGTCCTCGTAGCGGGCACGCAGCCGGTCGAAGACGAAGTCCAGCACCTGCTCCTGCAGCCCCGCGGCCTTGACCCGCTCGCCGTAACCGGCGATGGCGAAGGCGACGGCGGCCGGCAGATCCAGCTCCAGGCCCTTCTCGATGAGGATGCGCAGCACCCCCAGGGCCTGACGCCGCAGGGCGAAGGGGTCCTTGCTGCCAGTGGGCAGCATGCCGATGCCAAAGATGCCGACCAGGGTGTCGAGCTTGTCGGCCAGGGCCACGGCGGCCCCGGTCAGGGTCTGCGGCAATTCGGCGCCGGCGCCGCGCGGCATGTACTGCTCGTTGAGCGCCAGGGCCACGTCGTCGGCCTCGCCGCCCTTCTTGGCGTAGTAGTAGCCGGCGATGCCCTGCATCTCCGGGAATTCGCCGACCATCTCGGTGGCCAGGTCGCACTTGGCGAGCACACCGGCGCGGTGGGCGCGCTCGGCATCACCGCCGATGCGTTCGGCGATAAAGGCGGCCAGGGCGGCGACGCGCTGGGCCTTGTCGTAGACGGTGCCGAGCTGGGCCTGGAAGACCACGTTCTTGAGGCGCTCGTTGAAGCTTTCCAGCGGCTGCTTCTGGTCCTGCTTGAAGAAGAATTCGGCGTCGGTGAGACGGGGGCGGACCACCTTCTCGTTGCCGCTGACGATCTGCGCCGGATCCTTGCTCTCCAGGTTGGCCACGGTGATGAAGCGCGGCAGGAGCTTGCCCTGGGCGTCCAGCAGGCAGAAGTACTTCTGGTTGTCCTGCATGGTGGTGATCAGGGCTTCCTGGGGCACCTCGAGGAAGCGTTCCTCGAAGGCGCAGACCAGCGGCACCGGCCATTCCACCAGGGCGGTCACCTCGTCCAGCAGCGCGGGCGGCACCACGGCGCTGCCCTGCTCCGCCGCGGCCAGTTCGGCCACGCGGGACTCGATCAGCTGACGCCGTTCGGCGAAGTCGGCCAGCACATGGGCGGCGCGCAGGTCGGCTGCATAGTGGGCCGGCGCGCTGATGCGCACGGCGTCGGGATGGTGGAAGCGATGGCCACGGGACTCACGGCCGGCGCGGCGGGTCAGGATCTCGCAGTCGATGACCTCGTCACCCAGCAGCATCACCAGCCATTGGGTCGGGCGCACGAATTCCTCGCGGCGGGCGGCCCAGCGCATGCGCTTGGGAATCGGCAGCTCGGCCAGGGAGGCTTCGACGATGCCGGGCAGCAGGCTGGCCGCCGGTTGACCGGGAATGCTCTGGGAGAATCTCAGCTTGGGACCGCTGCGGTCGATGGCGCTGATGTCGACGCCACACTTGCGGGCGAAACCCAGGGCCGCCTGGGTCGGCTGGCCATCGGCGCCAAAGGCGGCCTGGAGCGGCGGGCCGTCCAGGTTGACGCTACGTTCGGGCTGCTGGGTCTGCAGGGCTTCGACCAGCACCGCCAGACGGCGCGGCGCGGCATAGGCGCGGGCGCCGGCATAGCCGAGACCGGCCTGTTTGAGACCCTTCTCGATGCCGGCGAGAAAGCTGTCGCCAAGGGTCTTGAGCGCCTTGGGTGGCAGTTCTTCGGTACCCAGTTCGACCAGGAAATCCAGAGTGGTGCTCATCATTCGCCCTCCTTGAGCAGCGCCTGGACATCGTCGCGACCCAGGACCTCGTCACGCAGCGCGGGGCTGGCCAGCGGGAAGCCCAGCCGGGCCCGGGCCTTGAAGTAGCCCTGGGCGACGCTGCGCGCCAGGGTGCGCACGCGCAGGATGTAGCGCTGGCGCTCGGTCACCGAGATGGCCCGGCGGGCGTCCAGCAGGTTGAAGGTGTGGGAGGCCTTGAGCACCATCTCGTAGGTGGGCAGCGGCAGGTCCAGGGCGATCAGGCGATTGGCCTCGGACTCGTAGAAGTCGAACAGTTCGAACAGCTTGGGCACATTGGCGTGCTCGAAGTTGTAGGTGCTCTGCTCCACCTCGTTCTGGTGGAAGACGTCGCCGTAGGTCACGGTGCCGAAGGGGCCGTCGGCCCAGATCAGGTCATAGACCGAATCCACGCCCTGCAGGTACATGGCCAGGCGCTCCAGGCCATAGGTGATCTCGCCGGTCACCGGATAGCACTCGAGACCGCCGGCCTGCTGGAAGTAGGTGAACTGGGTGACTTCCATGCCGTTGAGCCAGACTTCCCAGCCCAGACCCCAGGCGCCCAGGGTGGGCGATTCCCAGTTGTCCTCAACGAAGCGCACGTCGTGCACCAGCGGATCCAGGCCGATGGCGGCCAGGGAGCCGAGGTAGAGCTCCTGGAAGTTGTCCGGGTTGGGCTTCAAGACCACCTGGAACTGGTAGTAGTGCTGCAGGCGATTGGGGTTCTCGCCGTAGCGGCCGTCGGTGGGGCGGCGGCTGGGCTGCACATAGGCGGCGTTCCAGGTCTCGGGACCGATGGCGCGCAGGAAGGTGGCGGTGTGGAAGGTACCGGCGCCGACTTCCATGTCATAGGGCTGGAGTACCACGCAGCCCTGCTCGGCCCAGTATTGCTGCAAGGCCAGGATCAAGTCTTGGAAGGTGCGCACGGTGGGCTTGGACTGGCTCACGAAAAATACCCGTTCGGCTGCGACGAAAAGCCGGGGAGTATAGCCGAAAGCCGGGAGGGACCGCATGGGCTCGTAGGGCTGCCCGGCGGTATTTGGCGGGGATGGCCGGCTGCGCGCTTTATCGCGGCCATGGGCCGCTCCTACAGATACGGGTTGGCCTGTAGGAGCGGCCCATGGCCGCGATAAAGGTAGCTGCTCCTACGGTAGCAGCGCCTGCGGCCTGTTAGAAACGTGCGTTCAGAGCATTCGCCATACTACCCATTCCAGAGGCGGTTATGACTCGCCTCCGCTGTCGGGCAATTGCGCTAAGGTGAGGCCTTCCCTCCTCGACCGAGTCTTTGCCATGCCGCGTTGCTTCTGGTGCACCGCCGATCCGTTGTACATCGAGTATCACGACCACGAATGGGGCGTGCCCCAGCGCGATCCGGCGGTGCTCTTCGAATTCCTCCTGCTGGAGGGCTTCCAGGCCGGACTGTCGTGGATCACCGTGCTGAAGAAGCGCGAGCGCTATCGTCAGGTGCTGCATGGCTTCGATCCCAGGCGCCTGGCGCAACTGAGCGATGCCGAGATCGCGGTGCTGATGCAGGACCCGGGCATCATCCGCAATGGCGCCAAGCTGCGCGCCGCTCGTCAGAATGCCCAGGCCTGGTTGCGCCTCGAAGACCCTGCCGGCTGGCTGTGGTCCTTTGTCGGCGGTACTCCGCGCATCAATCGTTTCCGTGATCGTAGCGAGGTGCCGGCGATCACCCCGGAAGCCGAGGCCATGAGCAAGGCGCTCAAGCGGGCCGGTTTCACCTTTGTCGGGCCGACCATCTGCTATGCCTTCATGCAGGCCATGGGCCTGGTCATGGACCATACCCTCGACTGCGACCGCCATGGCGAATTGGCGTCTGCGTCGGCAGAGCTGCAGGAAAAGTCGAATGTATAGCTGCCAGTTGGCGCGAACCTTACGTTTTCTTAACGTTTCCGGGGTCTGTAGACGGTAAACTGTCTGGGCATTCAGACAGGAGCCCCTCTTTTGGAAAGATTCAAAGGCGCGCTGATGATCGCCTTCCTGCGCCTTTTCGCCCTGCTGCCCTGGCCGCTGGTGCAGCGCCTGGGTGGATTCATCGGCTGGTGCATGTGGAAGCTGCCGACCCGCGCCAGCAAGGTCACCCGCATCAACCTCGCCCACTGTTTTCCCGAACTCGATGCCGCCGGTCTGGAACGGCTGTCGCGCGAGTGCCTGCGCGGCATCGGCAAGACCCTGACCGAAAGCGCCTGCGCCTGGATCTGGTCGCCGCAGCGTTCCTTGCGCCTGGTGCGCGAGGTGGAAGGGATGGACGTCCTGCAGGAAGCCCTGGCCTCCGGCGATGGCGTGGTGGGCATCACCAGCCACCTGGGCAACTGGGAGTTGCTCAACCACTTCTACTGCTCCCACGCCAAGCCGATCATCTTCTACCGGCCGCCCAAGCTCAAGGCGGTGGACGAGCTGCTCAAGCGCCAGCGGGTACAGCTGGGCAATCGGGTGGCGCCCTCCACCCCGGAAGGCATCATCAGCGTGATCAAGGAAGTCCGGCGCGGCGGCGCCGTGGGCATTCCGGCCGATCCCGAGCCGAGTCGCAGCGCCGGCCTCTTCGTGCCCTTCCTCGGCACCACCGCCCTGACCAGCAAGTTCGTGCCCTCGCTGCTGGCGCGCGGCAAGGCCCGTGGGGTGTTCTTCCATGCCGTGCGCCTGGCGGACGGCAGCGGCTACAAGGTGATCCTGGAAGCCGCGCCCGCGGCCATGTACGACCCGGATCCGGAGGTCTCGGTGGCCGCCATGAGCGAGGTACTGGCCGGCTACGTGCGGCGCTATCCGACCCAGTACATGTGGAGCATGAAGAGGTTCAAGAATCGCCCGGATGGCGAGGAGAAGTGGTACTAGGCCGTTTGCCAGCCCGGGTCATGCCCGGGCGCTGAACCTCGAGCGGTCATCCCATGAGCTATCGCTCGGCGCTTCGCCAGCACCGTTCGGTCGGTGCGCGGCTGACAGGCGCCGGGCTTTGCCGGAAGCTGCCAGGACCTCAAGGGAGCGCCTAAGCCAGGGAGTCAGGCGATGAATTCGCGCGATCAGCGCCAGCATACCCGTACCCCGCTCAAGTGCCGGCTGTGGATCGCCTATCCGGATGGCGAGATCGTCGGCGAGACCCGCGACCTGTCCGATGGCGGCGTCTATGTGGTGCACCCCGAGCTGACCCGGCTGCCGCAGGGCACCCGCGTGGTCGGCCAGGTGCTCGACCTGCCGATCGAAGCGCCCAAGGTGACCATGGAAGTCATGCGCACCGACGGTGACGGCGCGGGCCTCAGATTCCTGCGCGATCAGGACTGAGCGCGGCGCGCCAGGCGCTTGAGAAACACCGTCATCTCCTTTTCCGCCTGCTTGTCGCCCCTGGCCTGCGCCGCCTGCAGGCCCTGGGTCCAGGCCGCCTCGGCGCTGGCCAGGTCGCCACTCCCCTCATGGGCCTTGCCCAGCAGTTTCCAGGCCGCCGAATAGGCCGGATCGAATTCCACGCAGCGCGCCAGGTGCTCGATCGCCCGCGCCGGCTCTCCGGCATCCAGATAGCCCTTGCCCAGACCGAATCTGAGCAGGGCGTTGTCCTGGCCGCGGGCGAGCATCTTCTCCAGGGATTCGAGCATGGCGAGGTCTCCTACTTGGCGATCTTGATCAGCTTGCAGTAGTAGAAGCCGTCATGGCCGTCGGGCTGCGGCAGGAGCTGGCGACCATGGGGCTGGGCAAGGCCCCAGGTAGCGGGGATGTCCAGTTCGCGGGCGCCAGGGGTGCGGGCGAGAAAGGCGGCGAGGTTACTGCTGTTTTCTTCCGGTAGCACCGAACAGGTGGCGTAGACCAGGATGCCGCCCACCTCCAGCGTCGGCCAGAGGGCGTCCAGCAACTCGCCCTGCAGCTGCACCAGGGGCGCGATGTCGCTGGCCTGGCGGGTCAGCTTGATGTCCGGATGGCGGCGGATCACCCCGGTGGCGCTGCAGGGGGCGTCCAGCAGGATGCGCTGGAAGGGCGTGCCGTCCCACCAGTCGGCCACGGCACGGCCATCGGCAGCCAGGGTGCGCGCGGTGAGGCCCAGACGCGCCAGATTCTGCTCGACCCGCTGCAGGCGGCCGGCATCGGCGTCCAGCGCCACCACCTCGGCCAGCCCCGGCTCACGTTCCAGCAGATGGCAGGTCTTGCCCCCGGGCGCGGCGCAGGCGTCCAGCACCCGCTGGCCGGGCGCCAGTTCCAGCAGTTCGGCCGCCAGCTGCGCGGCTTCGTCCTGCACGCTCAAGCGACCCGCGGCAAAACCCGGCAGGGCGGTGACGTCCTGGGGCTGCAGCAGGCGGATGCCGTCGGCGCTGAAGGCGCAGGGCACGGCGTCGATACCGGCGGCGGCCAGCTCGGCCAGATAGGCATCGCGACTGCCCTGGCGACGATTGACCCTGAGGATCAGCGGCGGGTGCAGGTTGTTGGCCGTGGCGATGGCTTCCCAGTGCTCCGGCCAGCGCGCCTTGAGGGCTTTCTGCAGCCAGCGCGGATGGGCCAGGCGCGCCGCCGGGTCATGCTCCAGGGCCGGCAGCAGGCTGTCGTATTCGCGCTGGGCGCGGCGCAGCACGGCGTTGAGCAGGCCCTTGGCCGAGGATTTCTTCAGCTTGTCGACGCAGCCCACCGTCTCGCCGATGGCGGCGTGGGCGGGGATGCGCGTATGGAACAGCTGGTAGAGCCCGATCAGCAGCAGGGCTTCGAGATCGCGGTCGCCGGCCTTGAAGGGTTTATCCATGAGCTTTTCCGCCAGCAGCGACAGGCGCGGCTGCCAGCGGGCGGTGCCGAAGGCCAGATCCTGGGCCAGGGCGCGGTCACGCGGATCGACCTTGGCCAGTTGCTCGGGCAGGCTGCTGCCGAGGGAGGCGCGGCCGGCGAGGACCGCCGCCAGGGCGCGGGTAGCTGCCAGCCGCGGATTCATAGACCCAGCACCTGACCGGGGGCGAAGCGCTCACGACGGGCGTTGTAGAGATCGGCGAAGCCCAGCGGCTTGCCCCCGGGCAGCTGCAGCCGGGTCAGGCGCAGGGCGCCTTCACCGCAGGCGACCAGCAGGCCGGAGCGATCGGCATCCAGCACCATGCCGGGAACGCCCTGGCCTGCGGCCAGCTCCGCGGCCCAGACCTTGAGCGGTTCGCCGGCCAGGGCGGTGTGGCACAGCGGCCAGGGATCGAAGGCGCGGATACGGCGCTCCAGTTCCACCGCCGGACGGCCCCAGTCCAGCCGGGCCTCGTCCTTGTTGAGCTTGTGCGCATAGGTGGCCAGGTCATCGTCCTGCACCTCGCCCGCCAGGCTGCCGTCGGCCAGACCCGGCAGCGCCTGGACCACGGCGGCGGCGCCCAGGCTGGCCAGGCGATCGTGCAGGCTGCCGCCGGTATCGTCGGCGGTCAGCGGTGTGCTCACCTTGCTCAGCATGGGACCGGTATCCAGACCGGCTTCCATGCGCATCACGGTGACCCCGGATTCGGCATCGCCGGCCTCCAGGGCGCGCTGGATGGGCGCCGCGCCGCGCCAGCGCGGCAGCAGCGAGGCATGGCTGTTGATGCAGCCCAGGCGCGGGATGTCGAGCACCGCCTGGGGCAGGATCAGGCCGTAGGCCACCACCACCAGCAGATCGGGTTCCAGCGCCGCCAGGGTGGCCTGGGCCGCGGGATCGCGCAGGGTCGGCGGCTGCTGCACGGGAATGCCGTGGCTCAGCGCCAGCTGCTTGACCGGACTCATGGCCAGTTTCTGGCCACGCCCGGCGGGGCGATCCGGCTGGGTATAGACGGCGGCGATGGGATAACCGGCATCGATCAGCGCCTGCAGGTGCACGGCGGCGAATTCCGGGGTTCCGGCGAAGACGAGGCGGAGGGATCTGGACATGGCGGACCTGGCGGAAAGGGCGAGCGGCGGACGCCGAAGACGCCGTCCGCCAGGGCGATCAGGCCTTGTGGCGCTGCTGCTTTTCGAGCTTCTTCTTGATGCGATCGCGCTTGAGCGGCGACAGGTAGTCGACGAACAGCTTGCCGTCGAGGTGATCGATCTCGTGCTGGATGCACACCGCCAGCAGGCCGTCGCATTCCAGCTCGAAGGGCTTGCCGTCGCGATCCAGGGCCTTGACCCGGACGCGCTCGGGGCGGCAGACCTTTTCGTAGAAGCCGGGAATCGACAGGCAGCCTTCCTGGTACTCGCCCAGTTCCTGGGTGAGCGGCTCGGCCTCGGGATTGATGAAGACCAGCGGCTCGCTCTTGTCTTCGCTGACGTCGATCACCACCAGGCGGCGATGCACGTTGACCTGGGTGGCGGCCAGACCGATGCCGGGCGCTTCGTACATGGTCTCGAACATGTCGTCGATGGTCTGGCGCAGGGCGTCGTCCACCGTGTCGATGGGCTTGGCGACGGTGCGCAGGCGGGGATCGGGGAATTCGAGGATGTCTAGGATCGCCATGGCGTTGAGGGCACTTGTGGAATACAGTCAAGGGGCGCTGCTAAGATGCCGCAGCGTTGTTTCCACCCGGCTCGGGCTGGTCCCGAGTGGTGGATGACGTCGGTCGACGGGGATGAGCGCCTGCGCTGCCCGGTGCCGACAAAGGTGGCGATCAGGGCACGACTGGGGCGATTCCCCGACGTTTGCGTGAAGACGGTTCTTCAAGGCCAAGAGTGTAAAGGGATTCGACGCATGAGGAAATCTTTGTTCGCCCTGCTGCTGGTTGCAGGGGGCGCCCTGCAGTCGGCGTACGCAGCGGTCACCCTGCGTCAGGATCACCCGGAAAGCTACACCGTGGTTCGCGGCGATACCCTCTGGGACATCTCCGCCAGATTCCTCAGCAAACCCTGGGAATGGCCGGAGATCTGGCAGGCCAATCCGCAGATCAAGAATCCCCATCTCATCTATCCCGGCGACACCCTGGTACTGAGCTATGTCGACGGTCAGCCGCGCCTGCAGCTCAACCGCGGCGCCTCGCGCGGCACGGTCAAGCTGTCGCCCACGGTGCGCAGCACGCCCATCGCCGAAGCCATCCCGGCCATTCCGCTGGAAGCGGTCAACAGCTTCCTCTTGCAGAATCGCGCCATCGATTCGGCCGAACAGTTCCAGGCGGCGCCCTATGTGGTGGCCGGCAACGCCGAGCGGGTGGTGAGCGGCGCCGGCGATCGCATCTATGTGCGCGGCAAGCTGCAGCCGGGGGTCTCGGCCTATGGCATCTACCGCCAGGGCAAGACCTATGTCGATCCCAAGACCGGCGCCTTCCTCGGCATCAATGGCGACTTCATCGGCAGCGCCGATCTGGTCGCCCAGGAGGGCGACATCGCCACCCTGCGCCTGACCCGCACCACCCAGGAGGTGCGCCTGGGCGACCGGCTGTTCCCCACCGAGGAGCGGCTGGTGAACTCCACCTTCATGCCCAGCGCCCCGGCCCGCGACATCAACGGCCTGATCCTCGATGTGCCGCGTGGCGTCACCCAGGTCGGCCAGTTCGATGTGGTGACCCTCAACAAGGGCGCTCGTGACGGCCTGGCCGAGGGCAACGTGCTGGCGGTCTACAAGACCGGCGAGACGGTGCGTGATCGCATCACCGGCGAGCTGGTGAAGATCCCCGACGAGCGCGCCGGCCTGCTGATGGTGTTTCGCACCTACGACAAGATCAGCTACGGCCTGATCCTGACCGCCACCCGCCAGCTGGCGATCATGGACAAGGTGCGCAACCCCTAACCCCCTCCCGGGTCGCCAGGACGGCGACCGGCCACCCTCAAGGACGACACCATGGCCAGCTTCTCCCCTGCCGAGCTGGACGCTCGGCTGCGCCTGCACGCACTCCCCGAACTCGGCGCCGTGCGCCAGCGCCTGCTGCTGGACGCCTTTGGCAGCGCCAGCGCCGCCCTCAGTGCCCCGGCCTCCGCCTGGCGCGCCCTGCGCCTGCCGGCGGTGGCCGCGGAGGCCCGCCGCAGCCCCGCCACCCGCGAACGGGTCGACCAGGCCTTGGCCTGGCTGGACGGCCCCGAACGCCACCTGCTCTGCCTGGGCGACGAGCGCTATCCGGCGCTGCTCGCCGAGATCGCCGATCCACCCCCGCTGCTGTTCGTCGAAGGACGGATCGAGTTGCTCGAACGGCCGCAACTGGCCCTGGTCGGCAGTCGCCAGGCCAGCGCCCAGGGACTGGACAATGCCCGGCGCTTCGCCCACAGCCTGGCCGCGGCCGGCTTCTGCATCACCAGTGGCCTGGCGCTGGGCATCGATGGCGCGGCGCACCAGGGCGCCCTGGACGCCGGCGGCGGCACGGTCGCCGTGCTCGGCACCGGCCTGCGGCAGCTCTATCCGCGCCGGCACCTGGGGCTCGCCCGGCGCCTGCTGGCCGAGGGCGGCGTGCTGGTCTCGGAGTTGCCACTGGACTGCACGCCCCAGGCCGGCAACTTTCCACGGCGCAACCGGATCATCAGCGGTCTCAGCCTGGGTACCCTGGTGGTGGAGGCCAGTCCTTCCAGCGGTTCGCTGATCACCGCGCGCCTGGCCGCCGAACAGGGCCGCGAGGTGTTCGCCCTGCCCGGCTCCATTCATCATCCCGGGGCTCGCGGCTGTCACCAGCTGATCCGCGAGGGCGCGCAGCTGGTGGAAGGCGTGGAACACATCCTCGAAGCCCTGCAGGGCTGGCGCAGCCTGGCCCCGCTCGCTACCACCGCGGCGGTCGAGGAGCATCCCCTGTTGCGCCAGCTGGCCGCCGGACCGCTCAACAGCGAAGAACTGGCGCGGCTCTGCGAGCTGTCGCTGCCGGAGGTGCTGGTCCAGCTGACCGAGCTGGAGCTGGAAGGCCGGATCGTGGCGCAGCAGGGCAGCTGGTGTCGCCTCGGCTAGCGGGGGATGACTGGCATCGGCGGCGCGCTCGGGTAGACTTCAGGGATTTGGCGGAGGCAAGGCGATGCACAACAGCTGGCGAGTGCGGCAGGCGGCGCGAATCGTGCGCGAGGGGGGCGTCCTGGCCTACCCCACCGAGGCCGTCTGGGGCCTGGGCTGCGATCCCTGGGATCAGGCCGCGGTCTATCGCCTGCTGATGCTCAAGCATCGGCCCATGGAAAAGGGTCTGATCCTGGTGGCCGACAACATCCGCCAGTTCGACTTCCTGCTGCACGATCTGCCGGAAGAGTCCCTGGCCAAGCTGGCCAGCACCTGGCCGGGGCCCAACACCTGGCTGGTGCCGCACCACAATCGCCTGCCCGGCTGGGTGACCGGCGCCCACGCCACCGTGGCATTGCGAGTCTCCGAGCATCCCCTGGTGGGCGAACTCTGCGCCCTGACCGGGCCGCTGATCTCCACCTCGGCCAATCCCGCCGGTCGCCCGGCCGCCCGCACGCGGTTGCGGGTTCAGCAATACTTTCCCAAGGGCCTCGACGGCATCCTCACGGGTGAACTGGGCGGGCGCAAAAATCCCAGCGTGATTCGCGACCTGGTGACCGGCAAGGTCTTCCGACCCTAGGTCAGTCCAGCAGCTGGCGCAGCAACCGCGCCAGGGCATCGATCTGGAACGGCTTGGCCAGCGAGGGCTCGCCGTTCGGCGTCGGGCGCTCGGCGTGACCGCTGACGAACAGCACCGGCAGCTCCGGCCAGCGCTCGCGCAGGCGTCCTGCCAGCTCGGCGCCATCGAGATCCGGCAGGCCGAGATCGGTGATCAGCAGGTCACAGGGCAGGTCGCCGTCGACCAGGGTGAGCGCCGCCGAGGCACTGGCCGCGGTGCGCACGCGATAGCCCAGCTCGGTGAGCATCTCGCGCAGCAGCAGCCGCACCGAGACATCGTCTTCCACCAGCAGCAGGCGTTCGCCCCGACTCTGGGCGATGGCCGCCTGGGGCGTCGCGCTCGCCGCCGGCCGCTCGGGCTGGGCACAGGGCAGCCAGAGACTGACCCGGGTGCCACTGCCCAATTCGCTCTCCAGGGTCACGTGGCCACCGGACTGCTTGATGAAGCCATAGAGCATCGACAGGCCCAGGCCGGTGCCCTGGCCGATGGGCTTGGTGGTGAAGAAGGGATCGAAGGCGCGGTCCACCACCTCGGCGGGCATGCCGCTGCCGGTGTCGGCGATGGTCAGACGCACATAGTCGCCCGGCGGCAGGTCGTGTTCGGCGGCCAGGTCGGTGAGGTGATCAAGGGCGGTTTCCAGGGTCAGCTGGCCGCCCTCGGGCATGGCGTCGCGGGCGTTGATCACCAGATTCAGCAGGGCGTTTTCCAGCTGGTTGGTGTCGGTGCGCGCCGGCGGTAGTTGCAGCGCGAGGCTGCTGCGCAGGCTGATGCGTTCGCCCAGGGTGCGCTGGAAGAGTTCTTCCAGGGACAGGATCAGGTCGTTGACGTCCACCGGCCGCGGGTCGAGGGTCTGCCGGCGCGCGAAGGCCAGCAGCCGATGGGTCAGGGCCGCGGCGCGGGTGGCGGATTGCTCGGCGGTGTCCAGGTAGCGCTGCAGGTTGTCGTGACGACCCTGGTCGAGACGCCGGCGCAGCAACTCCAGGGAACCGCTGATACCGGTGAGCAGGTTGTTGAAGTCGTGGGCGATGCCACCGGTGAGATGGCCGATGGCTTCCATCTTCTGCGCCTGGCGCAGGGCGGCTTCGGCATTCTGCAGGGCCAGGGCGGCATCGTGCTCGACGGTGACGTCGCGGCCGAAGACATAGATGCGTCCGTCGTGATCGGCGGTGGCCTTCCACATCATGTGGCGCCAGGCGCCGTCGCGGGTGCGCAGGCGCCCGGGCAGATCGCTGAGCACCTCGCCGTGGCGCAGGGCGGCCAGACGCGGAAACACCGGTGGATCGTCCGGATGCTCCAGCGAGGTCGGCGGCTGGTGGCGCAATTCCTCGTCGTCCCAGCCCAGGGTGCGGCCCCAGGCGGGGTTGCGGCTGAGCCAGCGTTGTCCCTGGATGACGCCGAGCAGGTCGTCGGCCACGCGCCACATGCGGTCACGCTCGACGGTGCGCTCGTGGACCCGCTGTTCCAGCAATTCGGCCAGGCGCCGCAGGCGGTGCTCGGCCATGCGGATCTCGCTGACGTCGGTGTGCACGCCCACCCATTCGCAGACCACGCCGTTCTCCCGCACCGGCAGGGCGCGCACGCTGAAGGTGCGCCACTGGCCGTCGCGACAGCGCAGGCGGTGTTCGTCGTGGAAGTCCACCTGCTGCTGCACCGCCAGGCGCCAGCGACGCAGGGTGCGGGATGAGTCTTCGGGATGCAGGGCATCGGCCCAGCCGTCCTGCTGATACTGGGCATAGCTCTGCCCGGTCAGGGTGCTCCAGGCGAGTTGTTCGCCAAGCAGATGGCCCTGGGCATTGGTGGTCCAGACCACCCCCTGCACCGCCTCCACGGCATTGCGGAAGCGCTGGTTGGACAGGTGCAGCGCGGCTTCGGCCTGCTTGCGCTGGGTGAGATCGACCACCACCAGGCTTACCGACAGTTCCTGGCCGATTTCCGATTGCAGCGGCGAGCCATGCAGACTGACCCAGACCACCGAACCGTCGGGGCGCAGGAAACGCTGGTCCAGCTTGAAGCTGTCGCCGCGCTCGCGCAGGGTGTCGAGATGGCGCTCCAGGACGGCCCGATCCTCGGGATGGGTCTGGGCCTGCAGGGTCTGTTCCAGCACCCCCACCTCGTTGCGATCGAGCAATTCGCAATAGCGTCGATTGGCGAGCAGGATGCGCCCGCGGGCGTCGGTCTGGCAGATGCCGACCGCCGCCTGGTTGATCAGGCTGGCCAGGCGCGCGCTGTGTTCGCGCAGGGCGGTTTCCGCATCGACCCGCTGCTGGACGTCATCGAACAGGGTGACCGAGGCGATCACCTCGCCGGTGGCCGAGCGGACCGGTGCGCTGGATACTTCCAGCAGCCGGATGCTGCCGTCGGGTCGCCGATAGCGCATCAACTCCGGCGCCACTGCCTGGCCGCTGCGCAGCACCCGTACCGTGGGATAGTCGTCCACCGCATAGGGCTGACCATTGGCGTGCAGGGCGCCGATAGCGCCATAGCGCTCGTCCAGCGTCTCGCCGGCCGGACGCTTGCCGAGGAGGATGTCGACTCGGTCGTTGAGCATCACCGCTTCTTCGCTGCCGGCCTCGGTGATGGAGATGCCCAGGGGTGCCTGCTGCAGCACGCTGGCCAACAGGCCCTGTTCCAGCGACAGGCGCCGTTCGAGGTGTCGGGCCTGATCCTGGGTCTGCTGCCGCACCAGCAGGGCACCCAGCAGCAGGGCCAACTGATCCAGCAGCAGCCGGGTGTCCGCCTCGACGGCGCTGCCCAGCTGCAGATAGCCCAGGGGCTGAGTGGCCGGGCCGAATGGGATGAGCAACTGACCCGTTGGCGGACTGCCGGCCTCGGCCACGGACAGCAGCCGCGCCTGGGGATCGTCGGTCAGGTCGCGCAGGGCCTGGGTGGCGCACAGCCGCAGGGCGGCGAGATCCGTGGTGCCGCTGAGACGCCGTGACCATTCGCCGAGCGCCTGCAGGCGTTGCGGCAGGTCGCGCTCGGCACTGCGCCGGGCGGCAAACCGGGCCCGGCTCGCCGGGGCCTGCCAGACGTGCAGCAGCCAGCCCACGGGGACATCCGCCCGGCGCAGCGGCACCAGGTGCAGGTCGAGGCGTACCAGGTGACCGTCGCGGTGGCGCAGGCCCTGGGTCTGGCAGCGTTCGAGGGCAGTCAGCCAGCCGTCGGCCGGCGGCTCCGGGAGCAGCAGGCCGACGATGGATTCACCGAGCCAGTCCTGCGCCGTCCAGCCCAGCAGCCGGGCGACGGCCGGGCACCACTGCCCGATCCGCCCGTCGGCGGTCAGGGTGATCAGCGCCGTGTCCGTGGCGGTGTCGAGCAGGCTGGCGAGGGGGCTGGAGATAGGCATGACAAGGGCAGCGATCCGGCCGATTCTTGAAAGAACGTCAAGGCCGTGACGACCTGACTGTCCGACATAGACCGGCGTTTACCCCCGTCGTGCCGCCTGGCTGCAGGAAACTTAATGGCTGTCACGATTTCCCGGCCAGGCGTGCGGGCGTTTTGCCTCAGGGCAGCAGGATGGTCGAGCCGCTGGTCTCACGACCCGACAGCGCCCGATGCGCCTCCTGCACCTCGGCCAGTGGATAGCGCCGACCGATGTCCACCTGGATGCGGCCATCGGTGATCAGCTCGAACAGCTGATCGGCCATATCCTGCAGGGCCTCGGGCGAGGCGGCGTAGGTGGCCAGGGTCGGCCGGGTGACATAGAGCGAGCCTTTCTGCGAGAGGATCCCCAGGTTGACCCCGGTGACCGCGCCGGAGGCGTTGCCGAAGCTGACCATCAGGCCGCGGGGCGCCAGACAGTCCAGCGACATCTCCCAGGTGTCCTTGCCGACGCCGTCGTAGACCACCGGCACCTTGGCCCCGTCGGTCAATTCGCGGACCCGCGCCGGGACGTCTTCCTGGCGATAGTCGATCACCGCCCAGGCGCCCAGCGCCTTGGCCTTTTCCAGCTTTTCCGGCGAGCCGGCGGTACCGATCAGGCGCACGCCCAGGGCCTTGGCCCACTGGCAGGCCAGGGAGCCGACACCGCCGGCCGCGGCATGGAACAGCACGGTGTCGCCGGCCTGCAGCGGATAGGTCTGGCGCAGCAGGTACTGCACCGTCAGCCCCTTGAGCATGACCGCGGCGCCCTGCTCGAAGGACACCGCTTCCGGCAGGTGCACCAGATGCCGCTCGGGCAGCACATGGACCTCGGCATAGGCGCCCAGCGGGCCGGTGGCATAGGCCACGCGGTCGCCGGCCTTGAAGCGGGTGACCGCACTGCCGACCGCTTCCACTACCCCGGCGCCCTCGGTGCCCAGGCCGGAGGGCAGCGACGGCGGCGGATAGAGGCCGCTGCGGTAGTAGGTCTCGATGAAGTTGAGGCCGATGGCATGGTTGCGCACCTGCACCTCATCGGGGCCGGGCGCGGCGGGTTCGAAATCCACAAGTTCGAGTACTTCGGGACCACCGGTGCGACTGAACTGGATGCGCTGGGCCATGCTTGCGTGTCTCCTGGTTGGAGCCCTTGGCCGGGCTCTCTTGGGGTGAGCCTTCATCCAAGCCGCAACCGCGGGCCGCGTCAACCGGTCGGATACGGGTGTTATGCTCTCCGCCCTCCCCGCCTGTTGTGGAAATCCTTGCGATGAATCCCTCCCTGGAGGCCGTCAAGGCCTATCTGCTCGATCTGCAGGAGCGCATCTGCGCCGCACTGGAAGCCGAGGATGGCGCCGCCGCTTTCGTCGAAGACGCCTGGACCCGGCCGACCGGCGGTGGTGGCCGCACCCGGGTGATCGCCGAGGGCGCCCTGCTGGAAAAGGGCGGCGTGAATTTCTCCCATGTGCATGGCGACAGCCTGCCGCCCTCGGCCAGCGCCCATCGCCCGGAACTGGCCGGGCGCAGCTTCGAGGCCATGGGCGTCTCCCTGGTGATGCACCCGCGCAATCCCCATATCCCCACCGCCCATGCCAACGTGCGCTTCTTCCTGGCCGAAAAGCCCGGCGAGGCGCCGGTCTGGTGGTTCGGCGGCGGTCTCGACCTCACCCCCTACTACGGCAACGAGGCCGACTGCGTGCACTGGCACCAGGTCTGCCATGACGCCTGCGCGCCCTTCGGCGCCGACGTCTATCCGCGCTACAAGGCCTGGTGCGACCGCTATTTCCACCTCAAGCACCGTGGCGAGCCGCGCGGCATCGGCGGCCTGTTCTTCGATGACCTGAACGAGTGGGACTTCGAGACCTGCTTCGCCTTCCAGCGCGCCATCGGCGATGCCTTCGTCGACGCCTACCTGCCCATCGTCCAGCGTCGCCGCCACCAGCCGTACAGCGAGGCCGAGCGGGAATTCCAGGCCTATCGCCGCGGCCGCTACGTGGAATTCAACCTGGTCTATGACCGCGGTACCCTATTCGGCCTGCAATCCGGCGGGCGCACCGAGTCCATCCTCATGTCGCTGCCGCCCGAGGTGCGCTGGGGCTATGACTGGAAACCCGTGCCCGGCTCGCCGGAAGCGCGCCTGACCGATTTCTTCCTCACCGACCGCGACTGGCTCGCGCTCGCCTCGACGCCCGCAGGATAGACCCATGGATCGCTACGCCGTCTTCGGCAATCCCATCGCCCACAGCAAGTCGCCGCTGATCCACAGCCTGTTCGCCGACCAGACCGGCCAGCGCCTGCACTACGGGACGCTGCTGGCGCCGCTGGACGGCTTCAGCGAAAGCGCCCGCAGCTTCTTTCAGAGCGGCCTGGGCGCCAATGTCACGGTGCCCTTCAAGGAAGAGGCCTACCAGCTGTGCGATGAACTCACCCCGCGTGCGCGCCGCGCCGGGGCGGTGAACACCCTCAAGCGCCAGGCCAACGGTCGCCTGCTCGGCGACAACACCGACGGCGCCGGGCTGGTGCGGGATCTCACGGTCAACGCCGGTCTGCAGCTGGCCGGTCAGCGCGTCCTGGTGCTGGGCGCCGGCGGCGCCGTACGCGGCGTGCTGGAGCCCTTGCTGGCCTGCAATCCCGGGCAACTGGTGCTGGCCAATCGCACCGAGCTCAAGGCGGTGCAACTGGCGCGCGAATTCGCCGAACTGGGGACGATCGAGGTGGCGGCCTTCTCCACCCTGAGAGCGCCCTTCGACGTCATCATCAACGGCACCTCGGCCAGTCTCGGGGGCGGTCGCCCACCGCTGTCGGAAGCGGTGATCGGCCCGCAGACGGTGACCTACGACATGATGTACGGCAAGGACCTCACCCCCTTCAACCGCTGGGCCCTGGACGAGGGTGCCTTCCACACCCTGGACGGCCTGGGGATGCTGGTAGAACAGGCCGCCGAGGCCTTCGAACTCTGGCGCGGCGTGCGCCCCGACAGCGCGCCGGTGCTGGCGGAGTTAAGGCGGCAGCTGGGGTGAGGGGCAAGGCGTGGCTTGTTGGGCGAGGGCCATACTGGACATGCCAAGGCCGTCGTTGCTAGGGGCTCGAATCGCGGCCAGGGGCCGCTCCTACGGGATATATAACCGCTGTAGGAGCGGCCCATGGCCGCGATGAGACAGCACAGCAGCGCACGCAGTTAGGAGCAGCCGTATCGGCGGACAGCCATGGCCGCGATTGAGAGTCTTGCTGTGTGGGGTATGGCGAAGCCCGACGGACAGGCGTCAGCCCAACACCTGAGGTTGAACGCCGCGGGATACAGGAGACACCGGCCAAGCTTGGGCTATACCGAAGCCGATTTCGACCAGCAGAAACACCGCCAGCAAGGGACTGGCGCCCTGGTACAGCGCCCAGGCCTGCCAGAGGGCGAACAGGCCCCTGGCGACGGCATCGTAGCGTCCCAGCAGCAGCGAAGGCTTGGCCAGGCGCAGCACCGCCCAGACGCACATCAGGGAGCCGAGCAGATTGCCCAGCAAAAGGGCTTCCGGCGGGAATGCCGCCAGGGGCGCCAGGCCCAGTGCCTGGCCGAGCTCGTCGAGCTGTCGTAGCAGCCAGGCGAGACTCCAGGGGGTGGCGAAGGGCGCGGTGACCAGCAGATCATAGAGGGCGCTGGCACGGACCAGTCGCAGATAGGGCGCAAGCTTCCACATGGACGGACTTCCTTGAACGAGAGGAAGTCCAGTGTCGACCCTGGAGCAAAGTCCAGGGTCAAGGAGAACGGATGCGTATCGGCACCCTCGCCCAGGCCACCGGCCTGAGTCGCGACACCCTGAGATTCTACGAGCGCCGGGGACTGCTCCAGGCGCGGCGGCGGGCTAACGGCTATCGCGACTATCCGCCCGAAGCCGTGGAATGGCTGGGCTATATCCGCACCGCCCAGCGACTGGGTTTCAGCCTGCAGGAAATCGCTGCCAACCTTGAGGACGTCGAGCGCGCCGCCGATCCGGATGCCTATCTGCAAGAACTGCTGCGCGACAAGCTCAGGGTCATAGAGGCGCGCATCGACGAATTGCAGGCGTTGCGTGGGGTGCTGTATTCGCGCTTGGGTGAAGCCTGTCCGCTGCGGGGGTAGCCGAGCGTTGGGCTTCGCTGCGCTCAAGCCAACCTACCAACTGGAGATGGCCGCCTGCTCTGACAGCCCCCTCTCCCCTTGGGAAAGGGTTGGGTGAGGGCGTACCCGCGCAATGAAGTCACCCGTGGAAAAGGCTGCGCCGTTTTCCACGCTACGGTGCTATTGCGCCAGGTGCCGTTCCTACGCGCTGGGTATAACGGCTGATCGTAATCGGGCCGGAGATGCTGGAGATGGCCGCCTGCTCTGATAGCCCCCTCTCCCCTTGGGAGAGGGTTGGGGTGAGGGCGCGCTGCACGCCACGAAGTCACCCGTGGAAAAGGCTGCGCCGTTTTCCACGCTACGGTGCTATTGCGCCAGGTGCCGTTCCTACGGGCTGGGTATAACGGCTGATCGTAATCGGGGCGGAGATGCTGGAGATGGCCGCCTGCTCTGATAGCCCCCTCTCCCCTTGGGAGAGGGTTGGGGTGAGGGCGCGCTGTATGCCACGAAGGCACCTGTGGAAAAGGCTGCGCCGTTTTCCACGCTACGGTGCTGCGCTCAACCCAACCCGACCAGTTATCGCAACGCTTACGCCCCCTCCTCCCCATACCCCTCGGCCAGGTGCTGGTCCTTGAGCTTCACGTAGTTGCCGGCGCTGTAGGTGAAGAAGGCGCGTTCCTTTTCCTCCAGCGGTCGCACCTGCTTGACCGGGCGACCGACGTAGAGATGGCCGCCTTCCAGCCGCTTGCCCGGCGGGACCAGGCTGCCGGCGCCGATCACCACGTCATCCTCCACCACCGCGCCGTCCATGACGATGCTGCCCATGCCCACCAGCACCCGGTCGCCGATCGTGCAGCCGTGCAGGGTCACCTGATGGCCGACGGTGACGTCGTTGCCGATCAGCAGGGGATAGCCGTCCGGGTTGAAGGGGCCGGCGTGGGTGATGTGCAGCACGCTGCCGTCCTGGATACTGGTGCGGGCGCCGATGCGGATGCGATGCATGTCGCCACGGATCACCGTCAGCGGCCAGATCGAGCTGTCTGCACCGAGGGTCACGTCGCCGATCACCACCGCGGTGGCGTCGACGAAGGCGCGTTCGCCCAGTTGCGGGGTCTTACCCTGGAAGGTCCTTATGGTCACGATAGATACCTTTTCTCGTCGGAAGGGTCTTGAGACCTATTAGGATGGGCTCCATATATAACTGTCAAAGCCATCGCCCCGAGGGGAACGCCGTGAGCGCCAGCAATCCGCTGCTTCAGTCCCATGACCTGCCGCCCTTTTCCGCCATCAAGCCCGAGCACGTCGAGCCGGCCATCGACACCATCCTCGCTGAGAACCGTGCCGCCCTGGCCAAGCTGCTGGAGACCCAGAAGGAACACCCCACCTGGGCTGGCCTGGTGCTGGCGATGGACGAGCTGAACGATCGCCTGGGCCAGGCCTGGAGCCCCATCGGCCACCTCAACGCCGTGTGCAACAGCGCCGAACTGCGCGCCGCCTACGAGGCCTGCCTGCCCAAGCTGTCGGCCTATTCCACCGAGATCGGTCAGAACAAGGACCTCTTCCAGGCCTACAGCCGCCTGGCCGAGAGCGAGGAAGCCAAGGGCTTCGACGTCGGTCAGAAGACCACCCTGGAACACGCCCTGCGCGACTTCCGCCTGTCCGGCATCGACCTGCCGCCGGCCGAGCAGCAGCGCTATGCCGCCATCCAGGCGCGCAAGTCCGAGCTGGGCAGCAAGTTCTCCAACCAGCTGCTCGACGCGACGCAGGCCTGGACCAAGCACCTCACCGACGAAGCCGCCCTCGCCGGCCTGCCCGAGTCGGCCAAGGCCCAGCTGCAGGCCGCCGCCCAGGCCAAGGAGCTGGACGGCTGGCTGGTGACCCTGGAATTCCCCAGCTACTACGCGGTGATGACCTACGCCGACGACCGCGCCCTGCGTGAAGAGGTCTATGCCGCCTATGCCACCCGCGCCTCCGAACAGGGTCCCAACGCCGGCCAGTTCGACAACGGCCCGGTGATGGAGGAATTGCTCGACCTGCGCCAGGAACTGGCCCGCCTGCTGGGCTACGCCAACTATGCCGAGCTGTCGCTGGCCACCAAGATGGCCGAGAGCAGTGACCAGGTGCTGGGCTTCCTGCGCGACCTCGCCGTGCGCTCCAAGCCCTTCGCCCAGCGCGACCTGGAAGAACTGCGCGCCTTCGCCGCCGAACAGGGCGTGCAGGACCTGCAGAGCTGGGACACCGGCTACTTCGCCGAAAAGCTGCGCCAGCAGCGCTATTCGCTGTCCCAGGAAGAGGTCCGTGCCTGGTTCCCGGTGGACAAGGTGTTGTCCGGCCTGTTCGCCACGGTGCAGAAGCTCTATGGCATCGAGATCGCCGAGTTGCGCGACTTCGAGAAGTGGCATCCGGACGTGCGCCTATTCGAGATCAAGGAAAACGGCACCTCCATCGGTCGCTTCTATTTCGATCTCTATGCCCGCGCCAACAAGCGTGGCGGTGCCTGGATGGACGGTGCCCGCGACAAGCGCCGCGATGCCCAGGGTCGGCTGATCGATCCGGTGGCCTACCTGGTCTGCAACTTCACTCCGGCCAGCCCCGGCAAGCCGGCGCTGCTGACCCATGACGAGGTGACCACCCTCTTCCACGAATTCGGCCATGGCCTGCACCACCTGCTGACCCGCGTCGAGCATGCCAGCGTTTCCGGCATCAACGGCGTGGCCTGGGACGCGGTGGAGCTGCCCAGCCAGTTCATGGAGAACTGGTGCTGGGAGCCCGAGGGCCTGGCGCTGATCTCCGGCCACTATGAGACCGGTGAGCCGCTGCCCCAGGAGCTGCTGGACAAGATGCTGGCGGCCAAGAACTTCCAGTCCGGCCTGATGATGCTGCGCCAGCTGGAATTCTCGCTGTTCGACTTCGAGCTGCACGCCAGCCACGGCGACGGTCGCAGCGTACGCGAGGTGCTGGAAGGCATCCGCGACGAGATCTCGGTGGTGCGTCCGCCGGCCTACAACCGCTTCCCCAACAGCTTCGCGCACATCTTTGCCGGTGGTTATGCGGCGGGTTACTACAGCTACAAGTGGGCCGAGGTGCTGTCCGCCGATGCCTTCGCCAAGTTCGAGGAAGAAGGCGTCTTCAACCCCGAAACCGGGCGGGCCTTCCGCGAAGCCATCCTGGCCCGCGGCGGCTCCCAGGCGCCCATGGTGCTGTTCGTCGACTTCCGCGGTCGCGAGCCCAGCATCGACGCCCTGCTCCGCCATTCCGGGCTGAGCGAGGAGGCGGCGTGAGCGAGCCGATCCGCAAGAGGTTCATCGCCGGGGCGGTCTGCCCGGCGTGCCAGGCGCAGGACACCCTGAAGATGTGGACCCAGGAGGGCACGCCCCATCGCGAGTGCGTCTCCTGCGGCTACAGCGACACCCTGGACGAGCGCGGCAATTCGGTCCCCAAGGAATTGCCGACGCGAGTCAATATCAGTGCGCTCAAGCCCAAGAAGCCCGATCCCAAGGTGCAGGCCGTGCAGTTCTTTCCCAATCCCAAGCTGAAGAAGCCGGATTAGGCAGCGGTGACCTTCGACAAGACCGCGCCCGGGATCACCCGGGCGCGGTCTTGCTGTTTTTGGGTCGAGTGAAATCGATCCGTATAGGGCTTCTGTAGCGATGAAAACAGGCTTCAGCGCAGGGGGTCTCAAGCTTTATCCACAAAAAGCGGATTCGATAGCCAGCCGATCATCTTTTTAATCCATTGATACTAAAGGCTTTTTATTTGGTCTCCGGCGGAGATTAGGGATTTCTCAGGAAGTTATACCGATTTTATCCCCGATTTATCCACAGGCTGTGCATCCGTGAATGACCCGGGAGTCTTTTTCCGTGATCGGACTCCAAGTGGATAACCGACACCCTCGTCCCCCATGAGGAAAGCCCTCCATGCGTACCCTCCTCGCTGCTGCAGCCTTCTGTCTGACTGGCAACCTGGCGCTGGCCGCGCCGCCGGATCACGAACCTGGCGGGCCCAAGGGGCCGCACGGGCCGGGCTGGCAGGAACAGGGTGGTCCCAAGGGCCAGGGACCTGGTCCCAAGGCGCATGATCAGGGTCGTCCGGCTGCCGGACCGGCCGCCGGCGGGCCGCCCGATCTGGGACCGGCGCGGGAGCGCATCAAGGCGCTGCGGGGACAGATCGGCCGTGGGGGTGACCTGCCCCCGGGTCTGCGTCTGGAGCGTGGGCGTCCTCTGCCTGCCGGCTACGGCCGCCCCCTGCCCCCGGGCATCGCCCGCCAGTTGCCTGACTATCCCGGCTACGAATGGCGGCGCCTGGGTACCGACATGGTGCTGGTCGCCGTGGGCACCGGGCTCGTCTACGCCATCCTGCAGGGCGTGCTGGACTAGTCCGGGCAATTCTTTTGTCGGCAGCCCGCGGGCACCGCCGAGTTCACCGCAGGCTCTGGCACGGGCTCCCGGGGCCGGCCGCTCGGGCGTAGCCCGCCGGTGCGCCGGCGCAGGCGATAAATGGCGAAATCCCTCTGGCACAGTGCCAGCCCGGATTTCAGTAGAATAGCCGCCGCGCGCGGCCGCCTTCCGCCTCCAGACGGTAGGGAAACCGGGCCGCTTCGCATCGGTCTCAACGCCCATCGCTCGCCAAGGATTTCCCATGAGAGCTCTGCCCCGTCTGCTGCCGCTGGCCCTGTTCGCCCTGCTCGTGGGGCACAATGCCCCGGCCCGCGCCGAACCCGGCCTGTTCAATCTGTTGGTCGGCAGCTACACCGCGGGTAGCAGCCAGGGGCTGTATGTCTATCGCTTCAACAGTCGCAATGGTCAGATCGATGGCCCGCTGCGCATCGTCAAGGCATCCAATCCCTCGTTTCTGACCCTGTCTCGCGATGGCCGGACCCTGTTCGCCGTCAACGAGAATGGCCGGGGTTCGAGCGGCGACAGCATTGGCCGGGTCACCTCCTATCGCTTCGAACCGGGCAATGGCCGCCTGCAGCAGGTCAGCCAGGTCAAGAGCCTGGGCGACGAGCCGACCCATTCCAGCCTCAGCACCGACGGCAAATTCCTCTTCGTGGCCAACTACTCCAGCCTGCCGGAAGGCTCCCTGGCGGTGCTGCCGATCCAGGACGGCGGCGTGCTCAGTCCGGTGGCGCAGATCGAATTCCACCAGCCCAGCGAACAGCACCCGCGCCAGCAGTCCAGCCATGTGCACGCGGCGGTGACCACCCCGGACGGCCGCTTCGTCTTCGCCCCGGATCTGGGCGCCGACAAGGTCTTCGTCTATCGCTATCTGCCGCAGCAGCCGGAGCGGCCGCTGGTGGCCGCCGAGACGCCCTTCGTGCCGGTGCCGGAAGGCAGCGGGCCGCGTCACCTGGTGTTCAGCGCCGATGGCCGCTACGCCTACCTGACCCTGGAACTGGCCGGGCAGGTGATGGCCTTCGCCCACCAGGACGGCATGCTGCGGCAGTTGCAGAGCTACAGCCTGACGCCCCAGGAATTCACCGGCGAGCGGGATGCCGGCGCCCTGCACCTGTCCGGTGACGGGCGTTTCCTCTACGTCGCCAGTCGCGGCACCGACAACCAGCTGGCGGTATTCGCGGTGAATCCCGACGGCACCCTGACCTTTGTCGAGCGCCATCCGGTCAACGGCCTGTCGCCACGGGAATTCGCCATCGATCCGTCCGGGCGCTTCCTGCTGGTGGCCAACCAGAAATCCAATCAGCTCAAGGTCTTCGCCCGGGATCCCGACAGCGGCAAGCTCGGCGACGAACTCCAGAGCCTGGACGTTGGCGCGCCAGCCGACCTCAAATTCGTCGCGGTACCCTGATGACCCACTTCGATCATCTGCACCACGTGGCGCTGATCTGCGCCGACTACCAACGCTCCCGGCACTTCTACACCGAGATCCTCGGGTTGCCGGTGATCGCCGAGACCTATCGCGAGGCCCGGCGCTCCTGGAAGCTGGATCTGGCGGTGGGCGCGCATGCCCAGCTGGAGCTGTTTTCCTTTCCCGATGCCCCGCCGCGACCCTCGCGCCCGGAAGCCCAGGGCCTGCGCCACCTGGCCTTTGCCGTGGCCGACCTGGACGCCACCGTCGCCCACCTGCAGGGCCATGGCGTGGTCACCGAGCCGATCCGCACCGACGAGCTGACCGGCAAGAGATTCACCTTCTTCGCCGATCCGGACGATCTGCCGCTGGAAGTCTACGAGCGCTAGCGCGCCGCTCAGGTCGCCAGCCGCGCGCCGGCCAGGGACTCGCGCGGCAGTTCCAGTTCTTCCAGCAGCCAGTCGAGAAAGCGCTGCACCAGTCGCTGGCGCCGCTTGCGCTCGGGCAGGATGGCGTAATAGCCATAGCGCGAGGTGGCCAGCCCGGCGAAGGGGCGACAGAGCAGCTCCTGCTGCAGCAGGTCGTCCACCAGGTGGCGCCAGCCGATCGCCAGGCCCTGGCCGGCGATGGCCGCCTGGATCACCAGGGTGTAGTTGTCGAAGCTCAGCACCGCACCGGACGGCGCCGCGGGCAGGGGCGCCAGGTCCAGCGCCGGCAACAACGTCTTCCAGTCATACCAGCGGCTGTTGGGCGCCGCCTTGAGATGCAGCAACGGCCACTGACCCAGCTCCAGGACGGGTAGCGGCGGCTGCCGACCCTGGAGCAGCCGCGGACTGCACACCGGAAAAACCTCTTCGCGAAACAGTGGCCAGGCTTCGCCATGCTTGAAGCGGCCGTCGCCAAAGCCCAGGGTGATGTCGATCTCCGGACCGGGCAGGGGCACCCTGTCGCTGGTCACCAGGCTGACGTCCAGCTCCGGATGGCGGGCATGGAAACGTGGCAGGCGCGGCAACAGCCAGTAGGCGGCAAAGGCGAAATCGGTGGCCACCTGCAGCACCTCGTGGGCGGGGCGGGCGGTAACCAGCCGCACCCCCTCGTCCAGGGTGGCGAGACCGGCCTCGACGTATTCCTGCAGCAGCCGTCCGGCTTCGGTGAGCAGGATGCCGCGATGGACGCGATCGAACAGCCGCACCTGCAACTGGGCTTCCAGGCGCTTGATCTGCTGGCTGATGGCCGGCTGCGTGGTCCCCAGTTCGCCCGCCGCCGCGGTAAAGCTCAGGCGGCGCGCCACCACCTCGAAGGTGCGCAGGCTGTCCAGCGCCAGGGCAGGGCGGTCGGCAGGGGCGGCGTCCAAGAGTATGTTTCCATGGCGACGAGTCATAAGCCCAGCTTATCCGAAACATCATCCCCAGTGGCCTTCACGCAGATTTTTCAGCATTGGATGATGAGCCACCCATAAGCAACCCTGATCCTAGCGGAGGCGCTCTTGTCCAAGCCGATGAACATCCTCTTCCTCATGGCCGACCAGATGGCGGCGCCTATCCTGCCGCTGTACGACGCCGCCTCGCCGATCAAGCTGCCGCATCTGCAGCGCCTGGCTGAGCGCGCCGTAGTATTCGACTCCGCCTACTGCAACAGCCCGCTGTGCGCGCCCTCGCGCTTCACCCTGGTGAGCGGCCAGCTGCCGTCGAAGATCGGCGCCTACGACAACGCCGCCGATTTTGCCGCCGACATTCCCACCTATGCCCACCACCTGCGCCGCCTCGGCTATCGCACGGCGCTGTCGGGCAAGATGCATTTCTGCGGACCGGATCAGCTGCACGGCTACGAAGAGCGCCTGACCAGCGACATCTATCCCGCCGACTACGGCTGGGCGGTGAATTGGGACGCGGCGGACGAGCGCCCGAGCTGGTACCACAACATGTCCTCGGTGCTGCAGGCCGGGCCCTGCGTGCGCACCAACCAGCTGGATTTCGACGAAGAGGTGGTCTTCAAGGCGCGCCAGTACCTCTACGATCACGTGCGTCGCGGCGATGACCAGCCGTTCTGCCTGACCGTGTCCCTGACCCATCCGCACGATCCCTACACCATCCCCCGCGAGTTCTGGGACCTGTACAACGAGGTCGACATCCCGCTGCCGCAAGGCGCCATCCCCCAGGCCGAGCAGGATCCCCACAGCCAGCGCCTGCTCAAGGTGATCGACCTCTGGGACAAGCCGCTGCCCGAGGCCAAGATCCGCGACGCCCGCCAGGCCTACTACGGTGCCTGCAGCTACGTCGACGCCCAGGTCGGCCATCTGCTCAAGACGCTGGAGGAATGCGGTCTGGCCGACGACACCGTGATCGTCTTTTCCGGCGACCACGGCGACATGCTCGGTGAGCGCGGACTCTGGTACAAGATGCACTGGTTCGAGATGGCCGCGCGGGTCCCGCTGCTGATCCATGCGCCCGGTCGCTTCGCCCCGGCGCGGGTGCAGGCCTCGGTGTCGACCCTGGACCTGCTGCCGACCTTCGTCGAGCTGGCCGGCGGCCAGCTGCCGGACGAGCTGCCGCTGGATGGCCGCTCGCTGCTGCCGCACCTCGAAGGCCGGGTAGGGCACGACGAGGTGATCGGCGAATACCTCGCCGAGGGCACCGTCAGTCCGCTGCTGATGATCCGCCGCGGCGCCTACAAGTACATCCACTGCGAACTGGATCCGCCGCTGCTGTTCGATCTGCAGAACGATCCGCTGGAGCGGGAGAATCTGGCCGCCAGCGCCGACTACGCCGAGTTGCTCGCCAGCTTCCAGGCCGAGGTCCGCCAGCGCTGGGACCTGCCGCGTCTGCACGCCGAGGTGCTGGCCAGCCAGCGGCGGCGGCGCTTCGTCGCGGCGGCCCTGGAGCAGGGCAAGCGGACCAGCTGGGATCACCAGCCCTTCGTCGATGCCAGCCAGCAGTACATGCGCAATCACATCGACCTCGACGACCTGGAGCGTCGCGCCCGCTACCCTCAACCCTGAACCGCTAACAGGAGCACGGCCATGAAACACGGAATCATCGCTACCTTCACGCTGGCCCTGGTCAGCCTGTCGGCCCAGGCCGAGGACCAGGCCTGCGCAACGGTTCGCCTGGCCGATCCGGGCTGGAGCGACATCGCCGCCACCAACGCCCTCACCGGCGCGATCCTGGGTGCACTGGGCTACACCGGCAAGGTCGAGACCCTGGCGGTGCCAATCATCTACGGCGGCATGCGCAACGGGCAGGTGGATGCCTTCCTCGGCAACTGGATGCCGGCGCAGCAGGCGCACTATGACCAGTTCGTGAAGACCGGGCAGGTCACCGAGCTGGCGCAGAATCTGGTCGGGACCGAATTCACCCTGGCGGTGCCCACCTATGTATGGGAAGGCGGGGTGAAGAGCTTCGACGATCTGGCCAAGCATGCCGACCAGTTCGGCAAGAAGATCTACGGGATCGGCGCCGGCGCGCCGGCCAACCAGTCGCTGCAGAAGATCATCCAGGACAACGAATTCGGTCTGGGTGGCTGGCAACTGGTGGAGTCAAGCGAGCAGGCCATGCTCTCCCAGGTCGGGCGCGCGGTGAAGCGCGACAAGTGGGTGGTCTTTCTCGGCTGGACCCCGCACCCCATGAACGTCGACTACCCCATCAAGTACCTGACCGGCGGCGACAAGTACTTCGGCACCGCCGGCACGGTCAACACCCTGACGCGCAAGGGCTACGCCGAGCAGTGCCCCAATCCGGCCCGCCTGCTGAGCAACATGAAATTCACCCTGGACATGGAAAACGCCGTCATGAGCGCCGCGCGGGACAAGGGCGGCAGCTACGACACCGCCGCCAAGGCCTGGCTCAAGGCCCATCCCCAGGTGCTGGAGCCCTGGCTGCAGGGCGTCACCACCCGCGATGGCCAGCCGGGCCTGCCGGCGGTACAGAAAGCCCTGTGAACGCTACGGCCTGAGGGCTACCTGAGACCGAGCCGCCGCGCCAGGCGGGCGAGGTTGGCGCGGTCCAGGCCCAGGGCGGCGGCGGCCAGGGTCCAGTTCTGGCCGTGCTGTTCCAGCGCCAGGGTGATGGTCTGGCGCTGGAAGGCGTCCGTGGCCTCGCGCAGGGAGGCAGAGGGCAGGGCGGTATCCTCCTCGGGCAGGGGTGCGGGGCCCAGTGGCAGGCCGAGCTGATCGCTGTCCAGGGTCAGGATGCCGCCGCGTTCCTCGCTGCCGGCATGGGCCTTGAGCGCCGCCCGGCTGATGAGGTGGGAGAGTTCGCGCACGTTGCCCGGCCAGTCGTAGGCCAGCAAGGTGCGCTGCGCCGCGGGTGTCAGCCGGAGGCCACGCAGGCCCAGGCGAGCACGATTCTGCTCCAGGTAGAAACCGGCCAGCAGCAGGACGTCGCGGCCGCGCTCACGCATGGCCGGCACGGCCAGCGGATAGACGCTCAGGCGATGGTAGAGGTCGGCGCGAAAGCGCCCGGCGCGCACGCAGTCGGCCAGGTCGCGATTGGTGGCGGCGATGATGCGCACGTCCACCTTGAGATCGCGATCCGAGCCCAGCCGCTGCAACTGGCCGCTCTGCAGCACCCGCAGCAGCTTGGCCTGCACCGTCAGCGGCAATTCGCCGACCTCGTCGAGAAACAGGGTGCCGCCGTCGGCCAGCTCGAAGCGCCCGCGGCGGTCGCTCACCGCGCCGGAAAAGGCCCCGCGCACATGGCCGAAGAGTTCGCTTTCCACCAGGGCCTCGGGCAGGGCCGCGCAGTTGAGGCTGATCAGCGGCCGCTGCTGGCGCAGGGAGCGCGCGTGCACGGCTTCGGCCACCAGCTCCTTGCCGACGCCGGTCTCGCCGGTGATGAGCACCGTCAGGTCGCTGGCCGCCACGGTCTCGATCTCCTGCCGCAGGCGCAGGCTGGCCGGACTCTGGCCGATGAGTTCACGGGGTCGCTGGTGCCCCACCGACTGCTGATAGGCCACGGTCAGCTCGTGCTCGCTGACGATGCGCGCGGAGAGCTGACCGATGCGCTCGGCGGCGGCCACGGTGGCGGCCGCCAGCCCGGCGAAGGCGGCGAGGATGGTGAGATCCTCGGGCTGGGCATTCTGCGCCTGCAGCGAATCCAGGGTCAGCAGGCCCCAGAGCTGGTCCTGCACATAGAGCGGACAGCCCAGGCAGTCGTGGACCTCCAGATGCCCCTGCACGCCTTCCACTAGGCCATCGTAGGGATCGGGCAGGTCACAATCGACGGCGAAGCGGGTCGGCGCGCGACTCGCCAGCAGCAGCGCCAGGCGCGGGTGCTCGCCGACCTTGAAGCGCCGGCCCAGGGTGTCGGCCGCAAGACCCCTTACCGCCAGGGGCACCAGGACATCGCCATCCAGGCGCAACAGGGCCACCGCATCGAAGGGCAGGACCTTGCGCAGGGCATCGAGCAGGCTGGCGTAGCGCTGCTGATCGGGCAGGTCGCGGGCCAGATCCGCCACCAGGGGCACCATGGCTTCGAGCAGGGTGGTACGGGTCAATTTGACCTCGGCGAGTCATAGGGACCTGGTCATTATGACAAGCTCCCTGGATAAAAGCCTGATCTGGCGCAGTTTTTTGGTTGGCACGACTCGTGATACGGCCAGGGCAGTCCTGTTTGGAGATCCCCTGCCATGCTGTCATCAGACCAAAAGGCCATCATCAAGGCCACCGTCCCCCTGCTGGAAACCGGCGGGGAAATCCTGACCCGGCATTTCTACGACAGATTGCTCGGCGACAACCCCGAGATCCGCCCGCTGTTCAACGGTGCCCACCAGGCCAGCGGTGCCCAGGCCCGGGCGCTGGCGCGCGCGGTGCTGATGTACGCCCGCTACATCGATCGCCTGGATACCTTGGGGCCGCTGGTGGAGCAGATCGTCAACAAGCACGTCTCGCTGCAGGTGCAGCCGGACCACTATCCGCTGGTGGGCATCGCCCTGCTGCAGAGCATCCGCGAGGTGCTGGGCGCCGAGGTGGCCACCGATGCGGTGATCGACGCCTGGGCCGCCGCCTATGGCCAGCTGGCCAATCTGCTGATCGGTGCCGAGGAGCAGCGCTACGCCGCCCAGGCCGAGGTGCCCGGTGGCTGGCGTGGTGGGCGGGCGTTCCGCATCGCGCGGATCGAGCCGGAAAGCGAAGAGATCAGCTCCTTCTACCTGGAGCCGGTGGACGGGCTGCCGACCAGCATCGCCCAGCCCGGCCAGTACCTGGGGCTGAGCCTGACGCTGGACGGGGTCGAATACCGCCGCAACTACTCGATCTCGGCCGCCAGCGAAGGCCGAGGCTATCGCATCAGCGTCAAGCATCAGCCGGGTGGGGTGGTCTCGCGCTACCTGCATACCGACGCCCATGAGGGCACCGTGCTGCAGGTCTTCGCACCGGCCGGCGAATTCGTCCTGCAGGAATCGACCAAGCCGCTGCTGCTGATCGCCGGTGGCGTCGGCATCACGCCGCTGCTGCCCATGGTGTCGGCGGCGCTGCCGAGCGGGCGGCCGATCCAGCTGATCCACTGCACCCGCCATGTCGGGGTCCAGGCCTTCGGGCACTGGCTGGAAGAGCAGGCCGCCCACCATCCGCAACTGCAGCTGTATTTCTGCTACAGCGAGCCGGTGGCGGAAGAGGCCTATGCCTCGCGCCTTGATCGGGCGCGCCTGCAGCGTTGGCTGCCCAAGGATCGCGACCTGGACGTCTATCTTCTCGGCCCGCAGCCGTTCATGGCCCAGGTGCGCCGTGATCTGCTGGAGCTGGGCGTGCCGGAAAAGCAGATCCGCCACGAGTTCTTCGGACCCGCCACCGACCTCTGAAAAAAAGACGCCCACTGCCGTTGGGCAGTGGGCGTCTCTTCGCGAGAATCCAGGCGCCACCTGTGGGTAGCGCCCTGCGGTCCTGGACCTAGCGACGCTGGTAGACGATGTCCTTGCTACCGCCTTCGCAGCTGCCCACCACCTTGGCGGAGGCGCTGGCACTGCCCTTGTCCACCACCTCGAGGCTGTAGTGCGCCACCTGCTTGGCCTGCAGCTTGGCATCGATATCGGCCTTGACCGTGTCGCACGAGGTGCCGGCGGCAAAGGCGCCGCCGCTCAGGGCCAACAAACCGAGGGTGATCACGATTCTACGCATCTTGCCTGTCCTTTTGCGGGGGGAGGGAGGTCTGGAATGCTGCTCAGCTGGCTTCGATACGGAAGCCGATCTTCAGGGTGACCTGATAATGAGCCACCTTGGCGTCCTGGATATGACCGCGGATTTCACCCACCTCGAACCATTCCAGGTTCTTGACCGACTTGGCGGTCTCGGCGAGGGCGTTGTTGATGGCGTCCTCGACACTGGTGGTGGAAGAGCCAACGATTTCCAGCTTCTTGTAGGTGTGATGATCGGACATGAAACTCTCCTGGGTCAGCAATGACGGGCGCTGCAGCGGTTAGCCGGCAACGCGTTGACCGGTGTCGCGGTCGACTCGCCGGGAAGGGTGCCTCTGCCATTTGAGGCCGCGAAAGGCCCCGATAAGTTCACTGCCCAGGCTCTCGCCCACGGCTTTGCAGCACTTTCCAACGGCTCGGTAGTCACATTTCCTGAATCCGTCCATCCCAGGAGGTTGTCATGGCCCGTAACACCGATTACCAGGCGTCCATCGCCAGCATCGAGAACGAAATCAACAGCCTGCTCGACTCGCTGGCATCGCTGAAGAAGAACGCTGCACGCGAATCCCGCAGCAGTCTGAATTCCTTCAAAAGCACCGCTCGCGAAGCCCTGCACCATTCGGGCGATTCGCTGGAAGAGGTCTATGACGACGTGCGTCGCCTGACCCGTCAGTACGGTCGCGCCGCCAGCGGCGTGGCGCGCGAACATCCCTGGGCCACCGTCGGCATCGCCGCCGGCGTGACCGTCCTGGTCGGCTGGGCGCTGCTGCGCGGCGACCACTGATCGTGGCGGTTCGAGGCATCCTCAAGGGGTGCCTCGGGCGCTAGCGCTCGGCCAGCTCGGTTCTGAGCCAGGCCGCCAATCGCTCCACCCGTTCATCCGCCAGCCGACCCGGCGCCCATAGCGCCAACTCCGCACCGGTCGCCGCAAAACCCCAGGGCGCCACCAGCCGGCCCGCCTTCAGATCCGCCGCCACCAGTGGCTCCGGCGCGATCGCCACGCCCAATCCCGACAGCGCCGCCTCCAGCAGGTAATAGAGGTGCTCGAAGCCCTGCCCGTACTCCAGCTCCGGTGCCTCAAGGCCCTGGGTGGCGAACCACTGTGGCCAGGCCTGGGGCCGTGACAGGGTGTGCAGCAGGCGTTCCGCCAGCAAGGCCTGCAGGTCGCCGTCCCGCAATCTCAGATAGGCCGGGCAATAGGGGCTCAGCACCGGACCGATGCGCTCAGGCGCCAGGTGATAGGGCATCACGTCCTGTGGCGGCGCCGTCTCGGTGAACAGCAGACTGGCATCCAGGCCGGCGGCGGCCAGCGGGGTGTCGTCGGTACGGGTCGAAAGGTGCAGGCGCAACTCCGGCAGATCGCGATTGAGGCGATCCAGCCGCGGAATGAACCAGCGCGCCACCAGACTGCCCGGGCAGCCCAGCACGAAGGGCCCCTGGCGACTGCCGGCCTTGAGTTCGGCGCACACCTCACGCAAGCGCTCGAAGACCTCGCCACTCACCTCGCGCAGCCGCAGACCGGCTTCGGTCAACGCCAGACCACGGCCTTCGCGGCGAAACAGCGCCACCCCCAGTTGTTCCTCCAGCGCACGGATCTGGCGACTTACGGCGCCATGGGTCACGTGCAGCTCGTCCCCTGCGCGGCTCATGCCACCTAGACGAGCAGTGGCTTCGAAGGCGCGCAGGGCATTCAGGGGAGGCAGGTCGCGGGGATCGCTCATCTGTGAGATTTCCTGACGGGTCATCGCGATCTTATCGATTTATCAGCGGCACTCAAGCAGGTAAGGTAGATCCATCTTCGCAGGAGAATCCCATGACCCAGACCGCTTATCGCCAGGGCCCCGACGCTCAAGGCATGTTCGGCCAGTTCGGTGGCCGCTATGTCGCCGAAACCCTGATGCCGCTGATCCTCGATCTGCAGCGCGAATACGAGACCGCCATGGAGGATCCGGCGTTTCTCGAGCAGCTGGCCTACTTCCAGCGCGACTACGTCGGTCGGCCCAATCCGCTGTACTTCGCCGAGCGCCTGACCGAGCACTTCGGCGGCGCCAAGATCTATCTTAAGCGCGAAGAGCTGAATCACACCGGCGCGCACAAGATCAACAACTGCATCGGCCAGATCCTGCTGGCCAAGCGCATGGGCAAGACCCGCATCATCGCCGAGACCGGCGCCGGCATGCACGGCGTGGCCACCGCCACCGTGGCCGCGCGTTTCGGCCTGCCCTGCGTCATCTACATGGGCAGCACCGACATCGACCGCCAGCAGGCCAACGTCTTCCGCATGAAGCTGCTGGGCGCCGAGGTAATTCCGGTCACCTCCGGTACCGGCACCCTCAAGGACGCCATGAACGAGGCGCTGCGCGACTGGGTGACCAATGTCGCCGACACCTTCTACCTGATCGGTACCGTGGCCGGTCCGCATCCCTATCCGGCCATGGTCCGCGATTTCCAGGCCGTGATCGGTCGGGAGACCCGCGCCCAAATCCTGGAGAAGGAAGGACGCCTGCCCGACAGCCTGATCGCCTGCGTCGGTGGTGGCTCCAACGCCATGGGCCTGTTCCACGAATTCCTCGATGACACTGACGTCGCCATCATCGGCGTCGAAGCCGGCGGCCACGGCGTCGACACCAGCAAGCACGCCTCCAGCCTCAACGGCGGGATGCCCGGGGTACTGCACGGCAACCGCACCTTCCTGCTGCAGGACGACGATGGCCAGATCATCGACGCCCACTCGATTTCCGCCGGCCTGGACTACCCCGGCATCGGTCCGGAGCACGCCCACCTGCACGACGTGAAGCGCGTGGAATACGTGCCGATCAACGACGACGAGGCGCTCAAGGCCTTCCACCAGACCTGCCGCCTGGAAGGCATCATCCCGGCGCTGGAAACGGCTCACGCCCTGGCCGAGGCCTTCAAGCGCGCGCCGCACCTGCCCAAGGACCACCTGATGGTCATCTGCCTCTCGGGTCGCGGCGACAAGGACATGCAGACCGTGATGAGTCACCTGGGAGACAAGCTATGAGCCGCCTGGAAACCCGCTTCGCCGCGCTGAAGGCCGAGGGCCGCGCAGCCCTGGTCACCTACACCACCGCCGGCGATCCGGACTATGACACCGCCCTGGCCATCCTCAAGGGCCTGCCGGCGGCCGGTGCCGACGTCATCGAGCTGGGCATGCCCTTCACCGATCCCATGGCCGACGGCCCGGCCATCCAGGCCGCTGCCCTGCGCGCCCTGCAGGCGGGTCAGAATCTGGCCAAGACCCTGGAGATGGTGCGCGACTTCCGGCGTGGGGAAGGCGAGACGCCGCTGGTGCTGATGGGCTACTACAACCCCATCCATCGCTATGGCGTGGAGCGCTTCCTGGCGGAAGCCGCCGAAGCGGGCGTGGATGGCCTGATCGTGGTCGATCTGCCACCCGAGCACGACGCCGAGCTGGCGCTGCCAGCCCAGGCCGCCGGCATCGACTTCATTCGCCTGACCACCCCGACCACCGACGACGCCCGCTTGCCGCGGGTGCTCAACACCAGCTCCGGCTTCGTCTACTACGTGTCCGTCGCTGGCGTCACCGGTGCCGGCTCGGCCACCACCGAACACGTCGAGGCCGCCGTGGCGCGCCTGCGCCGCTTCACCGACCTGCCCCTGGCCGTCGGCTTCGGCATCCGTACCCCCGAGCAGGCGCGGGTGATCGCTCGCATCGCCGATGGTGTGGTGGTGGGCTCGGCCTTCGTCGATCAGATCGCCAAGGCCGAGTCCTCGGGCGCTGCCATCGACGGCGTGCTCGGCCTCTGCAAGCAGCTGTCGGACAGCGTGCGTACCGCGCGCTAGGCCCTCGCCAGCCTCGAAAAAGACCGCATCAGGCGGTCTTTTTTTATGCCCGGACAGCCTGCAAGCTGTGCATAACCTTGTGGGCAGTCTGTTCGCTACCGGCGCAAGGCCGCGTGCCAGAAGGGTTGGGCAGGTATTGGCCCTGTTGATCGAATCCGCTACGACCTGATCCGCTGAGTCAGGCTGCGAACGCCGGACTGCTTTGCCGTCATTGCCCGACAGGTAAAGGCTGTGGATAAGCCTTGGGCAAGTTGTCAGCAACCGATCAGGCGGTTGTCCGGGCAAAATTGCTCATTAAATAGCCAATTTCGTTTAGGTCGCTCAGGCTGCCGAAGGCGCACTCCGCGGTCCGGTTTTCCCACATCTGCTGTGTGCGTGCCTGTGGAAAAGATGTGGGACCTGGCCTGTACGCCATGGCTGGCAAGGCCTGTAGAGGATCGTGCAAAAAATGATCAATCCTCTTTTAGGTGTTTTCCACAACCCACAATAGAGCTGCATAGGGCTGTGGATAGGTTGTTCGTCTAGTGCCAGAGGCCAGCGCTGGCGCGGCTTCCAGAGAATCGATCAAATAATGACCAGTTTTCCGGGTTATTCCCGAGTCAAGGGATTTCTGCTGCCAGCCCAAGGAGTTATCCACGTCTGTTCAGCGCCGTACTCAGCGATCGCCGCTAAAAGCCCTGTGGATAAGTCTGTTGATTTTCTGTTTGGAAGCCTGTGTACGACAGCATTGGCCTAGCGCAGCGTCACCTGCTGGCGCAGGCCTGCGGCCGGCAGGGTGAAGGCGCATTCCTCGAAGGTGGCCATGCGCATGCGCAGTGGCGGATTGTTGCTGTAGCCGTATTGTTCGGTGGGCATGCCGATGAAATTGGTGTCCAGCGAGCTGTTGCCGTTGCTGTCGTGGATGACCGACACGGCATAGCGCCCGGGCGGTAGATCGAAGCGCTGCTCCTGGGTACCCGCCTGCGCGGTGAGATGGGCCTGGGCCACGGGCGTCTTGTGCGCTTTCCAGGCCGCTTCGCTATCGAATACCGCCAGCAGCAACTGGCCCCCCGAGGCATCGACCGTCTCCACCCGTACCTGCAGTTCGGCGGCCTGCAAGAGACCGCTCAGACCGAGACCAGCGACCAGCAACAGAGACTTCATGGGCATTCCTTCAGCAGGGGGAGGGCAGCAGCCGCAGCAACTCGGCCGGTTGTTCGAAGAAGAGATCGGGTTGCTGCGCGCGCAGCGTCGTGGGGCAGCCATAGCCCCAGGCCACGGCGGCGCAGCCCAGTCCGGCGCGGCGAGCGGCCTGCAGATCGCGCAGTTCGTCACCGACATAGAGGGCCTCGGCCGGCGTGATCCCCTGGCGGTGGAGCAGGCGCTTCAGACGCCGCGTCTTGCCCAGCAGGGGGATGTCGAATTCGCCAGCGGTGAACAGGCGTCCGGCCTGGGGCAGCACCTGGTGCACGGCCGCGGCGGAGTTGGAGGTCGCCAGGCCCAGCTGCAGACCACTGGCCTGCAAGCGGTCGAGGGTGGCGGGAATCTCGGCGAAGGGCAGGACCTGAGCGCCACGCTGGACCAGCAGGCGGCGATAGTGCCGGGCGATGCGGGGCACCTGCCAGAGCGGGATGCCCAGGCTGTCGAGCAGACCGGTCAGGGAGGAGGCGCGCAATCGTGGCCACTCGTCGGCGGCTGGCTGGCGAAAGCCATGGGTCTGCGCCAGCTCGCCGAGACAGCTCAGCAGAAAGGGCAGGCTGTCCGCCAGGGTGCCGTCGAAGTCGAAGATGACGTAGCGATAGCTCATGCGAGAGAGGCGCGGTGGGCGAAGGCGCCAGCGTAGCGGTCGCCTCCCGGTTTTGCCACCGCGACGGGATCCGGCAGGGGCGTCCCTGCCGGTCAGGTCACACGCGGAAGCGGCGGATCTGGCCGTTGAGCTCCACTGCCAGTTCGGAGAGCTGCTGGCTGGCGGCGCGGGTCTGCTCGGCACCGGCGGCGGTCTGCACCGACAGATCGCGGATGCGCACCAGGTTGCGATCCACCTCGCGGGCCACCTGGGCCTGCTCTTCGGCGGCGCTGGCGATCACCAGGTTGCGCTCGTCGATGCCCGACACCGACTGGGCGATGGCGGCCAGGGCGGCGTTGGCCGACTGCGCCTGCTCGCGGGTCTGGCGGGCCTGGTCGGCACTGGTCAGCAGCGCATCGACGGTCTGCCCAGTGCCCTGCTGGATGCTGCCGATCATGCCTTCGATCTCGCGGGTGGATTCGCCGGTGCGATGGGCCAGGGCGCGGACCTCGTCGGCGACCACGGCGAAGCCACGACCGGCATCACCGGCACGCGCCGCTTCGATGGCGGCGTTGAGCGCCAGCAGGTTGGTCTGTTCGGCGACCGAGCGGATCACGTCCAGCACCTGGCTGATGTTGCGGGTCTGCTCGGCCAGCTGGCGGGCCTGCTCGCTGGCACCCAGCACGTTTTCGGTAAGCACCTCGATGGCGCCCAGGGTATCGCCCAGCTGCCGCTGGCCCTGACGCGCGGTATCGGCGGCCTGGCGCGATTCGGACGAGGTGGAGGTGGCGTTGCCAGCCACCTCGTCCACCGCCTGGCTCATCTCGGTGACGGCGGTGGCCGCCATCTCGATCTCGCTGTTCTGCTGCTGCAGGCCGTGGGCGCTCTCCTGCATGACCGCGGTCATCTCCTCGGCGGCCGAAGCCAGCTGGGTAGCGGAGTGGCCCAGGTGGCCCAGGGTGTCGCGCAGATTGGTCTGCATCTGCTGCATGGCCTGCAGCAGCTGGGCGGCTTCGTCGTGACCGCGGGTATCCAGGGTCTGGGTCAGATCGCCATTGGCGATGGTCCGGGCGGCGGCGACGGCCTCGGCGATGGGCCGGGTCATGCTCAGGGTCAGGCGCCAGGCCAGCAGCACGGTCAGACCCAGGGCCAGGGCGATCACGATCCAGGTGATGGAGGTGGCCTGGGCATAGGTCTCGCCGGAGTGCTGGGAGGCGGCCTTGATGTCTTCCTGGTTGATCTTGCGCAGGGCTTCGGTGCGCTCGTTCATCTGCACGCCGAGCTGGGCCATGCTGGTCTGGATCAGGCTGCGGGCTTCGTCGAGCTTGCCGGCGCCGATCAGGTCGGCCAGTTGCGCGGTGTAGCGGACATAGTCGCCGTGGATCTGGCGCAGGGCATCGAAGGCCTGGCGTTCGCGATCGCTGCTGACGAGTTTTTCATAGCGACCGAAACCGGCGCCGATGTCGGCATTGATGCTGTCGATCTTCTTGCGCGTGTTGGCGACGGTGGCGGCATCCGGAATGGCCAGCAGACGCAGCACCTCGACCCGGGTGCGGGCCAGTTGCAGAGCGAGGTTGTCGGCTTCGACGATGCTGGGCACGTTGTTGGTCTCGATGACCTGGCCCTGGGTACGGATCTGCGACAGTTGCAGCAGTCCGAACAGACCCAGACTGGCCACGAGGATGGCCAGCAGGCCGAAACACAACACACTGCGAATGGCGAGGGAGAAGGAACGAAAGGTCACGGCGGCAGCCCCGGTGAAGAGTGAGGCCCCCTTTAACGGCTAGGGTCGCCGTGACTTGATGGTCATTCGTCCCAAATCTGACGGAAGTATGACCAGGGGCGGCCGGTGGTCAGCACTGGCCGGTCGTCAGCCGCGATCAGGGCTAGAACTGGAAGCGCTGCACCTGCCCGCTGAGGGTCGCTGCCAGCGCCGCCAGTTGCTGGCTGGAGGCGCGGGTCTGCTCGGCACCCGCCGCGGTCTGCACCGACACGTCGCGGATGCGTACCAGATTGCGGTCGACTTCGCGCGCCACCTGGGCCTGTTCTTCGGCGGCGCTGGCGATCACCAGGTTGCGCTCGTCGATGCCCGCGACCGACTGGGCGATGACGGCCAGGGCGGCATTGGCCGATTGCGCCTGCTCGCGCGTCTGGCGCGCCTGGTCCGCGCTGGTCAGCAAGGCATCGACGGTCTGGCCGGTACCCTGCTGGATGTCGCCGATCATGCTCTCGATCTCGCGGGTGGACTCACCGGTGCGATGGGCCAGGGCGCGCACCTCGTCGGCCACCACGGCGAAGCCGCGACCGGCCTCGCCCGCGCGCGCCGCCTCGATGGCGGCGTTCAGGGCCAGCAGGTTGGTCTGTTCCGCGACCGAGCGGATCACGTCCAGCACCTGGCTGATGTTGCGGGTCTGGGTTTCCAGCTCGCGAGCCCGGGCACTGGCACCCAGGACCTGCTCGGTGAGGGTCTCGATGGCCGTGAGGGTCTCGCCCAGCTGACGCTGGCCCTGAACGGCGGTATCGGCGGCCTGACGCGAATCATTGGAGGTGGAGGAGGCGTTGCCGGCGACTTCCTCGATCGCCTGGCTCATTTCGGTGACGGCGGTCGCCGCCGATTCGATCTCGTTGTTCTGCTGCTGCAGGCCGGTGGCGCTTTCCTGCATGACCGAGGTCATCTCCTCGGCGGCGGACGCCAGCTGGCTGGCCGAATCGCCGATATGCCCCAGGGTCTCGCGCAACTGACCCTGCATCTGCTGCATGGCCTGCAGCAACTGCGCCGCCTCGTCGTGGCCACGGCTGTCCAGCGCCTGGGTCAGGTCTCCCGCGGCGATGGTACGGGCCGCCGCTACCGCCTGGGCGATGGGGTTGGCCACGCTGCGCGTCAGGCGCCAGGCCAGCAGGCCGGTAAGGGTGAGGGTCACCAGGATGGCCAGCCAGGTCACGCTGTTGGAGCGTGCATAGGCTGCATCCGCATCCGCGCTGGCGGCGTGGATGTCCTGCTCGACGGCCTGGCGGAGCGTTTCTATGCAGGCGTTCATCCGCGTACCCAGCGGGCCCATGCTCTGCTGCACGACTTTACGGGCCTGGTCGAGCTGACCGGCACCGGCCAGGTCGGCGATCTGCTGCACGCCCTGCATGTAGCTCTGGTGCACCTGGCGCAATTCATCCAGCGCAGTGCGGCTCTTCGTCGACAGCAGCTCGTGCTGATAGCGGGCGAAGATGGCCTGCACCTCGGTGCTCAGACCGTCCAGCTTCTGGCGGGTGTTGGCCAGGGTCTGGGCATCGGGCATGGCCAGCAGGCGCAAGGTTTCGATGCGGGTGCGGGCCACCAGCAGGCTGAGATTGTCGGCCGCGATCAGAGTCGGGATGTAGCGCTGCTCCACCTGGTGTCCCAGTTGGCGGATCTCCGACAGCTGGTACCAGCCGAAGAGGCCGAGCGCCGCGACGAGGACCGCCAGGATGCCGAAACACAGCAGGTTGCGGGTAGCGATGGACAGGGAGCGAAGAGTCATGACGGCCTGCTAGGAGGAGGAGGGTTCGGAGTGCGAACAGGGTCACAACTTTAGGTGATGATTTGGCGAAAAGGCTCTAGGACGGGTGCGGCAAAAGCTCGCAGCGTTAGAAAGGTCAGACGTTTGTAGGCTTCCGTGGAGTCCTTGCGACTCCACGGAAGGAGGGTGCCGGTACCCTGGTCAGTCGCCGCTGACCTGGCGCAGGTGCGCCGCCGGCGCCTCTTCACCGAGGTTGTTGAGCAGCCGCTCGCTGTACCAGTCGATGAAGTTGATCACGCCGAATTCGTAAGTCTTGGAATAGGGACCCGGCTGATAGGCCTTGGAATTGATGCCGCGCTGGTTTTCCTCGGCCAGCCGGCGGTCCTGGTCGTTGGTGGCATCCCAGACCTTGCGCAGATTGACCGGATCGTAGTCGACGCCTTCCACGGCATCCTTGTGCACCAGCCACTTGGTGGTCACCACGGTCTCGGTCGGACCCAGCGGCCAGACGGTGAAGACGATCATGTGATCGCCCATGCAGTGGTTCCAGGAATGCGGCAGGTGCAGGATGCGCATGGAGCCCAGGTCCGGGTCCTTGATGCGCCCCATGAGCTTCTTGCAGCCGGGCTTGCCGTCCATGGTCATGGACACGGTGCCGGCGAGCAGCGGCATGCGCACGATGCGGTTGCGCAGGCCGAAGCTGGCATGGGCGTAGGGGATGTTGTCGGCGTCCCAGCGGCTGGTGCAGGCGGCGACCTGATCCTTGAATGCCTGGGAGGCGCGCGGATCGGTGACGTCGTCCCACTCCAGCAGGGTGTTCAGCAACTCGGGGTGGGAGCCGTTGCAGTGGTAGCACTCGCGGTTGTTTTCCAGCACCAGCTTCCAGTTGGCCTGCTCGACCAGATCGGTGCGCACCGCGACCTTGGTGTTCTCCATGTCGTACGGCTCCATGTAGTGCTCGAGCGTACGCAGGAAGTCGTCGATGGCCGGCGGTTCGTCGGCCAGGGAGATGAAGATGTAGCCGCCAGCGGTCTTGACGTGAACCGGCTTGAGGTTGAAGTCGGCCATGTTGAAGTCGGCGCCCATCTCGGTGCCGGCGAACAGCAGGCGGCCATCCAGCTCGTAGGTCCACTGGTGGTAGGGGCAGACCAGCTTGGCGACCTTGCCCTTGTCGCTGACGCAGAGGCGCGAACCCCGGTGACGGCAGACGTTGTGGAAGGCGTGCACCTTGCCCTCGGCACCGCGGACCACCAGGATGGGGTTGTCACCCAGCTGCAGGGTGATGAAGTTGCCCTTGGTGGGGATCTCGCAGGTCATGCCGGCGATCAGCCATTCCTTGCCGAAGATCTCCTGCATGTCGATCTGGAACAGGCGCTCGTCGTTGTAGAACGGCTGGGGCAGGGAGTAGGTGCGCTCGCGGGTGCGCAGCATCTCGGCCGTGGCCTTGCGGGCCGGATCGAGAGGGTCGCCCAAACTCAAGGTGCTGACGTCCATCGTACATCCTCGTGGCCACCGCGGCGGGTGGCAAAAGTGGTTGGTCGCGGTATTGCAAGGCTATTGGCCGACGGGGCAGGGCCGCCGAATGACCCCGGGTGTCGCCCGTCGCGCGCTGTTCAGGTTCGGCTTGGGGCGGAGTGTGGGGCCGGAGCCGGGAGGGGGCCTTGCTCATGGGCGACATGGCCGACGCTGTTCACGACGCCCCAGCCCTTGCCATTGCTGGGCCGGTCGCCATCGGCATGTGGATGTCGCGATTGGGAAAGTGGCGGTCGTGGGGCCCTCCCAGAATCGCCGCCAATAGCCCCAGTGGCAGTCGAGGTGCGTCATGAATACCTTCCTCAACCCCGTAACCACCCAGACCTGGACCAATGGCCGCCACCCCGTGCGCTGCGTCAAGGTCATCCAGGAAACCTGGGACGTGCGCACCTTCTGCTTCACGGCCGAAATCCCGCTGATGTACTTCTTCAAGCCGGGTCAGTTCGTGACCCTGGAGCTGGAGATCGACGGCCGCCAGGTGATGCGCTCCTACACCATCTCCAGTTCGCCCTCGGTGCCCTACAGCTTCTCCATCACCGTCAAGCGCGTGCCGGGCGGCCAGGTGTCCAACTGGCTGCACGACAACATGAAGGTCGGCGACAACCTGGCCGTGCACGGGCCGGTCGGCCTGTTCAACGCCATCGACTATCCCGCCGACAAGGTGCTCTACCTCTCCGGCGGCGTCGGCATCACCCCGGTGATGTCCATGGCGCGCTGGTTCTACGACACCAACGCCAGCGTCGACATGGTCTTCGTGCACAGCGCCCGCACCCCGCGCGACATCATCTACCAGGGCGAGCTGGAGCACATGGCGGCGCGGATCGACAACTTCGCCCTGAATCTGGTGTGCGAGCGCACCGAGCACGGCGAGTCCTGGGCCGGCTATCGCGGCTACTTCGACCGCCGCATGCTGGAGCTGATGGCGCCAGACTTCCGGGAGCGCGAGATCTTCTGCTGCGGCCCCACGCCCTACATGAACGCCGTCAAGGCCATGCTCCGCGAGCTGGACTTCGACATGACCCACTACCACGAGGAATCCTTCGGCGCGACGCCGCCGGAAGCCAAGGTGGAGGCGGCCGAGCAGGCCGAAGCCGCGGCCGAACTGCCGCCGATTCCCCTGGAAGCCCAGTGCAACGTCGCCTTCACCGAGAGTGGCAAGAGCGTCAACATCGGCCCCGGCGAAACCATCCACGGCGCCGCGGCCAAGCTCGGCCTGCACATCCCCAAGGCCTGCGGCATGGGCATCTGCGGCACCTGCAAGGTGCTCAAGAAGAGCGGCGAGGTGGTCATGGACCACAACGGCGGCATCACCGAGGAAGACGAAGCCGAAGGCTACATCCTGTCCTGCTGCAGCATCCCGCAAGGGGATGTGCAGATCGAGTTCTGAGGAGGAGGGCGGTTGGGCTGAACCCGAGCGAAGCCCAACCGCGCGGCCTGAACCTCGGCAGCATTGGGCTTCGCTGCGCTCGACCCCAACCTACCGCCGTAGCGTAGCCCCGTAGCGTGGACAATGGCGCAGCCTTGTCCACATCGCCAAGTCCTTGTCTTGCACCAGTGGAAAACGCTGTGCGGTTTTCCACGCTACCGGCACCAGGATAGTCGCGGCGCGCTGCCCCGAAAGTCGCTAGGCCAGCCGCAGCGGCAGGTGCAGGGTGATGACCACCTCGCCCGCGCCATTGGCGAAGCGCGCCTCGCCGCCGAAGCTTTCGCTGAGCGCCTTGACGATGGGCAGGCCCAGGCCCCAGCCGCGCTTGTCGCTGCGGGTGGAGATGAAATAGGGCGTGGCCAGGTTGGCCAGGACCTCGTCGGGAAACTGGCCGAGGTTGCGCAACTCCAGCATGACCTGGTCGTCGGCCAGCCACTGGCGGACCCGGATCGGCGTTCCCGCCTCGCCGTGCTTGGCGGCGTTGAGCACCAGGTTGTCGAAGATGCGCAGGAAGGCGTATCTGTCCCACAGCACCTCCTGCGCCGGGGTCTCCAGACTCAGGTCGAGATGATTGGCGAACTGCAGGCGCAGGTTGGCCGCGGCGTCGTTCAGCAACGGACCCAGCACCAGCGGATCGCCGCTGAGGCGGACGCCGCCGCCCAGGCTCATGTGGCTGATGTCCAGCACGTCGGTGATCATCTGGTTCATGCGCTGCAGGTTGTCGTGCAGGGTCTGCAGCAGATCGTCGGTACGCCGCGCCGGATTGCGCTGCATCAGGTTGACCACCATGGTGGCGGCGGTGAGCGGCGAGCGCAGGTCGTGGTTGAGCGATCTCATGAAGCGTTCGAGCATGACCTTTTCCGCCTGCAGATTCTCGCTGCGGGCGATGGCCGAATTGCGCTGCTGCTCCATGTGGCCGACCCGCGAGCTGGCCTTGAGCAGGGCGCCGACGGTGGCCAGCACCTCTTCCGGATTGATCGGGTGGGTCAGGTAGGCCTGGGCGCCGGTATTGAAACCCTGGGCCTTGTCCTTGCCGGAAACGAAGGTGGCCGAGATGTTGATGATGGCCGGCAGCCGGCCCCAGCCGCACTTGCGCTCGATGGCCTGGATCAGCTCGAAGCCGGTGGTGTCCGGCAGATTGACGTCGATGATCACCAGCTCGACGGATTCGTCGATCAGCGCCAGGCCACTGGCACCGCTGGCGGCTTCCAGCACCTCGTAGTGGCTCTGGCTGCCGAGGATCTTGCGCAGCACATAGCGATTGGCCTCGGTGTCGTCGATGATGACGATGCGGCGCGGGGCACTAGTCATCGGACAGGCTCCGCGCCAGGGCGCAGACCTCGGCCAGCAGCCGCTCGGCGTGATCGGGGGCGTGCTTGAACAGGATGGCGTGGCAGTAGTCCTGCAGGCGCTGGCGGCCCGCCTCGTCGAGGGGCTGGGCGGTGTTGATCAGCACCCGCCGGTGCATGCTCCAGTCCATGCTGGCGAGCAGGTCCTCGCCATTGATGTCGGGCAGGTCGAGGTCGAGGATGATGATGTCCGGGCGCACTGCATTGAGCCGGTCCAGGCTGCTGCGGGCGCTGTCCGCCTCCAGCAGGACCGGATTGAGGCGTTCGAGGGTGCGCCGGACCAGATAGCGATCGCCCTCGTTGTCCTCGATCACCAGCACGGTGAGGCCGCTGAGATCGGGCTCCGGCTCGGCGGCCCGGTGGTTGGCGTAGTGGCGCGGCAGGCGCAGGGTGAAGCGACTGCCGCGGCCGACTTCGCTGTCGAGGGACAGCTCGCCGCGCAGCAGCACGGCCAGGCGCTGCGCCAGGGGCAGGCCCAGGCCGGTGCCTTCGATATGGGTCAGGTGCGGCGAACGGATGCGCTCGAATTCCTCGAAGATCTTCTGCTGATCCGCCGCGGCGATGCCGATGCCGCTGTCTTCCACCAGGAATTCCAGGCTGGCGTCGTCGGGCTGGAACACCTGGATGCGCACCTGGCCCCGGGGGGTGTACTTGAAGGCGTTGGAAATCAGGTTGCGCAGCACCTGGAACAGCCGACTCTCGTCGGTATCCAGCAGCACCCCGGCCGGCGGCGGGGCGACGCTGAAGCTGACCTGCGGATAGCGCGGCGCCAGGGCCGCGGCGAACTGTTCGAGGCGATCGATGAAAGGCCCCAGCGCAAAGGGCTGGGGCACGATGGTCAGGCGGCCGGACTGCACCTCGGCCAGCGCCAGCAACTCGCCGACCAGATTGGCCAGTTCCAGCGCCGCGTCGCTGATGAAGCGCACCTGGCGCTGCTGTTCGGCATTGAGCGCCCCGTCCACGCCGCTGGCGAGCAGCTTGGCGACATTCTCGATGATGTTGATCGGGGTGCGGAATTCATGGGTCATGTTGGAGAAGAAACGGGTCTTCGCCTCGCTGGCCTCCTTGAGCTCCTGGGTGGCCTTTTCCAGTTCGGAATAGAGCGCCACCACGCCCTGGTTGGTGTTTTCCAGTTCCTTGTTGGTGACCTCCAGTTCCGACTGGCGCACCTGCAGCTCGGTGTTGGTCAGCAGCAGCTCTTCGCTCTGCAGACGGATCTGCTGGTAGGGATCCGGTGGCGGACTGCCCTGCAGCTCGGCCGTCAGCGCCTGGAGCTGCTCCGCCTCGGGAAAGGGTCGCGGCGCCTGGTACTTGCGGGCGGTGATGCAGGTGCCGGCAGGGGAGGTCTGGATGTCGAAGTCGTCGAACAGCCGCTGGGCGCCGCGCAGGCCGATGCCCATGCCGGTGCTGGAGCGATAGCTGCCCGCGCGGATGGCCTCCATCTCGGCGATGCCCGGACCCTGGTCGACCGCCCGCACCTCCAGGCCGCTCAGGCGCAGGTCTTCGCCACGCAGCAGGGCGAAGTCGAAGTGACCGCTGCCGGCGTACTGGTGGATGTTGCGCGCCAGTTCGGAGACCGCGGTGGCCAGGCGGATCTGCTCCAGCGCCGGCCACTCCATGGCCGCGGCCAGGCGCTTGGCGGCCTGGCGGCAGTGCACGATGTCCTGCTCGCTGTGCAGGGCGAGGGTCAGCAGGGGCAAGACGTCAGACATGCTTGAGTACCAGAACGGTGGCATCGTCGGCGGAGCGCCGGAAGTCGCGGTGCAGGAGGGCGGCGATCAGTGCCGGATGGCGCGCCCCGAGCCCGGAGTGCTCGCCCAGTCCCACCTTGGACGTCAGGCCATCGGAGTTCAGCACCAGCAGGGTGCCGGGCGTCCAGGGGTAGGTATAGGTCTGGATCCGCCCGATCCGGTAGCCCAGGGTGCCGTTGTTGGACACCAGGCTGCGTGTGGTGTTGCCCAGCAGGCGCCCGGCGATGTTGCCGATGCCGCAAAAGCTCACCTGGCCCTGATCCGGGTCCAGCTCGGCCAGCGCCAGGGCGGCGCCGCGGGTTTCCATGAGCGCCTGGTGCAGATTCTCCATCAGCCGCTGCAGGGGCAGGTGCGCGCCATGGCGCAGGAACAGTTCCCGCGCCCGGCGACTGGCGGTGGCGGCCTGCTGGCCATGGCCCAGGCCGTCGCAGACGAGCAGGCGGCGCCCGCTGACCGCCCAGGTGTCGCCGCAGAGCTGCTCCTCGGGGTGCGGCGTGCACAGGGCGCCATGCTGCAACCGGCTGCCGGGCGTCCCGGCCAGATGGAAGCGCGCCAGCACCACGGTGCCCTGACCCGGTCGCGAATGGATGTCGAACACATCGGCCTGCCGGCGAATCGCCCCCAGGCCGGCGCCCAGCGTCGCGGCCGTGCTGTAGTGATCGCTCAGGCAGCGGGCGACGTCGTGCATGCCCGGGCCGCGATCCACCGCCAGGACATCGAGCACCCCTTCGCCGCCCAGGGTGGCCAGGAGTTCGCCGTGCCCGGCATGGCGGACCAGGTTGTAGCCCAGCTCCTGGGCGACGATGGTCAGGCGCCCGAGCAGGGTTTCGTCGGCGGTGACGGTGCCGGCCAGCCGGACCAGGGCGCGCCGGGCGGCATCGACATGGACGCTGGTGCTCACCGGCAGCACCAGGCTGCACGGCTGGTCGTTCATCGCCACTTCCAGAGTTCGACGGTGGTGCCCTGGCCGGGCTGGCTGTCGATGTGGAAGTCGTCCACCAGCCGCCGCGAACCGGACAGGCCCAGGCCCAGGCCCTTGCCCGAGGTGTAGCCGTCGACCATGGCGCGCTCGAGATCGGCGATGCCCGGGCCGTGATCGCGGATCACCAGGCGGATCGCCGGCTTGCCGGCGCGCAGCGTCTCCTCGATCAGGCACTCGCCGCCCAGCCCGTAGACCAGGCCGTTGCGCGCGATCTCGCTGGCCGCAGTGACGATCTTGGTCTGGGAGATGAGGCCCAGGCGGATGGCTTCGGCGACCTTGCGCACCTGCTGACGGATCAGCACGATGTCAGTCTCCTGGCGGAGTGGAAGCGTCTGTGTCTTCGCCACCCTCTGACTCCTCCAGCGATTCGTCCGCGGCGACCATGGCTTCCAGCCGGCGCATGCCCTTTTCCATGTTCAGCGCCGTGGCGATGCCTTCCAGCGATAGCCCCAGTTCCACCAGGGTGATGGCCACCGCCGGCTGCATGCCGACCACGATCACCTTGGCATCGAGGATGCGCGAGACCTGGGCGATGTGGGAGAGCATCCGGCCAATGAAGGAGTCGACGATTTCCAGCGCGGAGATGTCGATGAGCACGCCCTTGGCCTTGTGCCGCACGATCTGCTCGGTGAGGTCTTCCTGCAGGTCCAGCGCCAGCTGGTCGTGCATGTCCACCTGGATGCTCAGCAGCAGGAAGGGTCCAAGCTTGAGAATCGGAATCCGCTCGATCATGAGGCGCTCCCTAACCCTTGGCGGCCGGGGCGGCCAGGCGCACGCCCTGCTGGCGCAGGGCCAGGCGGAAGGCATCGGCCAGGGACGCCTTGGTGATGACGTCGCCCAGGTCCACGCCCAGGTGGACGATGGTGGCGGCGATCTGCGGGCGGATGCCGCTGATGATGCACTGGGCGCCCATCAGCCGGGCGGCGGTCACCGTCTTGAGCAGGTGCTGGGCGACCATGGTGTCCACCGTGGGTACGCCGGTGATGTCGATGATGGCGATGTCCGACCCGGTCTGGACGATCTTTTCCAGCAGCGACTCCATCACCACCTGGGTGCGGTTGCTGTCCAGCGCGCCGATCAGCGGGATGGCCAGGATGCCGTCCCACAGCTCCACCACCGGGGTGGACAGTTCCAGCATGCTTTCCTGCTGCTCGCGGATCACCGTCTCGCGACCGCTCATGAAGCTTTCCATGCTGTACAGACCGAGATCGTCGATCAGCCGGGTGGCGGCCCAGATCTCGGCGAGGGGATCGTCGCACTCGTTCTGGATCAGGTTGAACAGCGGTTCCTTGAGCGAGAAGACAAAGGTCGCCGTCTGCGCGGGCGTCAGGCCCGCGCGACTCTGGTCGAAGGAGAAGCGCTCCAGCAGCGCGCGCACCGGCTGCCAGTGCGGCTCGCGCAGATTGCCCAGGCCCTGGGCGGCGGCCACGGTGATGCGGCGCAGCAATTCGGCGGAGTTGGCCAGGATGGTGGTTTCATCGAGCAGGTCGATGCGCATGCCGGCCGCGCGCTGGGCGCCGATCCAGGCATCGAGCAGCGACCGCTCGTGGGTGCGCAGCAGCTCGACCAAAGCGGTACTGTACATGGGGGTTCCTAGGTGACAAGAAGGTGGCTCAGGACGAGCCGACCAGGCAGAGAGCGGGCAGGAAGAGGCGCAGGTGTCGGTGGGGATCCGGGCGCGTGGCCGGATCCCCGAGAGATCACATGTCCATCTTTTCCTTGGTGATCTTGCCGGTCTTGGCGTCGGCATGGAAGTCGTACTTCATACCATCCTTCTTCATGCCTTCGCCTTCCCACTGACCGTCATCGGCTTCGATCTTGGTGATCGAGGTGTAGCCCTGCTCCATGAGCTTGGACTTGACGTCGTTCATGGGCATCCAGTCGGCGCCGGGCTGATCGGCCAGGGCGGCGGTGCTGGCCAGGACGGAACAGGCAAACAGGGAAGCGAGCAGCTTGGATTTCATCGCGAGACCTCGGCGTGGTGGTGTGCCCGGACTTGGACCACCAGCACGCGCGACAAATCCCGTCTGGTCCAGACGTTAGACTGACGATTCCTCGACCAGGTGCGGCAGCAGTCCGGCAGGGGCCTTGGCGCTCTGGCCCTTGGTCTTGCGCGGGGCATAGGGGCGGCTGGCCAGCCGCCAGAGATCCCGCCAGCGTTCGGCGAGGGCAGTGGGCTTGTCCAGATAGAGGCGCAGGCCCAGGGAAAAGGCCTTCGCCTGCAGCCGCTCGCGCTGCTGGGCCAGGCTTTCGCCGATCGCCAGGCGGGTGTTGCTGGCGCCGAACAGGGTCGGCTCGTCCACCAGCAGCTGCTGCATCACCGCCAGGTCGTGATCGTCGCCCAGGTATTCCGACAGGCGCTTGAGGCTCTTCTGCCGCGTCTTGAATTCCGCCGGCCAGGCCGCGGCGAGCAGCTGGGTGTGATACCAGTGATCCTTCACCCGCTTGCGCCAGTCGTGCAGGGTATCGTCGGTGGGCTTGTCGCGCGCGGTCTTGAGCGCCTGGCGCCCGGCCTTGTAGTTGTCTTCCAGGCCGCGGGCGAAGAGGGCGAAGCCCTTGCCGGACAGTTTCCAGCCGGCCACCTCCTCGCGCATGGCGGTCAGTTCCTCGAGCAGTTCGGGATGGCCGCTGGCCGCGGCGATCTGCTGGTCGGCGCGCTCCTGCAGCCGCTGCCGCACGCGCTTCATGGCCGGTGAGGCGAATCTCTTGCGATCGGATTCGCCCAGCTTGTCCCAGCTTTCCACCAGGGCGGCGCTGTCGCGCAACGACGACAGCTCGCGGCCCAGGTCGCGCAGACGCCGATTGCGACTGGCGAAGGCGCGCTTGCCCAGGGCGCCGTGCAGCAGCCGCAGGAGGGCGCGCAATTCCTTGAGGCGCTTGCGCGTCTCGTGGACGCCCTTGGGGGTACCGCTCGCCAGGGACGCTTCAGCCTGCACCAGACGATCCGTCACCACGCGGCGGACTTCCTCGTCAGCCGGTTGCCGTGCATCGAAACGAAAGGCCATCGAACTCTCCTCAATAGGGTGGACTGCCACACCCGCTTGCGCGGGAGCGTAACGGTATGAAAGACCTCCACGACAGCGGGAGATGCCAAATTTCATCTAAACGTCATATTTCCTTCATGCCGCCTGGCGCCGGGCACCGCCTGCCGCAGGCCGGGTCAGAAGGGCTATAGTTGCCCGACCACCTGCGCAAGGAGATCCGGATGTTCGAAGCCGCCGAAAACGAACACCTGCTCGATGAGGCCACCTACGACGCCAAGCTGCCCAAGCTGCGCGAGGCACTGCTGGCCGCCCAGTACGAACTCAAGGCGCAGGGCCGTTTCCCGGTGATCGTGCTGATCAATGGCATCGAGGGGGCGGGCAAGGGCGAGACGGTCAAGCTGCTCAACGAGTGGATGGATCCACGCCTGATCCGCGTCGAGACCTTTCTCCAGCCCACCGCCGAGGAACGCCAGCATCCCCCAGCCTGGCGCTACTGGCAGCGCCTGCCGGGCAAGGGCCGGACCGGCGTCTTCTTTGGCAACTGGTACAGCCAGATGCTGCACGGCCGGGTCAACAAGGAACTCAGTCGCGTCGAGCTGGATGCCGCCATTGGCCAGGCGGAACGCTTCGAGCGCATGCTGGCCGACGAAGGCGCGCTGATCCTCAAGTTCTGGTTCCACCTCTCCAAGCCGCAGCTCAAGCAGCGCCTGAAGCACCTCAAGAACGATCCCCGCCTGGGCTGGAAGCTCAGTCCGCTGGACTGGCGCCAGGCCAAGGTCTACGACCGTTTCGTCAAGGAGGGCGAACGGGTGGTGCGGCGAACCCACCACGATTACGCCCCCTGGCACGTGGTGCCCGGCTTCGACGAGCGCTTTCGCAGCCTGACCGTCGGCACCGTGCTGCTCAAGGCGCTGCAGCGGGCCCTGGCCAACAAGCCGCGCAAGCAGCGCCGGGCAGCCGCCGTAGTACCGCCACCGGTGGATGGTCGTGGCGTGCTGGAAGCCATGGATCTGACCCAGCGCCTGGACAAGGCCGACTACGAAGACCAGCTGCTCGCCGAACAGGCGCGCCTGGCGCGGCTGCTGCGCGACAAGAAGTATCGCCGCCATGCCCTGGTAGCGGCCTTCGAGGGCAACGACGCCGCTGGCAAGGGCAGCGCCATCCGCCGGGTCACCGGCGCCCTGGATCCGCGCCAGTACCGCATCGTCCCGGTTGCCGCACCCAGCGACGAGGAGCTGGCCCAGCCCTATCTCTGGCGCTTCTGGCGGCACATCCCGCGGCAGGCCAACTTCACCATCTTCGACCGCTCCTGGTACGGCCGGGTACTGGTGGAGCGGGTCGAGGAGCTGACGCCCGTCGCCGATTGGCAGCGGGCCTATGGCGAGATCAACGACTTCGAGGAACAGCTCCACGACGCCGGCATCGTGCTGGCCAAGTTCTGGCTGGCCATCGACCAGGACACCCAGCTCGAACGCTTTCGCGCCCGCGAGGAAACGCCCTTCAAGCGTTTCAAGATCACCGAGGACGACTGGCGCAACCGGGACAAGTGGGATCTCTACAGCCAGGCGGTCAACGACATGGTGGTCCAGACCAGCACCGCCATCGCGCCCTGGACCCTGGTGGAGGCCAACGACAAGAGGTTCGCCCGGGTGAAGGTGGTGCGGACGCTCAATGAGGCGCTGGAGCGGGCGTACGACAAGGGGTAAGCCAATGCCAGGGCTGTTTGGCTGATTATCGAGGTTTGCGGCTACCTCTTGTTTCGCCCCATCGGGCGAGTCATTTTTGCCAGTCGCGGCTGCGCGCCCCGGACAAAAGTAACCAAAAACGCTTGCCCCTCCATCCGGCCCCGGCTGCGCCGGGGTCCACTCCCTCCATCGCCGCTCCAGGGGCCCGCCGCGAAGGGCCTTCCATGGCGCTCGCGACTCTCGCGGCATCCATGCCGCTCGACCCTTGCGCAACGATTGCGTTCGCCCTGCTGGAAGGGGCATTGGGCGCGCCTGAGGCTTTGGGTGGTTTGGGCAATCAGCGTCTTTGTGGCGCAGATGGGCAATCCCGCAAAACCCGAATCCCAGAAACGAAAAAGCCCCACCGAAGTGGGGCCTTTCTGCAACCGGATCAGTCGTTAGACGACTTGAACCTGGTCAGCTTGCATACCCTTCTGGCCTTTGACAGCCACGAAAGTGACCTTCTGGCCTTCGCTCAGGCTCTTGAAGCCGGCGCTTTCGATGGAGCGGTAGTGCACGAACAGGTCGGCGCCGCTTTCCGGGGTGATGAAGCCGTAGCCTTTCTCATCGTTGAACCACTTGACGGTGCCATTTTCACGATTGGACATGAGTATCTCCAGGATGTAGGGGGAACAACCACGTTAGCGAGACATTCGCTAGCGGGACTGTAATGCGAGAGTGAGACGAGCCAGGAGATGAAAATGAAGCAACATCAAGCAGGTATCGAGTAACTATTGCAGTAGCAGTGCCTACACCATACGCGCTTTCGCGAGCTTGTATAGCCCTGATTCGCATATTTGTTGACCAATGGCGCTGCTTGCGCTGCCTGAGCGTCTCACTCAGGCTACGGACTCCCCTGCTCGAAAGAGACTCCGCATGGACAAGCTGCACCGGATCAAGGGGGCCTGGCCCTACCTGATCGCCGTCTTTCTCAACGCCTTCGTCGATCTTGGCCACAAGATCGTCATCCAGAACACCGTGTTCAAGGTCTATGACGGTTCCACCCAGGTGGTGCTGACCGCGCTGGTCAACGGCATGATGCTGCTGCCCTTCATCCTGCTGTTCAGCCCCTCCGGCCATGTCGCCGATCGCTTCGCCAAGGTGCGGGTGCTGCGCCTCGGCGGCTGGGCGGCGGTGGCCATCACCCTCGGCATCACCCTGGCCTACTACGCCGGGCTGTTCGAGCTGGCCTTTGCCATGACGCTCCTGCTGGCCATCCAGGCGACCTTCTATTCGCCGGCCAAGTACGGCTACATCAAGGCGCTGTTCGGCAAGCAGCGGCTGGCCGAGGGCAATGGCCTGGTGCAGGCCAATTCCATCATCGCCATCCTCGCCGGCACCGTGGTCTTCACCGCCTTCTTCCAGCTGCACCTGGGCGCGGACCAGGCCACGCCCCATGCCATCCTGCAGGACATCGCCCCGCTGGGCTGGCTGCTGGTGCTCTGCAGCCTGGCCGAGGTGGCGCTGCTCTATCGCCTGCCGCTGCTGGAAGAGCCCAGGCCGCGTGCACCCTTCGACTGGCATGCCTATGTGCGGCTGCAGAGCGCCCGGCAGAACCTGGCGGTGATCGGCGAGAATCCGGTGATCCGCCTGTCGATCATCGGCCTCGCGGTGTTCTGGTCGGTGGGCCAGGTGCTGCTGGCGAGTTTTCCGGCCTATGCCAAGGATCACCTGGGCATCGACAACGTGTTGCTGCTGCAGGGCATCCTGGCCTGCGCCGGGATCGGCATCGCCCTCGGCTCGGCGCTGGCCAGCCGGGCCTCGCGCGGGCGTATCGAGACCGGCCTGATCCCGGTGGGCGCGCTGGGCATCGCCCTCGGTCTGTGGTGGCTGCCGGCGCCCAGTTCGGCGCTGGTGCATGCGCTCAACTTCGTCTTCATCGGGCTGATGGGCGGGCTGTTCATCGTGCCGCTCAATGCGCTGATCCAGTTCCATGCCCGGGAAGACCAGCTCGGCACGGTGCTGGCGGCCAACAACTGGGTACAGAACGTCGCCATGCTGAGCTTTCTGGTGCTCACCGCGGTGATCGCCCTGCTCGGCCTGGACAGTCGCTGGCTGCTGCTGCTGATCGCCGCGGTGGCGCTGATCGGCGGCGCCTACACGGTGTGGAAGCTGCCGCAGAGTCTGGTGCGCTTTCTGCTCGGCCTGATGGTCACCCGCCACTACCGCATCCAGGTGCAGGGGTTGCAGAACCTGCCGGCCCAGGGCGGGGTGCTGCTGCTGGGCAATCACATCAGCTGGGTCGACTGGGCCATGGTGCAGATCGCCAGTCCGCGCCCGGTGCGCTTCGTGATGCTGCGCTCCATCTATGAGCGCTGGTACCTGAAACCCTTCCTCAAGGCCATGGGCTGCCTGCCCATCGCCCAGGGCAACGGTGCCGGGGCGGCGCTGGAGCAGGTGGCGGCGTTGCTCAGCGCGGGCGAGGTGGTCTGCCTGTTTCCGGAAGGGGCGATCAGCCGCACCGGGCAACTCGGCGAATTCCGCCGCGGCTACGAAAAGGCCTGCGAGCGGGTCGGGTCCGAGGTGCAGATCGTGCCCTTCTATCTGCGCGGCCTCTGGGGCAGCCAGTTCTCGCGCTCCTCCAGCAAGCTCAAGGAACTGCGCGACAGTCCGCTGCACCGCGAGGTGGTGGTGGCCTTTGGCAAGGCGCTGGCCAAGGACACCCCGGCCGATGTGCTCAAGCGGCGGATCTTCGAGCTGTCGATCCGCTCCTGGGAGCGCTACATGCAGGGCCTGCCGTCGTTGGCCGATGCCTGGGTGGCCAGCGTCAAGCGCCGACCCAATGGCCTGGCGCTGATAGACGACCTGGGCGCTCCGCTCAAGGCCGCCCAGGCGCTCACCGGCGCCGCCTGCCTGGCGCGGCGGATGCGCAAGCGGCCCGAGGCCAATCTGGGTCTGCTGCTGCCCACCAGCAGCGGCGGCATGCTGGCCAACATGGCGGTGCTGCTGGCCGGCAAGACGCTGGTCAATCTCAACTACACGGCCACGCCCGAGGCCCTGGCCTCGGGCCTGGACCAGGCCGGTATCCGCACCGTCTACACCTCGACGCGCTTTCTCGACCGCCTGCGCCAGCGCGGCCTGCCGGTGGACGAGTTGCTCGCCGGGCGCGAGGTGGTGGATCTGGAGGCATTGCGCGCCGGGATCGGCAAGGCCGAGTTGCTGGCCAACTGGCTGGCGGTCTGGCTGCTGCCGACCGCCATGCTGCAGGTGCTGGTGAGTCGCGCCCACGATCCCGAGGCCACCGCCGCCATCCTCTTCTCCAGTGGCAGCGAGGGCACGCCCAAGGGGGTGATGCTCAGTCATCGCAACCTGATGGCCAATCTCAAGCAGACCTCGGACGTGCTCAATACCCAGGACGACGACGTCTTCATGGCCTCGCTGCCGCTGTTCCACGCCTTCGGTCTTACGGTGACCCAGTTCCTGCCGCTGATCGAGGGGGTGCCGGTGGTCTGCCAGGCCGATCCTACCGACGTGGCCGGCATCGCCAAGGCGGTGGCGACCCATCGCGCCACGGTGCTCTGCGGCACCTCGACCTTCCTGCGGCTGTTCGTGCGCAACACCAAGGTGCATCCGCTGATGCTGGAGAGTCTGCGCATCGTGGTGGCCGGCGCCGAACGCCTGGATCCGGCGGTGCGCGAGGCCTTCAAGCTCAAGTTCAACCAGGACATCTACGAAGGCTACGGCGCCACCGAGACCGCCCCGGTGGCCTCGGTCAACCTGCCCGATGCCCTGGACGTCAGCTACCTGCAGGTGCAGCGCGGCGGCAAGCTCGGCACCGTGGGCATGCCGCTGCCGGGGACCGGCTTCAAGATCGTCGACCCCCAGACCTTTGCCGAATTGCCCACCGGCGAGGCCGGCATGGTGCTGATCGGCGGGCCGCAGCTGATGCAGGGCTACCTGAACGATCCCGAGCGCACCGCCAAGGCCATCCGCGAGATCGACGGCGAGCGCTGGTATGTGACCGGCGACCAGGGTCGGCTGGACGAGGACGGCTTTCTCACCATCGTCGACCGCTATTCGCGCTTCGCCAAGATCGGCGGCGAGATGGTCAGCCTGGGCGCCGTGGAGCAGGCCCTGGCCAGGGCGGTGGCCGATCCGGAGATCGAGCTGCAGGCGGTCAATCTGCCGGATGCCCGAAAGGGCGAGCGCATCGTGGTGCTGCATACCGGCACCCTGGACGCCGCGGCGGTGGAGAAGACCCTGCTGGCCCAGGGGGTGGGTGGACTGCTGCTGCCCTCGGCCTGGCTGGCGGTGGACAGCCTGCCGAAACTGGGGACCGGCAAGGCCGACGTGGCCGGGGCGAAACGTCTGGCGCAGACGCGGTTAAACGAGGCGGAGGAGGTTTAGGCGGCATTTCGTCCATCCGGCGCTGGCGAACCCTAAAGCCTGGCGCCGTTTGGCCGATCATGAGGGGGCTAATCATTTTTCGAGGTCTTCCCGGTGAAGCTACGCTCCCTCAACATCGCCCCGCGGGCCCTGGTCGCCTTTGGTTTCTTCGCCCTGCTGGTGATCGGCCTGGGGTTGTTTTCCCTGGGCCAGAATCGGGTTATCAAGGAGAGCGAGGAGCAGATCGTCGGCAACGTCATCCCCAGCGTCCAGACCATCGGCGAGATCCGCGCCGATCTGCTGAGTCTGCGCATGCAGAACCAGGGGTTGATGCTGGCCAGTTCCAACGCCGAGACCCAGGCGGTGCACAAGGCCATCGACGCGGCCAAGGCCAGCCTGGAACAGCATGTGCGCCAGTTCGACGGCCTGTTGCTCACCGACTCCGGGCGGGAGGTCTACACCCGGATGACCGGCCAGCTAGCCACCTACCTGAACAACCAGAATCGCTATCTCAAGGCGCTGGACGACCAGAACGACGCCGAGTTGCTCAAGCTGGCCGGGCAGGACGGCGAGATGGCCCACAGCGGCAATGCCCTGAGCGCCACCGTCAACGAACTCGCCGGGGTGGTCGATGGCAAGGTCACGCGCCTGGCCGCCGCCTCCATGGCCAGCTACCACAACGCCATCGCCATCACCGTGGCGGTGATGGTGGCGGCCCTGGCCGGTACCCTGCTGCTGGCCTGGCGCTTCACCCGCAGCCTCACCGGGCCGCTGGAAAAGGCCCTGGCGGTGGCCGAGCGCATTGCTGCCAACGATCTCAGCCGGACGATCGAGCCCGACGGGCGCGACGAACCCGGCCGGTTGCTGGCTGCGATGGCGCGGATGCAGGACAACCTGCGCGCTACCCTGGAGCGGCTGACCCTGTCGTCCACCACCCTGGCGTCCACCTCCGAAGAGCTGTCGACGGTCACCGAGACCGGCCTGCGCGGCATCCAGCGGCAAAACGACGAGCTGGCCCAGGCGGCCACCGCCGTCAATCAGATGACCGCCGCGGTGGAGGAGGTGGCGCGCAATGCCGCGGCCGCCAGCGCTGCCGCCCAGGACTCGCGCACCTCGGCCGATCTCGGTCAGCGCCGGGTCGAGGAAACCCTCGCCACCATTCATGCCCTGCACAGCGCGGTGGCCTCCAGCAGCGGCGAGATCGACGGCCTGGCGGGCCAGGTGCAGCGCATCAGCGGGGTGCTCGACGTGATCCGCGGCATCGCCGAGCAGACCAATCTGCTGGCGCTCAACGCCGCCATCGAAGCGGCGCGCGCCGGGGATGCCGGGCGTGGCTTTGCCGTGGTGGCCGACGAGGTGCGCGCCCTGGCGGCCCGTACCCAGCAGTCCACTGGCGAGATCGAAGACATGATCGGTGCCATCCAGGGCGGCGCCGGCAAGGCGGTGGACGCCATGGCCACCAGCAATCAGCAGGCTGGTGCCTGCCTGACGGTGGCCGCCGCCGCCGGCGAGGCGCTGGCCGAGATCGCTCGCCACATCGTGCAGATCAACGAGCGCAACCTGAGCATTTCCGCGGCCACCGAGGAGCAGGCCCAGGTGGCGCGCGAGGTGGATCGCAACCTCACCAGCATCCGCGACCTCTCCACCCAGAACGCCGCCGGGGCCGAGCAGACCGCCGCCGCCAGCACCGACCTGGCGCGCCTGGCCGGCGACCTGAACGGCGCGGTCCGGCAATTCCGCCTCTGACCGCGGGCCTGCCTCAGCGGGCGATGTCTTCCAGCGCCCGGTTGCGGGTGCGCGGGCCGAACAGGCCGATGGTCAGCACCACGATCAGCATGCTGGCGACGATGAAGGCCAGCACGCCCGGGGTACCCAGGCGCTCCAGCAGGGTGCCGATCAGCAGGCTGCTGAACACCGTCGACAGCCGGCTGAAGGAATAGCAGAAACCCACCGCCCGGGCGCGGATGGCGGTGGGGAACAGCTCCGCCTGGTAGGAGTGGAAGGCAAAGGTCAGCCAGGCGTTGCAGAAGGTGATGCCGACGCCACAGAGGATCAGGCCGAGGGCGCCCTGCTGCAGGGCGAACAGGCTGCCGAAGCCCACCGTCCCCAGGGCGGAGCCGACGATCTGCCACTTGTTCTCGAAGCGGTTGGCGATGCGCACGAACAGCAGCGGTCCCAGCGGATAGGCGAGGGTGATGACGAAGGCATAGCCCAGGCTGTGGGTCAGGCTCACGCCCTGGCCGGAGAGCAATGCCGGCAGCCAGTTGCCGAAGCCGAAGAAGCCGATGGCCTGGAACAGGTTGAAGACGATCAGCATGATCACCCGCCGCCGATAGGGCGGTTGCCACAGCGCCGCGAAGCGCGCGCTCACGGCGCGTTCTTCGACGATCGCCGCGGGTGGCGGCAGCGGCTGGCCGCTGTCGGCCTGGCAGGCGGCTTCCAGGCGCTCCACGCCCTGTTCGGCTTCGTCCAGCCGGCCCTGCTGCGCCAGCCAGCGCGGCGATTCGGGCAGGCGCTGGCGCAGCCACCAGATGAACAGGGCGAAGACGGCACTGGACAGCACCACCCAGCGCCAGCCGGAAATGCCCAGCGGCGCCTGGGGCACCAGCCACCAGGACAGCAGCGCCACCGCCGGCACCGAGAGGAACTGGAGGGCGAAGGCAAAGGCGAAGGCCGAGGTGCGCATGGCCTTGGGCACCAGCTCCGACAGATAGGCGTCGATGGTCACCAGCTCCAGGCCCAGGCCGATGCCCACCACGAAGCGCAGGGCGATCAGCCCCAGGGCGGTGGTCTGCAGACCCATGGCCAGGGTCGCCAGGGTGTAGCCGACCAGTGCCCAGGTAAAGATCGCCCGGCGGCCGAAGCGGTCGGCGATGGGGCTGAGCAGGCTGGCGCCGACGAACAGGCCGAGAAAGGTGGCCGCGGCGAAGGCGGCCTGATCGGAGACCCCGAACACCCCGGCCGCGCCGGTCTGGAAGACGCCATCGCGCAGGAGCCCGGGGCTGATGTAGGCGGTCTGGAACAGGTCGTAGAGTTCGAAGAAACCGCCGATGGACAGCAGGGCCACCAGGCGCCACAGGCTGCGGGTGGCCGGCAGGCGATCGAGACGCGCCGAGAGGGCGGCGGCCCGCTGGGAGGTGGGCAGGGCAGTGGCCGAAGCCGAAGACGCTGAGGGCATGGGACGCTATCCAGAGAACAGTCGTCCTACAGCTTACGGATCAGTCCTTGCCGAATGTTGCCAAAGATTTCCGTGCCGGGTGGGCCGTTTGGCAGCAAATCGCGTTTTCCGGCCCGGTTCTGGCAGCCGCTTGCGTGGATCAGGGGACCAGCGCCAGGGCAGTGCGCAGATCGACCACCAGGACATCCAGATAACCGCCCTGCAGCGCGCCGCGGATGGCATTGACCTTGCGCAGGCCCCCGGCCAGACCCACCACGCGGTCGATTTTCAGCAGTTGCGGCAGGTCCACCGCGACCACGGTCTCTTCACTGTCGTCCAGTACCGGTCGGCCTTGGGCGTCGAAGTACCTCAGGCAGATGTCGCCCACCGCGCCGCGGGCGGCGAGCACTTCCAGCATGGCCTCGCCGTGATAGTTGCCGCTGTTGCGCAGGAGCTGCGACGGCTCCAGCTCGCCGATGCCAACCAGGGCCACGGTGAGCCGGGCGAAGCGTTCGGTGACCTCGCGCACCTCGTCCAGCTGCAGGATGCGCTGGCGACTTTCCGGCGACTGCTCGATGCTCTGGGACGGCAGCAGATAGGCCGGGCAACCCAGCAGATTGGCCAGTTGCTGGGTCAGCAGGGTGGCTTCGAAGGCACCCTTGTTGCCGACCCCGCCGAGCAGCTGCACCACCTCGGTCGCGCCTTGACGACTGCTGCCGCGGTGCATGTGGCCGACCATGGCGCGGATGGTGGAGCTCCAGGAGGAGATGCCGATGTGGTCCTTTTCGGTGACGCTGGTTTCCAGGTAGTGGGCGGCGGCCGAGCCGATGGCCTGCTTGATAGCCTCTTCGTCGTCACCGGTGGGCTCCACCACGATCGCCTGGCGGATGCCGTAGCGCTGTTGCAGCTGACGCTCCAGCTCCAGGTGGAAGTTGCGCGGGCGCTGCACCGAGATGCGCACGATGCCTTCCTTGAGCGCTCGGCTCAGGGCACGGCTGACGAAGGATTGCGACAGGTCGAGCTGTTCGGAGATCTGCGACTGCTTGAGCCCTTCTTCGTAGTAGAGGGAGGCGATCTTGGTCAGCAGGCGTTGTTCTTCGAGATTACTCATCCAGATTTCCGGTACCGGCGGCTAGGTTGCACCCAGGGCTGCCGGGCCGGGGCGGCCGTGACGAACCCTCAAAAAGCAGGCACTTGGCTGTTAGAAAGGCGCATTTTCCCGCTATTTTCCCTCAGCCTCCCGCTGGACGCCAAGGCTTTTGCGGCCTGGCGTCCCCGGGGGTCGATCAGGACATGATCAGGCCACCGTCCACATTGATCGCCTGGCCGGTGATGTAGACGGCGTCCGCCGAGGCGAGGAAGGCCACCAGGCCGGCGACATCGGCCGGGGTGCCGGCGCGCTTCATGGGGATGTTGCCGACCCATTCCTGCATCAGTTCGCCCTGGCCATAGCGCTTTTCCGGGGTGGAAAGGATCTCGCCCCAGACGCGGTCGTTGTAGTCCCACATCTCGCTTTCGATGATGCCGGGGCAGAAGGCGTTGACCGTGATGCCGTGGCGCGCCAGTTCATGGGCCAGGCTCTGGGTGATGCCGATGACGCCCATCTTGCTCGCCGCATAGTGGGGCGTGTAGATGAAGCCCTGGCGCCCCTGGCCGGAGCTGGTGTTGATCAGGCGTCCGCCACGCCCGGCGGCGACCATGCGCCTGGCCGCCTCGCGGCAGCACAGCCAGACGCCGGTGGTGTTGACCTGCAGGATGCGGTCGAAGTCCTCGCGCGGCATGCGGTCGAACGCATCGATGGTGATGATCCCGGCGTTCTGCACCGAGACGTCGACCCGGCCGAAGCGCGCCTCGGCCCGGGCATAGAGGTCGGCCACCGCCGCCTCGTCGGTGATGTCCACCACCAGTGGCAGCACCTCGGCCCCGGTCTCGGCGGCCAGCCGTGCGGCGGTGTCGTGCACCCGCTCGGCGTTGGAGACCAGCACCAGGTTGGCGCCCTCACGCCCGAAGCGCTCGGCGATACCCTCGCCGATGCCCCGGCAACCGCCGGTGATGACCACGGTTTGACCTGCGAAGCGACGTTCCACGTGAAACCTCCTAGAGCGGTTGGCGACCCGGCGTGCGTGATCGCCAGCGGGTTGTTACCAGCAGACGAAGCCGCCATCGACGATGAGATCCACCCCGGTGCAAAAGGATGCGGCCGGGCTGCAGAGGAAGATCGCCGGACCGACCATTTCCTCCACCTCGGCCATGCGGCCCAGCGGGGTGGTCTGCTCGAAGATCTTGACCTGGTCGGCCACCTCGGGACGGGTGTTCATCGGCGTGGCGGTGTAGCCGGGGCTGATGCAGTTGACGCGGATGCCGCGCTCGGCCCACTCCATCGCCAGGCTCTTGGTCAGGTGGATGACCCCGGCCTTGGAGGTGTTGTAGTGGGCCTGCAGGAGGCCGCGGTTGACGATGCTGCCGGACATGGAGGCGATGTTGACGATGGCGCCCTTGCCGCGCGGCAGCATGACCCGCGCCTGGGCCTGGCAACTGAGCATCACCCCGGTGAGGTTGATGTCGAGCATGCGCTGCCAGCGCTCCAGTTCCAGCTCCTCGGCCGGCTGAGCGTTGGCGATGCCGGCGCTGTTGACCGCGAGACTCAGGGGGCCGAGTTCGGCCTCGGTACGGGCCACGGCGGCTTCCAGGTCGGCGGCGCTGGTCACCGAGCCTTCCAGGGCCAGGGCGCGGCGGCCGTGGGCCTGGATCCGCGCGACGGTACCGGCGAGGTCGCGGCTGCCGGGCAAGTCGAAGCAGGCCACCTGGGCGCCGGCCTCGGCCAGTCCGACGGCGATGGCCTGGCCGATGCCACTGCCGGCACCGGTAACGAAGGCGGTCTGGCCGCCGAGATCGAAGAGACGCATGGGAAAACTCCTAGTCAGGCGGTCGCCAGTTCCATCACGGCCACCGGAGTGGCCTGTTCACGTTCGAGAATGCCCATCTGCTGGCCACGGCTCATCACCATGACCCGATGCGACAGGCCGAGGACCTCGTCGAGGTCCGAGCTGACCACGATCACCGCCATGCCGGTGGCCGCCAGTTCGGCGATCACCTGGTAGATGGCGGCGCGGGCGCCGACGTCGATGCCGCGGGTGGGCTCGTCGAGGATGAAGACCTTGGGATTGCGCGCCAGCCACTTGGCGATGATCACCTTCTGCTGGTTGCCGCCGGACAGGGCGGCGATGGCCTGCTCCGGCTGGCCCTTGACGCCGAGCCGCGCCACCGCCTTGCGGGCGAAGGCGCGCAGGCCGCCGGGCGAGACCCAGCCGCCACCGGCGAGCAGGTCGGTGTTGCCATAGATGAGGTTTTCCTCGATGGCGTGATCGACCACCACGCCCTGCTGCTTGCGATCCTCGGGCACCAGCACGATGCCGGCATGGATGGCGTCGTAGGGACTGGCGAAGCGACAGGCCTGGCCTTCCAGCACCAGCTCGCCGGTGACCTGCTCGGCCGCGCCGGCGATGGCGCGGACCAGCTCGGTACGCCCGGCACCGACCACTCCGGCCACGCCAAAGACTTCGCCCGCGCGCACGCTGAAATCGATGTGTTTGAGTGGCATCTCGCGGCAGCTCAGGCCCTTCACCCGCAGCACCTCGCGGGCAGCGGGCGCGGCCATGGCCGGGAAGATGCGCTCCACGCTGCGGCCGACCATCTCTTCCACCAGTTGCCGCACCGGCACCTGGGCGGTGGCGTGCAGGGCGATCTGGCGGCCGTCGCGCAAGACCAGCACCCGGTCGGCGATGCGGGCGATCTCTTCCAGGCGATGGCTGATGTAGATGAAGGAGACGCCCTCGGCCTTGAGTCGCTCGACCTGGGCGAACAGCAACTCGGTCTCTTCGCCACCCAGGGCCGCGGTGGGTTCGTCGAGGATCAGCAGGCGCGCCTTGAGGGTCAGCGCCTTGGCGATCTCCACCAGTTGCTGGGCGGCCACGCTGAGACCGGCCACGGTGCGCGTGGCGGGTACCTTCAGGCCCAGGCGATCCAGCTGGCGCTGGGCCTCGGTTTCCATGAAGGCGCGATCGATGCGGCCACCGCGCATGGGCAGGCGACCGACGAACATGTTCTCGGCGATGGTCAGTTCCGGCAGCAGGCGGATCTCCTGGTGGATCAGGCCGATGCCGGCGGCCAGGGCGGCGCCGGGGGAGTCCGGGGCATAGTCGCGACCCAGCCAGGTCATGCGCCCGCCGGCTTCGGGCGGCACCAGGCCGGCGATGATCGACGACAGGGTGGACTTGCCGGCGCCGTTCTCGCCGAGCAGGGCCAGGACCTCGCCGGGCTGGATGTCGACGTCCACGCCGCTAAGCACCTCGATGCCGGCGTATTTCTTGCCGATGTTTCTCAGGCTGAGGGCCGCGGGCTGTTCCAGGGGCATGACGGCGGACATGGAGCCTCCGAAAGGGGGGAGCTGAAACGGTGCCTCCCGTGGGAGGCACCTGGGGCATGGGCTGGCGACGGCCGTTACCCGCCGCTGGCCAGACGCACCGTTACGGGTGGTTCTCGATGAAGGGGGCGACGTTATCCTTGGTGGTCAGGATCGCCTCCTGCAGCTGCTCCTTGGGCACCTGCTTGCCCTCCTTGAGCGCCACCGCCGATTCCAGGGCCATGCGCCCCATCTTGCGGGTCTGCTGGGTCATGGTGGCGGACAGGGTGCCGGCGGCCACGGCCTTGAGGCCGGCCACGTCGCCGTCGAAGCCGACGATGGTCACCGGATGGTCGAGGTTGGCCACCTTGACCGCCTGGGCCGCGCCCAGGGCCATGGCGTCGGCACGGCCGAAGAAGACGCTGATGTTGGGATCGCGCTGGAGCATGTCCTGGGCCACGGCGAAGCCCTTGTCCTGGGCCCACTCGGCGGGCTGCTGGGCGACCACCTTCAGCTCGGGAAACTTGGCCAGGCCTTCGGCGAAGCCCTTGGCGCGATCGTTTTCCGGGGTGGTGCCGATCTGACCCTGGAGGATGGCGACGCGGCCCTTGCCGTTGGTGACCTTGCCGACGTATTCGGCCAGGGTGCGGGCGGCGGCGACGCTGTCGCTGGCGATGAAGGTGTCACCCGGGGCGTCGGGGGCGTTGCGGTCCACCGCCACCACCGGGATGCCGGCGGCCTTGGCCGCCTTGACCGGGACACCGGCGGCGGTGGCGCCGGCCGGGATGTAGATCAGGGCGTCGACCTGGCGGGTGATCAGGTCCTGGATCTGGTTGACCTGGGTCGCCGAATTGCCCTGGGCGTCCACGGTGATCACCTTGATGCCCTTGGCCTTGCCCTCGGCCTCGACGGCCTGCTTGATCTGGTTGAAGAAGTCGGCCTGCAGGTTGGCCACGGCCAGGCCCACGGTGAGTTCCTTGGCCTGGGCATTGAGGGCGCCGGTGCAGGTGATGGCGGCGAACAGGGTACTGAGCAACAGCTTCTTGGGGGTCAGCATGGATGGCACTCCGTTGTTATTGTTGTACTGCGGTGACGAGACGAAGCCGATCTGACCTAGCGCTGCCCGTTACGGCGGCGCAGGGTGTCCAGGGTGACGGCCAGGGCGATGACGATGCCGATGATCACCTGCTGCACGAAGGGCGAGACCCCCAGCAGATTCAGGCCGTTACGCAGCACGCCGATGATCAGCACCCCCACCAGGGTGCCACCGACGCTGCCGACGCCGCCGCTGAGGCTGGCGCCGCCGATCACCACCGCGGCGATGGCATCCAGCTCCATGGACAGGCCGGCGCTGGGCTGGGACGAATCCAGCCGCGCCGCCATGGCCACCGCGGCCAGACCCGCCAGGGCGCCGCTCAGGGCATAGATCCAGATGGTGATGGTGCGCACCTTGATGCCCGACAACCGCGCCACCTCGGCGCTGCCGCCCATGGCATAGAGGTTGCGGCCACCGGCGCGAAAGCGCAGGAACACCCAGGCCACCAGCAGCATCAGCAAAAACAGCCCGACGGTGACCGAGAGGAAGCCGAAGTGCCGCACCGTGGCCAGGCTGGTGAACCAGTCGGGAAAGCCGACGATCTGGCGACCGTCGGTGAGGATGTTGGCCAGGCCGCGGGCCACCGACATCATGGTCAGGGTGGCGATGAAGGCGGGCAGGCGGGCGCGGGCGATGAGCAGGCCCGAGACCAGGCCGCAGACCAGGCCGCCGAGGATGGCGGCGGGAATCGCCAGGCCCAGCGGCCAGCCGATGTCCTGATAGAGCCAGCCTAGCAGCATCATGGAAAAGGCCAGTACCGAGCCCACCGACAGGTCGATGCCGCCGATGACGATGACCAGGGTCATGCCGATGGCCAGGATGCCGAGCACGGTCACCTGGTCGAGGATGTTGAGGGCGTTGCGCACGGAGAAGAAATACTCCGAGGCAAAGGAGAACACGGCGATCAGCAGCGCCAGGCCGATCAGCGGACCGCCGACGTTGCGCGGCAGGCGCAGGGCCAGGCGGGCGAGGGGCTTGGCGGGTGGCGAGGCGGTCGGGGCTTTGGCGTCCACGCACTTCTCCTGAGGTTATTGTTCTTGTGTTCGGCTCGCCTGAATATTTATGCGTGCCTGATTTTTAATTCAGACTCCGCCTGTTCCGGATGGAAGTCAAGCGCCTTTTCATCGCCGCATGCCGAACGCGATGGCCTCGGCAATCCCGCATCCTGCCGCGCATTCTATCCGCTCACCCGGTCGCCGACGGCCCTTCATGGCTATTGACGGCCTTCCGGATTGAGGTCTAAATGATAAATATATTTTCAGTGACGAATAAATATTCATAAGACGCCCACTGAAACCTCGGCAGGCGTCTGCTCCACTGCAGCTTCGGATACCCGAGGGGGTCGCCTGATGAATCCGTTCCAGTACGACGTCGCGCAGATTCGCGAAAAGGCCCGGCTGATCCGCCGGCGCGTCATCCAGCTCAATGCCGGCTCGCCTGCCGGCGGCCACACCGGGGCGGATCTGTCGGAGACCGACATCCTCGCCACCCTCTACTTCCGCCTGCTCGACGTCGCCCCGGAACGCCTCGCCGATCCCCGGCGCGACATCTACATCCAGAGCAAGGGCCACGGCGTCGGCGGCCTCTACTGCTGCCTGGCCGAAGCCGGCTACTTTCCGCCGGAATGGCTCGACACCTACCAGCACTTCGACTCCCACCTGCCGGGCCATCCGGTACGGCAGAAGACCCCCGGCATCGAACTCAACACCGGCGCCCTCGGCCACGGCCTGCCCGTGGCCACCGGGATCGCCCTGGCCGCGCAACGCGATGGCAGTCCGCGCCGCGTCTATGTGCTGACCGGTGACGGCGAACTGGGCGAGGGCTCCAACTGGGAGTCGGCGCTGACCGCCGCCAAGTACCGGCTGGACAACCTCACGGTGATCGTCGACCACAACCGCCTGCAACTGGCCGGCCCCACCGCCGAGATCCTGCCGCTGGAGCCCCTGGCCGAGAAGTGGCGCGCCTTCGGCTTCCATGTGGTCGAGTGCGACGGCAACGACGTGGCCCAGCTGGTGGAGACCCTGGAAGCCCTGCGTGAACACCGCGGCCAGCCCCAGGTGCTGATCGCCAATACCGTCAAAGGCAAGGGGGTTTCCTTCATCGAAGGTAAACCCGAATGGCACCACCGGGTGCCCAAGGGCGACGAGATCGCCGCTGCACTGGAGGAGCTCGACCATGGCCACTGATACCCAGACCCCGGGCGAAGCCCATCTCGCCAGCGTCATGGTCGAGGCCTTCATCGCCGCGGTGGACGCCGGCGTCGACCTGGTGCCGGTGGTGAGCGATTCCACCTCCACGGCCAAGATCGGCCCCTTCGTCAAACGCTTCCCGGAGCGCCTGGTCAACGTCGGCATAGCCGAACAGACCCTGGTCGGGGTGGCCGCCGGCCTGGGCCTGGCCGGCAAGGTGGCGGTGACCTGCAACGCCGCGCCCTTCCTGATCTCCCGCGCCAACGAACAGGTCAAGGTGGACGTCTGCTACAACAGGTCCAACGTCAAGATGTTCGGCCTCAACGCCGGGGCCAGCTACGGTCCCCTGGCCAGCACCCACCACAGCCTCGACGACATCGCCGTGATGCGCGGCTTCGGCCACGTGGAAATCTATGCCCCGGCCGATGGCGCCGAGTGCCGGCAGATCGTCGAACACGCCCTGGCCCATGACGGTCCGGTCTATATCCGCCTGGACGGCAAGGCGCTGCCCGATCTGCACGGGCCCGACTATCGCTTCGTCCCCGGTCAGGTCGACGTGCTGCGCCAGGGGCACGACGTCAGCCTGGTGGCCCTGGGTTCGGTGGTCCACGAGGCGGTGGACGCCGCACGCTTGTTGGCCGAGCAGGGCATCAGCGCCCAGGTGATCAACCTGTCGTCGATCCGGCCGCTGCAGCGCGAGGTCTTGCTCGAAGCCCTCTGCGCCGCCCGCGGTGGGGTGGTCACGGTGGAAGAGCACAACGCCAATGGCGGGGTGGGCAGCCTGGTCGCCGAGGTGATGGCCGAGTCCGCGCTGGGCGTGCCGCTGATCCGCCTGGGCATCGCCGACGGCGAGTATGCTGCCGCCGGTGGTCGTGGGCCGACCCGCGCCAAGCACGGCATCGATGCTGCCGGCATCGTCGCCGCGGTGCAGCGCCTGCGCTGAGCTCTGGCGTAGTGAACCGATAAGAACAAGGAGCCGCCATGGCCGACGAACCGCTGATCCTCGCCCTCGACGAGGGCACCACCAATGCCAAGGCGATCCTGGTGGATCGCGCCGGTCGGGTCGTGGCCCGCGGTTCCCGGCCGCTCACCGTCCAGCATCCCCAGGCGGGCTATGCCGAGCAGGATCCCCTGGCCATCTGGCAGGCCCTGCAGGGCGCCATCGGCGACTGCCTGGCACAGACGGACGCCCCCCTGGCGGCCATCGCCATCAGCAACCAGCGCGAATCCGCCCTGGCCTGGGAGCGCGGCAGCGGCCAGTTGCTCGGCCCCCTGGTGAGCTGGCAGTGCAAGAGATCCCAGCCGCAGTGCGAAGCCTTGCACGCCGCCGGCCACGGCGAGCTGATCCGCGAGCGCAGCGGCCTGGCGCTGGATCCGATGTTTTCCGCCGGCAAATGGCGCTGGCTGCTCGACCAGATTCCCGACGGCACGGCCCGCGCCGCCGCTGGCGAGATCTGCCTGGGCACCGTGGACAGCTGGCTGCTCTGGCAACTCAGCGGTGGCACGAGCTTTCTCATCGACGCGGCCAACGCCGCCCGTACCCAGTTGCTCGATCTGCGCGGCGGTGACTGGGATCCGCAGCTGCTGAGTCTGTTCGGCATTCCCCGGGCGGCCCTGCCAGAGATCCGTCCCAGTGCCGGCTGTTTCGGCGAGACCCGCGCCCAGGGTCCGCTGCCGGCCGGCCTGCCGATCCTGGCGATGATCGGCGATTCCCATGCGGCGCTGTTCGGCCAGGGCGGTTTCGTCCCGGGTAAGGTCAAGGCCACCCTGGGCACCGGTTCCTCACTGATGACGCCCATTGCTGAACCCGTGGTCTCCGCCCATGGCCTGGCCACCACCCTGGCCTGGCGCCTGGGAGATACGCCGACCTTTGCCCTGGAAGGCAACATCGTCCACACCGGCGCCGCCGTGGGCTGGACGGCGCGCCTGCTGGGCGGCGCCGGAGAGCTGGAGGCCCTGGCCGCCGAAGCCGCGGCGCTGCCGGACAACGGCGGCGTCTACTTCGTCCCGGCGCTGGGCGGCCTGGGTGCGCCGCACTGGCGGGCCGAGGCGCGTGGGCTGTTCTGCGGTCTCAGCGAGAATTGCGGACGGGCGCACCTGATGCGTGCGGCGCTGGAGGCCATCGCCTACCAGATTCGCGATGTCTTCGACGCCATGCAGCAAGACAGCCCGACGGCCCTGGACGAACTCTGGGTGGACGGCGGCGCCACGCGCAACGAATGGCTGCTGCAATTCCAGGCCGATCTCCTGCAGCGCCCGGTGATCTGCAGCCTGTCGCCGGAGGTCTCGGCCCTGGGCGCCGCCCACCTGGCCGGCCACGCCCTGGGCTGGTGGCAGGACGCCGCGGCCCTGGCCGATCTCGAACGGCCACGTCGCCGCTACGAACCCCGCGCCAACGCCGTGCCCGAACTCTATGCCGGCTGGCGCCAGGCGCTGGCGCGGACGCTGCGGTAGGATTCCGGTGTTCCGCTGATCGCGGCCATGGGCCGCTCCTACAGGATGTCCGGCTCCTGTAGGAGCGGTCGCTACGGCGCACCGGCATGGCCGCGATTTGGCGGGATCAGCCCCGTAGCCTTTTCCAATGGGACACCGTGGCGAAGGGCGCCCTCACCCCAACCCTCTCCCCGAGGGAGAGGGGGCTGTCCGAGCAGGCGGTTGACTGCATTCATCCCGGCAGGAGCGGGGTCGACTAGCGCGGTGCTGCCCGTAAGAGCAGCCCGGGATGACTCAGGTCGGCAAGGTCATGAAGATCTGGGTGCCCTGGCCGGGGCGGGAGACGACGCCGATGCGGCCGCCGTGCTGGCGGATGATTTCCTTGCACAGGGCCAGGCCCAGGCCGGCGCCGCCCTTCTGGCTGCCGATCTGCACGAAGGGTTCGAACACCCGGCCCTGCTGGGCATAGGCGATGCCCTCGCCATTGTCCTGCACCGCCATCAGCAGCTGCTCGTTCTGGCGCATGGCCTGGATGACGATACGGCCGCCGGCCGGGGTATGGCGCAGGGCATTGCTCAGCAGGTTGTCGAACACCCGGGCCAGCTGCTTGGGATCCAGGCTGACCCGTGGCAGCGGCGTGTGCAGCAACTCGACGGCCAGCTCGACATCGCGCTCGCGGGCTTCGTCGACATGGCGGGCGCGGGCTTCTTCCAGCAGGTCGCCGATCTCGCTCGGCAGCTTTTCCGGACGCTGCAGACCGCTCTGGTGGCGCGAATAGTCCAGCAGGTCGTTGATCAGCTGCACCAGGCGATGGGTTTCCTCGTCCACCGTCTGCAGCAGAAAGGCCTCGCGGGATTCCGGTGCCACCTTGAGGCGTTCGCGCAACAGCCCGAAGGCCATGTGCATCCCGGTGACCGGGGTGCGCAATTCGTGGGAGGCGCGCAGGACGAATTCGTTGCGCACCCGATCGAAGGCGCGCTGCTCGGTGACATCGCGCAGCACCATCAGCGCACCCACGCTGCGGCCGTCGGCGTGGTTGACCGGGGTCAGACTCCAGGCCAGCAGCCGCACCTCATCATCGACGCGGATCTCCAGGTCTTCAGGCGCCGCGTCCAGGGCGCCGCCGGCCAGCACCCGTTGCACGCTGGTCTCGATTTCCGGGCGTTCCAGGGCGGCGATCAGGGATTCGCCCAGGTGATTCTCGTTCCAGCCCAGCTGGCGGCAGGCCACCGGATTGGCGTGCTCGATGTTGCCCTGGGGATCCAGGATCACCAGGCCGTAGTCGATGCTGTCGAGCACCGCCTGCAAGCGCCGCTGGCCGGCCACCAGGGCCTCGACATTGGTCTGGCTGAGGCGATGCAGGGCCTGGGCCATGTTGCCGAAGCGGCGGCTGAGCAGGGTGAATTCGGCGATCTGCGAGGTGGGCAGCTGGACGTCGAAATTGCCCTGGCTGATGCGTTCGGCGGCCTTGGCCAGGCCGTCGATGGGCCCGGTGAAGCGCCGGGCGATGCCGTTGGCGGTGACCACCCCGGTGACCAGGATGGCCACGCCGATCAGCGCCAGCAGCAGGGCGATGATCACCGCTCGGTCATGGGCCTCGTCCTGCATGCGCTCCAGGGTCACCACATAGCTGCGCTGCAGATCGTAGATGCGCGTGCGCAGCGCGTTGAGGGTTTGCTGGAAGCCGCGATCGGCGCGCAACTCGCCATAGCCCGCCGGGGGTGAGCTCAGGTAGTCGGAAAAGCGCTGGTAGCGCTGCTTGACGTCTTCCAGGATGGCCAGCTGCTCGGGATTGCGCATCTGGCCTTCGACCTGTTGCAGGTACTCCTGGAAACGCTGCTGGGCCGCGGCCAGCGACTGGGGGTTGGGTGCCCCGTCGAGCATCTGGAACAGGCTGTTGCTCAACTCCTGGCGCATGTTCAGCGTCAGGTTGATGAAGTCCAGGTTGCTGCGGGTCTGGACGCTCTGCTCGCGGGCCAGGTGCAGGACGCTGACCAGGCCCACCAGCAGCCCGATGAGGGCCACGGCGATCAGGGCGGAGATGCTGAGAAAGAGGCGGGTGTGCAACTTGATCGGCAGCTTCATAGCCCGTACTGCTTGCGTTTTCGATAGAGCGTGGAGGCGTCGATGCCCAGCGTCTTGGCGGCCTGGTCGAGGGTCTCGCTGGTGGCCATCACCGCGGCGATGTGGGCGCGCTCCAGGGCTTCCAGACTCAGCGCCTCGCCGACCCGCGGTGCGCTGGCGGCGCCGCTGCTGGCCGGGCTGTCACCCAGGCCCAGGTGGTTGACATCCACCAGGTCCTGGCCGCAGATGATGCTCGCCCGCTCGATGACGTTGCGCAGCTCGCGGACGTTGCCCGGCCAGCCATAGTTGCGCAGGGCCTCCAGGGCCGCCTCGCTGAAGCCGTGGGCGGGTCTGTTGTAGTCCTTGACGAAGCGGGCGAGAAAGCGCTCGGCCAGATCGACGATGTCTTCCTTGCGCTCGCGCAGCGGCGGCAGGTTGAGCACGATGACGTTGAGGCGATAGAGCAGGTCTTCGCGGAATTCGTTTTCCGCCACCATCTGTTCCAGGTTGCGGTTGGTGGCGGCGAGGATGCGCACGTCAGCGCGACGGGTCACCGGATCGCCGACGCGCTCGTATTCCTTGTCCTGGATGAAGCGCAAGAGCTTGGGCTGCAGGGCCAGGGGGAAGTCGCCGATCTCGTCGAGGAAGAGGGTGCCGCCGTCGGCCTGGCTGACCCGGCCGAGGGTGCTCTCGCTGGCCCCGGTGAAGGCGCCGCGGGTATGGCCGAACATCTCGCTTTCCATCAGATCGGCCGACAGCGACGGGCAGTTGATGGTGACGAAGGTCTTCTTGGCGCGGCGACTCCAGGCGTGGATGGCGCGGGCCAGTTCGCCCTTGCCGGAACCGGACTCGCCGAGGATCAGCACGTTGGCATCGGTGGTGGCGACCTGTCGGGCGGTCTCCAGGATGCTCATCATCGCCGGGCTGCGCGAATCGAGACCGGCGCTGGACTTGCGTACTTCGCCCTCGAGGGCCTCCAGGCGCGCCGAGAGCTGGCGGAATTCTAGCTGCTTGGCCGCCGCCATGCGCAGCTGATCGGGACTGCAGGGCTTCACCAGGTAGTCGGCGGCGCCGGCCTGCATGGCGTCCACCGCGGTGTCGATGGCCGAGTGGGCGGTGACAATCACCACCCGCATCCAGGGCGCCTGGATGCGCATCTGCTGCAGCACGTCCAGACCGTTGTCCGCGCCCAGGCGCAGGTCGAGAAAGCAGAGGTCGTAGACCTGGCGCAGCAGCAGGGCCTCGGCCTGGGCCGCGCTGTTGGCCGTGGCCACGCTGTAGCCGGCGTCTTCCAGGCAGAAACGAAAGGTCCGCAGGATGGCGGCTTCGTCATCCACAAGAAGGATACGACCGCTGGTTTGTTCCATGACGGGAGAACTCCAGGCCGCAGGGGCCGAAACGCGCTAAAGGACAGAGCTGGCAGTTAGTCCATCATACATCGTGCAAGTTGCAATCCGCAGGACCATCGGGCAATCCGGGCAGGCCGTCACGGGCATCGTGCAGATCGCAACCCGCCGGGGAGAAAGTGGCAAAAAGCAGATTTTTTGGTGGGCAATGGAAGGTTTCGGGCTCCCTTTCCCCGTTGCGCGGTCGAGCGGACTGGCCCGGTGCCTCCAGATCAGCCACTGGCCATCATGCAAAACGCAATGGTTCAGGCGTTGCACCTTGCAAGGTGCAAGTGCAGGCGCCTCTGCCAAAAAGTATAAGTTGTTGTTTTTAAAGGAAAAAATAGTTTTCGAAAAGCTGGCACGCAGTCTGCAATCTCCTTGGCAAGCCGGCCCCAGGGCCAACGGATTGCAGGAGATACCCGATGATCAGCCAGACCCTTCGCAAGCACTTGGTAGGTACTGCGCTCTTCGCTTGCTTCGCCAGCGCCGCCGTCGCCGCCCCCCAGGGCCAGGACGTCAGCCGCGAACAGGCACTCATCGCATCCACCCGCACTGCTGCCCAGGCCATGGTGCCTGCAGCCAAGCCGCTGGCAAGTCAAGGCCGTGGGGAACTCAAAGCCATCCCGGCACAGTCCAACGGTGACCGTCTGGTGAAGCAGACCCGCTGGGTATTCTGAGGTCATGACCATGATGTGGATGCTGCTGATGATCGTGCTGTTCGTTGCAGCGGTGGTCGTACTCGGGATGTTGCTCAGTGCTTTGATGATGGGTCGTGCGCTCAATCAGACGCACAACCTCAACGGTCTGGATCTCGATCTGACCGATGTGGAACCACGGATGGCGAGTCTGGATACCCAGGATTTCGCTAATAAAACCACTGCTCGCTGGACAGGTGCTGTCGTCCGCTGAGTGCACTTGCAATACATAGGAGAAACACCATGCTGAGCTGGGCTATCACTTTCCTGATCATCGCGATCATCGCAGGCGTCCTGGGTTTCGGTGGCATCGCCGGTACCGCCACCAGTATCGCCAAGATCCTGTTCGTGCTGTTCCTGGTGCTGTTCGTGGTGTCGTTCTTCATGGGTCGCCGTCGTCCCTGACGGCTGGTCTGTGAGCAACACAAGCAGCCGGTCGTGATGACCGGCTGCTGAGGCTCTGTCATCGGATTGCAGCTTTAAGCCGATTCAATGGACAACCTCTAAGTCGTCTCCTGATCCGAGACGCAAGGGCCACATGGTCGGGACGCTCTGCAGTAGGGGAGGGTTCCAAGAGTACAGGGAGTACTTTCGCACTCGCGGCGGACTGGGCTGGTTACGACCACACCCCTGAATTCGACCGGTTTCGTCTCTAGCGAAACCTGCCGACGTCAGGGGTGTTGTCGTTTGGGAGAGGCAAAAGTCGGACGTTCGGCAGGACTCAACCCTGCCAGAAGGCGTCCCACCAGGAACGTTCGCCGCGAGCGTCTTCCAGGACCACGGTACAGGTGGTGCCGGCCGCCAGCAGCGGGCCCTCAGGCAGCGGGTCCAGGGCGATGCGCACCGGCACCCGCTGGGCCAGGCGTACCCAGTTGAAGGTGGGATTCACATCGGCGGTGAGTTCACGACTCTGGGGGTTGTCCCGGTCATAGATGCCGCGGGCGATGCTTTCCACGTGGCCCTGCAGCGTCTGGCCGCTCATCAGGCGCATCTCCGCCGCCGCACCCACCCGCACATGGGGCAGCTTGGTCTCTTCGAAATAGCCATAGACCCAGAACGAATGGGCGTCGATGACGGCCAGCTTGGGCGCGCCCGCGGCGGCATAGTCGCCCTTGAACACCGAGAGGTTGGTGACGTAGCCGTCCACGGGGGCCAGCACCCGGGTGCGCTTGAGGTTCAGGCGCGCCGATTCCAGCTGGGCCTGGGCCTGGCGCAGATCGGCCTCGGCGGCCAGGGCCGCGCTGCTGGCGTCTTCACGATTCTCGCGAGAGACCACCAGGCTGTCGATGTCGGCGCGGCGGCGGGCGTTCTGCTGACGCATGGCCAGGGTGGCCTTGCGCGCGGCGACCGAAGCCTCGGCCTGATGCACGGCGATCTCGTAGTGTTCCGGATCGATCTGCAGCAGCAGGTCGCCCTTGTTGACCCACTGGTTGTCGCGCACGGCGATCTCGGTCACCAGGCCCGCCACGTCGGGCGCAATGGTGATGACCTCCGCGCGCACCCGGCCGTCGCGGGTCCAGGGATCGTTCATGTAGTGCACCCAGAGCAGCCGACCGAGGATCAGCGCCAGGCAGACCACCAGCAGGGTAAAGAGCACGCCGAAGAGTTTCTTGAGGATCATGGCAGGAGTCCTAGCGATAGACGCACAGCGCCAGGGCGCAGTAGAGGCAGATGAACAGGGCCAGGCGCAGCAGCGCCGGATGCCAGACGACGTGATAGAGACCGACCGCGGCGAGCACCCGGTCCAGCGCCCAGGCGAGCAGGGCGGCGACCAGGAACAGCACCGTCACGGTGGGCAGGTAGAGGCCGTGGAAGGCGATTTCACGTGGCATGGGGGATCTCGAGATAGCGGGCCAGCGGCCCCTGGGGATCGAGCAGGGCGCTGCGGATGAAGTGCAGGTCGCTTTGCACCTGGCGCAGCGGCGACTCGTCATAGGGCAGTTCCGGCGGTTCGGTCACGACCGTCACGGCGGCCAGGGCCGCATCCACCGCCGCCAGCGCCCGGCGCAGATTTTCCGCGCCGGGCTTGAGGAAGAGACGCACCAGGGCGCGTCCGAGCACCCGGATGGCCTGGCGCCAGGCGCTGCCCTCGGCATAGCGTGGCGCGTTCGGCAGGCGCGCCTGCAGCTGGCGCAACTCGATCACCGCATGGCCGATTTCCAGCACCGCGAAGGCCCAGCCGATCAGGCGCCGCTGCGCCTCGCCGCGCCCGGCGCTGACGCCATAGGCCTGGTTGAGCAGATCGCGGGTCTGGCCCTCGAAGGCCGGTGCCAGGTGCGGCAGCGGCGCGCTCACCGCCCGCACCAGCTGTTGGCGCAGGTCCCGTTCCAGCCGGCGCCACAGCCAGGGGCTGTTGGGCGGCAGCAGCACCGCAGAGACCGCCGCGGTGATCACCATCGACAGGACCACGGCGATGCCGTTGTTGATGAAGGCGTAGGCGTCGTAGACCGGCGGATTGTCGGGAATCGAGGTGAAGCAGAAGAACACCAGGCAACCCAGGCCATAGCCCATCCAGCCCGGGCGCAGGGAGATCCAGGTGCCGAGCATGAACACTGGCGCCAGGGTCAGCAGCAGCAGCGGCAGGCCGGTGATCCAGGGAAAGACGAAGAAGGTCAGGAAGAAGCCCAGCACCACGCCGCCACTGGCGCCGACGGCCATCTGCAGCGCGGTGCGCTTGGGATCCGGCGAGGCCGAGGCCAGCGCCGAGACGGCTGCGGCGTTGAGCGCCAGCATGCCGCCGCTGGGATAGGCACTGGCGATCCAGAAGGCGCCCAGCACCAGCACCAGAAAGGCGCTGCGGATACCCGTGACCGCCGCGCCCAGGGCATTGGCCTTGGCCACGAAGCGCGGCTTCCACTGCTCGCGACTGTGCCGCGGCGCGGCCAGGGAAGCGTGGGTCTGCAGATAGCCGTGCCATTCGCCGGTGAAGCGAAAGAGCAGCTCCACGGCGGTCTCGAAGTCGCGCCGGTCGGTTTCGCTCAAGGGCGGCAACTCGGCGCGCAGGGCACGAATGCGCGGCCGCAGCCCCTGGTGCAGCTGTTCCAGACGCGCCGCCGCCGTCAGGGCCGCACGGTCGGTGAGCGCCTGGCCGCGCCATTCCTCGAACAGTTCCAGCAGCGGCGCCCAGAGGCGTTCGAGGGCCGTCAGTGGCAGCTGGGCGTCGCGTTCGCGCAGGCGCATCAGCAGGCGGCTGAGGGCATGCAGGCGGGTGGTCAGGCCCATGAATTCGGCGTTCAGCCGGGCCAGGCGGCCGCTGCGCATGCGCATGTGCGGGTCTTCGAAGGCCGAGGCGCTGCGCAGGCTTTCCAGCCCCACGGCTTCGGCGGCCAGGCGCACGCCCGCGGCTTCCAGGGTGGGCCGGTCGAGCCGACCGCGCAGGACGTCGGCGGCCAGTCCGGCGAAGCCGCCCATGCGCCGATAGAGGGTCGCGCGCATGGCCGTGGCGCTGGTCTGCGGAAAGACCGCCGCACTCACCGCGCCGCTGCAGAGCACGCCCAGGGTGATGGCCAGCACCCGCATCACCGCCGACATGAAGGCTGTGTCGGCATTGAGCGCGGCAGGGATGCCGATCAGCGCGGCGGTATAGCCGGCCAGCATGCAGGCATAGCTGCGAAAGTCCCGGTAGCGCGCCGAGCCGGCCACGCAGAGGCCGATCCACAGCGCCAGAAAGATCAGGAAGGGCACCCGTTCCTGGGCGAACAGGGCGATCAGCACCAGCATCACCGCCAGTCCCAGCAGGGTCCCCATGACCCGGTAGAAGCTCTTGGCCAGGACCTGGCCGCTCTGCGGCTGCATGACGATGAACACGGTGATCACCGCCGAACTGGGGTGCGGCAATTGCAGGCGCATGGCCAGCCAGAGGGTCAGGCTGGCGGCGAGCAGCATCTTGGCCTGGTAGAGCCAGAGGCTGCCGTCGCTGCGCGCCCAGGCGCCGAGGGCCTGGCGCAGCGGCGCGCTGGCGGCGGTGCCGGCACTCACCGGGGCGCTCGCTCGACGGCCACGCGCGCTGGCACCAGGTCGTGGTCGCCCGGGCCGCGTTCGAGGTCCGCGCCGCCGCCGAGGGCGACCAGGGCAGCGGCCTGGGCGGCCAGGCGCAGGGCATGCACCTGGGCGGTGACCCGCTGCTGGGCGAACAACCGGGTCTGGGCATCGAGCACGTGCAGGTAGTCGGTCAGGCCACGGCGAAAGGCCTCGCGGGCGATGTCGTAGGTGCGCTGGGCTTCCTGGCTGGCCTGGTCGGCCAGGGTGGCCTGCCGGGCCGCCGAGTCGGCCTTGATCAGCGCATCGGAGATGTCCTTGAGGGCGTCCACCAGGGTCTGGTTGTAGGCACTGACCGCCATGTCGTAGGCCGCCGATTCCGCGCCGAGACGACTGCGCAGGGCGCCGCCGTCATAGATCGGCAGGGAGAACGCCGGGCCGATGAAGGAGCCGGTCTTGGCGTGGGTCAGCATCTCGCTGAGGCGGCCCAGGGTCAGGAACTGGCCGACGTTGGCCACCAGGTCGATGTTGGGATAGAAGCTGGCGCGGGCGACGTCCACGCCCTTGGCCGCGGCGGCGATCTGCCAGCGGCGCGCCACCACGTCAGGGCGCTTGCCGACCAGTTCCAGGGGCAGACTGCTGGGCAGGCGTGGCGCCGCGCCCAGGGTCAGGCGCGGCCGCTGCAGGCGGGCGCCGGCACCCGGGCCCTTGCCGGCCAGGGCGGCGAGCTGGTTGCGATCCAGCGCCAGGGTCTCGTCCAGGGCTTCCAGCTGGCGTTCGGTCTCGGGCAGCAGAGCGCGCGCCTGGCTGACCTCGAACTGGGTGCCGAGGCCACCGTCCAGCTGGCGCTGGGCCAGGTCGGCCAGTTGCCGCTGCTGCTCCAGGGTGGCGGCGAGGATGTCGCGCTGGTCGTGATGCAGGGCGAAGCCGATGTAGCTGCGGACGATGTTGCCGGTCAGCTCCAGTTCGGCGGCGCGCACCTCGGCGGCGGCCTGATGGGCCTGGTCCAGGGCCTGGGCGCTGGCGTCGCGCTCGCGGCCCCAGAAGTCCAGGGCATAGCTCAGGCCCAGTTCGGCATTGTTGTTCCAGGTGGTGCGATCGGCCAGCTCGCCCGGGCCATAGAAGCCGTCCGTGGGCCAGCTGTAGCGCTTGAAGGCGCCCTTGCCCTCGACCTGCAGGGCTTCGCGGGATTCGGCCAGGCCGGCCAGGGACTCGGCGCGGCGCACCCGGGCGGCGGCCGTGGCCAGGCGCGGGTTGTCGGCCAGGGCACTGCCGATCCAGGCATCCAGCTGGGGATCGCCATAGGCGCGCCACCACTGGCGCTCGGGCCAGGCGGCCTGGCCGGCGGCGGCCTGGATGGCGGCGTCGGTGGCCAGCGCCTGATCGTCGAGACGCTGCGCCTGGGGCGCGTTGTGACCGGTACCGATACAGCCGGCCAGCAGGGTCGCGAGGGCGACCACCGTGAGCGCAGGCCAGGCTCTGCTAGAGAAAGGCGACACGTGGGGGTCCGTTGGCAACAAGGCCATACCGGCGTCTGGCTGAGAGGGCGCAGCGCGGTAGGCGAGATGAGCTGGAACTGAAGAGGACGCCGGTAGGAGATGCCCGCGAACCGAGCGGTCAGCGGACGTTACCATTAGGCTGCTAACGATTCTATAAAATTCCAGGGTGGCCGATTAGCGCGCGAACCGGCGAATCTTTGTTTCACATACTGAAATAATATGGAGAATGACGCTTTTCCCGACTGTCGAGGCGGCATGGACACCCTGCACAACATGCGCGTTTTCGTCGCCGTGGTGGAGAGCGGCAGCTTCACTGGGGCGGCCCAGACGCTGCAGACCACCACGGCCCACGTCTCCCGGGCGGTGGCCCATCTGGAAACCCATCTGCGCACCCGCCTGCTGCACCGGACCACGAGACGCATCGCCCTGACCGAGGCCGGCCAGCGCTACCTGGCGCGCTGCGAGCAGATCCTTGCCTATGTCGAGGAAGCCGAAGCCGAGGCCGGGCACGCCCAGGCGCGCCCCGAGGGACGGCTGCGGGTGCACAGCATGACCGGCATCGGTCAGCACTACGTGATCCGCGCCATCGCCGGCTATCGCGCCCTGCACCCCGAGGTGCGCTTCGACCTGACCATGGCCAACCGCATTCCCGATCTGCTCGAAGAGGGTTTCGACCTGGCCATCGTGGTGGCGGCCGAGCTACCCGATTCCGGCTTCGTCTCCCAGCAGATCGGCCACACCTACAGCATCCTCTGCGCCTCGCCCGCCTACCTGGCGGAGCATGGTCAGCCACAGACGCCGGCGGAGCTGGCCGACCACGCCTGCCTGAGATTCATCAGTCCGGTGGTGTCCTTCGACCGCTGGCACTTCGAGGGCCCCAACGGCCCTGAGACCTATCGCATCGGCGAGACCCCCTTCCAGGTCAACGTCGGCGACGCCATGACCGAAGCCCTGCGCCAGGGCCTGGGCATCGGCGTGCTGCCGCTCTATTCGGCGGTGGACGGCCTGCGCGACGGCAGCCTAGTGCGGGTGCTGCCGGCCTATCGCCTGCAGCGGCTCAATGCCTATGCCCTCTATGCCTCGCGGCAGTACCTGGATGCCAAGATCCGCACCTGGGTGGCCTATCTGCGCGAACAGATCCCCGGGGCGCTGGAAGCGGACGAGGCGTTTGTGCGGGCCGTCAGCGAAGTCGTCGGCCAAGCGCATTGAGATCGACGGGCCCCTTGGACTAAGCTCGGAAGAGACCGGGCCGCGCGCCGGGCCATAGTTAGTAAGCTATTGAAATATCGCCCGGTATTGCGGTCCTGAGGGCGACAGGATGGGTGCTCGACGGCACACTCCGCCATCGTCGAGGTCCATGTCCCGAGTCGGTGCCCACGCCGACGGACCGCCGTGCAGGACGGCCGGATCACGCAGGCGGTCAGGGACCGCCGTCAGAGCGTGTTCAAGGTCTCGCGAGCTAGCGACAAACAAGGCGAAAAGGCCTGAGGAAGCGGAGTTTACAAAGGGTAAATGAGCATTCCGAAGGCATTTTCAACGACGTTTGGCCGACGCGCAGCAGACTTTGAACAGGCTCCAAGCGCCACGGGAGTCCAATGAGCGCCCCAGCAGGACCCACTCTGAGATTCGCCGACCAGCCGCTCAAGGGCATCGCCCTGATCTGCCTCGCGGTCTGGCTGTTCGCCTCCCACGATGCCCTCTCCAAGTACCTGTCCGGCTTCTATCCGGTAGTCATGGTGGTCTGGGCCCGCTACCTCTCCCACACCCTGCTGATGATGGGCATCTTCATCCCGCGCTCGGGACTGGCGGTGATCCGCACCAAGCGACCCGGCCTGCAGGTGCTCAGGGCGCTGTGCCTGATCGGTTGCAGCCTGTTCTTCACCACCGGGCTGCGCTATCTGCCGATGGCCGAGGCCACGGCGGTCAACTTTCTCGCCCCGCTGATGGTGACGGCGCTGTCGGTGCCGCTGCTCAAGGAAACCGTGACCCGCAGCCAGTGGGCGGCGGTGCTGGCCGGCTTCATCGGGGTGCTGATCATCGTGCGGCCGGGCGGCCAGCTGTTCACCCCGGCGGTGCTGCTACCGGTCTGCTCGGCGGTGTGCTTCGGTCTCTACCAGCTGCTGACCCGCCTGCTCAGCGGCATCGACAGCCCCACCACCAGCAACTTCCTTACCGGCATCATCAACACCCTGGTGCTGAGCAGCGTGGTGCCCTTCTTCTGGGAGATCCCGACCCTGACCCACGGCTTCATGCTGGCCCTGCTCGGCCTCTTCGGCATGTCCGGCCACCTGCTGCTGACCCAGGCCTTCCGCTATGCGCCACCGGCGCTGCTGGCGCCCTTCAGCTACGGCCAGATCGTCACCGCCGGCATCATCGGCTATTTCGTCTTCGGTCATGTGCCGGACAGCGGCGCGCTGATCGGCATCCTCATCATCTGCGCCAGCGGCCTGGCGGTGGCTTGGCAGCAGAGCCGCAAGGCGTCCAAGGCCAAGAAGGCCCGGGCGGTGCCGGCGACGCAACCCGAGGCGCTGCCGGAGGTGGTGGCCGATGCCGCCGCGGGCGCTCCGGCTCAGCGCAGTCCGTAATCGGCGATGATGCCGACGAGGATCGCCAGCCCCGCCCAGTGGTTGTGCAGGAAGGCCTTGAAGCACACCAGAGGATCACGGTCGCGGGTGACGTGGAATTCCCAGGCGAAGCAGCCGGCCGCCACCACCAGGCCCAGGTAGAAAGGCAAGCCCAGGCCGAAGCGGCCGCCGGCCAGCGCCAGGCAGAACAGGGTCAGGCCCTGCAGGGTGGCGATGATCACCCGGTCGGCGTCGCCGAACAGGATGGCGGTGGATTTCACCCCGATCTTGAGATCGTCTTCGCGGTCGGCCATGGCGTAGTAGGTGTCGTAGCCCACCGTCCAGATCACATTGGCGACGAACAGCAGCCAGGCCGCCGCCGGCAACTCGCCGGTCTCGGCGGTGAAGGCCATGGGCATGCCCCAGGAAAAGGCCGCGCCGAGCACCGCCTGGGGGTAGTAGGTGTATCTCTTCATGAAGGGATAGAGCGCCGCCACGCCCAGGGCGCCAAAGGACAGCCAGACGGTGGCGGCATTGGTGCAGAGCACCAGGCCGAAGCTGAGCATCACCAGCACGGCAAAGAACAGCAGGGCTTCCTTGGGCGAAATGCGCCCGGTGGCCAGGGGGCGGTTCTTGGTGCGGGCGACGTGGCCGTCGAAATTGCGGTCGGCGAAGTCGTTGATCACGCAGCCGGCCGATCTCATCAGCACCACGCCGAGCACGAAGATCAGCAGATTCTTCAGACTCGGCACGCCCTCGGCGGCGATCCACAGCGCCCAGAGGGTGGGCCAGAGCAGCAGATAGATGCCGATGGGACGGTCCAGCCGGGTCAGCTGGACGAAGTCGCGGATGCGCTCGCGGCGGGGGCGCGTGGCGATCACCCGGGCGCTGGGCTCGGGACCGCGGGGCGCGGCGGGACGGCGATCACGGGGACGGGAGGCGTTCTTTTTCATCGGACGGCTGCATGGCGAAGGGCCCGGCGATTATAGGGGCCCTGGGATTTCGCCGCTGCCGTCGTGATGAGTCGACCCGCCCTCGCGCCGCGCGTGCGGCCAGAAGGCCGGCAGGAAGACCTCGCCCACCAGGATCGCCAGGGGACCGCGCCGGAACACCGAGCGCCGGGCCCAGCAGGGCGTGGTGGCCGCTCCTGCGGGCAACCAGGCCAGCGGATAGCGACAGGCCTCCAGTGGTCCGCGGACAAAGGCCGGCGCCTGGAACAGCCAGTGGCCGAGGGGGCGCTCGCCCAGCGCCGCCAGGTCGAAATCCGCCGCTTCCAGGGCTTCGCGCGCCGCCACGCTGCGGGCGAAGACCCAGGCCTCGCCAGCACCGCGCAGCCAGACCTCGCGCACCCAGCCAGGGCTGGCTGGCGGCACCTCCAGCGCCTGGCACTCGTCCGGCCGCAGCGCTTGCCAGCCTTCGGCGATCACCTCGACGGCGAAGCGCCCGCCACTGAGGGCGGTCAGGCGTTCGGTGAGGGAGCCGCGGTCGGCATAGAGCCAGCCGCACGGCGCCTCGGAATGATCCGGCTCCGCGCCGGCCGCCGCCTGGGTCCGCCAGCGCGGGGCGCCGTCACAGGCCCCAGACATTGCCCAGGGTGCTCAGCAGGGAGGGCTGGGTACCTTGCTTGCCGAGATAGCCAAGGATCACCTGGGCGAACTGGCTGGTCATGCCGCTGTTCATGCCCAGGGCGTTGAAGGTCTTGTCGACGTCCTGACGGCTGTCGACATTGCCCAGCAGACTGCCCAGCGGACTCTGCTTGGCGTCCTGACCACCACCGCCGAGCAGACTGCCCAGGCCGCCCAGTTGCGCCAGGCCGCCGGTGGCATTGGCGCCGGCCAGCTGGTCCAGTCCCGGCACGGCCTTGGCCAGCTGGCGATAGTCGTTGCCCACCAGCTGATTCTTGGCCAGGCCGAGCAGGGCGCCGGTGCCGCCCACGGCCTGTTGCGGGGTGACGTTGAGCTGTCTGGTCAGCGCCTGCAGCAGGCCCTGGGCCTGGGGCGTGGCCGCCGCGGCGGCGGTGGCCTTGGCGTTGTTGTTGCCATTGGCGCTGTTGTAGGCGTTGACGGCGTCGTTGAGGTTGAAGGCGAACACCGGGCTGGCGGCGAGCACCAGCGGCAGGGCGAGAACGGACAGACGCATGGGCGGACTCCAGCGGGTTGCGTGAAAGGTCAGAGGATAACCCGGCGGCGATGACCACAGACTGAACGGCGTCCCTGCAGGGAGCGGACGCTGCGGTTATCATCGCCGTTTTGCCGGGAGAACCGCGATGCTCAACGGGTTGTGGCTGGGCTTCTTCATCGTTGCCGGGATCAGCGCCTTCGGCCAATGGCTGGTCGCCGGCAACGCCGGGGTCTTCGCCGCCATGGTGGAGAGTCTGTTCGCCATGGCCAAGCTGTCGGTGGAGGTCATGGTGCTCCTGTTCGGCACCCTGACCCTCTGGCTCGGCATCCTGCGCATCGCCGAAAAGGCCGGGCTGGTGGACGCCCTGGCGCGGCTGCTCGGGCCGCTGTTCGCCCGGCTGATGCCCGAGGTGCCGCGCGGCCATCCGGCGCTGGGGCTGATCACCCTCAACTTCGCCGCCAACGGCCTGGGTCTGGACAACGCCGCCACGCCCATCGGCCTCAAGGCCATGCGCGCCCTGCAGGAGCTCAATCCCAGCAGCACCACGGCGAGCAATGCGCAGATCCTCTTCCTGGTGCTCAATGCCTCTTCGCTGACGCTGTTGCCGGTGACGGTGTTCATGTACCGCGCCCAGCAGGGCGCCACCGATCCGACCCTGGTGTTCCTGCCGATCCTGCTGGCCCACACCTGCGCCAATCTGGTGGGGTTGTTCTCGGTGGCCTTCATGCAGCGGCTGAAGTTGTGGGATCCGGTGGTGCTGGCCTGGATCGGCGGCGGCGCCCTGGCCTTCGGCGCCTTCGTCGCCTTTCTCTTCACCCTGACCGCCACGGCGCTGGCCGGGTTGTCGTCGCTGCTCGGCAACCTGACGCTGTTCGGCATCATCCTGGCGTTCATGATCCTTGGCGCTCTGCGCAAGGTGCCGGTCTACGAAGCCTTCGTCGAAGGCGCCAAGGAAGGCTTCGACGTCGCCAAGTCGCTGTTGCCCTATCTGGTCGCCATGCTGTGCGCGGTGGGGGTGCTGCGGGCTTCCGGCGCCCTGGAGGCCGTTCTCGAAGGCATCCGCCATGCGGTGACCTTCCTTGGCTGGGACACCCGCTTCGTCGAGGCGCTGCCCACCGCCCTGGTCAAGCCCTTCTCCGGCAGCGCCGCCCGCGCGCTACTGATCGAGACCATGCAGACCCATGGCGTGGACAGCTTTCCGGCGCTGGTGGCGGCGACCATCCAGGGCAGTACCGAAACCACCTTCTATGTGCTGGCGGTGTACTTCGGCGCGGTGGGCATCCAGCGCGCCCGCCATGCGGTGGGTTGCGCCCTGCTGGCGGAATTCACCGGGGTCACGGCCTCGATCCTGATCTGCTACTGGTTCTTTGGCTGAGCCTTGGGCTCCAGCTCGACCATCCACTCGTCCTGCACCATGCGCCGCTGGCGGCGCGTGGTCAGCTGCTGGGTCTGCCAGTCCTCGGCGATCAGCGCGCAGTAGTGGCCGTCGTGCTGGCCCAGGCGGAAGCGCCGGCGCACCCCGATGGGGTCGTGATCCGAGCCGTAGAAGGCCACCGCGCGGATCTCCAGGCCCTCGAACACCCAGCCCTCGGGCGGCCGGTGGTCTTCCAGGGTCAGGCCGTTGTACTCGGCGGCGCGGCGAATCAGGCCCTGGAAGGTGCCAATGTGGGTGAAGTCGCCGGTGTTGAGCGGTCCCTGGTGGGTAGCCTGGCCCAGCACCAGATCGGGATCGACGTCATCCTGGCCGCTCTCGCGGATGTCGGTGACATCCGTGTAGAGCGTCTCGCGATTGGTCTTGAGGATCACCGTGAGCTGGTTGATGAACACCGGCTCGGCGCTCATGTTGGACAGCAGGCAGAGGGCGCCTACGCCCTTGCCGGCGCCGCGGTTGATGATCAGCCGCGGCTGACGCTGGCGCTTGTAGTTGTTGAGCAGGAGCTGCGCATAGAGCACCCAGACGCCCAGGGTGCAGCACTGGGCGAAGAGCGTGAGGACCTGGGAATTGTCTTTCAACCACTGGAACATGGGAGCACTTCGCTGAACGGAATGACCATCGGAAATACCGTTCGGGTTCCAGGTTCCACCGCTTCGCTGGCCAAAGGGCCGCGCTGAGAACATCGCCACAGCGCGGGCGTCCAAGCCTGAGAGGTCATCACGCCAAGGAAAACCGCCATGCTGCGTCTATCGCTCCTCTGCTGCACCACCCTGCTGAGCACCGCCGTGCTGGCCGAACCCCTTTCCTGCGATCAGCTCAAGGCCGACATCGAGGTCAAGATCCAGTCGGCCGGGGTGACCGCCTATACCCTCGAAGCGGTCCCCAATGCCGAGGTGCGCGATCCCAACATGGTGGTGGGCAGCTGCGCCAACGGGACCTACAAGATCCTCTACCAGCGCAACGACTGAACTCCCGGACCGGGAGACAGACCGTTCATCCGCTGGATGCTTGTACAGTTCCGCCTGGCTTAGTACTGTTTGCGCATACAGTATTTAGCCAAGAGGGTAATGCCATGTCGCCGTTCGCCCGGATTCGCCAAGCTCTGTCCCTTGCCCAGCCCGCGCCGCGCTGGATGGAACGCGAGGATTTCCTGCGCATGAGTCGCCAGCTGCGCGAGCAGAAGGGCCGCCCGCTGACGGTCCGCACCCAGGATCGCAGCCAGGACGACTGGCTCAGCGTGCCTGCCTAGTAGCCCTTCACCCGACCGTGCCGGCCGCTCTGCCAGCCGTGGTCAGAAGGGCGAGCAGATGCCGCGCTCGGAACTCACCAGTTCGCGCGGGCCGTCGTAGAGGGTGATCTGACCCTGGCCAAAGGTGTTCTCGGCCTCCAGGCGATAACGCCGGCCGGCCTGGAAGTCCGGATAGTCCAGTTCCAGATAGCACTGGATCTGCAGCGGTTCGCGCCAGCCGAAGCGCGAACCGAAGCCACCGCCGCCATAGAGTTCGTAGCGATAGCTCACCTTGAGGCTGTGGCTGCCGGGGGTGAGCTGGAAGTAGCGGCCGTCATCGAGACGCTTGCCGTCCTGGGCCTCGGCCAGCAGCGAGGCGCCCACCGCGGGTTCGCGCAGCACCAGATCGACCCACGCCTGGTGGGGATCCTTGGGGGGCAGCGGCGTGGTGCAGCCGCCGAGCAGGAGCAGCAGGGGGACCAGCAGGCGCAGGCGCATGGACGGCGACTCGCGACAGGGAGATCAGCCGAGTCTACACGTCGCCGCAACGACTGGCAGTGCTACGCGCGACTTCCTGGTTGCGCTCGTCATAGAGGCGCGCCCAGGGCCGCCAGCCGGTCTGGCCGGCTTCCAGGCGATAGCGCTCGCCGGCGGCGAAGGCCTTGTAGTTGAGGGTCACCAGGCAGGTGCGCGCCAGCGGATCGGCCACCTGGGCGCCGATGTTGGTGGGCTGCACCTCGAACTGGTAGCGTACCTGCAGATCGTGGCTCCCCGGCCAGACCTGGAAGTAGCGCCTGTCTTCGAGATCCTTGCGGTCGGCGCGCAGGGCTTCCAGCTTGGCCTTGCCGTCGCTGTCCAGATCGATCCAGGCCTGCGCCGGATCCGGCTTGGGCAACGGCCACAGGGAACAGCCACCTAGGAACAGCACAGGCAACAGCAGGCACAGTCTACGCATGACGGCTACAACTCCGGGCAGGGAAGGGCGCGCCACCCAGCCAGGCACCCTGCCTGCGCAACGCACGAGCCGCTGGCTGGCGCTGCTGTCCCTCGTGATCGGACTGAGCGGTTGTACCTCGGTCGGGTACTACGGTCAGATGGTACAGGGCCAATGGGCGCTGATCCGTGATCGCGAGCCCATTGCGACGGTCGTCGCAGATCCCGCGCGACCCGCCGCCCTGCGCGAACGCCTGGCCGTCGCGGCGGCGGCCCGCCGCTTCGCCAGCGCCGAGCTGGCCTTGCCCGACAACGCCAGCTATCGCAGTTTCGTCGAACTCAAGCGGCCCTTCGTGCTGTGGAACGTCTTCGCCACCGCCGAATTCTCCACCCGGCCCACCACCCACTGCTTTCCCATCGCCGGTTGCGTGGCCTATCGCGGCTACTACCAGGAAGCCCGGGCGCGAGGCGAGGCGCAGCGGCTGCAGGCCGAGGGCCAGGACACCTATGTCGGTGGCGTGCCGGCCTATTCGACGCTGGGCTGGTTCAGCGATCCGCTGCTCAGCAGCATGCTGCGCTGGGACGACGATCAGGTGGCGGCGACGATCTTCCACGAACTGGCGCACCAGCGCTTCTATCTGCCCGGCGATACCGCCTTCAACGAGTCCTATGCCACCTTCGTCGAGGGCGAAGGCCTGCGGCAATGGCGCGCCAGTCGCGGTCTACCCCCGCCGGATGCGGGGCGCGAAGCCCGCTACCAGCAATTCCGCGCCCTGCTGCTGACCACCCGCGCCGACCTGGCCCGGCTCTATGCCCAGCCATTGACGGCCGAGGCCAAGCGCGCGGCCAAGGCCTGCCGCTTCGCGCAGTTGCGCAGCGATTACCAGCGGCTGCGCGCCACCCCGGCCTGGCGGGACGACCGCCGCTTCGATGGCTGGATGCAGCAGCCGCTCAACAATGCGCGGCTGGTGCCCTATGGCCTGTACGAACAGTGGGTGCCGGCCTTTGCCGCCCTTTATCGACAGCACCCGGGCAACTGGCCGGCCTTCTTCCATCGGGTCCGGCTGCTGGGCGAGCGCCCGGCGGCCGAGCGCGAGCAGGCGCTCAGGGCGCTGCTCGGGCCGGAGGCAGGCCCCCAGTCCTAGCGCGGTGCCCGCCAGTTGGACCAGGCGGCGACCAGACCCAGAGCCGCCGCCAGAGCCAGTCCCAGCCGCGGGGCCAGGCTGCCATCCAGATGCAGCAGCAGCGCCAGGGCCGCGGCGCCCAGGGCCATGCCGGTCTGCCGCGCCGTGGCCTGGACACCGCCGGTGGCGCCATTGCGACCGGCCGGGGCGGCGGTCAGCATGATCCTGTTGTTGGGCACCTGAAAGAAGCCGAAGCCGATGCCGCCGAGAATCAGGCAGGGGATCAGCAGGGCGGTCGAGCGCTCCAACGGCATGATCGCCGCCGCGGCCAGCCCCAGGGCGATGCCCAGGCCACCAAGCATGCAAAGGCGCTGCGGCGGGTGGCGGTCGGCCAGGCGCCCGGCCACCTGCGCCGAGACGGCCACGGTGAGCGGCCAGGCCAGCATCAGCAGGGCCACCTGCAACGGCACTAGTCCGAGCTGGTGCTGCAGATAGAAAGGCAGGGCGAGAAAGCAGAGCATCTGCGCGGCAAAGGAGCAGACCGAGGCCAGCACCGAGTGGCGCATGGCCGGCAGCCCCAGCAGATCGACCGGCAACAGCGGCGCCGGCAGACCGCGCTCGCGGCGCACCAGCAGCACCAGGCTGGCAGCGGCCAGCAGCAGCAGACCCAAGCCCTGCACCGGCGCGGCGCCGAGGCGCTCCAGACCGCCGATGCCGGCGCAGAACAGCAGGGCGTTGAGCAGCACGCTGAGCGGGTCGAGGCGGCGCTGCGCGCGGGGGCTGTCGGGTAGGTTGTGCACCAGCAGCGCGATCAGCACCGCCACGGGCACATTGACGGCGAACAGCCAGGGCCAGCCACCCAGGGCCAGGATGGCGGCGCCCAGGCTGGGGGCGGCAGCCGACCCCAGAGCCACGCAGAGGGCATTGATGGCGATGCCACGCCCGAGGCGGTCGCGGGGATAGGAGAGGCGGACGATACCGGCGCTGACGCACATGATGGCGGCGGCACCCACCCCCTGTAGCGCCCGCGCAGCCACCAGGCTGGCGAGATCCGGCGCCAGGGCGCAGCCCAGGGAGGCCAGGCCGAAGATCCCGACCCCGGCGGCGAAGACCGGCCGCAGACCGTGACGCTCGGCCACCGCGGCCAGGGGAAACAGCAGCGCCACCAGACTCAGCTGATAGGCGCTGACGATCCAGACCGCCGCCGCCGCCGAGACGTCCAGGGCCTCGGCGATGCTGGGCAGCGCCAGGTTGGCGATGCCGCTGTCCAGCACCGTCATGCTGATGGCCAGCAGCAGGGCGGCCACGGCGCGATAGCGGCGGGGCAGGGGCAGGCCGTCGGTGACGGCGGTGGCGGTGCTCAATCCTCGACCTTCACATGCTGGTCGCTCTCGCCGAGCTTCCAGTAGCCGGCCGCCTTGACCCAGTCCCGCGGCAGTCCCTTGGCCAACAGCGCCTGGCGCGCGGCGCGGGCTTGGGTGGCCTCGCCGGCGATCCAGGCATAGCCTTCGCCTGCCGGCAGCTCCAGCTGCTCCAGGGCCTGCACCAGGGCCTCGGCCGCGGTCTCGCGATAGACCCAGCGGATCTCGGCGGCCGCGGCCGTCGGCAGGGCGATTTCCAGGCCCGGACGGGCCACTTCGGCAACGACTACTACCCGGACGCCGGCTGCCAGCTGCTCCAGGCGGCGAGCGATGGCGGGCAGGGCGGTCTCGTCGCCGGCCAGCAGGTACCAGTCGAAATCCTCGGGCGGCACCAGAGCGCCCTTGGGTCCACCGATGATCAGCTCGGCACCCGGCTGCGCCTGGCGCGCCCAGGTGGTCAGCACCCCGGCTTCATGCAGGTAGAAGTCGATGGCCAGTTCGCCACGGGCGGCATCGTAGTGGCGCGGCGTGTAGTGACGGCCCACCAGCTGTTCGGGGCTGGCGGCGCGAATCGGCGTGGTGTCGGCGGGGACGAAGAGTTTCACGTGCTCGTCGAAGGCCGCGCTCTGGAAATCGGCCAGGTCGCTGCCGCCAAAGGTCAGGCGCAGCAGGTCGCCACCGAGTTCTTCGCGGCGGACGACGGTTGCCCAGCGACGCTTGAGGTCGAAGCGCACGCGCTGGAAAAGGTGAGGGGCACTGGCATCGCCCTCGCGGCTGTGAAAAGATGTCGCCATTGCGGAGGTACCATTCATTGAGGTTCCTCACTATATTCGAGGTAAGCAGCTTTCATGTCAACCGCCGCCGCTATTGCCGAAGCCCTGATGGATCTGAAACGGCAGATGCGCCAACAACTGGATGAGACCCTCAAGGCCTCCGGACTTTCCTTTGCCCGCTACAAGGTGCTCAAGGTGCTGGAACGCCTGGGCCCCTGTCGTCCGGGCGAGGTCGCCGAACAGCTGCGCCATGCGCCGCGCACCCTGACCGATGCCTTCGATGCCCTGGAACGCGACGGCCTGGTCCGGCGCGAGCCCCATCCCCAGGATCGCCGGGCGCTGCTGGTCCATCTCACGGAGCAGGGTCGCCAGGCGCTGGATCAGGCCCAGGTGCCGCGCACCCAGGCCCTGGAAGCGGTCTTCGCGCCGCTGGACGCCACCGAGCAGGCGCAGTTGCTGGCCTATCTGGAGCGGGTGCGGATCCGCAATTGAGCGGCGGGCGAACTCCGCAGCGGTCGTCGCGCTCGAAAGAAGGACCCTACCGAGGAGAGCCCTTCATGAGCGACCAGCGTTCCGATGCCCATCTGGGCAAGACCCCACCCAACGAACCCGCGCTCGACGAGGCGGGACGGCCGGTAGACGTGGTGAAAAAGGACATGGAACAGCCGGAATCGACGCCGACCGATGGCATCGACAAGGTCATCACGCCCACCGATATCAAGACCAAGGAGCAGGAAGCCGAGGAGATCAGCCGTAAGACCGCCGAGGTCGAGCGCAAGCTGGAACGCTGATGCTCCACGTGGAACCTCGGGCCAGCCGGGGGCTGCCACGCGCCAGCGGCCCTGGCCGGTCATAGTCCGTACCAGGGCCCGCCATAGCGATTTTGAACGGGTCAAAAGCAGGTGGGCGCTTTAGCCTGGACGCGGATCATCTCCCTTCAGCGTGAGGAGCACTCTTGGACCAGATCACCTTCATCGAGCAACTCGCCCGCGAGGGCTTCCAGCCGCCGGTACTGGTCGAGCGCGAGGCCCTGGGCCGCCTGGACTCCCATGCTCATCCCTTCGAAGCCAAGGCGCTGGTCGTCCAAGGCGACTTGCACATCCGCACGGCCACGGGCGAGCGCCACTATGGCGTTGGCGAGGTCTTCCACCTGGCCGCCCAGGAGCCGCATTCGGAGCGCTTCGGTGCCGAGGGCGTGCGCTATCTGGCAGGTCGGCGCCTGGCCTAGCCTTCGCTGTCGTTCTTCTCGATGTCCTTGCGCTGGCGATTGAGGATCACGCAGCCGTAGATGCCGCCGCCCAGCAGCAACACGGCGAGGATGGAAAAAAGGGTCATGAAGAGGGAGTCGTTCATCGTGCTCTCCGAAAGCGAGGTCGGAGCAGTCTAGCGATTCGGCCTGTCGCTGCGAACGGCCTTTATGACGCGGTGTTGCCGATGCCAGGCGGCACCGGCAGGCACCTCAGACCCTTAGCCTTCGAGCGTGGCGTTCAGGTTGATCTTGGCGCCCTTGAGCACCTTGGACACCGGGCAGCCTTCCTTCGCCTGGTTAGCGATGGTGGTGAACTGCTCCTGGGTGGCACCGGGGATCTTGGCCTTCATGGTCAGATCGATGGTGGTGATCTCGAAGCCGTCGCCGACCTTGTCCAGGGTCACGTCGGCTTTGGTCTCGATGCGCTCGGGGGTCAGACCGTTCTGGCCCAGCAGCATGGAAAAGGCCATGGAGAAGCAACCGGCATGGGCCGCGCCGATCAGTTCCTCGGGATTGGTACCCGGGGTGTCTTCGAAACGGGTGTTGAAGCCGTAGGCATTGTCCTTGAGCGCGCCGCTCTCGGTGGAGATATGGCCCTTGCCATCCTTCAGACCGCCTTGCCAGACCGCGGAAGCATATTTTTTCATGGAGCGTCTCCGGTTGTGGATGAGAATTCATCTAGAACCAGACGGCAGCCGGTAAGTTCGTTGCAGTCGATCCGGGACCCACGTGGTCAACCCTTTTCGACCATCCCTGGAGGCCCCCATGAACTATCGCAATCTAGGCCGCACCGGTCTGAAGATCTCGCCCCTCTGCCTCGGCTGCATGACCTATGGCGTCCCCGAGCGCGGCAATCACCCCTGGACCCTGCCGGAAGACCAGAGCCAGCCGCTGCTGAAGAAGGCGCTGGACCTCGGCATCAACTTCTTCGACACCGCCAACAGCTACTCCGACGGCACCAGCGAAGAGATCGTCGGCCGCTTTCTCAAGGCCAACGCCGTGCGCGAGGAGATCGTGCTGGCGACCAAGGTGTACTTCCCGCTGCGCGACAAGCCCAATGTCGGCGGCCTGTCGCGCAAGGCGATCTTCGCCGCCATCGACGCCAGCCTGCAGCGGCTGGGCACCGACTATGTCGACCTCTACCAGATCCACCGCTGGGACTATCACACCCCCATCGAGGAGACCCTCGAAGCCCTGCACGACGTGGTCAAGGCGGGCAAGGCGCTGCACATCGGTGCGAGCAGCATGTATGCCTGGCAATTCGCCAAGGCGCTGCACACGGCGGAACGCCATGGCTGGACAAAATTCGCCACCATGCAGAACCACCTCAATCTGCTCAATCGCGAAGAGGAGCGGGAGATGCTGCCGCTGTGCCGCGACGCCGGCATCGGCGTGATCCCCTGGAGTCCGCTGGCCCGCGGCCGCCTGACCCGCGACTGGGACGCCAGCACCGCGCGCACCGAAAGCGACGCCTTCGGCAAGACGCTCTATACCGCCAGTGAGGAATCCGATCGGCAGATCGTCGCCGCCGTGGCGCGCATCGCCGAAGCCCGTGGCGTACCCCGTGCCCAGGTGGCCCTGGCCTGGCTGCTGCAGAAGCCAGGGATCGACGCACCCATCGTCGGGGCGTCCAAGCCGCAGCATCTGGAGGATGCGGTGGCGGCGCTGGAGCTGCGCCTGAGCGAAGAAGAGATCGGTGCCCTGGAAGCGCCCTATGTGCCGCATCCGGTGGTGGGGTTCAGCTAAATACGCGAGCAGCCCTCACCCCGGCCCTCTCCCGGAGGGAGAGGGGGAAGAGCGGGATGGCGCGAGGAATGAGTTCCGGCGCTCAGGCCGTCACGAAGCTTGATCTCTGGGCTCTAGCTCCCCTCTCCCTCAAGGAGAGGGGCCGGGGGTGAGGGCCCCTTCACTCCGACCTCGACTTTTCAGACTGCCCCTGCCCATGCGCGAGGAGTCGCTAGCTCCCCTCTCCCTGAGGGAGAGGGGCCTGGGGTGAGGGCGTCCGGACTCAGGCGTACTGGTCGGCGATCTGGCGTTCAGCGCTGGCCAGGGCCGCGTTCTTGGCTTCGTCGCCATAGGCCAGGCCTTCAGCGCGGACGATCTGGACATCGGTGATGCCGAGGAAGCCCAGCAGCAGCTTCAGATAGTCTTCGTGGGCGATGCCGGTGGGCTTGCCGGCATGGATGCCGCCCGCGGTAGCGACGATGATCGCCTTCTTGCCTTCACAGAGACCCACCGGACCGGCTTCGCTGTAGCGGAAGGTGGTGCCGGCCACGGTGATGCGGTCGATCCAGGCCTTGAGCTGGGTCGGGATGGTGAAGTTGTACATGGGGGCGCCCAGCACCAGGACATCGGCGGCGAGGAATTCCTGCAGGGCGCGGGCATTGCGCTCGGCTTCGTCGCGCTGTTCGGCGCTGCGCTGCTCGCCGGGGGTGGCACCGGCGGCCAGGCTGGCGGCGGAGAAGTGCCCCAGGGCGTCGTGGGCGAGGTCATGGTAGCTGACCTCCAGTCCGGGGGTAGCGGCCTTGAGGGCGGCGACCACCTTGGCGGTCAGGGCACGGGAGGCGGAGTGATCACCGAGGATGCTGGAATCGATGTGCAAGAGTTTCATGTGCGGTAGTCCTGTAGGGTTCGACGCGATGAGCCCAGACTACCGATAAGACGATCGGCTGATTAGTCGCCTAGAATGCGATGCTTCGTCCCATGGATAGGACAATCGTCCATGCAAGACCTCAATGATCTCGCCTACTTCGCCAAGGTGGTGGAAGCCGGTGGCTTCGCCGCCGCCGGGCGGCTGCTGGGCATTCCCAAGTCGCGGCTGTCCCGGCGCATCGCCGAGCTGGAGACGCGCCTGGGCGCGCGGCTGCTGCAGCGCACCACCCGTACCCTGACCCTGACCACCCTTGGCGAGCGCTACCTGGTGCACTGCCAGGCGCTGCTGCGCGAGGCGGAGAGCGCCGCCGAGACGGCGGCCAGCCTGTCCAGCGAACCGCGCGGCCCGCTGCGCGTGTCTTGCCCGGTGGCCCTGGCGCAGCAGTACCTGCCGGAGGTGGTGACGCAGTTCCTCGCGCGTTATCCCCAGGTGCAGCTGGACATGCTGCTGGTCAATCGGCGGGTGGACATCATCAACGAAGGGGTGGACGTCGCCCTGCGCGTGCGGGACCTCGCCGACGAGGAGCCGGGGCTGGTGGTGCGGCGGTTGCGTCAGGCCGCGGTGGTGCTGGTGGCGACTCCCGAATTGCTCGCCGGCCGGTCCCTGGATACACCGGAAGCCCTGCTGGGCCTGCCGCTGCTCGGCGCGCTCGAAGTGGATCGCAAGGTGCATCTGCGTCTGGTGGGCCCCCAGGGCGAACGGCGCGAACTGGTCCTGGAGGCCCGGTTGGGCATCGACGACTTCGGTGTCCGCAAGACCGCCGCCCTGGCCGGTCTCGGCTACACGGTGCTGCCGCTGATCTACTGCCAGGCCGAGCTGGCCGAAGGCCGCCTGCAGCGCCTGTTGCCGGACTGGTCCATCCCCGGTGGCCATCTGCAGGCCGCCTACGCCCACCGTCGCGGCCAACTGCCGGCCGTGCGAGCCTGGCTGGAGCATCTGGAGGCCAGTCTCCAGACGCACGACGGGGCGCCGGTCTAGCTTAGGACTGTCCAGTCCTTATTCGGTCTGTATTTGGTTCTCTGGTGTGCCACTGGTAGTCTGATGGGCGATCTATTACTGCCTGGGTCATCTCCGTCGGGAAACCCAGGCATTCGGCCCCAGAGGACATCCGATGAAAACCGAAACCATCAGCTACTTGAAGCGCCATGCGGCCAATCTGGATCTCGACGAGCCCATGATCGTTACTCAGAACGGGGTACCGGCCTATGTCGTCGAGTCCTATGCGGAGCGCCAGCGCCGCGACGAGGCCATTGCCCTGGTCAAGTTGCTGGCCATGAGCTCGCGTGAGGATGACGAGGGACAGCATCAAACCGCTGCGCAGATCAAGGATCGCCTGGCTGGGCGTTTCTCAGGAGCGTGAATGAGCGTGACGCTACGGTTTACCGAGTGCGCCACCCTGAGTCTGGAAGATCAGATCCATCATCTGGCCGATCACACCAGCCAGCAGAAGGCGCTCGCCAGGGTTATCGGGCTGATCGAAGCCGTCGAGAGCCAGCTGCCAGCAGCGCCCATGGCTTTTCCCGTCAGCCGCCAGGCCAGTGAATTGGGCGTACTGCATTACCGTGAATTCAGTCATGACGGTTTCCGGGTCTTCTACGAGATCAAGGCTGCGGAACAGGCGGTGGTCGTGCTGCTGGTACTCAGGCAGAAGCAGAGCGTGGAAAAGGCGCTGATCCGCTACTGCCTGTTGCGCTAGACCACCGTCGCCCAGGCCGAGGCGAGCAGCAGCGCCGCCATCCCCAGGTTGAAGCCGCGCCAGGCGCGGGTCGATTTCAGACCATGCGCCGCGACCCGGCCGAGCAGGGCCCAGAGGCCCAGGCAGGGTACGGACACCAGCAGGAACACCAGGGCCAGCACCAGCACCTGGTGCCAGAGATCGGCACCGGGTTCGGCATAGACGGTCACCACCGCCAGCGCCATGCTCCAGCTCTTGGGGTTGAGCACCTGCAATCCGGCTGTGCCGCCGAAACCGAGGCGGGCACTGTCGTCCGCCACCGCGGGCGCCCCGGCGCGGGCCAGTTGCCAGGCCAGCCAGCTCAGCCAGAGCACCCCGGCCCAGGCCAGGGCGCGCTGCCAGTCGGGGTGTTGCGCCAGGGTTTGGCCGAGTCCGAAACCCACCACCAGCACCAGGGCCACCGCGCCCAGGCTGCCGCCCAGCACCAGCGGCAGGCTGGCTCGGGCGCCATGGCGCGCGCTGTGGCCGAGGATGAGCACATTGGTCGGCCCCGGGGTGATGGAGGCGACCAGGGCGAACAGCAGAAAGGGCAGCAGGGACATGGGGGACTCCCGAGAGGACTGAGCCACCAGGGTCGCAAGCCTTGCCGCTAGCGGTCTGGAAGATTCGAGCAGCGCGCGCGATAGGCCGCCGGGGTCAGGCCATAGGCGCGGCGGAACCAGCGCCCCAGGTGACTCTGGTCGGCGAAGCCCAGGGCGGCCGCGGTCTCCGCCGGCGACAGACCATCGGCCAGCAGGCGGCGTGCACGCGACAGGCGCAGCTGTACCAGATAGGCATGGGGCGCCAGGCCGAAGGCGGCCTTGAAGGCGCGGGTCAGGCGGAATCTGTCCACCCCGGCGGCCCTGGCCAGCTCCTCAAGGCCGATGTCTTCATGGTGATGGGCATGCAGGAAGTCGCGAGCGCGCAGGGCCACCTGGGGCAGCCGCGGATCGCCGGCCTGGGGCGCGCGCCATTGCAGTTGCGGCAGGAGGCGCAGTAGCAGGGCGTCCAGCGCGCTCTGGCGGACGATGCGCAATTCCGGACGACTCAGGACCTCATGGGCCCAGGCCACGGCGCGATGCAGCTCGGCCTGCGCCACCAGGGTCCGGGCAAAGCCGGGTTCGCCCAGGGGTCGGCCGTCGCCATGCAAGCCCTGCAGCTCGCGCGCCAGCCACTGGGGATCGAGATAGAGCATGGAATAGGTGAAGCCCTCGGCTTCCGGCGCCTGGCCGTCGTGTAGTTCGCCGGGCTCCAGCAGAAAGACCTGGCCGGGGGTGCTCAGGTGGCGCTGGCCGCGGCAGTGGAATTGCTGCAGGCCCTGCTCGGTGTAGCCCACCAGATAGGCGTCGTGCCAGTGCGGGTCATAGGCATGGCCCTCGAAATGGGCGCGCAGGGTCTCGATGCCGGTCTCGGCGTCCTGCTGCAGCTGGATCCAGTGATCGTCGGCCATGGCGAGAGAAGGGGGCTTTCGGGCCTTTCAGTCTAGTTACTGACCTGATGTCGGTCTGGAAGATTCGTGCAGCCCTAGCGTCCCAACCGCGCGGGCAGCTCCCGTGCCAGGTGGCGGATCAGTTCCGACAATCGGCGCGGCACGTGGCGCTGCTGGCGGTGCACCGCATAGATGGCCGCCGCCGATGCCTCGTGATCGGTCAGCAGCGGCACCAGGGCGCCGCTGACGATCAGCTCGGCCACGTCCCATTCCGATCTCAGGATCAGCCCGTGGCCCTCCAGCGCCAGACGCACCACCACCTCGCCATCGTTGCTGCTCAGGCTGCCGCGGACCTTCTGGGCGAAATGCTGGCCGCCCTTGGTGAAGCGCCAGACGGCGTAGTCGCCGGCGTCCTGGCGCAGCACCAGGCAGTTGTGGTGCGCCAGGTCGGCCACGCTTTCCGGCACGCCGGCCCGGGCCAGGTAGCTGGGGGCGGCGCAGAGCAGGCGGCGGTTGTCCAGCAGGCGATGGGCGATGACCCGGGCGTCCGGCGGCTCGCCGACGCGGATGTCCAGGTCGAAGGGGCCGTCCAGCAGATTCACCGGATGACTGGAAAGGTGCAGGTTGAGCTCCAGCTCGGGATGACGGCGGGCGAAGTCCGACAGCAACGGCGCCAGGTGGCGGCGGCCAAAGCCAAAGGTGGCGTTGAGATTGAGCGTGCCACTCAGGGGCGCATCGGGTCGGCCAACCGCGGCCTCGAGATCCTCCAGCTGAGTCAGCAGCGGACGGGCGCCTTCCAGATAGCGCAGGCCTTCCGGGGTCAGGTCCAGGCGTCGCGTGGTGCGGCGGATCAGCTGCACGCCCAGCCGGCGCTCTAGGGCGGTGAGTCTCTTGCTGACGGCCGCCAGCGACAGGCCCAGTTCCCGGGCGGCGGCGGTCAGGCTGGGGTGGCCAGCCAGGCGGACAAAGAAGGCGAGGTCATCGGCGGACAAGATTCTTGATCCCAGGTTAAGAATGGCTTTCCCTGTGGCGGGATTGTACGCCCCTGGCGCAGGACTACACTGGGTCCATCTCACCCAGACTGCCGGAGAACCTCCATGCAAGCGTCCAAGCTCCACAAGATCGCGGTCATCGCCGGAGACGGCATCGGCAAGGAAGTCATGCCCGAAGGCATCCGCGTGCTGGACGCCGCCGCCCGCCGCTTCGGACTCTCGCTGCAGTGGGACCACTTCGACTTCGCCAGCGCCGAGTACTACCAGGCCCATGGCAAGATGCTGCCGGACGACTGGTTCGAGACGCTCAAGGACTACGACGCCCTCTACTTCGGCGCCGTCGGTTGGCCGGACGTGGTACCCGACCACATCTCCCTCTGGGGCTCGCTGCTGCAATTTCGCCGCCGCTTCGACCAGTACGTCAACCTGCGGCCTTGCCGGCTGATGCCTGGGGTCAAGGCGCCCCTGGCCAATCGTCAGCCGGGCGACATCGACTTCTATGTGGTGCGCGAGAACACCGAAGGGGAGTATTCCAGCGTCGGCGGCATCATGTTCGAGGGCACCGAACGCGAGGTGGTGATCCAGGAAACGGTGATGACCCGTCACGGCACCGACCGCATCCTCAAGTTCGCCTTCGACCTGGCCCAGCAGCGGCCGCGCAAGAAGCTGACCTCGGCCACCAAGTCCAACGGCATCGCCATCACCATGCCCTGGTGGGACAAGCGCGTGGAAGAGATGGGCAAGGCCTATCCGGAGGTGGCGGTGGACAAGTTCCACATCGACATCCTCACTGCCAACTTCGTCCTGCACCCGGACTGGTTCGACGTGGTGGTGGCCAGCAATCTGTTCGGCGACATCCTCTCCGACCTGGGTCCGGCCTGCACCGGCACCATCGGCATCGCGCCCTCGGCCAACATCAATCCGGAACGCACCTTTCCCAGCCTGTTCGAGCCGGTGCACGGCTCGGCGCCGGACATCGCCGGGCGGGGCATCGCCAATCCCATCGGCCAGATCTGGTGCGGCGCCATGATGCTGGAACACCTCGGCCATGCCGAGGCCGGCGCTGCCGTGGTGGCGGCCATCGAGGCGGTGCTGCGCCAGGGTCCCGAGCAGGCACCCCTGACCCGCGACCTCGGCGGTCAGGGCACCACCGAAAGCCTGGGGCAGGCCATCGCCGCGGCCTTGACCTGAGATGGACGGTCTCTTCGCGGGATTCGAACAGCGGCGGCTGAGCGTCAACGGCGTCGAGCTCAATTGCCGCGTCGGCGGTCAGGGCCCGGCGCTGCTGCTGCTCCACGGTCATCCGCAGACACTTGTCATGTGGCACAAGGTAGCGCCGCGGTTGGCCGAGCGCTTCACCCTGGTGGCCGCCGATCTACGCGGCTATGGCGACAGCGCCAAGCCGGAGGCGGGTGCCGAGGCGTACAGCAAGCGTACCCTGGCGCGGGACAACGTCGAGCTGATGCGCCGGCTGGGCCATGAGCGCTTCGCCGTGCTGGCCCACGACCGCGGCGCCCGGGTCGCCCATCGCCTGGCGCTGGATCATCCCGCGGCGGTGGAGCGGCTGCTGCTGCTGGACATCGCGCCGACCCTGGCCATGTATCGGCAGACCGACGAGGCCTTCGCCCGCGCCTACTGGCACTGGTTCTTTCTGATCCGCCCGGCGCCGCTGCCGGAGCGGTTGATCGAAGCCGATCCGGAAGGCTATCTCAAGGGCGTGATGGGTACCCGCAGCGCTGGCCTGGCGCCCTTTCCGCCGGAGGTGCTGGCCGAATACCTGCGCTGCCTGAGCCTGCCCGGCACTGCCCGTGGTATCTGCGAGGACTATCGCGCCAGCGCCGGGATCGACCTGGCGCATGACCAGGCCGATCTGGATGCCGGGCGCCGGCTGGAATTGCCGCTGCGCATACTCTGGGGTGCGGAAGGCACCGTGGGGCGCTGCTTCGATCCCCTCGCCGAATGGCGCCAGGTGGCCACCCAGGTCAGCGGCCGCGCCTTGCCGGGCGGGCATTACCTGGCGGAAGAGCTACCGGATCTGGTGGTAGAGGAGGCCCTGGCCTTCTTTGGTTGACGCGGTGACTGCAAAGGAGTGTTGCATCATCTGGCTGTAACAAAGTGTGACGTTATCGAGGTCGAGCGGGTCTATTCGTGAAATTTTCGTGAAAAGAGACCTCGATGAACGCTCCACTCTTCGCTTCCACCTGGCAGTGGCGCCGCCTGGCGCTGTGCCAGGGACTGGCTCTGGGCCTGTTGCTGCTCTGGCTGATTCCGGGTGTGCGCAGCCAGCTGCTGGCCTTCGACGCCGGGTTGTTCCATGCCCTCAACGCGCCCCTGGCCCAGTCCACCGCCTGGCTCTACCTCTGGACCTTCTTCAGCCTGAGACCGGTGGATGCCCTCGTTGGCCTGGTGCTGCTGGCGCTCCTGGTCCGTGGCGGCTGGGCCTATCCGGCCCGGCAGGTGCGCCCGGCGCTGGCGGCCTTCATCGGCCTGCTGGTGATCCTGCTGATCGTGCGAACGCTGTTGACCAAGGGCATCGAAGCCTGGGGTTTGCAGCATTCCAGTCCGTCCGATGTGCTCTCGGGCGCCTATCTGCTCAGCGATCGCTTTCCCGGACTGGAGCACGGCTGGGAATTGAAGGACAGATCCGGCGCCAGCTTTCCCGGCGACCATGCCTCGGTGCTGCTGCTCTGGGCGCTGTTCATGGCGCATTTCACCCGCGGCGGACGCCGGTTGATGGTGGCCGCGCTGGCCGTGCTGTTCATGCTGCCGCGCCTGGTGGCCGGCGCCCACTGGGGCTCGGATGACTATATCGGCGGTCTGGCGCTAGCCCTGGCCGTCATTAGCCTGGGCCTGCATACGCCGCTGGCGGCCGTCTTCGCCCGCCAGGGTGAGCGCCTGCTGACGCCGCCGTTGCGGAGTCTGGGCCGGTTGCCGCTGCTGGGTCGGCTGAGTCTGCTGCGGCCCTAGCGCCTGCTAGCCGCGTGGCTGGGCCAGGGCTGGCAGCAATTGCTGGTCGATGGCCTGGCGCACCGCCGGCAGCAGCGCCGCGCTGCCGGACAGCAATTCCTGGATCAACTGCCGCAAGGCCTGGGCGCGCTCCTGGTTGAGTCCCGTCACCGCCTGGCGGCAGGCCTCGTCCGCGGTGGCCGCGGGCGTTACGTTGAAACCCAGCGCACGCAGGCGGTCGCGGAAGTCGTCCTGGTCGATCAAGTCGGCGATCATCATGGTGCTGCCCTCTCCGGTGGAATGCCTGGATTCTCCCATCGGCGTCGCAGACGGCAAGCCGGGCTGGCGTCGCCGCATAGCCGGATGTCGTTTTTGGAAAGCGTCGCGCCCGCCAGCCAGGCAATGTAGGTTTATTACGACGTCATGCCCGGACAATCTGCCGCAGGGTCAAGAGCGACGTTCGCGGTTAGAATGGCGCCTATCAACGACATTTTCCGGTTGTTCGCCACCAGAGTCGAGCAACCCCCGGTTACACACTGAGGCCCATCAGGGCGTTTGAACCTCTTCCGTCTCCAGCGGTTGAGGTTTTTTTTTGTCTTTTGCCAGGTCAGCAGGGGGCAGGGCGCCCAGTTCGCCCGCGAGAAAGCGCTCCAGGGCCTCGCGCAGCGCCTCGGCCCGCCGACCCTGGGCGCGCAGGGCGCCGTGCAGCAGACCGGCGCCTTGCCACAGGCGACCGGGCGTTCCGCCGGCACGCAGGGCGGCGATATAGGCGCGGCCATGGTCGGCCAGGGGATCGCGCCGGGCCACGGCGACAAAGGCCGGCGCCAGTCCACTGCAATCGCTAGCCTCCAGGGGCAGGGCGAGAGATTCCCGGCGCTGCGCCTGGCGAGGCAGATAGACCTCCAGACACGCCCGCCAGTCGGCCGTGCTCAGCAACGGCGCCGCGGCCTGCCGGCGTTCGCTGGGCAGCACCCGCGCGGTCAGCGCCGGATAGATCAGCGCCTGGGCCCGGGGCTGGGCACGCCCTTGCTGCCGCAACGCCAGGCATAGGGCGGCGGCGAGATTGCCGCCGGCACTGTCGCCGGCCACCGCCAGCCGGGTCGGGTCCAGCCCCAGTGTCGGGGCGTGCTGCTGCAGCCAGTCCCAGGCCTGGCGGGCATCGTTCAGAGCGGCGGGATAGGGATGCTCCGGCGCCAGGCGATAGTCCACCAGCAGAACCGCCAGCCCCAGTCGCCGCGCCAGCCGCGCCGCGAGAAAACCGTGGGAATCCAGATCGCCGAGCATCCAGCCGCCGCCATGCAGATAGAGCAGGGCGGGACGGTCAGCGGTGGGCTCCCGCGGCGCCACCAACCGCAATGGCACGTCGCTGGCGCGGTGATCGCTGACCGCCAGGCCCTGATAGTCAGCCGGCGCCAAGGCGGCGCAGAGTCGGGCGTAGGCCTGGCGCTGAGCCTGAAAGTCCGGGTCGGCCGTGGCGAAGGCCTGGCTGGCCGCGACGAAGGCGGCCATGTCCGCCGACAGCGGTGGCTGGCTCATCGTTGCAGCACGCGAATCCGGGAATGCAATTCGTCTCTGTCGACATAGCAGCCCTGGAAGTGACGCGCGCCGCTGGCAGGGTCGAATTCATCCCTGGCATGCAGGGCGCGTCTGTTGTCGAAACACCACAGCTGACCCGCTTCGAGTCGGTGTCGATAGCGGAAGCGAACGTCGCGCGTCAGGGTGATGAAGCGACGGTAGGCGCGGTAGAGCAGCGGCATGGTGGCGGGCAGGGTGCTGAAGGGGCCACGCAGGAAATTCGCCATGCGGATTTCCGTCACCTCCTGGTTTTCGCCCAGGGCAATGATGGGCGCCTGGTAGCGATAGTCAGAAGACCTGCCCCGATTGCGGAATTCGATGGGCAGGGTGGTGAGGATCTCGAAGGACTGCGGGTCTTCTTCCCTGAGCACTTCCGCCAGTTTGAATCCATCAACGAAGGTGCTGCTGCCGCCGCGTGCGTCGTTGACCAGGCAGTGCAGGAATTGCAGACCGGGTTGCAACTCGCGGGTCGGCAGATCGGTATGCAGCGGGAGGTTGAAGGCGGTATAGGCGTTGCTGTCCGCATCGACCTTGGACTGGACATCGAAGAGCGTGCCGAAATTGCTTTCCCGGATGAAGGAAATGCGTTTCGCCACGGGGACGAGCGCGCCGCTTTCGGTAGGCACGCCGTGGATCAGGGACAGGCCGGTATCTCTCACTGCCAGCAGCCAGGCCAGCAGCGCGGCGTCGTCGGCCATTACGTCGGTGTAATGGAAGGCTGGAACAGCCAGGCTGCTGTCCCAGAGCCTTTTCTTCGGCTTCAGCCGTTCCCGTTCAGCGAGGGATTCCTCGTCATAGGCGTGGGCGCGCAACCAACCCGCGTCGTAGGTACTGGCATGCCCGTCTTGCCAGAGGATGTCCAGATTGCCGTCGTCCGTGAGGGTCACCCGGGCGGCCTGAATGTCTTCGGGAATATCCAGGATCTCGACGACCTGCTCGCGGGTAACGGAATAGACACAGCGCGAGCAGGGGCAGTTGTCCCTGAGCCAGAGCAGGTGGTAGGGACTGGTTCGGCCGTCCAGCCAAAGCACCGTGACCTGAGTGTCATCCTCCAGGGCGCTGCGTATCGGGCTGATGACCTTGTAGGTACTGAAGTCGGCGATGGCGCTCATGTCAGGGTGACTCCGCTGGATCCTTGGGGTCGTTGGTCATTTTCTCGCGGGCGGCAGGCCGATGACCCGCCCAACGTGCTCCGGCCAGGGCGCGTCCCGCTGCGCCGCCAGCCGGGTCGCCAGCCAGTCGTGTACCCGCGGCGCGAAGGGCGCGGAGCGGGGGCCGTCCAGATGGACGTGCAGGAGTAGTTGTTCGGAGGCGGCCAGCAGCTCGGTCTGCCCCTGGTGATGGAGCCCGAAGTGCAGGTGCAGGCGCTTGGCATCCAGCGCCAGGAATCTCGCCCGCACCTCCAGCTGGGCGTCCGCCTTCACCTCATGGAGGAAGTTGAGATGGCACTCCAGGGTGAATAGCGAGTGCCCGCTGGCGGCGCGGCCGGCGGCGTCCAGGCCCATGGCGTCCATCAGGGCGTCGGTGGCGTGGCTGAAGATCAGCAGGTAGTAGGCGTCGCGCAGATGGCCGTTGTAGTCGACCCACTCGGGGGCGACGGTGGTGCTGTGGATCAGCATGACCCTTCTCCTAGTCCCGAATCCCGTGGCGTGTCTTGCAGTCGGCGATGGCCGCCTGCACCGCCAGCAGGCAGTCGTCGCGATAGCGCTCCAGCGCCGCCAGTTCCAGGTCGCCCTGCTGGGCCTGGGTGCCCTCGACCACGGCGTCGATCAGGCCGTCGGTCAGCTCCGGGGCTTCCAGGTAGGTCCAGGGCAGTTTCAGGGCCGGGCCGAATTGCTGCATGAAGTGGCGCATGCCCGCCGGGCCGCCAGCCAGGGTGTAGGTGAGGAAGGTGCCCATGAACGACCAGCGCAGGCCGGCGCCATAGCGGATGGCGTCGTCGATCTCGCCGGTGGTGGCGACGCCGTCGTTGACCAGGTGCAGCGCCTCGCGCCACAGGGCTTCGAGCAGGCGGTCGGCAATGAAGCCGGGCACCTCCTTGCGCACCCGCAGCGGCCGCATGCCCAGCTCGCGATAGAAGGCCTCGGCGCGCTCCAGGTTGGCCGTCGAGGTCTGGCTGCCACCCACCACCTCCACCAGCGGCAGCAGGTAGACGGGGTTGAAGGGATGGCCCACCAGGCAGCGCTCGGGGTGCTGGGCGTCGGCATAGAAGTCACTGGGCAGCAGACCCGAGGTGCTGGAGCAGATCAGGGCGTCGGGCCGCGCTGCCCGGCTGACCCGGGCATGGAGGTCGCGCTTGAGCTCCAGACGCTCGGGTGCACTTTCCTGGATGACGTCGGCAGTGGCCACCGCGGCTTCCAGGTCGGTATGGAAGCTCAGGCGCTCCAGGCTGGCGCCGGGCGCCAGGCCCTGGGCTTCCAGGGCCGGCCAGGCATTGGCCAGGCGGGTGCGCAGGGCGGCCTCGGCGCCGGGCGCCGGGTCCCAGGCGCGGACGTCCAGGCCGCGGGCCAGGGCCCGGGCGATCCAGCCGGCGCCGATCACGCCGGTGCCCAGGGCGGCGAAGACGGCGCTCATCGGGCACCTCCCAGCTGCATGCGGTCACGCCCTTCGGCCGGGCTCAGAGCGCGTCCGCCCAGCCGTTCGATGATCTGGATGACCCGCTCCACCAGGCTGCCGTTGGTGGCGTGGACGCCCCGGTCCAGCCAGAGATTGTCCTCCAGGCCGACGCGGACGTTGCCGCCCAGCAGCATGGCCTGGGTGGCCATGGGCATCTGCATCCGGCCGATGCCGAAGCCGGCCCAGCAGGCGCCCGCCGGCAGGTTGTCGACCATGGCCTTCATGGTGGTGGTGTCGGCCGGGGCGCCCCAGGGAATGCCCAGGCACAGCTGGAACAGCGGATCCTTCAGCAGGCCCTCCTTGAGCAACTGCTTGGCGAACCAGAGGTGGCCGGTGTCGAAGATCTCCAGCTCGGCCTTCACCCCCAGTTCGGTGATGCGCCTGGCCCCGGCGCGCAGTTGCGCGGGGGTGGAGACATAGATGAAGTCGCCATCGCCGAAGTTGAGGGTGCCGCAATCCAGGGTGCAGATGTCCGGACGCAATTCCTCGACGTGCAGCAGGCGGGTGAGGGGACCGACCAGGTCCGAGCCGGGGCCGAAGTCGGTGGGCGTCTCGCCCGGGCCGATCTCCAGGTCGCCGCCCATGCCGGCGGTGAGGTTGATGACGATCTCGGTGTCCGCCTCGCGGATGCGCTCGACCACCTCGCGATAGAGCGCCACGTCGCGACTCGGCTTGCCGGTGGCGGGATCGCGCACATGGGCGTGCACCACGGTGGCGCCGGCGCGGGCCGCCTCCAGGGCGGCGGCGGCGATCTGCGCCGGGGTAACGGGGACATGGGGATTGCGGCCTACGGTATCACCGGCGCCGGTCAGGGCGCAGGTGACGATGACATCGGTGTTCATGGGGTCTGTCCTTGGGCGATCAGAGCTTGAGAGCGGCGGGCTGGCCGGTACGGGTGGTCACGCCCTGGAGAAAGGCGTCGAGGCGTTGCGGGTTGTCCTTGAGCCAGGCGCGGGCGGCGTCCTTGGGCGCGGTGCGCTCCAGGATGGGCGCCATCACGGCACTGACCTCGGCACTGTCCATGTGCAGATTGCTGAGCAGGCGCTGGACGTTGGCGCAGCGCTGCGGATAGTCGGCGGTGGTCACCACCGAGACCGTGGCCTGGCCTTCGTTGGGGCCGAAGACGTCTTCGCTGCCGGTCAGGTAGCGCATCTTGATCTGCAGGTTCATCGGATGCGGCTTCCAGCCGAAGAAGACGATCCATTCCTTGCGCTTCTCGGCGCGGCGCACGGCGGTGAGCATGCCCGCCTCGCTGGACTCCACCAGCTGGAAGTCCTTGAGGCCGAAACGGTCGGTCTTGATCATCTCGGCGGTGCCGCGGTTGGCGCCGCTGCCTGGCTCGATGCCGTAGATCTTGCCGCCGAGCTTGTCCTTGAAGCGGGCGATGTCGGCAAAGGTCTTCAGGCCCCCCTCGTAGACGTACTCGGGCACCGCATAGGTGGACTGGGCATCGGCCAGCAGCGGCGGATTCAGCACCTTGACCTGGCCCTTGTCGACGAAGGGCTGCACCACCGGCTGCATGGTCGGTTGCCAGTAGCCGAGGAACACATCGAGATTCTTGTCGCCCATGGCCGCCATGATGATCTGCTGGGAGGCGGTGGTCGGCTTCACGCCGTAGCCGAGGCCTTCGAGCATGACCTCGGCCAGGGCGCTGGTGGCGACCACGTCGGTCCAGCCGACGATGCCCATCCGTACCGTCTGGCAGCTGTCGGGATCGGCGGCGCGGGCGCTGCCAAGGGTGGCGGCCAGCAGGCCGCAGGCGAGGAGGGTGGCACTGAGGGTCTTGTTGGGCATGACGAACTCCCTGGGGCGGCGGGCGGGGATGACTGCCGGTTGCCTTCTACCCTAGGCGCCTCGCCCCGCCGCCATGTGCAGCCCGACGACCGGAATTTGCACCCTGGCGACCTTCTTGCTTGCCCAAGCCAACCGTTACCGAGGACGCCCCACCCATGCCGCAGTCCTTTGCCTTTCTCCTGCTGCCCGGCTTTTCCGCCCTGGGCTTCATCGCCACCCTGGAACCCCTGCGGGTGGCCAACCGCTTTCGCCCGGGCAGCTACCGCTGGCGCATCCTCGGTCGCGAGGGCGCGGCGGTGACCGCCAGCAACGGCATGTCGGTCAATGTCGACAGTGGCCTCGATGCCCTGGAAGCGGGCACCACCCTGTTCGTGGTGGCCGGTTTTGAGCCCCTGGCCCATTACGACGACGGCCTCGCCAGCTGGCTGCGCCAGGTCGCCCGCCACGGCCATCCCCTGGGCGGGATCGACACGGGTGCCCTGGTGCTGGCGCGTGCCGGGCTGCTGGACGGCCATAGGATCACCCTGCACTGGGAGGCGGTGGCGGCCTTTCGCGAAGCCTGGCCGCAGCTCGAGGTGACCGGCGAGCTGTTCGAGATCGACCGCGGCCGCATCACCTGCGCCGGCGGCACGGCCAGCCTCGACCTGCTGCTGGAACTGATCGGCCGCAGCCACGGCAGCGAACTGGCGGTGCAGGTCTCCGAGCAATTCGTGCTCGGGCGCATTCGCCCGCCGCGCGAGCACCAGCGGCTGCAGGTGGCGCAGCGCTACGGTATCGCCAATCGCAAGCTGATCCGCGTGGTGGAGCGCATGGAGCGCCACACCGAGACGCCCCTGGGCACCCTGGAACTGGCCGCCGGCATCCAGGTGACCCGCCGCCAGCTGGAGCGGCTGTTCCGCCTCCACCTGCAGACGACCCCCTCCACCTTCTATCTGCAGTTGCGCCTGGACCGGGCCCGCCAGCTGCTGCAGCAGGGGGAGGCCAGCGTGCTGGACGTCGCCCTGGCCTGCGGCTTCGAGTCCGCGTCCTATTTCTCCCGCTGCTACCGCCAGCGCTTCGGCCTGAGTCCGCGGGAAGACCGACCGCACCGGTCGTCGGCGCCGGAGCTTGCGGCGGCGGCTGCCGGCCTGCCGCCGGGGTAGGCCGACCCGCTCACTGACGCTTCTGGTGATACCCCTGTCGTTTTTGCATCCGGTCGGCCAGGACCCCGGGGCTATGCTGGCCTCGAATCGCCGGCACCCGTTCCGGCGCGAGACCAACGCCGGAGCCCGTCATGAATGCCACCGAACTCCACGCCGACAGCATCGTCATCGACGGGCTGATCATCGCCAAGTGGAACCGCGAACTCTTCGAAGACATGCGCAAGGGTGGCCTGACCGCCGCCAACTGCACCGTCTCGGTATGGGAGGGCTTCCAGGCCACGGTCAACAACATCGCCGCGAGCCAGAAGCTGATCCGCGAGTGCAGCGACCTGGTGGTCCAGGTGCGCACCACCGCCGAGATCCGCCAGGCCAAGGCCCAGGGCAAGACCGGCATCCTGTTCGGCTTCCAGAACGCCCATGCCTTCGAAGACCAGATCGGCTACGTCGAGATCTTCAAGCAGCTCGGCGTGGGCATCGTGCAGATGTGCTACAACACCCAGAACCTGGTGGGCACCGGCTGCTACGAGCGTGACGGCGGCCTGTCCGGCTTCGGTCGCGAGATCGTCGCCGAGATGAACCGCGTCGGCATCATGTGCGACCTCTCCCACGTCGGCTCCAAGACCAGCGAGGAAGTCATCCTCGAATCCAAGAAGCCGGTCTGCTACTCCCACTGCCTGCCGTCCGGCCTGAAGGAGCATCCGCGCAACAAGTCGGACGCGGAACTCAAGTTCATCGCCGACCACGGCGGCTTCGTCGGCGTGACCATGTTCGCCCCCTTCCTGGCCAAGGGCATCGACTCGACCATCGACGACTACGCCGAGGCCATCGAGTACGTGATGAACCTGGTGGGTGAAGACTCCATCGGCATCGGTACCGACTTCACCCAGGGCCACGGCCATGACTTCTTCGAGTGGCTGACCCATGACAAGGGCTACGCCCGTCGCCTGACCAACTTCGGCAAGATCGTCAACCCGCTGGGCATCCGCACCGTGGGCGAATTCCCCAACCTGACCGAGACCCTGCTCAAGCGCGGCATGCCCGAGCGCACCGTGCGCAAGGTCATGGGCGAGAACTGGATGCGCATCCTCGGCGAAGTCTGGGGCGAGTAGTGAATACCTCTGGAGCCTACTGCGCACACCGCTAGCGGCGTCGCGTCCTCGCGCCAGGTTCGCCGTACCTCGGTACTGCTCTCACCTGGCGCTGCGGGACTCCTTGCCAGCGGCGCGCTCGCTACGGCTCCACAGGCATTCACCCACACCTTTTTTTAGATACGTATTAGCGAATCGGAGCTCCACACATGGCCAGCCACGCCCCCGAAATGCCCATCCAGGTCGACGACGAAACCGGCGTCTGGACCACCGACGCCTTGCCGATGCTGTACGTACCCCGGCACTTCTTCGTCAACAACCACATGGGCATCGAAGAAGTCCTGGGCGCCGACAAATACGCCGAGATCCTCTACAAGGCCGGCTACAAGTCCGCCTGGCACTGGTGCGAGAAGGAAGCCGAGTGCCATGGCATCCACGGCGCCGCGGTGTTCGAGCACTACATGAAGCGCCTGTCGCAGCGCGGCTGGGGCCTGTTCGAGACTCAGAAGCTGGACCTGGACACCGGCCATGCCGAGGTCAAGCTCAAGCACTCCGCCTTCGTCTACGTCTACGGCAAGGTCAATCGCAAGGTCGACTACATGTTCACCGGCTGGTTCTCCGGCGCCATCGACCAGATCCTGGCCGCCAAGGGCAGTGCCATCCGCACCGTCACCGTCCAGGAATACAGCGGTTCCGAAGAAGGCCATGACGACGGCCTGTTCGTCACCCGGCCGAAGTAACGTCCCGCCCCCGGGTGGCCGCCGACCCGCTTGCCGCCACCCAGCGACACCCCAGAGCAAGAGCGCGGCTCAAGACCGCGCACCAGCCGATCGAGGAGAAGGTCATGGCCTTCGAAGCAATGTTCCAGCCGATCCAGATCGGCAAGCTCACCATCCGCAACCGCGTACTCTCCACGGCCCACGCCGAGGTCTATGCCACCGACGGCGGCATGACCACCGAGCGCTACGTCAAGTATTACGAAGAGAAGGCCAAGGGCGGCATCGGCCTGGCCATCTGCGGGGGCTCCTCGGTGGTCGCCATCGACAGCCCGCAGCACTGGTGGAGTTCGGTCAACCTGTCCACCGACCGCATCATTCCGCACTTCCAGAATCTGGCCGACGCCATGCACAAGCACGGCGCCAAGATCATGATCCAGATCACCCACATGGGGCGCCGTTCGCGCTGGGACGGCGGCCACTGGCCGACCCTGATGTCGCCGTCGGGCATCCGCGAGCCCGTACACCGCGCCACCTGCAAGACCATCGAGCCGGAAGAGATCTGGCGGGTAATCGGCAACTTCGCCCAGGCGGCCCGCCGCGCCAAGGCCGGCGGCCTGGACGGCGTCGAGCTGTCCGCCGTGCACCAGCACATGATCGACCAGTTCTGGTCGCCGCGGGTCAACAAGCGCACCGACGAATGGGGCGGCAGCTTCGAGAACCGCATGAGATTCGGCATGGAGGTGCTCAAGGCCGTGCGTGCCGAGGTCGGTGACGACTTCTGCGTCGGCATGCGCATCACCGGCGACGAATTCCACCCGGACGGTCTGTCCCACGACGACATGAAGCAGATCGCCAAGTACTACAGCGACACCGGCATGCTCGACTTCATCGGCGTGGTCGGCTCGGGGTGCGACACCCACAACACCCTGGCCAACGTCATCCCCAACATGACCTATCCGCCGGAGCCCTTCCTGCACCTGGCGGCGGGCATCAAGGAAGTGGTCAACGTACCGGTGCTGCACGCCCAGAACATCAAGGACCCGAACCAGGCCACCCGTATTCTCGAGGGCGGCTATGTCGACATGGTCGGCATGACCCGCGCCCACATCGCCGATCCGCACCTGATCACCAAGATCAAGATGGGACAGATCGACCAGATCCGTCAGTGCGTCGGCGCCAACTACTGCATCGACCGCCAGTACAACGGCCTGGACGTGCTGTGCATCCAGAACGCCGCCACCAGCCGCGAATACATGGGCCTGCCGCACATCATCGAGAAGTCCACCGGGCCCAAGCGCAAGGTGGTCATCGTCGGCGGCGGCCCGGCCGGCATGGAGGCCGCGCGCGTCTCGGCCGAGCGCGGCCATGACGTCACCCTGTTCGAGAAGCAGGAGCAACTCGGCGGCCAGATCACCCTGGCATCCCGTGCCCCGCAGCGCGACCAGATCGCCGGCATCACCCGCTGGTACCAGCTGGAACTGGCGCGCCTGGGCATCGACCTGCGCCTGGGCACCGCCGCCGATCCGGCGACCATCCTCGACCTGCGCCCGGACATCGTCATCCTTGCCAACGGTGGCCATCCCTTCCTGGAACAGGTCGATCACTGGCACGCCGCCGACGGCCTGGTCGTCAGCAGCTGGGACATCCTTTCGGGCAAGGTCGAACCGGGCAAGAACGTGCTGGTGTACGACACCATCTGTGAATTCACCGGCATGTCGGTGGCCGACTACCTGGCCGACAAGGGCGCCCAGGTCGAGATCGTCACCGACGACATCAAGCCGGGCGTGGCCATCGGCGGGACCACCTTCCCGACCTACTACCGCAGCCTCTATCCCAAGGAAGTGATCATGACCGGCGACCTGATGCTGGAAAAGGTCTATGCCGAGGGCGACAAGAAGGTCGCGGTGCTGGAGAACGAATACACCGGCGCCCGCGAAGAGCGCGTGGTCGACCAGATCGTCATCGAGAACGGCGTGCGCCCGGACGAGGGGCTCTACTACGCCCTCAAGGAAGACTCGCGCAACAAGGGCCAGATGGACATCGAGGCGCTGTTCGCCATCGAGCCGCAGCCGGCGCTGGGCGAGACCGGCAACGGTTACCTGCTCTACCGGATCGGCGACTGCGTGGCCCAGCGCAACACCCACGCCGCCATCTACGACGCCCTGCGCCTGTGCAAGGACTTCTAAGACACGCCCCGTGAGGGTTCGCAACGTCCGGTCGGCACGGACAGCCTCCTCTCCCTGAGGGAGAGGGCGGGGGTGAGGGGCCCAGCTGACGCCTTGGCGTCAAAGCGGGCTCTCCATCTCGGCTTTCTCCCCAGGGAGAGGAGGTGATCCGCCGCCACCCGAGGTCCCGTAGGGAGACCCGCAATGCTCAGTACCATCCTCCCCATCCTGCTCTTCGCCGCCCTGGCCCTCACCGTGATCGGTGCCGTGCGCCGCTTCAGTCTCTGGCGACAGGGGCGTCCGGCCGAGGTCGACTGGCTGGGCGGGCTGCTGAAGATGCCGCGGCGCTACCTGGTAGATCTGCACCACGTGGTCGACCGCGACAAGTACATCTCCAAGACCCACGTGGCCACCGCCGGCGGCTTCGTCCTGGCGGCGCTCTTGGCCATCCTGGTGCATGGCTTCGGCCTGCACAGCCGCATCCTCGGCTGGGCGCTGCTGGCGGCCACCGCCTGCATGTTCACCGGCGCCCTGTTCGTCGCCAAGCGCCGCCGCAATCCGCCGGCGCGGCTGTCCAAGGGCCCCTGGATGCGCCTGCCGAAGAGTCTGCTGGCCTTTGCCGCGAGCTTCTTCATCGCCACCCTGCCGGTCGCCGGCATCCTGCCGCCGGACTTCGGCGGCTGGCTGCTGGCCGCGGTGCTGGCGGTGGGCGTGGCCTGGGGCGTGTCCGAACTGTTCCTCGGCATGACCTGGGGCGGTCCCATCAAGCACGCCTTCGCCGGTGCCCTGCACCTGGCCTGGCACCGTCGCGCCGAGCGCTTCAGCACCCCGCACAACGCCAGCGCCGCCCGCTCCAGCGGTCTCAAGGCGCTGGACCTGCACGATCCCAAGGCGCCGCTGGGGGTGGAAAAACCCGCCGACTTCACCTGGAACCAGCTGCTCGGCTTCGACGCCTGCGTCCAGTGCGGTCGCTGCGAAGCCATGTGCCCGGCCTTCGCCGCCGGCCAGCCGCTCAATCCCAAGAAGTTGATCCAGGACATGGTCGTCGGCCTCAAGGGCGGCAGCGATGCCCGCTACTTCGGCTCGCCCTATCCCGGCAAGCCGGTCGGCGAGCACGCCGGCGGTCCGCACCTGCCGATCGTGGCGCGCCAGGGCAAGGCCCTGGTGGATGCCGAGACCCTCTGGTCCTGCACCACCTGCCGCGCCTGCGTCGAGGAATGCCCGATGATGATCGAGCACGTCGATGCCATCGTCGACATGCGCCGGCACCTGACCCTGGAACGCGGCGAGACGCCGAACAAGGGCGCCGAGGTGCTGGAAAACCTCATCGCCACCGACAACCCCGGCGGCTTCGCCCCCGGTGGCCGCCTGAACTGGGCCGCCGACCTGGACCTGCCGCTGATGAAGGACAAGGGCCAGGCCGAGGTGCTGTTCTGGGTCGGCGACGGTGCCTTCGACATGCGCAACCAGCGCACCTTGCGCGCCTTCGTCAAGGTGCTCAAGGCAGCCAAGGTGGACTTCGCCGTGCTCGGGCTGGAAGAGCGCGACAGCGGCGACGTGGCCCGTCGCCTGGGCGACGAGGCGACCTTCCAGCAACTGGCCAGACGCAACATCGAGACCCTGGGCAAGTATCGCTTCCAGACCATCGTCTCCTGCGATCCGCACAGCTTCCATGTGCTCAAGAACGAATACGGCGCCCTGGGCGGCAACTACCAGGTGCAGCACCACAGCACCTTCATCGAGACCCTGCTCAGCCGCGGCACCCTGCACCTCGGGCAGCACGCCCTGGCCGAGCAGGGCGCCACCATCACCTATCACGATCCCTGCTATCTGGGCCGCTACAACGGCGAGTACGAGGCGCCGCGCGCGGTGCTCAAGGCGCTGGGCATCGCGGTCAAGGAGATGGAACGTTCCGGCTTCCGTTCGCGCTGCTGCGGCGGTGGCGGTGGCGCCCCCATCACCGACATCCCCGGCAAGCAGCGGATCCCCGACATGCGCATGGCCGACATCAAGGAAACCGGCGCCGAGCTGGTGGCCGTGGGCTGCCCCCAGTGCACCCTGATGCTGGAAGGCGTGGTCGCCCCGCGTCCGGAGATCAAGGACATCGCCGAACTGGTGGCCGAGGCCATCGTCGAGGCGCCGGTGGACAGCAAGCCTGCGGCTGCGCGGCGGCCGGTGGCGGAGGCGCTGTCGTGAGTGGGTTTGGTAGCCCCCTCACCCTGGCCCTCTCCCCGAGGGGAGAGGGGATGGCTACCGGTGTCCGGCCAGTTCTGGCGTTCGCCTGTAGCACCGGGAAAAGCCATCTGGCAGGCCTGCCGCTTTTTTCTTTTACCCCCGCTCCCCTCAGGGGAGAGGGCTGGGGTGAGGGGCCCACCGCGCACCTCACCGGCCATTTCCAAACGGAGCGCCCAGCATGAGCATCATCCGTCGCGATCCGCGCCGCGAGTGGATCGCGCGCAACCGTCTGCATCCGCTGCACGCCAGTATCGCCAGTATCGCCAGCAGCGCCGAGGCCGAAGTCCGCTGGATGGGCCCCAATGGCCTGGTCCGCAAGAATCCCCATGCCGCGGCGGCCGGTTTCGTCGGCCCCCAGGGCGTCAAGCGGATCGATCGCAGCGGCGCCCAGCAGGGCGGCGGCCGCCGTGGCGCCGCTCAGGCGGTGGAAGAACAGCTGCCGCTGCACCGGATCGCCGAACCGGCCTTCCACATCGCCGTGGTTCCGGACCTGGTCAGCGGTCGCCTGACCGCCCATGACCGCGACCTGCTGGGCCTGGCCCGGCAACTGGCCGGCGCCGAGGGCGCCGTGCTGGCGGTGGTCTTCGGCGAGGTCAAGGAAACCGCCTTCGATACCGCCGGCGTGGATCGCCTGCTGCATCTGGACGGCGAGCAATTCCAGGGCTATGCCCCCGAGCAGCGGGTGCTGGCGCTGCGCGCGGTAGACAATGAACTGCAGCCGCGTCACTGGCTGCTGCCCGACAGCCGCAGCGGTGGCGGCGAACTGGGTCGGCGCCTGGGCGCGGCCCTGCACGAGCGCCCTGCGACCCGCGTCTGGCAGGTCAAGGACGGTCTGGCCACCGGCCGCGCCGGTGCCGGTCGCCAGGATCTGCAGCAGCCGCTGCCGCGCCTGGTGCTGGCCCTGCCGGAGTGCGCGGAGCCGGTCGGCGAGACCCGTCACGAGGTCCTGCCGGTCACCCTCGGCGGCAACATCGCCCGCCACCTGCCACGCATCGAGGACCTCGGCCCAGTGGCGGTCGATCCCATGCAGATTCCCCTGGGCGAAGCGGAATTCATCCTCTCCGGCGGCAACGGTATCCGCGACTGGAGTCTGTTCCACAGCACCGCCGCCATCCTCGGTGCCACCGAAGGCGCCTCGCGGGTGGCGGTGGACGACGGCCATATGCCGCGCAATCGTCAGGTTGGTGCGACCGGGACCTGGGTCACCGCCCGGGTCTATCTGGCCGTGGGCATCTCCGGCGCCGTGCAGCATCTGCAGGGCATCGCCAGTTGCGACAAGGTCATCGCCATCAATACCAATCCGGGTTGCGACATGGTCAAGCGCGCCGATCTTTCGGTGATCGGCAATGGTGACGCCATCCTGGCCGCCCTGGCGCGGCTGGTCGAACAACAGCGGGCAGGGGAGTTGCAGGATGTCGCCTGAGCAGAAGCTGCCGTCGCTGGACGGCGTCAAGGTCGTGGCCCTGGTCTCCGTTGGCGCCCACCCCACCTCCGGGCGGGCCCGGCGGGCGGAACAGGATGCCCGCGCGGTAGAACTCGGCCTGCGCCTGGTGGGCGACAAGCTGCGCGTGCTGCACGCCGGCGATCCCGCCGAAGAGGCCCTGCGCGGCTATCTGGGCATGGGCGTGCCGGCCCTGCACGTACTGGAACAACCGCCAGGCGCCGATGCCCTGCCAGCCCTCGGCGATACCCTGCGCGACGTTGGCGCCGGCCTGGTGCTGACCGGCAGCCAGGCGGAAACCGGCGAGGGCTCGGGCCTGCTGCCCTATCTGCTGGCCGAGACCCTTGGCTGGCCGCTGGTGGTCGGCCTCGCCGCGGTGGAAGTCGTGGAAGGTGGCCAGGCGACCGTACTCCAGGCCCTGCCGCGTGGTCAGCGCCGTCGGCTGCGGGTACGGCTGCCCTTCGTCGCCAGCGTCGACAGCGCCGCCCCGGCGCCGCGACAAAGCGCCTTTGGCCCGGCCCGGCGGGGCGAGTTGCAGGTGGAGACCACCGAGATCGTGCAGGACAGTCTGTTCGACAGCGGCGAATTGCAGCCCGCCAAGGCCCGCCCCAAGCGCCTCAAGGTGATCAAGGCCAAGACCGCCGCCGACCGCTTCAAGGCCGCCACGGCCAAGGCTTCCGGCGACGGCGGCCAGGTCCTCAAGGACCTGACCCCGGAAGCGGCCGCGGCCGCCATCTTCAAGGTATTGCGCGAGGAAGGGGTAGTACGCTGAAGTTGTAACCCCCTCTCCCTCAGGGAGAGGGCCGGGGTGAGGGCACCCTTGGCACCTGAGCCTCAAGTGGAAAAGGCTGCGCCGCTTTCCACGCTACGGTGCCACGGTGTCGAAGCCACGCTCCAAACCGCCCCCTCTCCTCTTGGGAGAGGGCTGGGGTGAGGGCGCCCTTGGCACCTGAGTTTCAGGTGGAAAAGGCTACGCCGTTTTCCACGCTACAGAGCCACGGTGTCGAGGCCGCGCTCCGAATCACCCCCTCTCCCTCTGGGAGAGGGCTGGGGTGAGGGGAGGCGCGGCACCCAGGCCTCAGATGGAAATGGCTGTTCCGTTTCCAAGCTACGGTGTCTGAATCGCGGCCATGGGCCGCTCCTACAGTGAGATCTAAACCTGTAGGAGCGGCCGCATCGGCGGACCGCCATGGCCGCGATCAAACCCAGGCAGGCGCATCTATCAGTGCGCCTCATCCCAATTACCACCCACCCCCGACTCCACCAGCAGCGGCACGTCCAGCTCGCCGGCGCCGCTCATCAGCGGCAGCAGGCCTTCGCGCAGTTGCTCCACTTGGTCCTCGCGCACCTCCAGCACCAGTTCGTCGTGCACCTGCAGGATCACCCGGGCATCCAGCTCCGTGGTCGATTGCAGCCAGCCGTCCACGGCGATCATGGCGCGCTTGATGATGTCCGCCGCGGTGCCCTGCATGGGCGCGTTGATCGCCGCCCGTTCGGCCGCGCGACGCAGGCCCTGGTTCTTGGAGTGGATGTCCGGCAGGTACAGCCGGCGGCCATAGAGGGTCTCCACGTAGCCCTGGTCCACCACCTGGGCGCGGGTGCGCTCCATGTAGGCCAGCACGCCCGGATAGCGCTGGAAATAGCGATCGATGTAGGCCTGGGCCTCGGCGCGGCCGACGCCGATCTGCTTGGCCAGGCCGAAGGCGCTCATGCCGTAGATCAGGCCGAAGTTGATGGCCTTGGCGCGGCGACGGTCCTCGTTGCTGACCTCTTCCAGGGGCACGCCCATCACCTCGGCGGCGGTGGCGCGGTGCACGTCCAGATCGTTCTGGAAGGCGTGCAGCAGGCCTTCGTCCTGGGCCAGGTGGGCCATGATGCGCAATTCGATCTGCGAATAGTCCGCCGCCAGCAGGCGATAGCCCTGGGGCGCGACGAAGGCCTGGCGGATGCGCCGGCCCTCGGCGGTGCGGATCGGAATGTTCTGCAGATTCGGGTCGCTGGACGACAGCCGGCCGGTCGCCGTCACCGCCTGGTGGTAGCTGGTGTGGATGCGCCCGGTGCGCGGATTGATCTGCTGCGGCAGCTTGTCGGTGTAGGTGCTCTTGAGCTTGCTCATCTGCCGGTACTGCATCAGCACCTTGGGCAGCGGGAAGTCCTGGTCGGCCAGTTCCTGCAGCACCGCCTCGGCGGTGGAGGGCTGGCCGGAGGCGGTCTTGCTGACTACCGGCAGGCCCAGCTTGACGAAGAGGATCTCGCCCAGCTGCTTGGGCGACCCCAGGTTGAATTCCTGGCCGGCCAGCTCATAGGCCTCCTTTTCCAGGGCGATCATCTTCTCGCCCAGCTCGCGGCTCTGCACCCCGAGCAGCGCCGAATCCACCAGGGCGCCGTTGCGCTCGATGCGCGCCAGCGCCGGCACCAGCGGCATCTCGATGTCGCGCAGCACCGCGGCCAGGCCTGGCACGGCCTCCAGCCTGGGCCAGAGGGTCTCGTGCAGGCGCAGGGTGACGTCGGCATCCTCGGCGGCATAGGGCCCGGCCTGCTCGATGGCGATCTGGTCGAAGGTCAGCTGCTTGGCGCCCTTGCCGGCGATGTCCTCGAAACGGATGGTGCTGTGGCCCAGGTACTTGAGCGCCAGGCTGTCCATGTCGTGACGGGTGCCGGTGGCGTCCAGCACATAGGATTCGAGCATGGTGTCGAAGGCGATGCCCTGGATCGTGATGCCGTAGCGGGTCAGCACATTGAGGTCGTACTTGCCGTGCTGCATGACCTTGAGCTTGGCCGGGTCTTCCAGCAGCGGCTTGAGCGCCGCCAATACCGGCTCCAGACCGAGCTGGGTCGGCGCGCCCATGTAGCTGTGGGCCAGGGGCGCATAGGCGGCCTGGCCCGGCGCCACGGCGAAGGACAGGCCCACCAGCTCGGCGCGCTGGGCATCGATGCTGGTGGTCTCGGTGTCGAAGGCGAAGCAGTCGGCGGCCTGCAGCCGCGCCAGCCAGGCGTCGAAGTCGGCCTGCTCCAGCACGGTGTCATAATGGGTTTCCACCTGGGTGGTGGCGGCATCCTCGGCCAGCGGCAGGGGCGCGCCCTGGCGCTTGGTGTCGCGGATCAGCTCATCCAGCCAGGACTTGAATTCCAGCTCCTGGTAGAGCGCCATCAGGGCTTCCACATGGGGCTCGCCGACGGTGAGCTCCTCGAAGGTGAGGTCCAGCGGCACGTCCAGCTTGATGGTCGCCAGCTGGTAGGACAGATAGGCCTGCTCGCGATGCTGGTCCAGCTTGGCGGCCAGCGACTTGGCGCCTCGCAGGGGCAGGGCGGCCACCGCGTCGAGGTTGGCGTAGAGGGTATCCAGGCCACCGCCGATGCCATTGAGCAGTCCGGCGGCGGTCTTCTCGCCCACCCCGGGCACCCCGGGGATGTTGTCGATCTTGTCGCCCATCAGCGCCAGGTAGTCGATGATCAGCTCCGGACCCACGCCGAACTTGGTCCTGACCCCTTCCACGTCCAGCACGCTGCCGCTCATGGTGTTGACCAGGGTGACGTAGGGGCAGACTAGCTGGGCCATGTCCTTGTCGCCGGTGGAGATCACCACCGGGCGCTCGGCGCTGGCGCAGTGGCGGGCGAGGGTGCCGATGACGTCATCGGCTTCCACCCCTTCGACGGCCAGCAGCGGCAGGCCCAGGGCACGGATGCAGGCGTGCAGCGGCTCGACCTGGCCGCGCAGGTCATCGGGCATGGCCGGTCGCTGGGCCTTGTAGTCGGCGAAGAGTTCGTCGCGGAAGGTCGGGCCCTTGGCGTCGAAGACCACCGCGAAGAGGCTGTCCGGATACTGGCGGCGCAGCGAGAGCAACATGTTGAGCACGCCCTTCACCGCGCCGGTCGGCTTGCCGGTGGAGGTCATCAGCGGCGGCAGGGCGTGGAAGGCGCGATAGAGATAGGAGGAACCGTCCACCAGGACGAGAGGGGCGTGGCTCATGGTCTAGACCTTTGTCGTGGCGTGTGCGGCGTCTGTCCGGCCAGTCTCGACGACTGCAAGGCCGGGTTCTAGAATCGACCACTCGCTCCGTTCAAAAGGTCAAAGGTTACCATGGGTGCTCGTCGCTTCCTCTTCGCCGCGTTGCTGCTGGCGCCGCTGGTCCAGGCCGCGGAACCGCTGCCACCGGGCGAAAAGCCCCTGCCTGACGAGATCAAGGTGATCCGCTATCAGGCCGGCGACCAGACCATCGAGGAGACGCGCATCCGCGGCGTGCTGCAGTCCACCCGGGTCATCCCCAAGCATGGTGCGCCCTACGAACTGGTGCCCGCCGATGGCAGCAGCACCGCCGCCAACGACAAGCCGACCCTGCACGTCCCCAGCTGGCGCCTGTTCAGCTGGTAGGCGCAAGGCGCCTGGACCGGTAAACTGCGCGCCGCTCGCACATTCCTCCGCCAGGCCCCGTCATGTCCGTTTTCACGCCCCTCGATCGTCCCACCCTCGAAGCCTTTCTCGCGCCCTATGGCCTGGGCCGGCTGCGGGATTTCCGGGGCATCGCCGAGGGCTCGGAAAACACCAACTACTTCATCAGCCTGGAAGGCGGCGAATTCGTCCTGACCCTGGTGGAGCGCGGCCCGGTGGCGGAGATGCCGTTCTTCATCGAACTGCTCGACGTCCTCCACGACGCCGACCTGCCGGTGCCCTATGCGGTGCGCACCCAGGATGGCCAGGCCCTGCGCGAACTGGCCGGCAAGCCGGCGCTGCTGCAACCGCGCCTGGCCGGTCGCCACGAGCGTGTGCCCAATCCCCATCACTGCAGCGAAGTCGGCCACCTGCTGGGCCATCTGCACCGAGCTACTGCGGGTGAAAAACGCATCGAACGCGCCAGTGATCGCGGCCTGGCCTGGATGCTGACCGAAGGCGAGCGCTTGGCGCCGACCCTGGACGCGACCGCCCGGCCATTGCTGGAGCGCACCCTGGCGGAGATCCGCGAGTTGCTGAGCGAGCAGCCGCCGCTGCCCGAGGCCAATCTGCACGGCGACCTGTTCCGCGACAACGTGATGTTCGACGGCCCCCGGCTGTCGGGCGTCATCGACTTCTACAACGCCAGTTCCGGCTGGATGCTCTATGACCTCGCCATCACGGTGAACGACTGGTGCTCCACCGAGAGCGGCGCGCTGGACCTGCCACGCGCCCGGGCGCTGCTGGCGGCCTATGCCGCCGACCGCCACTTCACGCCGCGCGAAGCCGAATTGTGGCCGGTGCTGCTGCGGGTCGCCTGCGTACGCTTCTGGCTGTCACGCCTGATCGCTGCCCAGGCCTTTGCCGGTCAAGACGTGCTGATCCATGATCCGGCCGAATTCCAGCAGCGCCTGGCGGCGCGGCAGCAGACCCCGCTGGAATTGCCGCTGACCCTGTAGCCCGGGGTTCCACGTGAAACCTCTGTGCCGAGCTACAGCTGCAGGCGTCGCTCGATGGCGGGCTGCGCCTGGCCCTGCCGCTGCCAACTAAGCCTGGCCTCGATCAGGCTGCCTGGCGCCGCGCCCAGGCGCGTGATCACCGGGCAGCCGTCACCTCTGGCCTCGCCGGCCTGGCGCGTGCGGGCGACGCCCCCCGGGCCGTGCAATTCGACGATGAGTTCGTAGCGCAGGGGCGTGTCTTCGCCGGCGAAGCACAGCTCCACCTGAGCGCCCGCCGGTTGCGGCTGCAGCTCCAGACGGGCGCTGGCCGCGGCGCCGCCCGCCAGGGGCAGGAGGGCCGCGATTAGCCAGGCGACGGGTTTCACCGCTGGTTGATGGTGGCGCTGTTGCCGAAGCCGCTCTGCGAGATCTGCGCGCTGTCGTTGAAGCCGTTGAAGTTGGCCGAGGTCTGCAGGATGCTCGCGCGGTTGCTGTCGCCGACCTGGCTGACGCTGGCCGTGCTGATGGCACTGGTGACGTCGAGACGCGCTTCGTTGCCGTTGCCGGTCTGGACGATGCTGGTCTGGTTGCTGTCACCCTGGACCGTGACGCTGGCCAGGTTGTCGTCGCCGGTGGAGCTGCCGCTGAAGCGATTGCCGCGACCGGCCTGGTTGACGTTCAGGGTGTTGCGATTGCCGTCCTGGGTAAAGCTCAGTTCGTTGAACTTGCCGGAGGAGAGCACCGTGGCGACGTTGGCCTGGCCGCGCTGGGTCAGCTCCACGGTGTCGACCGAGTAGCCCTGCTGGGTCAGGTCGATGCGGTTGTCGGTGCCGGTCTGACTGAGGGTGGCCGTCACGGCATCGCCGCTCTGGTCGACCCGCACCTGGTTGTTGTCGCCATTCTGCTCCAGGGTCAGCTGGGCGCTGGAGGCGGACTGGACCAGGGCGCCGCTGTTGCTGCCTACGGAGGTGATGCTGGCCTGGTTGCCGAAGCCGTCCTGGGCCAGGGTATGGACGTTGCTGCCGCCTTCCTGGCGCAGGTTCGCCACGTTGCCCTGGGCGTAGCCGTAGACATCGCCGCCCTGGGTGATGGTGGCGCTGCTGGCGCCGGTCTGGACCACGCTGATCGTGTTGCCTTCGCCCTGCAGCTGATAGAGCGACGCGCTGTTGCCGGGGCCGCTCTGGTCCAGGGTGATGGTGCCGCTGTTGCCATCCTGCTGGACGGTGGCGGTGCTGTTCTGGGCGAGGGCGTTGGCCGCCACGAGGGCCAGCGTCAGGGCGGCCAGGGGCCTGAGTAGAAACATCTGTCTGATCTCCATGAGTGCCATCAGCGGTACTGACGTACCACCGTGTTCTGGTTGCTTCCGTACTGGACGATGCGGCTGGACAGGCCCGAGCCGTGCTGTTCGATGCGGGCGTTGCCCTGGACGCCGAGTTGCAGGATGTCGGCCTGGTTGCCGCTGCCGACCTGCTCGATGCGCGCGACGTTGCCGTAGCCGCCCTGGAGGATGACCGCGCTCAGTTCCGTGCCATCCTGCAGGATGCGGGCTTCCTGGGCGGCGCCGCTCTGGGCGATCTGGGCGCGCAGCGCGGTGCCACGCTGGTCGATGAGCGCCTGGTTGCCTACGCCGACCTGGCGGATGGCGGCTTCGCGCCCGGCTGCGGGCGCCTGCCCCAGGTCGCCGGTCTCCATGAGATCGGCGGCCGACGCCAGGGCGTCCAGGCCGAGTACCAGGGCAAGGACCACGATCAGGCCACGGGTTGGGCTGCGCATCTCTGTCACCATCGTTGCCTTGGATTCTCCGCCTGGCATTGTCCGGAGCCGCCTGGCCCATCGCTATCGCTCCAGGGAGCGAATCCCGCGGGGCTGGCGGCTTAATCCCTAGCGCCGGGTCGGCTCCAGGTACTTGGTCAGCGCCGGATCCCGCGGATCGCGACCGTCGGCCACCAGCCACAGCCGCCGCTCCACGCCCTGGGCGACCAGATGGGCGACCGCCGCCTCGATGGCCGAGAGCACGCACAGCTGCGCCGGCTCATTGGTGGTGTAGCCGGACTCGGCTTCGAGCAGCTTCTTGAATTCGATGAACTTGAAGACCCCGGCCTGGCGGCCGATGGAATAGATGGTCTTGGAGGTCATCACATTGGCCAGCACCCGGCCGCTGCGGGTGTCGATGGCGCGCAGATTGACCGTCACCTGATCCACCCGGTACTCCTCGGACAGGCCGATGCCCAGATAGCGCGCCCCTTCGCCGCCGCTGCGCACGTTGGTGTCGTAGGCCACCACGCCGCCTTCCAGCAGCAGGTTGGCCGCCTGCAGCGAGGGCAGCGCCTGCTGCAGATTTTCCGGCAGGTCCGGCTTGTTCTGGGTGGCGCGGATGATCTTGCGCTCGGTCAGCAGGTTCTGCAGGCCCTCGCGTTCGAGCACCACGAACCAGCCGCTGGCCTGCAGGGCGTCCACCAGCATGCTGCCGGCGCCCTGGGTGACGGCGGTGGAAAAGGAACTGGCCGGATTGGGCTTGTATTGCCCGGTCTGGTCGCGGAAGCCGTAGACGGCGGCCACCAGCGGGCCCTTGGGCGGCGGCAGCGCCAGCAGGTCGTAGTAGGTGGAGGCACGCGGCGTCAGGGTCGGCGCGGCGTTCTGTTCGGCGGGCATGGGATCGCGCACGCAGCCGGTCAGGACGAGGGCGGCGGTCAGGGCCGCCGCCAGGGAAAAGGCGTTCATGGCAGGCATCCGTGCTCAGGGTTGGTTGAAGCCGTTGACGGAGATTTCCGAAATCTCCCCGGTACCGCGATCGGTGATCTGCACGGTCAGGTTGCCGGAGTCGTCGACGATGTTGACGATGAACTGGTCGGTGGAGAGGGTGCCCGAGTTGCCGTCCTTGATGTCGGTCAGCACCTGGGACAGCAGCCGCGATTCCAGCTGGCTGGTGAAGCGCTCGAGGGGCGACTGGCTGCTGGCGCTGCTGCGCAGATCGGGATCCTTGTGGCGGTCCTGGGCGGTGGCGTTGTTCAGCAGGTAGGTGCCGTTGAGCGGATTGCCGCCAAAGGACGGATTCACCGGCGTATAGACCAGTTCGGTCGCCATGGCCGGGGCGACGCCCAGGGTGCAGAGCAGGGGCAGGGCCTTCCAGGCGTGCGCGTTCATAACTCGTCCTTTTCCATGTCGAAAGTGTCCTGCAGCAGATTTTCCAGGCGGCGTCGGGTGATGCCCTCGTGGACCTGGTCCGCCGCGGCGTAGGCGGCATCCTTGAGTTCGCTGTTGTTGGGCGGAATGAACTGGCGATAGAGCAGCCGCTGTTCGTACTCGACCCAGACCAGGCTGCCCCAGCGCGCCGAGGGCCGTTCGCGCACCACCAGGTTGAAATCCAGGTCGGTGGTGTCGGTGAGGCGGTCGGCGAAATGGCGATAGAAGTCGTGGCCGAAGCGGGAGATGGTGTTGTCCACCAGCAGTCCCTGGATCAGCTCGCCCTCGGCCCGCAGCGGTCCGGCCAGCAGCAGGCCGAACAGCAGCCAGACCGCCTTCATCCCGGCAGGTCCTGCCCGGCATGGAAGCGCAGCGCCGCCTCGGCGCGATTGGCCGCGCCGGTCTTGCGCAGCAGGTTGTGCATGTGGCTCTTGACCGTGTGGGTGCTCAGGCACAGCGTCTCGCCGATGGCGGCATTGGAGAGCCCGCGACCGACCAGCCGGAGGATCTCCCGCTCGCGGCGGGTCAGGCCGTCGGCGGCGATGCTCGGGCGCTCGCGGGAGCGGCGCAGCAGGTGGGCCAGGATGGCGCGGGGCAGCCAGTCCTCGCCGGCCAGCAGGGCGCCCAGTCCCTGCAGCAGCTGGTCGCGACTGGCCTGGGGGGCGAACACGCCCTGGATGGCGGGAAAGCGTTCGACCCAGGGCAGCGCCTGTTCGACGCTGGCATTGAGAAAGGCCACCGTGACCGCCGGCGTCAGGCCTTCCAGCCAGCGCTCCAGCGCCGGCTCGGGCACGCTGCCGAGATCGACCAGCACCAGGCCGGCGTCGCCGGCTGCGTCCAGCTCGCGGGCGCAACTCAGCTCGATGCCGTGGCGTTCTTCCAGAAAGGGTTTGAGCAGTTCTGCCAGGAGGACGTTTCCTGTCGTCAGGCAGACCTTGCTCGCAGGTATCGCGCGCATGTCCATATGGGCTGTCTCATCATCCGTTGCGCGAACGCTGAGACAAATCGCCGGGAGCGACAAGAAAAAATTGACCGATTTCCAGCGACTTAACGGCTCTGTGGACCGCTTGGCAGATTACCCGTCGACCAGCCGGCGGCAGCTAGCTCCAAAGACTTAGCTCTCCGGATTGAGGCGCGAAAACAGGCGCGCCGGATGCCGGAGCGCCTGGGCCGAGGATCGTCGCCTCAGCGGGTGAGGGTGACCTTGCGCAGGTGGCGCGGCTGGTCCGGGTCCTGGCCCCGGGCCTCGGCCAGCAAGGCGGCCATGCGATAGAAGCTCTGGATCGCCAGCAGGCCGTCCAGGTCCGGATGGCCGGCGACGGCGAGGGGCAGGTCACGCTCGGCCACCTCGTCCGGCGCGGCCAGCAGCACCCGGGCGCCACGTCCGCGCAGGTCCCGCGCCAGGTGCAGCAGACCGGCCTGCTCGGGCCCGCGCAGGGCGAAGATCAGCAGCGGATAGCCGCGCTCCACCAGCGCCAGGGGGCCGTGCTGCAATTCGGCGCCGCTGAAGGCCTCGCCCTGCAGCGCCGAGGTCTCCTTGAGCTTGAGCGCGGCCTCCTGGGCGATGGCGAATCCCGGCCCGCGGCCGACCACCATGCAGCGCTCGGCGTCGCGCAATACCGGCAGTGCCGGCGCCCAGCTCAGTTCGGCTGCGCGATCCAGCGCTTCGGGCAAGGCCGCGCCGGCAGCCAGCAGGGTCTCGTCCTGCTGCCAGTGGGCGATCAGCCGGGCCGCGGCGGCCAGGGTGGCGATAAAACTCTTGGTGGCGGCGACGCTCTGTTCGGGTCCGGCCTGCACGCCGATGGCGTGGCGGCAGGCCAGGGCCAAGGGCGAATCGATCTCGTTGACCAGGGCCGCGGTGCGGGCGCCGTAGCGATCCAGGGCGGACAGCGTCTCGATCAGATCGGGACTGCGCCCGGATTGGGAAAAGCCCAGGGCGAGCTGGCCTTCGACGCGCAGCGGCGCCTGGCGCAGGGTCACCAGCGAAGGCGGCAGCGACAGCACCGGCAGTCCCAGGTGGGCCATGGCCAGGTAGGCGAAATAGCTGGCCGCATGGTCCGAACTGCCGCGCGCCACGGTCAGCGCCAACTGCGGCGGGTGGGCCCTGAGGTCGTCGGCCAGCGCCGCCAGGGCCTGGTCGATGGTCGCCAGTTGGCGAGCGACCGCCGCGCCGCTGGCGGCGGCTTCTGCGAGCATGAGCGAGGTCAAGAGGGTCTCCTTGCGCGAACGCCTAGGGTCGCACTCTGCCACTCCTGGCCGGGCGCGACCAGCCGACCTTGGTCAGTCCCCGTCGTCCGCCGCGCCACCGGTGAACTGCAGGTCGTGCTTGCGCAGCTTGTCGGACAGCGTCTTGCGCGGCAGGCCCAGGGCTTCGGCCAGGCTGCGCAGGGAGGCGTGGGGGCGGGCCAGTTCGCGCTGGATGAGTTCGCGTTCGAAGGCCTCGACCTGCTCGCCCAGCCCGGCGGCGAGGGCGGCCGCCGCGGGTGCCGCCGCCGTGGAAGCGGCCACGGGCGTCGCCGTCATGGGCGCCAGGGGCGCATAGGCGCTGTTGTCCAGCGCCAGCTCCAGCCCCAGGGCGAAACGCTCGGCGGCGTTCTGCAATTCGCGCACGTTGCCCGGCCAGCTGTGGGCGATCAGGGCGGCGCGCTGCTCGGCATCGGGTTCGCGCAGCGGGGTGCCGTGGCGCTGGGCGGCGGCCAGGGCGAAGTGGCGGAACAGGGGCAGGATGTCTTCGCTGCGCTCGCGCAGGGCGGGGATGCGCAGGGTGGCGACATTGAGCCGGTAGTAGAGGTCGGCGCGGAAGCGGCCCTGGTCTGCGGCCTGGCGCAGGTCTTCCTTGGTGGCGGCGACCACCCGGATATCCAGCGGGATCTGCTGGTTGGAGCCGAGGCGCTCGACCTTGCGCTCCTGCAGCAGGCGCAACAGCTTGACCTGGACATCCAGGCTCATGCTCTCGATCTCGTCGAGAAAGAGGGTGCCGCCGCTGGCGTATTCGAATTTGCCGATGCGTCTTTTCTGGGCGCCGGTGAAGGCGCCCTGTTCGTGGCCGAAGAGTTCGCTTTCCACCACGGATTCGGCGAGGGCGCCGGCGTTGATGGCGACGAAGGGGCCGTCGCGGCGATTCGACAGGTCGTGCAGGGCACGGGCCACCACCTCCTTGCCGGCACCGGTTTCACCATGGATCAGCACATCGGCCTGGGTCGCGGCGAGGGCGCCGATCTGGTCGCGCAGCCGGGCCATGCCCGGGGTCTGGCCGATCAGCCGGGTTTGCAGCTCATGGCGTTCGGCCAGGGCCAGGCGCAGGCTGCGGTTTTCCAGCACCAGGTGGCGGGCGCCCAGGGCGCGGCGCACGCTGTCGATCAGGGCGTCGTTGGCGAAGGGCTTTTCCAGGAAGTCATAGGCGCCGGCGCGCATGGCCTGGACCGCCAGGGGCACGTCGCCATGACCGGTGATCAGCACCACCGGCAATTCGGCGTCGCGCTGGTGCAACTGGGCGAGCAACTCCAGGCCATCGATGCCGGGCATGCGGATGTCGCTCACCACCACGCCGGGCCAGTCGCGCACGGTGGCCATTTCCAGGTCGCGGGCATCGGCCAGCGTCGTCACCTTGAAGCCGGCCAGGTCCAGGGTTTGGCTCAAGGCCAGGCGCAGGTGGGCGTCATCGTCGATCAACAGGATCTGGCTGGCGGGGTCGAAGGGGGGCAGGGCGCTCATGGCAAGGAACCTAAGGTAAGGGGCTGCACGGTCAACCGCGGACTTCTTCCTGGGGTACCGACGCGACCCCGGGTTTGCCGTGCAGCAGATAGAGGCGCACCTCGGCGCCACCGTCGAGATGGTTGGACAGGTGCAGGTGACCGCCTAGGGTCCGCAACAGGTTATCGCAGATCGCCAGACCCAGGCCGAGACCCTGGGCGGTAGCCTTGGTGGTGAAGAAGGGTTCGTGGGCGCGGGCCAGGGCCTCGCTGGAGAAACCCGGTCCGTTGTCCCTCAGGATCAGGGTCACACCGCGCTCGTCGATGCTGGTGGTCAGCCACAGCCGGCGGGTGCTGGTCTTTTCCGCCAGGGCGTCGAGGGCATTGCTCAGCAGGTTGCTGATGATCTGCCGCAGGCGGGTCTCGCCGGCCTGCACCCACAGCGGCGCATCGGGCAGGTCGCGGATCAGCTCCACCTGCATGGCCCGGCGCCGGGCGGCGACCAGCGCCAGGGCGTCTTCCAGGGCGCCCTGCAGCACCACGCTCTCCGGCGCGCGGCGGGCGCCGCGGGCATAGGCCTTGAGGTGGGCGATGATGTTGGCCATGCGCGTGGTCAGCTCGCCGATCAGCTTGAGATTGCCGCGGGCATCGTCCAGCCGATCGTGGTCGAGCAGCACCACGGCGTTTTCCGTGTAGCTGCGGATGGCCGCCAGCGGCTGGTTGAGTTCGTGGCTGATGCTGGCGGACATGGTCCCCAGCGCCGACAGCTTGCCGGCCTGCACGGCTTCGTCCTGGGCGCGCATGAGTTCGCGCTGCGCCTGCTCGCGATCGTGCACCTCCTGCTGCAGCCGCGCGTTGAGCGTCTGCAGGTCACGGGTGCGTTCCTCCACGTTCAGCTCCAGGTCACGCTTGGCCCGGGCATCCAGCGCCAGGCGCTCGATGAAGTGGCGCCGTCTCAGGGTCATGACCACCAGCAGCAGGAGCAGCGCCAGCAGGGTGGCCGCGCCGACATAGAGGGCGCTGCGCACCTGGCGCTCGACCATCTCCCGCGGCGCCAGGATCTGCGCGTTCCAGCCCACTTCGTCGAGATTGCGGGTCTGGGTCAGCCAGTCGCCGGGCACCAGGGTCAGGGGCGCCGGATTGGTGGTGGGGTAGGGCCGGTTGGCGTTGACCTGCTCGCGCTGGCGCTCGTCAAGCGGATGGGTGGCGCGAAAGCGCCAGGCGTCATGGGAGGTGAGGATGACCACGCCCAGATCATCGGTCACCAGCAACTGCTCGGGCGCGTTGCCCCAGAGCTTTTCCGCACTGTCCAGATCGACCTTGACCACCACCACGCCGATGGCGCGCGCCCCGTCACGCACGGCGGCGGCGAAATAGTAGCCGCGTTTGCTGGAGGTGGTGCCCAGGCCGAAGAAGCGCCCCGGCTGGCCCTGCATGGCCGCCTTGTAATAGGGCCGGAAGGAGAAGTCGCGACCGACGAAGCTGTCCGCCTGGCGATAGTTGGAGCTGGCCAGGCAGGTGCCGTCATCCTGCATCAGGTAGATGACATCCGCCCCGGTGCGCTGGCGGATGTCTTCCAGCATCTGGCTGGCGGCGTCCTGGGCGCCGCCGTCACGCTGGCCTTCCAGGGCATGGCGCAGCACCGGCAGATCGCCCAGCAGATCCGGCAGCACCTCGTAGCGTCTCAGGGTGCCCAGCAGGTTGGCGACATAGAGGTCCAGGGTCTGGCCGTTCTGCTCAGCCAGTTGCGCCTCGTAATAGTGCTGGGCCGCATAGCGCAGCGGAATCAGCAGCAGCGTCAGGCCCAGGGCCAGCAGCAGCAGGCTGCTCCAGCGGGGGCGCTTGGGGAGATGAGGACTCTTGGGCATACGCGGCTACGGTAAGGGGGCGTCTCGGCATTATGCCCAAGCCGGGCCCCTGACGAAGGGGTTGCCAGACTGTTAACGCCTTGGCAGTCGATTGAAATATCTTGTTACCAATGGCCCTGGCTGTGGAAGGGGACACGGTTTTGCCGGGCGAAAGGCGGCTAACTGGGGCTGCAATCAGCCACCGAAGGAGTGACTTCCATGAAAAGCACCACCCTCTGCCTGACCCTCGCCGGCCTGCTGGCCACCTCCGCCGCCTTCGCTCAGACGGCGCCCGCCGATCCTGCGGCACCGCCTGCCGCGACGAGCAGCAGCCCGGCCAAGACCGGCAAGCAGACCACCACCCACCACAAGAAGGTGGCGCACAAGAAGGTCCACAAGGCCAGCACCAGCGGCAGCTGATCCGCGGCGCGGCACCTCCCCGCGGGGGAGGTGCCTAAAGGGAGTGCATCCGTCCAGAGGAGTCCTCCCATGCGTACCTCTTCCCTGCTCTGCGCCCTGATCCTGGGCCTCAGCCTGTCCGACGCCGCCCTGGCCCAGACCAGTCCGACCAATCCCCCAGCCACCCCCGCGCGACCCGATCCCACCAGCACCCATGGCATGGAAAAGGCGCCCAGCACTGGCGTCGGCGCGGCCGACAACGGTTCCAGCAGCGGCTCGGGCAGCGATACCGGCACCGATCACGTGAAGAAGCCCAAGAGCCAGCACAAGGATCACTGAGGCATCCGCCCATTCCCTCGGGGAATGATCCAATGAGCAAAGATCGCTTGAGCAGCCCGTGCGGGCATGTCGAAATCGGCTTCTAGCCTGAGCCAGGAGCCGCTCCCATGACCGCCGCGTCGCTGCTTTCCCCGGATCTGATCCGCACCCGCTTTTCCCAGGCCATGTCGGCGATGTACCGCCAGGAGGTGCCCCAGTACGGCACCCTGCTGGAACTGGTCGCCGAGGTGAACGCCGGACAACCGGGCTTCGCCGGAGATTCCGCGGAGCGCCTGGATCTGGAGCGCCATGGCGCCATTCGCGTCGGCACCGCCGCCGAGCTGGCCACCCTGCGCCGCCTGTTCGCCGTGATGGGCATGCAGCCGGTCGGCTACTACGATCTGAGCGTGGCCGGGGTGCCGGTGCATTCCACCGCCTTCCGTCCGGTGGAGCCGGCCGCCCTGCAGCGCAACCCCTTCCGCGTCTTCACCTCGCTGCTGCGCCTGGAGCTGATCGAAGACGCCGAGTTGCGCCAGCTGGCCGAAGGGGTGCTGAACGCGCGCCGCATCTTCACCCCGGGTGCACTGGAGTTGATCGAGCGCGCCGAAGCCCAGGGCGGGCTGACGGATGCCGAGGCCGCTGCCTTCGTCCAGGAAGCCCTGGAGACCTTTCGCTGGCACCGCGAGGCCAATGTCGACGCCAGTCTTTACCAGCGCCTGCACGCTGCCCACCGACTGATCGCCGACGTGGTCTGCTTCAAGGGACCGCACATCAACCACCTGACCCCGCGCACCCTCGACATCGACGCCGTCCAGGCGCAGATGCCCGCCCATGGCATCGCGCCCAAGGAAACCATCGAAGGCCCGCCCCGCCGCCAGTGCCCCATCCTGCTGCGCCAGACCAGCTTCAAGGCCCTGGAAGAGCCCATCCTGTTCCAGGGCGAGGTCCAGGGCTCGCACACGGCGCGCTTCGGCGAGATCGAACAGCGGGGCATCGCCCTCACGCCGGCCGGTCGCCAGCGTTACGACGGGCTGCTGCAAGAGGTCCGCCAGCGCAGCAAGGCGGCCGGCAGTGACTACGCAACGGTATTGGCCGAGGTGTTCCAGGCGCTGCCCGACAACTGGGACGAGCTGCGCCGTCAGGGTCTGGCCTGGTTCCGCTATCGCGCTGCGCCCGGTAGCCAGGCGGCTAGCGATAGCCGCGATCCCGAGGCCCTGATCGCCGCCGGCCAACTCCTCGCCGATCCCATCACCTACGAAGACTTCCTGCCGGTCAGCGCCGCGGGCATCTTCCAGTCCAACCTGGGTGCCGGCAGCCAGCAGGAATACCAGAGCGGCGGCAATCGCGCGGCCTTCGAAGCCGCGCTGGGTGCGCCGGTGCTCGACGAGATGGCGCTGTACGAGCGCCAGCAGCAGGACTCCCTGGACGCCGCCCTGGCTGCCCTCGGCCGCCCCGCCTAGAATGGCGGCTCCCGCGTCGGCATTCTAGGCCCCGACGCCCGCTCCCGGCAGGCAGCCACGATGTTCACCAAACTCGATCCGACCGACTGGCAGCTCATCCACCTGCTGCAACAGAACGCCCGCGCCTCCAACGCCACCCTGGCCCGCCAGCTGGGCCTGGCGCGCACCACCGTGGTCACCCGCCTGGCCCGCCTGGAACGCGACGGCATCATCCAGGGCTACGGCCTGCGCCTGGGCTCCGAACTGGAACAGGCTGCCGTGCGCGCCTACTGCGCCATCAGCGTTCTGCCTCGCAGCACCGCCGGCGTCATCCGCGCCCTGGAAAAGATGGTCGAGGTCGAGGAAGTCTCCTCGGTCAGCGGCCAGTTCGACTACCTGGCCTTCCTGCGCTGCACCACCCACGAAAAGCTCGACGAACTGCTCGACCGCATCGGCAACCTGGACGGGGTCAAGCAGACCCAGACGTCGATCATCCTGAATCGGAAGATCGATCGGCGGGGTGGGGCGGGCGCAGCCTAGAAACGCCTAGTCAGGATTGCCTGCTGCGGTATTCGGCACTGCCTTTAATGGCTGTCACCACATCATCCAGTGTCATAGAGCCGCTGGTGACCTGGCCCATCCAGCCATTCAGACCACCCATGTCGGCTTCACGACCGAGATAGTTGCGGTACAGCTGTTGGATCATCGAGCGGGCATAACCTTGGCCTTCGGCACTGCCGGCTATAGCTGCTTTCACACCCACGATGTTCATGGCCCCACTGGAAATCTGTCCTACCCAGCTGTTCAAGCCTGACTGATCTGCTTCGCGACCCAGGTAGGATTTGTAGAGCTGATTGACCGTGCCCTGGAGATTTCCCTGATACTCGGCACTACCAATCAGAGCTGCGGCTACGGCATTGGTCGTCATGGCGCCACTGTTCAGCTGAGCAGCCCAGTAGCTCAGGCCTGCGCTGTCCGCACTGCGGCCCAGATAGCTTTGGTAAAGCCGCTCGACGGCGGTACGATTTTGATACTCCTGGCTAGCCATAATGGCATTGATGACGCTGGCCAGCGTCATGCCGTTAGCCATCTGGGTTGACCAGTACGTCAGGCCAGCTTGATCGGTATCTCGACCCAAATAGTCACGATAAACGCCTGCAACAGCACTGGCATAGGCGGAATTGTCCACGGCGGTAGCGACTTGATTCGTACCAGGTAGTGGCCCGATCTGCGTGCAGCTCGAGTCACTCAGATAGGCCTTCAGGGTGGCCCATTGGGGTCTCTCCACTCCATTAATCGGTTCGACCGAGAGGTTGTAGTTCGCCCAGCCCGGCCCTGCCGCCCAATAAGTCGCTGGAATGCAGTTTTGTTTCAGGTAGGCCAGCATACGGCCCATGATGACGTTCCAGCGCGGATCGCTATCAGGGATGCCGAATTCGCCGATCATGCCGCGCTTGCCATTCTTCTTGAGCCAATCCACGAAGGGTTTGACCCGCTGTATGCCGTAGTCGTCGGGATAAGCATTTGCGCTGGTCACGGCGTAGTTGCCGCCACCCCCCTCTCCATCGAAGTAGGTATGCGCCTGGAAGATCAGATTATCGGCAGGATCCTTCAGCGCCAGCAGCGAGTCGTTCCATTGTGGCCAACGAGTCGCCTCGGCCCATCCGTTGCCCTCGATCATGATGGGCCGGGTCGAGTCGATCCTGCGTACGCCATTGATTGCGTACTGCGCAGCTATCGCCCACTGCGCCACGGCGTCGTGAGGCTCGTTCATCACATCATAGGCAAAAAGCGAAGGGCGGCCGCTCCAACGCTGGGCGATACGGGTCATGACGTCCTGATAATGGGCATAGGAAACGTTGCCTGTACCTATCACCACACCCCGATAACGCATGTAATTATGCAGATCCAGGATGATTTTCATGCCGTACTTGTCGGCGTAGCCAAAGGTTCGATCGATCAGACCTGCATAGGTAGGATCCAGCACGCCGCCTAGAGCTGGCTGCAAGCGTTCCCAGATGATCGGGAAGCGAATCAGTTTTACGCCTCGGGCATTCCACTGACTGAAATAGCCTTCAGTAGGAAAGATGTAATGGGTGCCATTGATCCCAGGCAGCACCTGGGCTGCGAAGCCTGCCCCCGAGAGATTGAGGCCAACGAGGTGAACGGGCTCGGCGTGGACCCTGGCCTGGGTGAGTCCCAGCATCAGCCCAAGCATCCATAGGCCTAGGGTGCTGTGAATAAACGATATCTTGAGGGTCATGACGATTCGGTGACTCGACGAGATGGAACGGCGGAATCAGAGGCAACGCTCTAAGGGGCGCACAGCTGTCCACGGGTATCTGTCGACGAGCGGGAAATCTTGAGGGGCAAATGATAAGTGGTACCTGTGGGTACTGCGCACGAGGCTGGGAAAGGACGGTGGCGGGAGAGGCATTGCAGGGGTAAACCTTTCAACCTGGCGGGCGTCTCACAACCCCAGATCTGAAATGTATCTCACCCTACTGATGTGCGAATCCTCGGATGGCTTCTGTGAGTTAACATTGCGCCCCCGCTACCGCTACGAACCTACCGTCCCTGCCATGCCGAGCGCCTCCCCTTCCAACGTATGGATCCATGCCGTTTTTCCTGAAGGCCGGTGCCATGCTGGATTTTCGAAGCGTTTCGCATCGGAGAATTTCGCTCCGGCACCTACTACGCACTGCCTCGAATATCGCCGTGCACCAGCCCCAAGGGAGATACCATGCTGAGCATGCTGAAAAGCATTCTTCTCTATCGAAGTTTCATTCAAAATTCGATCAAAAACGAATTCACTGCAAGGTTCTCGAGAAGCAAACTGGGTGGCCTATGGATGATTATCAATCCATTAGTGCAGGTTGCGATATATGCACTGATTCTATCCAATGTGCTAGCTGCGAAGCTTCCAGGCATAGATAATAAATACGCCTATGCCATCTATCTGGTAGCCGGGACGATTGGCTGGTCTCTTTTTTCGGAAATTGTCAGCCGATGTCTCAACCTGTTCATTGAGCAAGGCAACTTAATGAAGAAGATGCGTTTCCCAAAGATTACGCTTCCTGTGATCGTTGCAGGCTCTTCCATACTTAATAATTTTTTGCTGATCATATCAGCATTCTTCGTCTTTGCCTTGCTGCAGCATTATCCTGGTCTTTCAGTACTCTGGCTCGTTCCGCTGACCGCGGCTGTCATTTCGTTGGGCATCGGGATTGGATTGATCCTGGGCGTTTTGAACGTATTTGTCAGGGATATAGGCCAGGTAGTTCCCATTCTATTGCAGTTGATGTTTTGGTTTACGCCGATCGTATATCCGGCAGAGATAATTCCGTCTTGGCTTAAGCCCTATCTCAGTTGGAATCCGATGTTGCCTATCATCGATGCCTATCACAGGGTATTGGTATATGGGACTCAGCCTGATGGTTTACAGATTCTCAAAGTCCTACTGATCGCAGTAGTGTTGCTGGCCTTCGGTCTCTTCATCTTTCGAAGAGCCAGTCCTGAAATGGTTGATGTGCTATGAACATTCTTTCCATCAAGAATTTGGGCAAAGCCTATCGGTCTTATCGTTCCGAGTGGCAGCGTTTCGCTAGCTGGTTTGGTATTAGTCTGGGTCGAGTGGAAGAACACTGGATCCTGCGTAATATTGACTTCGATATCCAGCCTGGACAGGCGGTCGGCATCGTCGGTCAGAACGGAGCAGGCAAGAGTACGTTGCTAAAGATGATCACCGGTACACTGCAGCCGACTACGGGGCGGGTGCAGATCAATGGTCGCATCGCTGCCATTCTTGAACTAGGCATGGGTTTCAATCCAGAGCTGTCAGGGCGGCAGAATGTCATTTATGCCGCAGGCTTGATGGGGTTTTCCGCGGAGCAGGTTCACAAGGAAATGGACAATATCGAAGCATTCGCCGAAATCGGCGAGTATTTCGACCAGCCGGTACGCACCTATTCAAGTGGCATGCAGGTACGGGTAGCCTTTGCCGTTGCCACTGCTTTCCGTCCGGAGATACTCATTGTCGACGAAGCCCTGTCCGTTGGCGACGCCTATTTTCAGCATAAAAGCTTCGATAGGATAAAAGAGTTTCAAAGGCTGGGTACTTCGTTGCTCATCGTTTCACATGATCGAAACTCTATCCAGGCGTTGTGTGATCGGGCCATTCTTATCGAAAAAGGCCGAGTTGCCAAAGATGGCGCACCCGAAGAAGTAATGGATTTTTACAATGCCATTATTGCGGAGAAGGAAAACAATACCGTCGAGATCGAAACCCGTGAAGATGGACGAAAGAAGATCACTTCTGGAACGGGTGAGGCCCGGGTCACAAGCGTGGTGCTGAAGAACAGTAGGTCGGAGCCTGTCGAGCATGTGGCTGTAGGGGAAACTCTGAGGTTGGAAGTTACTGTAAAAGTCTTTGAGAATATTAGTCATCTGGTCTTTGGCTATGGCATCAAGGATCGCTTGGGGCAGGTTATGTTCGGTACCAACACATGGCATACCAAGCAGATAGAGGAAGACGTTTGTGCGGGTGAGGAATTAACCTATAGCGTCGAATTTGAAGCAAATTTCGGTGCAGGAAGCTATTCCATCCAAACGGCACTGGTCGACAGCGATACACACCTGACTAAGAATTATGAGTGGCTGGATCTGGCCTTAGTCTTCTCGGTATACAACGCCAATAAGCCAGGTTTTGTAGGTTGTAACTGGTTGCAGCAAAATATCAAGGTGTTGCGATGAGCAAGATTATATCTTATGCGCAGAATTTTGAAGACGTCTTGTTGTGGCGTGTGCTGTGCGATGTGGAAAAAGGCTTTTATGTAGATGTAGGTGCCAATGATCCAGACGTAGATTCGGTGACCAAGCTTTTCTATGAGAAAGGCTGGAGCGGGATCAATCTTGAGCCAGTACCATACTGGCATGACCGGCTCGCAGCTCGGCGTCCTCGTGATATAAATCTGCAGGAAGCGGCTGGTGCCGAGTCGGGTCTACTGAAAATATTTGAATTGCCGGATACAGGATTATCGACCTCAGTAGCGGAAATCGCCGATCGACATCAACGTGATAAAGGTTTTTCAAAAAATGAATTAGACGTCAAGGTCAATCCGCTGAATAACGTCTTAGGGCGCTTTCAGATAGATGTCATTCATTTTCTTAAAATTGATGTCGAGGGTACGGAAAAAGCAGTTCTAGAAGGGCTTGATTTGAGTAAGCATAGGCCCTGGATACTGATTGTTGAATCGACTCTCCCTAACACCCAGGTCGAAGATCATGAGGTTTGGGAAACGCTCATTACCAGTCAGAGTTACCGTTATGTCTATTTCGATGGGCTCAATCGGTATTATCTGGCGATTGAACATGCTGAGCGCGCCTCGCGCTTCAAAGCTCCGCCAAACGTGTTCGACGATTTCATCTTGGCGGACCACTGGCAAGCAATTAAAGAGCGAGAGCAGCTCGAGAGCCAAATGACGCAATTGCTAGCGCAGAACTCCAAACTGTCCAGCTTTAAATTAGAAGTAGATCGATTGAGTATTCAGATCGAAGCGGCAAAAGTAGAGAAATTGGAAGCGGAGCTACGCTTTCAGAAGTCTGTGAACGAGCACTTGCGTCAACGCGCACAATACGAAAGACAGTCCGTTGAGCTGCAACAATTGCAGCGCGAGTTGCACGACTCACTGCAAAATGCCCACCACTGGTGGAGCGAGGCCCAAGCCAGAGAGCAGAAGCTTTCAGCTATCGAGGGCAGTACATTCTGGCGGATCAGTGGGCCGATGCGCATGGCCATCAGTCGTTATCGGCAGGAGCGAAATCTCAAGCATGCTGCCAAGCACTTCTTTCGCCCGGCCGTCGTTCGCTCCATGCGTTTGGTTATCCAGCATCCGCGGCTAGGCAAGGTTCGGCGACTCAGTCAGGACTTCTTGGCGAAGCAGCCTCGATTGAGGGAAACGCTGCGTCGTATTGCAGTGAATGCACAACTTGTTCCTGGCACTCCCTCGGAGCAGGTCGCTGTCCTCCAGAGTCAGGGGCAGGTATTGCAACTATCGCAACTTCCCTTGAGAGCGCAGCAAATTTATCACGCCCTGAAGGCGGCCAATGATCGGAGAGCCCATTAATGCGCATTGTAGTCGATATGCAGGGCGCCCAAAGTGGCAGTCGTTTTCGAGGAATTGGTCGTTATACCGTCGCGTTCGTTCAGGCATTGGTACGCAATGCTCCTGCTGAGCACGAATTCGTTCTGGCTCTAAATGGACTTTATCCCGATACCATCGAGCCTATTCGTGGCCTGTTTGCCGATCTGGTCGATCACGGCAATATCGTCGTGTGGCATGGGGCAGGCCCTATTGCCTTTCTGGATGCCGACAACGATTGGCGCCGCCTATCCGCGGAGGCTATTCGCGAGGCTTTTCTTGAGTCCTGCGCGCCGGACCTCATTCTGCTTACCAGTCTGGTTGAAGGGGCTACCGAAAATGTCGCTACCAGTATCCATACCTTCGATACCCGGACGCCGACAGCGGTCATCCTCTATGACCTGATTCCCCTGTTCTACCCTGACGATTACCTGCAGTCCGATCAGGCGAAAGCTTGGTATGCGGAAAAAATGGAGCATCTGAAACGCGCGGACATCTGGTTGGCGATTTCGGAGTCTTCGCGACGCGAAGGCATTGAGAAGCTTTCGCTACCCGAAGAGCGAGTTTTCAATGTCTCGGCGGCCATTGATCCCAGCTTCACGCCGAGAGAGTTCACTCCAACGTTCTCCAGCTCGATGCAGCGCAAATTCTCCCTCCGTAAGCCGTTCATAATGTACAGCGGTGCTTCGGATGCGCGGAAGAATATCTATCGTCTCATCGATGCCTACGGACGCTTGCCTGCCGATGTCCGAAAGGCATACCACTTGTTGATAGCTGGGGGTATGCCCGCCGAACATCGTCAGAGTCTCGAAAGTCATGTTCGGATCAATGGGCTCGATCTTGGGGATGTCATCTTCTCGGGACATATCAGTGACGAAGAGATGCTTTGGTTCTATTGCCATTGCAACTGCTATGTCTTTCCTTCCTATCATGAGGGGTTCGGCCTTCCCGCCCTTGAGGCCATGGCTTGTAGAAAGGCCGTCATTGGTGCTGATGCCACCAGTATTCCAGAGGTGATAGGTAATCCGGAGGCGCTGTTCGACCCCTTCTCGGTAGAAGCCATCAGAGATGCTTTGCAACGAGTTCTGACCGATACCGACTATCGGGTACGCCTCGAACAACACGCGCTCAAGCAGGCCGCTCGGTTTTCTTGGGACGGCTCGGCACGTCTGGCTCTCGATGCCTTCGCGGAATTTTTCACGGATAAGCCTGCAGCGAGCGTCGCTTCCGTTGTGCCCGATGACCTTGAGCACCGGCTGACCCAGGCTCTAGTTGAACTGACGTCTTCCGCCACCAGCGAGGACGATTTGCTTACCGTGGCGATGTGTGCGAATCGGGTATTACCACGCCTGACAGCCACGCGGTATCTGTACATCGATATTTCGGAGTTGTATCGCAAGGATGCGGGTACCGGGATACAACGAGTGGTGCGAAGTATCATAAACGTCTGGGCCGATTCTGGAGTTCAGGGCTTCGAGGTAGCACCGGTCTATGCAAGCATGACGGACTGCTATCGCCACACTACTCGCTATACCTCTTCGCGACAGTGCTCCGTTGATGAAGGTGAGCCGATAGATCCGCGTGCAGGTGACGTCTTCCTTGGTTTGGATCTCAACGATCTACTAGTTGATTCCAAGCGCAGCTACTATGCACAGCTCAAGGCGCTGGGAGTCACAACCTATTTTGTTGTCTATGACCTGCTACCCATCAATTGCAGTGGAAATTTCCCCCCGGAAGCGCGCACTAATTTTGAAAAGTGGTTGACTACGGTTACTGAGGCCGACGGGGCACTGTGCATCTCTCAAAGCGTTGCCGACGAATTGGAAGCTTGGTTGGAGACCACCCTGCGCGAGCGCATCACGCCGTTCCATATCGGCTGGTTTCACCTTGGAGCAGATATCGACGGTTCGGCGCCTTCCCGAGGACTGCCTGAAGAGGCTGATGAAGTGCTGGGGCTTCTTGCGGCATCACCCACTTTTCTCATGGTTGGTACGGTGGAGCCGCGAAAGCGTCACCACCAAGTTCTTGTGGCGTTTGAGCAGCTATGGCGGGAGGGTGTCCAGGCGAACCTCGTCATTGTCGGCAAGCGCGGTTGGATGGTTGACTCCCTCGCTGCTCAGATCAGCTCCCATCCCGAGCTTGGTCATCGCCTCTTCTGGATATCATCGGCTAGCGACGAGTACCTTGAGCGGCTATATGACGCATCCTCCTGTCTCATCGCCGCCTCCGAGGGTGAAGGCTTCGGTTTGCCTTTGATCGAAGCGGCTAAGTATGGCCTGCCCATCATTGCCAGAGACCTACCCGTCTTCAAAGAAGTGGCGGGGCCTCATGCCCTGTATTTCAATGGCGCCGGTGGCAAGCCCTTGGCTGAAGCCGTTGTCGAATGGCTCAGACTGCATGGGCTCGATCAGGTACCCGACTCAAGCCAGATCCCATGGCTGACCTGGCGTCAGAGTGCCGACCAGTTGGCCAGCCTTATCATCGAGGACGTCTGGTACAAGGCTTGGCCTTGAGTGACTAGACCGATTCTCCGACACTATCGACCGTAATGAACTTCGACAGGAAATGAAATGAAAGCAATCATCACCGGCATCACTGGCCAGGACGGCGCCTACCTGGCCCAACTGCTGCTGGAGAAAGGCTATACCGTCTACGGTACCTATCGCCGTACCAGCTCGGTCAACTTCTGGCGCATCGAAGAAGTAGGTGTCGCCGGCCATCCCAACCTGCACCTGGTGGAGTATGACCTGACCGATCTGTCCGCCAGCATCCGTCTGCTGCAGGCTACCGAGGCGACCGAGGTGTACAACCTCGCTGCCCAAAGCTTCGTGGGCGTTTCCTTCGACCAGCCGGTGACCACCGCCGAGATCACCGGCGTCGGTCCGGTGAACCTGCTCGAAGCCATCCGCATCGTCAATCCGAAGATCCGCTTCTACCAGGCGTCCACCTCGGAGATGTTCGGCAAGGTCCAGGCGATCCCGCAGATCGAGAGCACGCCCTTCTATCCACGTAGCCCCTACGGCGTGGCCAAGCTCTATGCCCACTGGATGACCATCAACTACCGCGAGTCCTACGGCATCTTCGGCACCAGCGGCATTCTCTTCAACCACGAATCCCCGCTGCGCGGCCGCGAGTTCGTGACCCGCAAGATCACCGACAGCATCGCCAAGATCAAGCTGGGCAAACTGGACGTGCTGGAGCTGGGCAACCTCGACGCCAAGCGCGACTGGGGCTTCGCCAAGGAATACGTCGAGGGCATGTGGCGCATGCTGCAGGCCGACAAGCCGGACACCTATGTACTGGCCACCAACCGCACCGAGACCGTGCGTGACTTCGTCAGCCTGGCGGCCAAGGCCGTGGATATCCAGCTTGAGTGGAAGGGCGAAGGCGATAAGGAAGAAGGTTATTGCACCCGTAGCGGCAAGAAGGTCGTGGCCGTGAATCCGAAATTCCACCGTCCCGCTGAAGTGGATCTGCTGATCGGCAATCCCGAGAAAGCCAAGCGCGAGCTGGGTTGGGAGCCCAAGACCACCCTGGAGCAGCTCTGCCAGATGATGGTCGAGGCTGACCTGCGTCGCAACGAACAAGGCTTCTCGTTCTAACTAAGGGGATAGGCATGCCAACCGCTCTGGTCACAGGCGCATCGGGTTTTACGGGACGCTATCTGATCCAGGCGCTCAAGGCGCGGGGATTCAAGGTAGTCGGATTCGGTAGTGGTACTACCGATGCGGATGTCACCCTGGCATGCGATCTCACCGACAAGGCAGCGGTCGTCGCTGCCGTAGGTCAGGCGCAACCGGACTGGGTCGTCCATCTGGCGGCGCTGGCCTTTGTCGGGCATGCCGATCAGGAAGCCTTTTACCGGGTGAACCTGTTCGGCACCTTGAATTTGCTTGAGGCGCTGGGCGCTCTCGAGCGTCAACCCCAGCGGGTGCTGATTGCCAGTAGCGCCAACATCTATGGAACTCCGGGCATCGAAGTGATCGATGAGTCGGTCTGTCCGGCGCCGGTCAATCACTACGCCTGCAGCAAACTGGCCATGGAACATATGGTCGCTACCTGGTACGACCGTCTGCCCATCGTCGTCGCTCGGCCATTCAACTACACCGGGCCAGGCCAGGACGAGCGCTTTCTCATCCCCAAGATCGTTGGCCATTTTGCTCGCGGCGAACGCGTGATCGAGCTGGGCAACCTGGACGTGAGTCGGGACTTCTCCGATGTTCGCGACCTTGCGCAGGCTTACCTGGGGCTGCTCGACAGCGACCACCGCTCCAGTCCCGTCAACGTCTGCTCGGGCAGGGCAACGGCGCTACGCACCATCATCGAGATGATGGTGCGTATCGCCGGTTACTCGATAGAGGTCCGGGTCAATCCGGCCTTCGTTCGGGCTAACGAGATTCCGACGCTCCGTGGCAGCGATGTACGCTTGCGCAAGATCGTCGGTGCCAGGGAACTGCTCTCGCTGGAGCGGACGCTTGATGACCTGTACAAATCTCTGGGGGGTGTCCGTTGACGGTATTGAAAATCGGGCTGGGCAGCACGGTCTGGTCTTCTGGAGTAGCCAAGGGGCATCTCGACGGGATCGGCATCTATACCCAGTCCTTAACCCAAGCGTTCTCAAGCCGCTCAGACGTCCGGATTCGCCCCTACACCTTTGGCGTAGACACCCCACCTTTGGATTGCGGCGTACCTGTTAGCCTGACGCCGCATTTCCCCAAGTTCGTCCTGAAGAACGCACTGTGGGGCGCTGATCGCCAAGTCGAACAGCGACTAGCGAACGAAGTCGATATCTTCCACGCGCCTGATCATCACATTCCGCGGCTCAAGAATGTGGCGATGGTGGCGAGCGTGATGGATCTGATTCCGCAGATTCACCCCGAGTGGGTCACGCTCAAGCTGCGCAGATTGAAGAATTGGCTGTTCAATCAGAGCGTGGGTTGGGCCGATCAGGTCATCACCATCTCGGAGTACAGCAAGAGAGACATCGTCAGGCTGCTGGGCATCGCGGAAGAGCGGGTTCACGTCACGCCACTAGGTGTGGACGCGCACTACTTCAGCCGGCAATCCGACGCCGCGCGCCAGGAGGCACTGCACAAGCATGGCCTGGAGCCAGGCTTCTTCCTCTTTGTCGGCACCCTGCAGCCGCGCAAGAACCTTGCGGCTGTCCTTGCGGCTCATGCCCAGCTACCCGAGGCGCTGCGCAAGCGGCATCCCCTGGTCGTCATCGGACGCAATGGCTGGCGTGCCGAGGCCCTGGTCGAAGAACTGCGTGCGCTGGAGGCCAGGGGCGAAGGCAAATGGCTGGAGTATCTGCCCCAGGATGAAGTCATCGCCTTGCTGCAGAGTGCGGCGGCTGTGGTGTTCATGTCGTTGTTCGAAGGCTTCGGACTACCGGCTATCGAAGCCTTCGCCGCGCGTTGCCCCGTGATCTGCTCCAACACGACGTCGCTGCCGGAAGTGGTCGGCGATGCGGCCTTGCAGGCTGATCCACGCGACTCCAAGGCCATAACCCAGGCCATGCTCGAAGTCCTCGACGATCCTCTGGCCGTGAGCCAGCGAGTGGAAGAGGGCGAGCGCCGGGCTCGTGACTACACCTGGGACGCCTGCGCTGCTCGGACGCTAGAGGTGTATCGCCTCGCCCTGCAAGGTCGTTAGGCTAGCGAGCTCAGGCTAGGGCCTCGCGATAGACCTCGATAAGCTTGCTGGCCATGATCTCGCTGCGAAAATGCGTCTCGAAGCGTGCCCGAGCGGCTTGACCGTACCGGGACCGTAGCTCGGCATCCTCCCACAGTGTCATCAGCCCCTCGCGCAAAGCCGCAGGCTCCGGTGGCACACCGATCCCTGTCTGCCCGTTGAGGTTGATCTCACTCATGCCCGAGCCGATCTCGCAACTGAGCATGGGTTTGCCGTACATGGCTGCTTCCAGCAGCGCCATGCCAAAGGCCTCGGAACGCAGGTGCGAAGGAAACACGAAGCTCTCGCAACCTGCGTAGAGCGCTGCCAGGTCTTCTTCGCTCTGGCGTCCCAGGAAATGGCAATTTCTGAGGCCGAGCCGCTCGCATTGTGCCCGCAGCGCGTCACCTTCCGGGCCGGCACCCACGATCGCCAGGGGGTAATCCAGCCCCTGGAGCGCTTCTAGCAACAGATGCAGACCTTTGTAATAGCGCAACACCCCTACGAACAGCAGATAGCGCGGTCCGAGGCGCTGGCGCCAGCTCGTGAGCCGCTGCGGATCAGCTTCTGGATAGCTGTCAGGATCGAGGCCATAGGGAATCACCCGGACCTTCGTACCTAGACGCTGCAGGGTCGGACTGGATTGGCGATAGGGTTCGGTGGCCGCTATTACGCAGGTCGCGTTGCCCAGGAAGCGTTGCATCAAGGGCGCATACAGCTTGAGCAGATGGCGCTGCTTGACGATGTCGGAGTGATAGCTCACCACATAGGGTTTGCCGGGTCGCGTCAGCAGCTGCAAGACGTCCATGAACGGCCAGGGAAAATGGAAATGCACCAGGTCGGCAGCGCGGGCCTCCTTGGCGAAGGCTCGAAAAGCGGTCAAGGAAAGACCCGTCGAGGCCAAGTCGACATCCTGCTTGACGCGGCGGACAGGAATGCCATCCACCTCCAGACGTTCCGGGACAGGATGCTTGCTGAGCGTCAGGATTCGGTGATCGATTCCAAAGCCTCTCGTAGCCAGGCACATCTGGCGAATGACGTGTTCGATTCCGCCATGGGTGTCAGGTAGATAGGTCTTGAAGACATGCAGAATGCGCATGATCGATCTGAGCTCAAAAGGAACGCACCCTAGCACAGGTGTCTAGTATGCAGTTTCCGGTTCTGGTGTTAGGGATTCCAGACTTGTGGGCCGGTGCACCCTTTTTTGTGGCATTTTGCTATCAAGGACATTGAACTTTTCTACCGAACGGTAGTGGTCTTCTGCGTTTTGACGTTGAGATTTAATGAAATTCTTCTATTCTGACCTCGTCAAGAAGCTGGCACCGTCACACAAGAAGTGTGATAGGGTTGGCGCTTGACCAAGGCTCGGATGCACCTATCCGGGACTGTTAAGGAAATCGGTCACGGGCATTATGGATCAAATGGACGATTCACCCTTCACCTTCAAGACTCGGCTGCTCACTCTCGAGCCCGGCATGTATATCGTTCGATATGCTTCCCAGGAGATCGCCGAGGAACCTTGCCTTATCAGTCTCCAGCCTGCTCCCATCGGCAAGAGCTCGGTCGACTTCTTTCCTGGCGAAACGGTCGTCCGCAATACCCTTTCCCGTCTTGGCGATACGCTGATCGTGCGCGTCAAGAACGGCGCTGGAACCCTGCTTATCACCGAATACCAGCGTGCCGACCTCCCGGTGCGCCAGGTCGATCTGCGTGTCGATCGGATCGATACCTCCGCTGACATCATTCGCTCCGAACAGCAGCGCAAGGCTCCGGTCGTGGCCAGCAAGGCTCTGGCGACCGCCGCACGGGTCGAGCGTCACGGCAATCCTATAGTGCTCAAGCTGATCGGCCATGTTCAGGCCCAAGGTGATGTTACGGCCAGCGAATGGGTCGGTAATGTCGAACAAGAGGCCCGTCTTGAAGGATTTGCCATCGTCTGGCCCAACAAGCCTCAGGGCGTGGACGTCGCCTATAGCTGCAAGGTCGCAGATGTCCTGCAGCCCGCCGTTCTAAGCGGCAATTTTTCGGGTTCGCGCGGCAAGCGCGCACCCATCACCGCGGTGGCCATGGCTCTGGTCGGGCCGCGCCGCGCCGAATACGTTCTGGACGCCCAGGCGGTCTTTGCCGGATGCCCTCCGCAGGACCTCGTGGACGGCCAGGAAGTTACTGCCCAACAAGGGCAGGCCAAGCTAGTTGCTCTACATGTATCGATCACCCCCCGCATCGAGATGAACGCTGCCCGCTACCAGTCTCCCAGGGAAGATCTCACCCAAGCCCCGCTTCATTCCGCGCAAGTCACGAACTGACGCGCGACCTAGGAGATTCTTTTCATGCAATACGATGCCGCCATTACCGCTTCCGCCTTCACCACCGCTCTGGACGCAACTTCGCTGAACGCCACGACCAAGAGCGTTATCGCCGACATCCTGGATCTGGACGTTTCCAGCTCCACTGTTGCTGCCGCAGGCTACAACGGCAAGTCGCTGAGTCTGACCGTCGATCCGGTGACTGGCGCTCTGCAGACCCCGGAATTCGTCTCCCTGGACGTCGCAGGTGCCGCTGGTACCAACGTCACTATCCCGGTTGGTCCGACCCTGGCCAATGCATCCGTATTCCTGATCAACTCGGAAGCAAACATTACCTTCACCGTTGGCAATGCCGTCACCACTCAGGCTACTGTCGATGCCAGCGGTATCGCTCGCGCGATCATCAGTGGTTCGGGCGATGACACCATCACCGTGACCGATAACGTCAACACGCTGGTGGACGCTGGTGCAGGCAACGACAAAATTACCACCGCCGGTGGTAACGACGTGGTCATCCTCAATGGGGGCAACAACACCGTCAGCACCGGAGCAGGTGAAGATCTGATCTACACCGGTAATGGCAATGATAAAGTCGATGCCGGCTCCGGCTTCGACGTGGTACAGGTCAGCGGTCGCCTTTCGGACTATGCCGTATCCACTTCCAATGGCGCGGTCGTACTGACTAGCAGCACTGGCAGCCTCAACCTGACCAACGTCCAGTTCATCAAGGATTCTACCGGCACTGATACCCTGGCCGTAGCCTCCAACAACGCTGAAGCTACCACCCTGCGTCTGTACGAGGCCTTGCTGAATCGCGACGCGGACGCCACCGGTGCTCAGACCTGGACTGGTGTTCTGGCAGGCAATGGCAACAACCTGACCCAGATCGCCAACGGCTTCCTGAACTCCGCCGAGTACGGTGCTACCCACGGCAACCAAACCGACGCCCAGTTCATCCAGAGCCTGTACAACAACGCCCTGGATCGTAACGGCGCCATTGGTGCCGAGGAGCTGGTTTACTGGGCACAGCAACTGGCTACCGGCCAAACCCGTGCTGATGTCGCCGTAGGCATCGTGGGCTCCGTGGAGGCTCAGAACCACAGCTCTGGCGTCATCGTGGTCACCGGTCAGGTCTAACAGCGCTTCGCTGACCTGAGACAAGACTTCCGGCCTTAGGGCCGGAAGTCTTTTTTAAACGGTAGTACTCTGATCCACCTGGCTTTTCGCGGAGACCGATGCCCATGAGCCAATCGACACTCATGGAGCACTATCAGGCTCTACTCCAGGCCGGACAGCCAGAAGAGGCTCAACGTCGTCTCGAACTGGCACTTCAGATTCCCGACCAGCGCCCGGTAGCGCTGGTCTCCGCTGGTCTTACGGCGCTCAATAGAGGCGCGCTGGATCAGGCTTTCCTGGCCTTGGCCGAAGCCAATACCAGTCTGGCCCGGCAGGGTGAAACGGCTGCGTTGCTCGCTCATGTGCTCCTGCAAAAGGGCGAGTCCCAAGCCGCCTACGATTTTCTCGCCGACCCGGCCAATCCCGCCCGTAATACTCCCGCGGTTCGGCTATTGCGTTTGCGTGCGCTCATCGCGCTACCGGGCGTCAAACCCGCGCAACTGGTCGAGCAGCTGCCCTACGTCAATAGCGCCGACGAACTGGCCGTGCTGTTGCAGCAACTGCCGCCACGGCGCTGGGGACACGTCGAATTCGATCCGGCCAGCCAGGAAATTCGGGGTTGGGCGCTGGATACCCGTCATCCGCAGACCCCGGTCAAGCTCACCTTGAAACTGGGTGATCGCCAACAGACCATCGTCGCCAACCTGCTCAGTCCCTTGTTGGCCAAGGCGGTCAATGGCGGGCGTCATGGTGGCATTCGCATCCGTCTGCCTGCTCCCCTGGGGCGTGTGCGCCTGTGCTGGGCGGATGGTAGCGAGGTTCTGGGCAGCCCTCTGGCGGCCGTCGAGCCCTTGCGGCCCATACCGGTTGAAACACCGGTAGCGTCCATCGAACAGCTCGTGGATGTGCTCATTCCCATCTACCGCGGGCGTGAGGCCTCGCTCGCCTGTATCCAGGGCGTGCTCGATAGCCTGGACGCCAACCGGACCCCTATGAACGTGGTGGTGCTGGACGACGAAAGTCCTGAGCCTGAGTTGAGTCAGGCGCTGCGCGAACTGGCCGAGGCGGGTCGGATCGAGCTCCATCGCAGCCCTGCCAACCTGGGCTTTATCCGCAACATGAATCGGGGTATGGCGCTGCATCCCGGGCGCGATGTGGTGTGGTTGAACGCTGATGCGCGTGTCTGCGATGACTGGCTGGACAGGCTGCGCGAGGCAGCCTACTCCGCAGCCGATGTAGCCACTGCCACCCCTTTCAGCAACAACGGCGAGCTGCTCAGCTTTCCGGAAAGCCGCAAGAGCCACGTCATGCCCACGCTGGACGAACAGCGTGCCCTGCATCGCCAGGCAGCCAGCGACCTGTCGGCGCCGCCCGAGATCGAGGTGGGTTGTGGCTTCTGCTTCTACATCAAGCGTCGTGCATTGGAGCAGGTCGGCCTGCTTGACGAGATCCAGCTCAAGCGAGGTTATGGCGAAGAAACCGATTGGTGCCTGAGGGCCAAGGCCCAGGGTTGGCGGCACGTGGCAGCACAGCGGGCCTTCGTTGCGCATCGGGGCGGTGTTTCCTTCGGTGCGGAAAAGCTCGAGCGGGTGGCCTTCAACAACGCCATTCTCCGCCAGCGTTATCCTGGTGCAGAGCGCGCCTTCGAGCGCTTCTATCGTCACGATCCGCTCAAGCCCTACCGCCAGCACCTGCAGCGCGAGCGACTTGCTGAGCTCGGTGCACAGCTGGCGACAGCCAACATTGGCGCAGCCATCATCACGGCTGATCGACTTGATCTCCTCACGGCGCTGGGCGGCGACGCACCTGCCTTTGTACTGGCCTTTCGGCAGACGGACGCCGAGCTGAAGGTCAGCCTTCAGGTTCATGGCCAGGGGTTGCCGGTGCTCCTGGACTACCGTCTACCCGCGGACGTGGAGCAGCTGATCGCAGACCTGCAGCGGTTGCAGCCGAGCGCCCTGGACTACATTCAGCCGGAGCGCTGTCCCACCTTGCTGCAGACCCTGGCCGCACGGATCGGCGTACCCTATCGCTTGATCGATCCGGTCGCTGGTGATTTCTTCCAAGCTGCTGGCTTCCACGAGGCAGCTGGCGAACAGCGTGTGACCTTCGCCGCGCTCGCCACCACGTTGCTGATGAGCAATCCCCAGGTCCCTGTGGCGGCGGGCGCACCTTTTGCGTCGCTCGACCAACCACCGGCTCAACGCCTCGACCATATCCTGATCGCCGATTCCCTGGCGGATCCACGCCTGGCCCAGGCCTGGTTGCAGCTGGTTCGCCTAAGCCGGCGGCAGGGCCTGGCCTGCCGGTTCCTGCTTCTCGAGCGCACGCCCTGGGAAAAGAGCCTGCTCGCCAGCGGTAATGTAAGCCCCTTGATCGAGCTACCCGGTGTCCCCCGGTCCCGGATACCTGCCCTGGCTGGCTGTACCCTGGCCTTGAGTCTCGAGGCCGCACCGGCCAGTGCCTGGTTTGCCCCTCAGATTGCCGGGCATACCGCTTTGCCCCTCTATGCACCCGCAGGTGCGGTCGCGACCGAAGCGGGCGCCCATCCCCTCAGTCTGCTGCCCGCGCCCCTGAATGCCCTGCTAGGCGACGCCCTTCCCGACAGGTTTCTCCATGACTGAACTCTCTCAAGCTCCCGCCCTGGTCACTGTGCAAGGTCAGATCCAAGGCCTTCACGGCAATGTACTGGAGGGTTGGGCCTTCGATCCTGCGCAGCCTGATCTGCGTCTGGCATTGGAGGTCGTCATCGATGGGGCTCCCGTAGCCTTGGTACGTGCGGACACCTATCAGCACGATCCGCTGGCCGGTGACGGCTTTCACGGCTTCGCTCTCCAGCTGCAGCCGGCCTGGCTCAGTGGAGCTCGGCGTATCGCCGTGCGGTTGGCCAACGAAGGCCCGTGGATCGGTGAACCGCTGGAGCTGCCCAACGAGAAGCCGCGCAAGGCCGAGGCTCAGGTACCGGGCAGTCAGGTCTGGTATGGAGGTGGTCTGGCCGTGGGCGGCTGGGTCTGGGATGACACCACCCCGGGCCGTCACGTCGAGGTGAGGGCGCGCCTGGGCGATCAGATCGTCGCCCGTTGCCTGGCGGATCTGCACCATCCCGCCCTCATCTATCGCGCCGATGCCGATCATGGCTACAGCCTTGAGCTGCCCTGGCAATTCGGGGACGGCGAGCGTCGCGAAGTGCATATCGAAGACGACCAGGGCCGCCCCTTGCAGGGTAGCCCCATCACCGTCTGTTGCCACGCCGATGGGCTCGGCGCACTGGTAGCCGCTCACTGGCCGGAGCAGGCCGATCCAACACCCCGCGACCTGCTCATTCGCCTGGCGCGCGATTACGATCAGCGCTGTCCACGTAGCGCCGGCTTCGGTCACTATCCTCAATGGTTCGCTCACTACCAGCGCGCACCTCAGTATCCTGAAGCCGTGACCGGTAGCCGGATCGCCGTGCTGCTCCACGGGGACGCCGATGAAACCGAGCGGCAGGCTTGCCTGGACAGCCTGAGCCAACAACGCCTGCCACCCTTCACCCAGGCCGTCGCCGATCCCGCTGATGTGTCTACCTCCTTGCAGCTGCTGCTGGAGGAGGGGGCCGAAGCCGTGCTGCTCCAGCCACTGGACAGCCGCCTACTGCCCCACGCCCTCGATCAACTGGCGCTGGCTCTGCAACGGAAAGAGGCAGGCAAGCAAGCGGCCTGGGCTTTCGCTGATAGCGATCAGGACGGAGCGGATGGCCTACGTAGCAACCCCTGGTTCAAACCGAACTGGGATCTGGACCTCTACCTGGGCGCCGATCTCTTTACCGCCGGCGCCCTGTTTGGCCGCGACATCATCCAGCGCGCCGTCCGACTGCTGAACGCAGCGCCCGAGCTGCCACGCGATCACGAAGGTGTACTCGCCGCCCTTATCCTGGCCACCGAGCAAGATAACCTGGGTGTCGCCCGCGTGACCCAGGTGCTCAGCCATCGCAGTGCCAACAGTCCCGCAACGCCGGCCGCCTGCGATGCCGGCAAGCCGCAGCGTCTTGAGCGCTTGACCTGGCTGGTGAACAAGCTGCGTCCCGGTACCCGTCTGAGCCGCCAGTCCAAATTGCCCGGTGCGCTACGCACCCACTGGCCATTGCCCGAGCGACTGCCCAAGGTCAGCCTGATCATTCCCACCCGGGATGCCTACAAGCTCCTGCATGCCTGCATGGAAGGTCTGCTGACCCAGACCGACTACCCGGATCTGGAACTCATCATCGTCGACAACCAGACCAGCGATCCCCAGACCCTGGAGTACTTCGACGAACTCAAGACCCGCGGTGTACGCATCCTGCCGCACCCCTATCCCTTCAACTACGCCACCCTGAACAATGTCGGTGTCGAGTTCGCCACGGGGGAATACATAGGGCTGGTCAACAACGACATCGAGATCCTGCATCCCGACTGGCTCAAGGAAATGATGAGTCTGGCCGTACGACCTGATGTTGGAGCGGTAGGCGCCAAGCTGCTGTGGAAGAACGACATGGTCCAGCACGCCGGTGTCGTCATCGGCATCAACGGCCTGGCCGCCCATACGGGCAACAACTGGCTGCGCAACGATCCCGGCTATCTGGGCTTCAACCATCTTGCTCGTCGTCAGAGCGCCTGCACCACCGCCTGTTTGATTCTGCGCCGCGACCTTTATCTGCAGATCGAGGGCATGGACGAGGTACGCCACCCCGTCGCCTTCAACGATGTGGACATGTGCCTGCGCATCAATGAGCTCGGTCTGAAGATCCTCTGGACGCCGTTCGCCGAGTTGATCCATGCGGAATCGGCAAGTCGGGGGAAGGACTCCACGGCGGACAAGGCTGCGCGATCCAAGAGAGAGCAGCAGTTGCTACTGAATCGATGGGGAGTCAAATACCAGTTTGATTTCTGCTACAGCCCTTCCCTGAACGCCGATTGGGCCTTGGGTACTTATAGTGGCGTGAGCATTGGTCGTCAGTCGTCTGATGCAGACTGAAGATATGGACCCGATCACGCTGCTCTTTGATATCCGTCCCGATCTGAAAGATACGTTCGCAGTTGCTCACAATGAATGGTCTACAGAATTCTTGGCGTGGCTGGTATTCAATGGTGTCAACGAGTACCCATCGCTAAAGCGTAGCAATAGCCTCAAAAAAAAGCTTTTAGAAAAAAAGCCAGAGCTTTGCGGGTTGACGCATCTCGAGGAAATCGTATACGCATCGAGGCGTGATCTTCAGGATGTCTTTCCCTTGCCAAGCCGCAGGGCGGAGCTTCTTCTGTGGTTTTCTCATCACTTGCTGAAAGAGTATGACTTCGGCTGGTTGTACGAGGCAAAAGAAGAAAAAAAATGCGTCGGCCCTAAAAGAAAGGGCGTGAATGTGTTTGGCTATGCATATGGTGCTTCAGGTATAGGTGAGGATTTTCGAAGCACCTATAAAGCGCTCAAGGAGTCCGGGATTTCTGTTGCCGGAGTAAATTTCGATCCTGGCCCAAACCATCCGCAGGATTTTGATGAGTACTCTAAGCCAGACGCTTACGATCCTTCCTTGGCGGTCAACATCTTTTGCATGACCGCTCCAGAAACAGCCAGACAATTGGTATCTTCCGAAAAAGATATTTTTTCAGGTCACTATAATGTGGGCTATTGGCCATGGGAGCTGGAAGCCTGGCCAGCAGCATGGCTGAAGTATATCGATCTCGTTGACGAGATTTGGGTGTCATCTAGATACATCTATGATGCGGTGGCCCATACTTCAAAGAAGCCTGTTATGATAATGCCTTTGAATGTGACAATTCCCGAGTATACACAAGTATCTCGTGACGATTTCGGTCTTCCAAGTACGGCATTTTTATTTGTTTTCGTATTCGATCTGGGCTCGTCATCCTATCGGAAGAATCCCAAGTCTTGCTTGGAAGCCTTTTGGGCAGCGTTCCCTCCGTCTTTATACTCTCCAGGCGAGGTCGGGTTGGTCATAAAGGTCCACGCTCCAAAAGTGTTCGATCAAATATGGCAGGACGTAAAGTCGGCTGCTAGTAGCGACAAAAGAATCTTCATAATAGAAGAGACGTTCACTAAGAAGCGCCTGTGCCAGCTTTACAGGAGTTGTGACTGCTTTTTATCATTTCACCGAGCTGAAGGTTATGGAAGAAACGTTGCGGAAGCGCTACAGCTAGGATTGCACGTTATAGCGACAGGTCATTCTGGCAATATGGAATTTTGTAACTCTGAAAATACTATATTTCCTCGTCATACCTTTGAGCCGGTAAAAGAGGGTGAATATGCCTATGCTCTTGGGCGCTGGGCTGAGGTTGATGTGCTTGATGCTGCACAAAAGATGAAGGATTTGTTCTTCGAGGGCGTTAAGAAAGATACCAGCGTCGGCGAGCTTCCGTTTTCGTTGAGTCAATGTAAAGAGCGCTATAAGAGGCGCCTGGAATTTATCTTTAATAATTTAGCTGTGGGGGTTGATCATGAGCAGTAAGTACTACGGTCATGTCGATGGTTATTCGGCTGGCAAGGTCACCGGTTGGTTGGTAAATAGAAGCGATTTAGGGTCTTCCTGCACGGTAGTGGCGAAGAAAAATGGCCAGATCTTAGCCACTGCAGAGGCAACTATATTTCGTCAAGATTTGAAAGATAATGATATAGGGACTGGATCATATGGCTTTGAATTGCCTATTCCTTCTAACCAGCTGTCTGGTCGGATTGACGTTGTAGAGAAAAGCTCAGGGTATATTTTGAACGGTGGTTCGCTTGAATTCGCTGTTGGAAGCGCAGGCGCGCCTTTGTCCGGTGTCTGCTTTGATATCAGTGATCTTGTCCAATACTTCCAGCACAATAGAGCGCCAACGGGAATTCAGCGCGTCCAAATCGAGGTTGTGAGTGCTCTTATCGAAGATTCAAAAGTTTCGATAATTTCCATGCAGGCAGATGGCGCTAATTGGAAGTCGATTCCGAAAGAACTGTTCAAAGAGATGACCGCATTGGCAGGCACATCATCTGAGGTGGATGATCCCGCTTGGCGAGCCATCCTGAACAAATTAGAAAATTATTTGATGCGGATCAAGGAGGCTTCTTTCGAAAAAGGAGCCGTGGTGGTGAATCTAGGGACATCCTGGTGGATCCCTAGTTATTTTTCGACTGTGGCAGAGGCCAAGCGAAAATATAACATAAAATACGTTCCTTATATTCATGATATTATTCCGTTGAAGGTGCCTGAACATTGCTCAGAGGGTTTAGTAAAAGATTTCATATCTTGGATTCACAACGTCATCTTGTATGCCGATGACTTTTTGGCAAATTCCAAACAAACAGCTTCCGATCTGAGCGCTCTGGCGCTACAAGTACATGGACGTAAAATATCGCCTCACGTCTGCACGCTAGATGCAATTCCTGCTTTCTTGGAGCAAACACAAGAAAAAAACATAGTGTGTTCCGACGTAATTATGGAAATTTTGGAAGAGCCCTTTGTTCTTTTCGTGGGCACTATTGAAAGTCGAAAAAATCATCTATTTGTTTTCGATGCTTGGCTTGAGATGGTAAGAGGCCTAGGAATTGACAATGTTCCTAATCTGGTTTGCGTCGGCAAGATCGGCTGGCTGAATGAAGCTGCAATGTCGAGGTTTGAAAACAGCGAAATACTTCAGCGCAAAGTACGCCTTCTTTCCAATATCGGCGATTCAGAGTTGGCTGTGCTTTATAAAGCCTGCCGATTTACAACCTATAACTCTTACTATGAAGGCTGGGGATTGCCAGTCAGTGAAAGTTTGGCCTGTGGTAAGGTTCCGCTGGTTGCAGATAATACCTCTCTGACCGAGGCAGGTGGTGATTTAGCGATCTACTTCGAGTCGGGAAATAGATCGGACTACATAGCTAAATTTAAATCTTTACTCGACGTTCGTTTTCTTCGAGAAAAAGAGCAAGGCATTGGCTCTACGTTCAGGAAAAAGACGTGGCTTGACGTTGCTCTCGCTATTCTAGGCTCATTGAAAGACATTGAGTCATCTGGCTTGGCAGCTACCAAGGACCTTTTACGCTTCGAATTTGGCGCTCTGTATAAGTTCCAAAAGAATGTAAATCTCTACTTTGATAAGTATATTTTGGATAGTGGTACTTTCAGGGTTGGCCAAGGGTGGGGTGCTTTGGAAAATTGGGGCGTTTGGAGCCTGCAAAAGAAGGCTGTGCTGAATATTCCTCTTCAGCCTACCGAAAAAGATCTATCGATCTATGTTCAGTGTGCACGACCTTCGCACGGCTCCTTTTTCGGCACCCGCATCAATGGGCAGGAGTTTGATAAGGTCAAATTTTCTGAAAGCGAAGAAATCTTCAAGTTTACTTTCAAAGGAGACAGCAATGATTGCCTCCGGATCGAATTCAACAACCAGCAGTTGACAGACTTGAGCGTAGAAACCAACAAGGCAGACCTTAGAACCATTGGCATGGGGCTGGTCTCCATCATGGTATGCGAAAGCGACGATCTATTAGCGCGCCTTGAATACGTTGAGTCGTTCGGCAAGGTTACCAGCGTTAGCAAGGCTAAAGTTAGGGGCTTTTAATGAGCGTGTCGAGAGAAGACGTTTTCTACCTGTATAAGTGCATTTTAGGTCGTGAGCCTGAAAGCGAGCATGTCGTGGATCAGCTTGTGGGTCTAGATTTTGATGATGCTCGATCCAGACTATTAGCATCCGACGAAGCTATATCGGTAGTCGACGGTTTTCTTTCGACCAATAAGTGGAAAAGGAAAGCCTCTTTGGAAGATGTTCTGTATCTATATGAATATCTTTTGAGGAGGCCCCCAGAAAATGATGAGGTAGTAGCCGAGAAAATGAAGTTGGAGTCTCTCGAGGCTACTCTTGAAAATTTTCTCGACTCAGAAGAGTTTTTTGAAAAAAAGTATAGGGTTCATCTTTCTGAAAGATCAGAAAAAAAGATTTTAAATGGCGGTAGAAAGATTGGTTGTCGTAGTGGTGTTCTATTGATAGGGGCCTACGGCAACGGAAATATGGGAGACAGTGATCAGGCTCAGTTTTTAGCCAGCTACCTGCTAGATATTGGTCTTTCAGGAGAGCAAATTTTTTCAGTGTCTTGGGAGTCGACTTCAGATTATCCATTTATAGGTAAAAAGCTTCCCCGAGAGTGTCTCTTTGATTTTGAACTCCTGTCTTCTTTTAGCGCTATTTTAATCGGCGGGGGTGGATTGCTTGGTGTCGAGCATTATCCACTGACCGATCTTCGTTGGATTGATGGGCTAAAAGCTGCGGGTACACCCTACTTTCTCGTGGCGGTAGGTGCCAGTAGGGTGCACGTCAATGACCCCTTTTATCATGACTCGTATTTGGCATTATTGAATGGATGTCAGGGTGTAAGTGCCCGCGATAACGAATCCGTACTGGCTCTGAGTCGATTTCGTAATGATGTAATAAAGGTATGCGATCCAGTCATTAAGCGCTGTATCGACGAGGCTATCGCTTCACCACAGATAAGTAAGAGGCTCGATATAATCCTGAGATATCCGCTGGATGATCAGCATCGGGAATTTATAGACGGGTTGAAGAGTATCTATACAAGCTCCAGCAGAAATGACATTCGAGTTATTTTCGTAGAGCCGTTTAATCCTCTCGAAATGGAGTTGTTGCCGGCGTTTCCTGGTCACATAATTTGTTCTTCTGTAGACGATCTGGGCGCTGAAATTCGAGATAGCGCCGCGGTACTTTCCATGAGATTTCATGGGTGCGCTCCTGCGATTAAATACGGTCTTCCGTTACTGGGATTCGGCTCAAAAAAAATCAAGGATCTTTTTGATGAAATAGGCCTGGCAGATAGCTATTGGTTAGGCGATGTTTCGGAATTGTTGAGGCTAATTGAGAAAGCGGATTGGTCAGCTTTCAAAGCTTCGCAGATAAGGCCTGGGGTAGCCTTGAAGCTTTCGAATCAGTACTCAAAGATGACAAAGTCGTTCGAAGCCATTTTTCTCAAGGAGAGCTAAATGGTTGATCATTTCGACAAAGTTAGATTTCTCGAAAATTTATACCAAGAAGTATTAGGTAGGTCTGCAGATACTGCCGGTTTACGAAATAACTTATCTGGTATGAGTCCGATGCCCGGCGAAAGGGAGTTGGCGAGTTTGGCGGGCGGCTTTGCTAGGAGCCAAGAATATAGAAAATTGGTGATTGAAGAGTTTTTTCTGGAAAAGCTTCTTTTGATCCCAGTAGAGGATTTTAATTTCTTCAGTATTGGAGATCATTGTGCGACTGCTAGCCTACTTAAAAAATTTGGCCTAAGAACGTCTTCGGGGCCCTTTGACTGGCTTTTTACCAGTATCCCTATGGTGCTGGAGTGTGTGGCTGATGCATTTTGTCATTTCCTTGATCGTAGTTATTATAAAGAAGCCCCGTCATCCTTGAGTCAAGGTGGTTGTTCCGACGCTTACGATCATGAGTATTTTAAAAAAAAGCTCGGTATTGAACGCGTATTCAATCATCACAATCCTTTGACTCAATCTGTTTATGAGCACTTTGTGCGATGTGTGGATAGATTTACAGTTGCACTGGATTGCGACAAGACGATTTTGGTCTACATGGGCAAGAACCTTTCTGCGAGCGAGATTCAGTCAGTCGAGTGCGCATTTTCCAAGAAAAAGTGTCAAGTACTTGTGTTTGAAGTATGCTGTCGCGGCCCGGTGGTCATGCCGCAATTCGAATTTCAACGACTCGGGCAGGCCACAACGATAGTCAGATTTTTTCCGCATAGCTCGCTCGGCGCGCTGGAGTTTTCTGATGGTTTGGACAATTTCTTTTTTGCCTACATAGTCAAGCTTTTTGCCTGCGGTATCTTTCGGGAAAGAGTCAAGACTCTCGACTCATGTGATTTTTCTACGCGTAGCCTATCTGGTGCATGATGAGCAAAAAGCCTAAGACAGAGCTTGAAAGCGCTCTGCTATCGTCAAAAAAAAGCTTCTTGTATGTTGGCTTTTTCAGTCTTTTCGTTAACCTGCTGTTGCTGGTTCCATCTTTTTATATGTTGGAGGTTTACGACCGCGTTGTCAGTAGTCGTAGTGTTACCACTTTGATTATGCTGACATTAATAGTGGTCTTTTTAATGACAGTTTACGGCATGCTAGAGTGGATACGCTCGCGCATGATGGTCCGTATCTCAACTCGTTTGGATTTGATGCTCAGCGAGCGCGTCTTCAATGCGAGTTTCAAGCAATCTCTTTTTACCAGCGGGTTAGGCATTTCAGCGCAGCCCATGGGCGATCTTTCTGGTCTGAGACAATTCCTTACAGGAAGCGGATTATTTGCTTTTTTTGATATTCCTTGGATTCCGGTATATATAGGGCTGATGTTTTACTTTCACCCGTGGTTTGGATGGTTGACGGTAATAGGCGCTTTGATCGCAGTGGCGCTTGCCCTCGCTAATGAATGGGCAACTAGCAAACAACTGTCTGAAGCGAATCGTGAGAACGTTGCGGCTTTGGGCATGGTGAATGCCAGCCTACGAAATGCGGAAGTGATCAATTCCATGGGTATGCTGCCCAGCCTACTGCGGCGCTGGAAGGTTCGGGGATACAGAGTGCTTTCTCTGCAGGCTAGAGCCAGTGAGAAAGGGGGTGCCATTTCAAATGCATCTCGTACCTGGAGGATGCTGCTTCAGTCATTTGTACTTGGACTGGGTGCTTATCTGGTTATAAATAATGAGATTACTCCTGGTTTGATGACCGCTGCTTCCATTCTTGTTGGTCGAGCCTTGGCCCCTATTGATCAAATGATTGGAAATTGGCGTGGCTTCGTCGCTGCGCGTGGGCAATACGCTCGCCTGAACGATGTGCTTCAACAAATACCAGCAGATCCAGAGCGGATGCCTCTACCTGTTCCCAAAGGGGATCTTTCCGTAGAACAGATCATTGTCACCCCGCCAGGTGCTCATTCACCTGTCATCAAGGGCATCAGCTTCCGCGCGCCGCCTGGAGCCTCTGTCGGCGTGCTGGGGGCGAGTGCTGCCGGTAAATCGACTCTCGCACGCGCGCTCCTAGGCATCTGGCCTGCGCAAAGTGGCAAGGTGCGGCTGGATGGAGCAGACATGTTCCATCTGGATCGCGCTGCCGTGGGCCCGCACCTGGGTTATCTACCCCAGGACATCGAACTGTTCGAAGGCTCCATCGCCGACAATATTGCCCGCTTCGGAGAAGTGGACGCCACCAAGGTCGTGGAGGCCGCACAAGTTGCAGGCGTTCACGAGATGATTCTGCGTCTACCCCAGGGCTACGACACCGTTATTGGGGCCCATGGCGGTGCGTTGTCCGGTGGGCAGCGGCAGCGGATAGGTCTTGCACGTGCCATTTATGGCGATCCCAAGCTGGTGATCCTCGACGAGCCCAACTCGAATCTTGACGATGCGGGTGAGCGAGCACTAGGCGAAGCCTTGATCAAGCTCAAGCAAAAGGGTACGACGCTGTTCATCATCACCCACAGGGTCAGCGCTCTGGCCTATGTGGATAATCTCCTGGTGCTCAGCGAAGGCCAGATTGTGATGTCCGGAGCCCGTGATCAGGTGCTCGCTCAGCTCAAGGCGCAGCAGTCTGGTGGTCCGCAGCCAGTGGCCAACCCGGGTTCGGTTACCCCTTTGCCGCCCAAGCCTGGTAGTGCAGGAGGAGCGCCCGCATGAAAGACGTCTACATGGAAGCTGAGGCCGCGGGCCTGAAGGTCAATGATGCACCTGTGCGTCGACTGGGTTTCATCATTCTCTTCGTGGTATTCGGAATCGGCGGTGGTTGGGCAGCATTGGCGCCGCTCAACAGTGCCGCTGTCGCTACTGGCGTAGTGGCTGTAGATAGCTACCGCAAATCCGTCCAGCATCTTGAAGGCGGGATCGTCCGCGAGGTACGAGTACACGACGGCGATGAAGTAAAAGCCGGTGACGTACTGATCGTACTCGACAGCACCCAGGCAGGCTCCGAACTGGAAGCGACTCGTGGTCAGCTGATTGCCGTCCAGGCACAGGAGGCTCGATTGATTGCTGAGCGCGACGACGCCAATGACATCATCTTCGGTGCCAGTGACTTTCCAACCGCGGACAAGCGTGTCCAAGAGGCTCGTGCGAGTGAGCGGCAGATCTTTCTGGCGGGTCGAGATGCGCGGCGTGGTGAGATCGATGTGCTGAAAAACCGTGCTGCCGAGCTCGAACAGCAGATCCGAGGCTACAACGACATCATCGCCAGTAAGGAGAGCCTTGCCAAATCCTACGCCAGCGAAATTAAGGATCTCACCGGGCTTTTGAAGGAGGGTTTCGTCAGCAACGAACGCCTGCGCGATCAGGAGCGCAACCTGTCGCGGTTGCAGGCAGAAATTGCCGATCAGCGATCCTCCGTTGCAAGAGCCAAAGTCCAGATCGGCGAGACGCGGCTGCAGATCCTGCAGACTACCCAGAAATTCAAGTCCGACGTGGCTAGTCGATTAGCCGATGCTCAATCGCGAGTCTACGAGGCACGCGAGCGGGTCGGCGCCTTGCAGGACAGATACAACCGGACCGAGGTCAAGGCACCGGTCAGCGGCATGGTGATGAACCTGGCGGTGCATACCATCGGGGGCGTCGTGCAATCCGGTACCAATCTGCTCGATATCGTGCCGGATGCGGCCAAGCTCATCGTCGAGGTGCATATAGAGCCCAAGGACATCGATCGGGTAGAACTGGGGACCAAGGCCGAGGTTCGTTTCAGTGCCTTCAGCAATGCCACCACGCCCATCATCGAGGGCGAATTGGTCTATGTATCGGCCGACCGCATCACCAATGAGCGTGATGGCACGCCTTACTACCTGGGCCGGGTAAAACTGACCGAACAGGGCAAGAAGGATCTCGGGCATCGGGAGCTGGTGGCAGGCATGCCTGCCGACGTGCTGATCAACACCGGTTCGCGCACCATGCTGCAATACCTGCTCAAGCCAGCGCGCAATGCTATGGCTCGCTCGATGATCGAGGAGTAGAGCAGACATGAACGCCAAGTTTCTTGCATTGGTGGCCGTGTTGGGCTGCCCTGGCTGGGTACAGGCTCAGACGCCTGTCGCGCCTAGGTCACAGGATTACGTAGACCTCTGGAAGCTCTATCAGGACAGCGCGGTGTCGGACCCCCGTATTCGTGGTGCCGAGGCTCAGGTGAAGAATCTGGAGGGCCAGGAGCGCGCCGCCTTCGGCCAAGTGCTGCCGCAGTTGAGCGGTGGGGCTTCGACCAGTCGGGTTCGGCGCGAGGAGGGCATGCAGACTCTCAACTACAACGGCGAGAGCTACAACCTGACCCTGAGTCAGGCACTCTACAACGCTGCCGCCTGGCGCGGCTTCAAGCGCTATGAGCAACTGACCGAGCAGTACCGTGCCCAATACGAGGATGCCAAGACCCAGTCGGCCGCGGACCTCGTCCAGCGCTATTTCGCCGCCTTGGCGGCTGAAGACACGCTCGAACTGGTCACGGCTGAACGCAAGGCGACGCAGCGCAACCTGGATCGTGCCCAGGCGCTGTTCGACAAGCAAATGAGCACGGTCACCGACGTGCTGCAGATCTCCGCCAAGGTTGATAGCCTGAAAACGCAGGAAATTGAAGCACGCAACCAGATCCAGGTGACCCGCGAGGCACTGGGGGAGCTGATCGGCCGTCCGGTCTATCAGCCGCTCAAGCGCCTCAACGAAAAAGCCCAACTGGCCATGCCGCAAGGTGACGAAGAACAGTGGGTGCATTCGGCAGTGGCGAACAACCCTGCACTGGAGGCCAAGCAGCGCGCCGTGGATGCCGCCAACTACGGTATCTCCGAGGCCAAGGCCGGTCATCTGCCGACCCTGAGTTTCAACCTGGGCGCGCAGCGCAGCGACTTCGCCTATGACAACGTCATCGCCTCCTCCGCGATCAACACCTACTCAGCCACCATCAGCGTGCAGATCCCGCTCTATAGCGGCGGTTCGACCAGCGCTCGTGTCGCCAGCTCCTATGGCTCGCGCGATGCCGCGGAGCAGGAGTACGAATCGATCCGCCGTCAGGTGGTGAAGGAAACACGCACGGCCTATATGAAGAGCGCTGCAGACCTGGCCAAGATCGGCTCGTCGCGTAATGCCCTGGACTCGGCGATCAAGTCCCGCGCCGCCAGTGAGCGATCGCTCAGCCTGGGCGTGGCGACTGCCGTGGATGTGCTCAACGCGGTGCAGCAGGAGTACAGCGCACGACGGGATTATCTGCAGGCTCAATATGACTTCGTCACCAACCAGCTGGTGCTGCTGCGCTGGAGTGGCGGTTTCCGCGATACCGATATCCAGAAGATCAACGGTTGGCTGGCCGTGCCCACGCCGGGTGAAGAGCGCAAGACCGGAGTAAAGGAAGGAGAGGTCGCTAAAGGCTGATCATCACCCCTGATCAAAAAGCCCGCCGAATGGCGGGCTTTTTTGCACGCGGGATCGACTAGACCCAGTCGCTCTGACCAATCAGCTGAATGAAGCCATTGGCACCTTCGGTCAGGTTGTGATTTTCCTGAGAGTTGGTGAAGTTGATCATCGCATCGCCGCGACTGAGTCCACCGTCGAGTTGCTGGGTCCAATGGGCCAGACCCGCGGCTTCGCCCTCGCGCCCCAAGATCGTCTGATAGAGCTGATTGGCAAAGCCCTGATTGTCCACGGCGTTGTAGCGATTGGCGAACTCCTGGGACTGCGAGAAGGTATTCGCAATAGCGTTGAACGTCATGCCGTGAGCACTGGCATTCAGCCAGTCCTGTAGGCCATTGAAGTCAGGTACCCGATCAAAGACCGTATAAAGACGTGCGATCTCCGCCTGAGTGTTGCTCAGGACGAATACGTTCTTGTCGGTAAAGCTCAGCATGTTGAAATCGTTGAGCAGCATTCTTTCTCCGCTACTCGTATTACTCAAGCTGAGCGTATCTCTATCCACCTGGGTGCGTTGGTAATTGCCTGAAGCCCCTTCGAGATAGAAGATATCTCCGCCTTTGTAGCCAAAGAGCTCGGCCGTCCCGTTGCTGTTGAAGTCGAGTTGGCTCTCATAGACGCGGTCGTTGAAGGCGCTGCCAAAGGCTACACCATCTTGTATAACTACACCGGCGTCAGTCCAGGCGCTGTGGCTGACAATCTTGATAAAGCCGTCGCTAGCTGAGGTGGAGTTGATGTTCTCTTGGGAGTTGGTGAACTGAATCATGGCGTCACCACGGGTCATGCCTTGGTTGAGCAACTGTGTCCAGTGCGCCAATCCATCGGCATCCGCGGAGCGTTGGAGGATGGTGCTGTAGAGTTGCGAGGCGAAGCCTTGGTTATCCACGGCGTTGTAACGATTGGCAAACTCTTGAGAACTGGAGAAACTCGAAGCGATTGTGCTGAAGGAGGTCCCGTGCTCGTAAGCGTTGACCCAGTCCTTCAAGCCTTGGAAATCAGGTGTCCGGCCAAAGACCGTATAAAGACGGGCGATCTGCGCCTGATCTTCAGTCATGAGGTAGACCACCCAATCGTTGAAGGCTAGCGCATTGACGTCGTTGAGTGACAGTTGCGTCTGGCTGACGAGGTTGGTGACATGCACCTGACCGCCGTTGGCCGAGTCCACCGTGATCTGATAATTGTTGTAGGAACTGTTCATTACTAGGGCGTCAGCACCCTTGTAACCATAGACCGATGCCGTCTTGTTAACGTAAGACAGCTGGTATTCGTACAACAGGTCGTCGTGATCACTGCCACTGGCAACCCCCGCTCCCGCAGGGCGATATTGATAGCCCTCGAGCAATAGATTGTTGTTTCCAGATACGCTTTGTGCGTACCAGACAGCATTGAAGCCACCCGTGGAAGCATAGTAGGAACCGCTGCTGTCACCGGCGGACAGGACGCCGTTGACAACAGGGCTACCCGAGCTCGTATCCAACAAGGGCCCACCAGAGGCACCTGGGCCGAGCGCAGCCGTGACGTCGTATGCGGAATTGGTCGGAAAGTCTGTATAGGCGTATCCGGTGGTCTGCATGAGCCCGTGCTGGTCAGCAGGGTACCCTAGCAAGGTAGCCTGGAAGCTGCTGGTAGAGTTACCTACGGTCAGCACGCCACCTGTTGCTGCTGCGATGTTGATATCTAGACCGATGAGCGCGAGATCCTGGCTGGATTCCTTGATCGTCAGCAGATGATCGCCATCCGTGTCCCAGTTGGTGGTCCGACCCACCCAGTTGCTGGCGGAATAGGTCCCGAAGGGCGCTGAGAAGCTGCCAGCACTTTCGTCCACGAAAGCGCCTGGTGTGACCATTACCTTGGTTGCCCAGCCACCGTGGGTAGCATCGAACACGACATGCAGTGCGGTCAGAACGTCGTTGATCCCCACGACGCTGCCTGAGCCTCGCGAGATCGTGCCATCTGGAAAATAGGTCTCTATGTAGCAGACCTGTTTATAGGGAGCAACGGAGCGGTCACTGATCAACTGCATCACGGTTCATCCATGAAATGATATGAGAAGCCTATGATAGCCCCGCTCGATAGCCGTTGAGTGACACTCAAGCCATCGAAACGACAGCTCGTCGATGTGTATCCGTCAGGATACTTCTTGGCAGAACTAAAGCGATTTCAAGCCCAACTCGCCTGACCGACCAGCTGAATGAAACCGTTCGGCCCTTCGGTCAATTGCTGATTTTCCAGCGAGTCGGTAACGGCGATCAGCGTATCCGCTCGGCTTAATCCGTGTTGCATGCGATCGACCCAGTAGGCCGCACCGTGCGCCTCCGCAGGGCGGTCCAGTATCGTGGCATACAAAGAATGGACGAATTCCGCATCAGATGAACTGCCATAGCGAAGCGCGAATTCACCAGATTGGGTGAAGCCTTGGGTAATGGCGGCGAAATCTACACCCTGGCGCAACGCATCAATCCAGCCATGCAAGCCCTGTAGGTCAGGAGTCCGGTCAAAGGCCGTATAAAGTCGGGCGATCTGCGCCTGAATGGGCGTCAGGACAAATATATCCTTGTCGCTAAAACTGAGGACCTCTACGTCACTCAGCTCCATATCCAGGTGGGTAGAGAGATTGATCAAGGTGAATCCAGTGGTGTCCGACGCACCTGCATTGCGCAGATAACCGCCTGCTGATCCCTGCAGCTGCAGCACATCGATACCCTGATCCGCAAAAATCAGGGACTTGTTCGATGAGGAATGCAGCGTCTGTTCGTAAAGACGATCGCCGGATTGGGTACCAAGTACCAATCCAGGCTGAATGACCACGTCGTGGCTGGACCACGCCGTGTGCGCGACTACCTGTAGATAGCCCGCATCACCCTCACTACGAATTCTGTTCTCGAGGGACTCGGTGAAGGCCCGCAGAGCATCCGGCCTACTGAGTCCTGTCTCCAGTTGCTGAACCCAGTGTGTTATGTCGTTTGAGTCGGCTTGTCTACCTAGAACAGTGGTATAGAGCGTGGAAATGAACTGGCTATCAGTACTCTGGCCGTAAAGGGCGTTGAATTCCGGAGAGCTGGCGAAACTGTTCAGGATGGTTTGGAAGGAGAGGCCTTGCGCCTGGGCATCCAGCCACCCCTGAAGGCCGCCAGTATCGGGAATTCGTCCAAAGCCATTGTAGAGCCGCGCGATCTGCGCCTGCTCTTCGCTAACTACATAAAGCGTCCTATCTTGGAAACTCAGAACATTGATATCGTAGAGCTCGAGCTGCGCGCCGAGGCGATGATCTGTCACGACGAGGCCGCCGTCCTTGTTTGCAAAGCCGTACTGGGCATATGCGCCTTGCATGACCAGCGTGTCGGTTCCCTTGTATCCATAGACCTTGGCAGTATTATTGGCATCGTAAGCGAGGCGTGACTGCAACAGGCGATCATCGTGATCGCTACCACTGGAAATACCCGCTCCCATTGGGCGGTAAGCGCTGCTGACATCGAGCAGGACGTCATTAGCGGCAGCCGCCGCTTGGTACCAGTTCAGATTGGCGCCTGTCATGGCTGCGTAGATGGCGTAGGTGTAAGCGCTGTCTCCTGCAGACAGGACTCCGCTGACGGTAGGGAAGCCGTGATTGGAATCGACGAGCGCTCCGCCTGAAGCTCCTACACCCAAGGCGCCATCGACACGAAATACGGACTCATTGGCGAGGTAGGTGGCATTCACGGTTTCCTGCATCACGCTGGAGCCGCGTGCAGGATAGCCAACGATGGTGCCAGTGAAATTTTGCTGGCTGTTCGTAACCTGCAGACTTCCTGTCAGGCTGGCCAGATTCAGATCGAAATTGAGCAAGCCCAAGTCATGGCCGGACTCGGCAAGACTGGGGATTCCATCGTTGTTGGTATCCCAGTTCGAAGAGTATCCCGTCCAACTTTCCGCCGAGTAGGTACCAAGAGGCGCGGAAAAGCCATTGCTACCGACCAGGGCTCCGGGCGTCACGCTGACGTAAGTTGCCCACCCGCCGTGATCGGCGTTGTAGATCACGTGCAGTGCAGTGAGCACATCGTTGGTACCCACCACCGTCCCAGAGCCACGCAGTACTGTCCCGTCGGCATAGATAGCTTGAACGAAGCAGCTTTCTTTGTAGGGCGAAACGCTACGGTCGGTAACTTGGGCCATGGTCCGGTCCATTTGCAGTGATGACCATGGATCATACAGAGGCAAGCGTATGACGGTAGCGGGTAGATCCGACGGAAGGAGAACTGACGTGAGCGATCAGTTGGGAACGGCGGGAGATATAGATGGTGCCGGCACCAGGAGTCGAACCCGGGACCTACTGATTACAAGTCAGTTGCTCTACCAGCTGAGCTATACCGGCAAGGGGAGGCCATTATAGCCATGGGAAAGCCCTTGTAAACCAAGGATGTGCGGCGGTTAAGGCTGGCGTAAGCCAGCGGCGGCTAAAATGGCGCAAAGAGCTTGCGAGGAGCCGCTGATGAGAACCCAAACCCTGGCCTTCCTGGCCGCTGCCCTGGCCGGTTGCACCAGCCAGGCGAATCTTGAACGCAATCCGCCCATGGAGCTGCGCACCGGCAAGAGTGCCGAGGACTATCGCACCTGCCTGGTGACCGGTCTGGAAAAGGACGGCCGCCATGTGCTGGTCCAGCCGCAGGGCAGCAGTGGGCAGCGGGTGCTGGTGGATAGCAAGGTGCCGGGCGCCACGGCGGCCATCATCGACATCGGGTCGGCGTCGCGCGGTACCCGTATCCAGTTGCGCGAGCAGATGGCCAACAATCCGCTGCGGCCGCGGACCATTCTGACGGCGGTGAAGGATTGTCTGTGAGGTGAGGGGCTGGGCGGCCCTCACTCCAGCCCTCTCCCCGAGGGAGCGGGGGAAGAGCGGGCTGTCTTGCCGAGCTTTTGCCAGGCGATTCGAAGCCAGATACAAGAAGGGCGCCCTCGGGCGCCCTTCTTGCGTTCGGCTGCCTGGGATCAGGCGGCCGGCTGGTTGCGGCGCTGCGGGACCGGCTCGGCGGCGCGCTGGCCGTTGACGTCACGCAGCGGGGTACCTCGTACCGGCGCGCCGTTGGCGACGTAGTAGGCGGCGTTGCTGCGCGGCAGCGGGGCGCGACCGCGGATTTTGTCGGCGATCTTCTCGGCGATCATGATGGTCGGGGCGTTGAGGTTGCCCGTCGCGATGATCGGCATGATGGAGGCGTCCACCACGCGCAGGCCTTCCAGGCCGTGCACACGACCGGCGCCGTCGACCACCGCCATGTCGTCGGTACCCATCTTGTTGGAGCAGGACGGGTGATAGGCGGTCTCGGCATGGGAGCGCACGAAGGCGTCCAGCTGGGCGTCGGTCACGCAATCGCGGCCCGGGTTGATCTCTTCGCCACGATAGGGATCCAGCGCCGGCTGCTGCATGATCTCGCGGGTCAGGCGGATGCCGTCGCGGAATTCGCGCCAGTCCTGCTCGGTGCTCATGTAGTTGAACAGGATGCTCGGGTGCTGGCGCGGATCGCGCGAGGTCAGTTCGATGCGGCCACGGCTGGGCGAGCGCATGGAGCCGACGTGGGCCTGGAAGCCATGGGCCTCGATGGCGTTGGTGCCGTTGTAATTGATGGCGATCGGCAGGAAGTGGTACTGGATGTTGGGCCAGTCGAATTCTTCGCTGGAGCGGATGAAGCCGCCTGCCTCGAAGTGGTTGCTGGCACCCAGGCCGGTCCCCTTGAGCATCCATTCCAGGCCGATCTGCGGCTGGTTGTACCACTTCAACGCCGGGTACAGCGAAACCGGCTGCTTGCACTCGTACTGCAGGTACATTTCCAGGTGGTCCTGCAGATTCTGGCCGACGCCGGGCAGGTCGTGGACCAGCGGGATGTCGAAGCGCCGCAGCAGCGGCGCGGGGCCGACACCGGAGCGCTGCAGGATCTGCGGCGAGGCGATGGCGCCGGCGCAGAGCAGGACTTCACGACGGGCGCGCACGGTGATGGCTTCCAGCGAATCGCCCTTCATGTAGGCGACGCCATTGGCGCGCTTGCCCTCGAAGAGGATGCGATCGGTGGTGGCGTGGGTGACGATGGTCAGGTTCGGGCGACCCTTGGCCTGATCCAGATAGCCACGCGCGGTGCTGGAGCGACGGCCATTCGGGGTGACGAAGCGGTCCATCGGGCCGAAGCCTTCCTGCTGATAGCCGTTGAGGTCTTCGGTGCGCGGATAGCCCGCCTGGACACCGGCTTCGACCATGGCTTCGAACAGGGGATTGGTATTCGGCTTGGCGGTGGTCACCGAGACCGGGCCGTCGCCGCCGTGCCAGTCGTTGGCACCGGCATCGCGCTTCTCGGCCTTGCGGAAGTAGGGCAGGCAGTCGAGGTAGGTCCAGTCGTCCAGGCCGTCGAGTTGCGCCCAGTTGTCATAGTCCAGGGCGTTGCCGCGGATGTAGCACATGCCGTTGATCAGCGAGGAGCCGCCCAGGCCCTTGCCGCGACCGCATTCCATCCGGCGGTTGTCCATGTGCGGCTCGGGCTCGGTCTGGTAGGCCCAGTTGTACTGCTTGCCCTGCAGCGGATAGGCCAGGGCGGCCGGCATCTGGGTGCGGAAGTCCAGGCGGTAGTCGGGCCCGCCGGCTTCCAGCAGCAGGACGGTGACGTCCTTGTCTTCGGTCAGCCGGGTGGCCAGGACGTTGCCGGCCGAGCCGGCGCCTATGACGATGTAATCGAATTCGTGTGCCATGAAGATTCTCCTCCTGACGGCGGGTGGGGTCTGGCCCCAGCCCCGGGCCCTCTCCAGCGGAGAGGGGAGAAAAGCGCTACTGAAGCGGCTTAGAAGATCGAGGCGTAGTCGCCCAGCTCGACCTGCACCGACTTGATGCGGGTGTAGTGGCCGAGGGTGGTGAGGCCGTTTTCGCGACCGACGCCGGAATGCTTGTAGCCACCCACCGGCATCTCGGCGGGGGATTCGCCCCAGGTGTTGATCCAGCAGATGCCGGCTTCCAGGCGATGGATCAGGCGGTGGGCACGGGCCAGGTCACGGGTGACCACGCCGGCCGCCAGGCCGTACTCGGTGTCGTTGGCGCGACGCACCACCTCGTCTTCGTCGGCATAGGCCAGGATGCTCATGACCGGGCCGAAGATCTCTTCGCGGGCGATGGCCATGTCGTCACGGCAATCGGTGAAGACGGTGGGGGCGACGAAGTTGCCCTTGGCCAGTTCGCCCTGGGTGACGCGCTCGCCACCAATGAGCAGGCGGGCGCCTTCGGCCTGGCCCTGGGCGATGTAGCCCAGCACCTTTTCCATGTGCGGGGTGCTGACCAGCGGCCCGAAGTTGGTCTCGGCGGCCAGGGGATCGCCCAGCTTGATGCGCTTGACCCGCTCCACCACCTTGGCCTCGAAGTCGGCCTTGAGCGCCTGGGGTACGAAGACGCGGGTGCCGTTGGTGCAGACCTGGCCGGAACTGAAGAAGTTGGCCATGACGGCGATGTCGGCGGCGCGCTCCAGGTCGGCGTCGTCACAGACGATCAGCGGCGACTTGCCGCCCAGCTCCATGGTGACTTCCTTGAGGGTCGAGCCGGCGGCGCTGGCCATGACCTTCTTGCCGGTGGCGACGCCGCCGGTAAAGGAGATCTTCTCGATGCCGGGATGCTCGGTCAGGGCCACGCCGACCTCCGGGCCGACGCCATTGACCACGTTGAAGACGCCATCGGGCAGACCGGCCTCGGTGTAGATCTCGGCCAGCTTCAGCGCGCTCAGCGGGGTGACTTCGCTGGGCTTGAAGATCATGGCGTTGCCGGCGGCCAGGGCCGGAGCGGATTTCCACAGGGCGATCTGGATCGGGTAGTTCCAGGCGCCGATGCCAGCAACCACGCCCAGCGGCTCGCGGCGGGTGTAGACGAAGGAGGTCTCGCGCAGCGGGATCTGCTCGCCTTCCAAGGCCGGCACGAGGCCCGCGTAGTACTCGAGCACGTCGGCGCCGGTGACGATGTCGACGGCCTGGGTCTCGGACAGGGCCTTGCCGGTGTCCAGGGTTTCCAGCAGCGCCAGCTCGTCGTTGCGCTCGCGGAGGATGTCCACGGCCTTGCGCAGGATGCGCGAGCGCTGCATGGCGGTCATCGCGGCCCAGACCTTCTGGCCATCGGCGGCGGCGGCCACCGCCTTGTCCACGTCGGAGCGGCTGGCGCTCTGCACCGTGGCGAGCACCTCGCCGGTGGCGGGATTCAGGGTTTCGAAGGTGGCACCACCGGTGGCGGCGACATAACGGCCACCGATGTACAGCTGCTGTTCGGCGAAACGGGCCATGGACGTTCTCCCAATCTGGGCGGGCGCCGTGGCACCCGCAAGGAACACAGGGGGCGCGAAAGAAAGGTCTCTCTGCGCCAGCGATGAATCCAGTCTACTTAATTTTTATTGAACGTTCAATCAATGAAAAATTCACAGGCGTGCCGAAACGGGGCGATGGGCGGCCCAGAGCGGTTCTGTCGAAGCGGGGAGGGAGCGGGAAACGCGGGAGGAGAGCCCCGCGCCGAGTGGACGGGGCGGGGCCTGGGCGGCGAGAGAGGGGGTCAGGCCTTGGCCAGCTGCAGGTCCAGGTAGTCGTAGGCGATTTGCAGGGCCTGCTGGGTGTTGAAGGTGTCGCCGGAGAGGGCGCCGCGCAGCCAGAGGCCGTCGATGATAGCGGCCAGGCCCTTGGCCGAGGCGCGGGCCTGCTCATGGGGCAGGAGGCGACGGAATTGCCAGCAGAGGTTGGAATAGAGCCGCAGGTCGTTGATGCGTTGCAGCCGGCGCAGATTGGGCTGGTGCATGCTGGTGGCCCAGAAGGCCAGCCAGGTCTTCATGGCCGGGCCGCTGACCTGGGTATCGTCGAAGTTGCCCTGGATGATGGCGCGCAGGTTGGCGGCTGGGTCGTCACCGGGCAGGGCAGCGCGGCGTTCGCGCACGGCCTGGCGCAGGGCATTCATCAGATGCCGCATGGTGGCTTCGAGCAGGCCGTTCTTGTCCTGGAAGTAGTGGCTGATGATGCCGTTGGAGACGCCGGCCTTGCGGGCGATGAAGGCGATACTGGCATCGCCCATGCCGACTTCGTCGACGGCTTCGAGGGTCGCGGCAATGAGCTGCGAACGGCGGATGGGCTGCATCCCGACCTTGGGCACGAGGCATCTCCTGGACAGAGCGGAAGGAGCCTCGGAGGGTAACTATTTTTTATTGAACGTTCAATCAATAAAAAAGGTCACGACCTCCTGGATTGTGCCCTGGCCCAGACGGCAATACCAGTCCTGACGGGTGGTTACTTTTAATAACCGCCCGAAAGGCGTAGGCTGGAAGCCAGTTCTGCTTCGAGGATCGCCATGGACGCCGTGGTCAGTCGTATCTCCAGCCGTCGCCGCCTGCATGCCCACGCCTGTCCGATCAGGGACGTGCTGGACCGGATCGGCGATGCCTGGTCCCTGCTCACGCTCTTTACCCTGGAACCCGGTCCGCTGCGCTTCAACGAATTGCGCCGGCGGGTCGACGGCATTTCCCAGCGCATGCTCAGCGTGACCCTGCGCCAGCTGGAGCGCGACGGCCTGGTGTCCCGCACGGTGACGCCGACCAAGCCGCCCCAGGTGGAATACGCCCTCACCGAACTGGGCCAGAGCCTGATGGTGCCGGTGGGCGCCCTGGCCGCCTGGGCCTCCGCGAAGCAGCCTCTCATTCAGCGCCACAGGGCGGCCTACGATCAGGTCGCCGAGGAGTTCTCTGATGACCCGTCTCGCTAAGACCGCCCTGTCGGTCCTCGACCTCGCTCCCATCCGTGACGATGGCGATGCCGCCCAGGCGTTGCACAACGCCCTGGATCTGGCGCGCCACGTCGAGCAACTCGGCTTTTCCCGCTACTGGGTCGCCGAGCACCACAACATGGACGGCATCGCCAGTTCGGCGACCGCCGTGCTGCTGGGCTATCTGGCCGCTGGCACCAGCACCCTGCGGCTGGGTTCGGGCGGTATCATGCTGCCCAACCATGCGCCGCTGGTGGTGGCCGAGCAGTTCGGCACCCTGGCTTCGCTGTATCCGGGCCGCATCGAACTCGGCCTGGGTCGCGCACCGGGCTCGGATCAGCGCACCGCCTATGCCCTGCGCCGTGATCGCCTGGGCAGCTCCGACGACTTCCCGCGGGATGTGGAAGAGCTGCAGCACTACTTCGGGCCGCAACAGCCGGGGCAGGGCGTGATCGCCATGCCGGGTGCGGGCACCGAGGTGCCGATCTGGCTCCTGGGTTCGAGCCTGTTCAGCGCCCAGCTGGCGGCGGCCAAGGGCCTGCCCTATGCCTTCGCCTCGCACTTTGCGCCGCGCTACGTGCACGAGGCCATCCGCCTCTATCGCGAGAACTTCAAGCCGTCCAAGGTGCTCGATCACCCCTATGTGATGCTCGGGGTACCGCTGGTGGCGGCCGACAGCGACGACGAAGCCAATTACCTGGCCACCACCGTCTACCAGCGCATCCTCGCCCTGTTCCGCGGCGACAGCCTGCGCCTGCAGCCGCCGGTACGCAGCATGGAGGGGGTCTGGCTGCCCCATGAGAAGGAATCGGTGTCGAGCTTCCTCGGCATGGCGGTGATCGGCGGCCCGGACAAGGTCCGCGAGCGCCTGGAGCTGCTGCTGGAGAAGACCGACGCCGACGAGCTGATCTTTACCTGCGACGTCTATGAGCAGGCGGATCGCCTGCGCGCCTTCTCGATCCTGGCGGATCTGAAGGGCGGTTGATGGGGATAGGTAGCGTTGGGCCTCGTTGGGCTCGGCGTAACCCGGATTTATCGCGGCCATGGCGGTCCGCCGATGCGGCCGCTCCTACGAAAGCATGAAAAGCATCGCCCCTGTAGGAGCGGTCGCTACGGCGCACCGGCATGGCTGTGATCAGAACCGTAGCGTGGAAAACGGCGTAGCTTTTTCCACAGGAGGCTTCCTGAGCCGGCGCTCAGGTCCATGTCCGTAGGAGCGGTCGCTACGGCGCACCGGCATGGCCGCGAATAAAAGCCGACCGTCTCGCGACGGTCGGCTTTTTTATGGGTGCTGCTGTGGGGCTTCGCTGCGCTCAAACCAACCTACGCCTGCGTAGCGTGGAAAACCGCGCCAGCGTTTTCCACTGGCGGCTACCGGTTCGTACTGTGGATAAGGCTGCGCCGTTATCCACGCTACGCAGGTCTGCATTACAGGAAGGTGAAGACCTGCTCGCGGGTCAGGCGGGACTTGGGCAGGGCGGCGTTGAAGTCGCTTTCGCCGCGATAGCCCAGGCCGACCACCACCAGGGCAGTGTAGCCCTGCTCGCGCAGGCCCAGTTCCTGGTCCAGGCTGTTGGCGTCGAAGCCTTCCATGGGGGTGGCGTCGATGCCGAGGGCGGCGGCGCCCAGCAGCAGGGTGCCCAGGGCCAGGTAGGTCTGCTTCTCCATCCAGTGCTGCACGTCCTTGCGCTCATGACGATGCAGGTCGACGAAGTGACGGCGGGTGCCGTCCTGGGTGGCGCGCGCCTCGGGCTTGGCGAAGCGGCCGTCCTGGGCTTCCTGCTCCAGCACCTGGGCCAGGTGGCCTTCGGTCATTTCCAGGCGGGTGCACAGCACGATGACGTGGGACGCCGGCAGCACCTTGGGTTCGTTGTAGGGACTCTGCATGCCCTGGGCGATGCGCGCCTTGGCCTCGGCGCTGGCGGCGACCACGAAGTGCCAGGGCTGGGAGTTGACCGAGGAGGGCGCCTGGCGCAGCAGCTCCAGCAATTCCTCGACCTGTTCGGCCGGGATGCTGCGGGAGCCGTCGAAGGCCTTGGTGGTGTAGCGGGTGCGGGCGATCTGGGACAGCTGCATGGATAACTCCTGATCGGATCAGTGGGTAGGGGCCGGCTGGGCGTCGATCTTGACGCGGAACAGGCTGTAGGGCTTCTGGCGCAGGTCCTGGCCACCGTGGAACTGGGCCTGGCGATGGAGCTGGTTGGCGGTGAAATAGAGGTAGCCGTCCGGACCGATGCTGAAGGTGTCGGGCCAGAGCACGCGCGGATCGTGGACCAGGGTCTTCCAGCTGCCGTCGGCCTGGCGCTGGCGCACGGCGTTGTGCTCGTAGTCGCCGGCATAGACGCGACCCTGGGCATCGACTTCGAGGCCGTCGGAGGCACCCTTCTCGCCGAGATCCTGCACCCCGGCGCGCACCTGGGCCTCGCTCGCCTCGGGATCACGCAGCAGGGCGGTGGGCACGGCATAGAGGTGGCGGCTGGACAGCGGGCTGAAGTAGAGGGTGCCGCCGTCCGGCGACAGGGCGATGCCGTCGCTGGCGATGGCCGGTCGGACCTTGCTGCCATCGGGGCGCTGCATCAGCAACGGTTCGCCTTCCACCACCGGGACGAAGCTGGGGTCGACGTTGGCCTGGGGCGCGCCGGTCAGGCGACGCTGGGCCTGGCCGGTGGCGAGATCGAGGATGATCAGGCCACCGGGAGGCGCCGAGTCGGTGACATAGGCCACTCCGGCGCGACCGACGCGAAAGTCGAAGCGCACGTCGTTGACGTAGCTGTTGGGTTCGAGCACCGCGGCCGGGAAGACCAGGGTCCTGGCGACCTTGTTGGTCTTGAGGTCGATGGCCACCAGCTTGGCGCCGCCGGCCTTGGGCGCCGCGAAGCCCGGTGCGGCGGTGTCCAGCACCCAGAGGTGCCCGCGACCATCGGCCACCACGCTCTGCACGCTGATGAAGCCCTTGCCCGGCTGGCCGGGGGTCTCGACGTTGAGCGCGGCATCCGGGTAGGGCACGGCCTTGCCGTCCTTGAGTTCGGCGACGGTAAAGGGCACCGCGTCGCCCCAACGCGGGTAGTTGACGAAGATCCGCCCGGTCTCGCTGACGGTGACGCCGGTGGGCATGGCGTCCTGGAAGGCGAACACCGGCTCCAACTGGCCAAGGGTGCGCTCCTGGGGCAGCGGCGCGGCCTGGGCCGTCAGGCTACCCACGGCCAGGGCGACGGCGAGGGTCAGGGCACTCAAGCGAGGCATCAGAACCCCTCCAGCACGAGCTTGCCGCGCGCCTGATGGCTTTCCAGCTGGGCATGGGCGCGGCGCAGGTTGGCGGCATCGATCCGGCCCAGGTGTTCGCCGAGGGTGGTCTTGAGGGTGCCCTGGTCGATCAGTCCGGCGACGCGTTCGAGGATCTCGTGCTGGCGCACCTTGTCCGGGGTCTGGAACAGCGAGCGGGTAAACATCAGTTCCCAGTGCAGCGACAGCGACTTGGCCTTCATCGGCACCACGTCGAGTTGCGCCGGATCGTCGATCACGCCCAGGCGACCCTGGGGCCGCAGGACATCCACCAGCTGGGTGAAGTGCTCATCGGTGTGGGTGAGGCTGGCCACCAGGGTCACGCCATCCAGACCCAGGGCTTCGAGCTGGGGTCGCAGCGGCTGGTGATGGTCGATGACGTGGTGGGCACCCAGCTGGCGCACCCAGTCCTGGGTTTCCTGGCGCGAGGCGGTACCGATCACCGTCAGCTCGGTGAGCTGGCGGGCCAGCTGCACCAGCACGGAGCCGACGCCGCCTGCCGCGCCCATCACCAGCAGCTGCTGGCCGGCGCCGCCACCTTCGGTCGCGCCGAGACGGTCGAACAGCAGTTCCCAGGCGGTGATGGCGGTCAGCGGCAGGGCCGCGGCCTGGGCATGATCCAGGCTCTTGGGCTTGTGCCCGGCCAGGTGTTCGTCGACCAGGTGCAGTTCGCTGTTGCAGCCGGGGCGGAACAGCTCGCCGGCGTAGTAGACCTCGTCACCCACGGCGAAGCGGCTGACGGCGCTGCCCACGGCGCGGACCACGCCGGAGACGTCCCAGCCCAGTACCTTGGACTCGCGCTGCACCAGGCCCTGGCGCACCTTGGTATCGACTGGATTGACCGACACGGCGCGGACTTCTACCAGGAGGTCATGGGCCTCGGGCGTGGGGTCGGGCAGCACCGCGTCCTGCAGGGCACGGGGATCGCTGGCGGGCAGGGTGGTGTCACCGTGAACGATGGCTTTCATGGGCGGGTTCCTTTGTACGATAAGAAGACGTGAGCCCATGGTCGTCTTCATGCTCGACCGGAAAAAGCGGCAGAATCGGATAGCACCTTCACTGCAGGAGTGAAAATGATCCGCTTCGACGACCTCGGCCTCTTCGTCCGCTCCGCCGCCCTCGGCAGCTTTTCCCGCGCCGCCCGCGAGGCAGACCTCCTGCCGGGGCAGGTGAGCGCCGCCATCGGCCGGCTGGAGCGCGAACTGGGCATCCGCCTGTTCGCCCGCTCGACCCGCAGCCTGCGCCTGACCGCCGAGGGCGAGGCCTATCTGCCCTATGCCCGCGAGGTGCTGGAGACCTTGCGCGAAGGGCGCGAGCGGTTGCAGGGGGAGAGCCCGGAATTGCGTGGGGTGCTGCAGGTGGCGGCGCCTTCGGACCTGGGGCGCAATCTCCTGCTGCCCTGGCTGGCCGAGTTTCGTCAGCGCCATCCCGGCCTGACCCTCAGGCTCTACGTCTCGGACCAGCAGGCCGACGTCTATCGCGATCCGGTGGACATCGCCATCCGCTACGGCCGCAGCCAGGACGACAGCCTGGTGGCGCTGCCGCTGGCCCCGGACAATCGCCGGCTGCTGGCGGCGGCGCCGGTCTATCTGGCCCGCCAGGGCGCGCCGCGCAGCCTGGACGACCTGTCCAGGCATGCCTGCCTGCTCTACCAGCTGCATGGGCGCACCTATGACAAGTGGAGCTTTCCACAGGCCGACGGCAGTCTGCGCCAGGTGGCCGTCAGCGGACCCCTGCAAAGCGACGATGCCGAGGTGGTGCGGCGCTGGGCGGTGGCCGGGGAGGGCATCGTCTACAAGTCCTGGCTGGACATGCGCGACGACCTGCAACGCGGTCGGCTGGTGCGGCTGCTGCCCGAGCAGCCCGGCGAGCCCTTGCCGCTGCAGCTGTTCTGCCCGCACCGGCGGCAATTCTCGCCGGCGGTGCGGCAGCTGCACGGCTGGCTGGCGGAACGCTTCGCGGCCCTGGGCGAGCAGCCCTGAAACGCAAAGGGGATGGCGCCGCGAACGGAGCCAGCCCCTCGGGTACCGCGCCTGCCTTACTGCAGGTGTTGCTTGAGCAACTGGCCGGCCTGGGTCAGCGCAGCCTGGACCTCGGGTACCTTGGCCAGGGCATTGAGCAGGCCATAGTCGTGGATCATGCCGTTGTAGCGCACCTGGACGACATCGACGCCGGCGGCGTTGAGCTTGCGGGCATAGGCCTCGCCCTCGTCTCGCAGCACGTCGTTCTCGGCGGTCTGCACCAGCGCCGGCGGCAGACCCTTGAGCTGGGCCTCGCTGGCCCGCAACGGCGAGGCGTAGACGTTGGCGCGCTCGGTGTCGCTGGTGGTGTAGTTGTCCCAGAACCACTTCATCATGTTGCGGGTCAGGAAGCGGCCCTCGGCATAGGTCTGGTAGGAGCCGTTGTCGAAGCTCGCATCGGTCACCGGCCAGAACAGCACCTGGTAGCGCAGCTTGGGCGTGCCCTTGTCCTTGGCCATCAGGCTGACCACCGCGGCCATGTTGCCGCCGACGCTGTTGCCGGCCACCGCCAGGCGACTGCCGTCGACATCGATGTCCTTGCCGTGCTCGGCCACCCACTGGGTCGCGGCATAGGCCTGGTTGATGGCCACCGGGAAGTGGGCTTCCGGACTCGGGGTGTAGTTGACGAACACCGCCGTGGCGCCGGAGGCCACCACCAGGTCACGCACCAGGCGCTGGTGGGTGGGGAAGTCGCCCAGCACCCAGCCGCCGCCATGGAAGAACATGAAGGCCGGTGTCTGCCCCTTGGCGTTCGCCGGGCGGACGATGGTCAGCTGCAGCGGCTTGCCGTCGACCTGGATGGTCTTTTCACGGGTCTTGACCCCCGAGAGATCGACCTTGACGCCGGATTGGGCGCCGGCCAGCACCGCGCGGGCGTCCTTGGGGCTCAGGGTTTCCAGGGGTTTGCCACCGCTGCCGTTCAGGGCATCGACGAAGCCCTGGGTGGTGCGCTCCAGATGCGGATCGGGCTGGGGCGCGGCGAAGGCGCTGCCCAGGGCCAGGCTGAGCGCGGAAAGGCCAAGCAGGCGAGAGACGGTACGCATGACAGATGACTCCTCGAACGGGAAGGACCGGGCGCCTCGGCGGAGGCGCCTGGGTAATACCGCGACCCTTAGGCCAGGGTCAGGCGCACGTCCACGTTGCCGCGGGTCGCGTTGGAGTAGGGGCAGACCTGGTGGGCCTTCTCGACCAGGTCTTCGGCCACGGCACGCTCCAGGCCCGGCAGGCTGATGACCAGCTCGACGTCCAGGGCGAAGCCGGTGGGGATCGGGCCGATGCCGACCTGGGCGGTCACGCTGACGTCCGCCGGAACGGCGATCTTTTCCTTGGCGCCGACGAACTTGAGCGCGCCGATGAAGCAGGCCGAATAGCCGGCGGCGAAGAGTTGCTCGGGATTGGTGCCGGCACCGCCGGCGCCGCCGAGCTCCTTGGGCGTGGACAGCTGCACGTCCAGGACCTTGTCGCTGCTGATGGAACGGCCGTCGCGGCCACCGGTGCTGGTTGCGGAAGCGGTATAGAGGATGTTCATGGCGTGCTCCTGTTTAGGTATCGCGATAACTGATTGTTCGGACGTTGACCGAAGGAATCGTCCGGGTACGGATTTAAGTTATCGCGATATTAGTTATCGCGCAAATATATTTTCAGGAGCAGCCGACCAGCGGCAGCGAAGGGGGCTAACGCTCCAGCTTGGCTCTCAGGGTCATCAGGTTTTCGCGCAGGGCATTCATCTGGGCATCGCCCAGCGCGCAATAGCTGCTGATGGTGCCGTTGATCTCCCGGGCCCGCTCGCGCAGGGCGCGGCCAGACTCGGTGAGTTCGATGGACAGGTTGCGCTCGTCCTCGGCATTGCGCTGCCGGGTCACGTAGCCCTCGGCTTCCAGGCGCTTGAGCACCGGGGTCAGGGCGCCGGAGTCCTGGTGCAGCCGGCGCGCCAGCTCCTTGAGCGGCAGCCGATCGTTTTCCCACAGCACCAGCATCATCAGGTACTGCGGATAGGTCAGGCCCACCTCTTCGAGCAGCGGCTTGTACACCTTGGTCATGGCCAGCGAGGTGGAGTACAGCGCGAAGCACAGCTGCTGATCGAGAAGAAGGGGGTCTTTGTTGTTCATCGCGTTCCCGCCTGGGTAAATGAGAAATGATTCTACCCCGAGCATTTGGGTAGCATTAGTCCTTTCGCACTCAGACCCCAGGGTTTCCATGCGTATCCATGTGTCGTTCATCGATCGTGTCGGCATCACCCAGGAAGTCCTGGCGCTGCTCGGTGCCCGCAATCTCAACCTGGACGCCGTGGAGATGGTGCCGCCCAACGTCTACATCGATGCGCCGACCCTGAGCGCGACGGTGCTGGAGGAATTGCGCGCCGCCCTGCTGACCGTGGTGGGGGTGGAGGCGGTGCGGGTGGTGGACATCCTGCCCGGCCAGCGCCGCTCCCTGCAGCTCGACGCCCTGCTCGCCGCCATGGCCGATCCGGTGCTGGCGGTGGACGGCGAGGGCCGCATCCTGCTGGCCAATCCGGCCTTTGCCGCCCTGGCCGGAGAAGGCGCCGGCAACACCCTGGCCGAACTCTTCAATGACGGCGAATTGTCCGCCGAACTGCTGGACCAGGGCTTTCGCCTGCCGCTGCGCGAGGTGGTGCTGCGCGGCCAGGCACTGCTGCTGGACGCCACCCCCATCGGCGAACCGGTGGGCGGCCTGGCCGGTGGCCTGCTGACCCTCTACGCCCCCAGTCGTATCGGTGGCCGCCTCTCGGCGCTGCGCCACGACACCCCCGAGGGCTTCGATTCGCTGCTCGGCGACTGCGCCGCCATCCGCACCCTCAAGGCCCGCGCCCAGCGCCTGGCCGCCCTGGAGGCGCCGCTGCTGATCCTCGGCGAGACCGGCACCGGCAAGGAACTGGTGGCGCGCGCCTGCCATGCGGCCAGTGCGCGGCGCGAGGCGCCCTTTCTGGCGCTGAACTGCGCGGCTCTGCCGGAAAGCCTCGCCGAGAGCGAATTGTTCGGCTATGCCCCGGGCGCCTTTACCGGCGCCCAGCGCGGCGGCAAGCCGGGCCTGCTGGAACTGGCCGACCAGGGCACGGTGTTTCTCGACGAAGTCGGCGAGATGTCGCCCTATCTGCAGGCCAAGCTGCTGAGATTTCTCTCCGATGGCACCTTCCGCCGCGTTGGCGGAGCCCAGGAAACCCAGGTCAATGTGCGCATCCTCGCCGCCACCCATCGCGATCTGCAGGCCATGGTCGCCGCCGGCACCTTTCGCGAAGACCTCTTCTATCGCCTCAATGTGCTAAGCCTGCAGGTGCCGGCACTGCGCGAGCGGGGCCAGGACATCCTGCTGCTGGCACGGCACTTCCTGCAGCAGGCCTGCGCCCAGATCGGCCGACCGCCGTGCCGCCTGGCGCCGGCCACCTATGGCGTGCTGCTGGGCAACGCCTGGCCGGGCAACGTGCGGCAATTGCAGAACATCCTCTTTCGCGCCGCCGCCATCAGCGAGAGTGGCCAGATCGACGTCGACGACCTCGACCTGGCCGGCACGGCGGTGGCGGGGCAGGTCGAGACCGAGGTCAGCACCCTGGAGGCCGCCGTCCAGGGCTACGAGGCGGCGCTGCTGGAACGACTCTATCCGCAGTACCCGTCCAGCCGCCAGCTGGCCGCGCGCCTGCAGACGTCCCACTCGGCCATCGCCATGCGCCTGCGGCGCTACGGCATCCCGCGGCGCTAGCGGCCGCGGGCGTCTGGATCAACGCAGCACGTTGGTCTTGGCCAGGTCCAGCACCTCGCTGCCGCGCCCGCTCATCACCGCGCGCAGCATGTAGAGGCTGAAGCCCTTGGCCTGGGCCGCTTCGATCTTCGGCGGCAGCGACAGCTCCTGCTTGGCGATGCGCACGTCCACCAGCGCCGGGCCGGGGTGGGCGAAGGCCTCCTCCAGGGTGGCGTCGAGCAGACTGGCCGATTCCACCTTCCAGCCGCGCACGCCGCAGGCCTCGGCCACCTGGGCGAAGTCGACGGCGGCGAGATCCGTGGTCTCGTCGATCATGCCGGCGGCCTTCATCTCCATGGCGACGAAGCCCAGGGTGGCGTTGTCATAGACGATGACCTTGACCGGCAGCTTCTCGCTGGCCAGGGTCGCCAGTTCGCCGAGCAGCATGGACAGTCCGCCGTCGCCGGCCAGCGCCACCACCTGGCGGTCGGGATAGGCCGCCTGCAGACCCATGGCCTGGGGCAGGGCATTGGCCATGGAGCCATGGGTAAAGGAGCCGGCCAGCTTGCGCTCGAAATTCATCGCCAGGTAGCGCGCCGCCCACACCGTGGGCGTGCCGACGTCGCAGGTGAAGAGGGCATCCGCTGCGGCCAGTTCGCTGACGCGGGTGGTGAGGTACTGCGGATGCAGCGGCTCGCCATCGGCGGTGGCGGTGGCCAGTTCGTCCAGCTCGGCGCGGGTCTTGCGGTAGTGCTGCTGGGCCTTTTCCAGGAAGCGGCTGTGGCTGTTGGGCTGGAGTCGCGGCAGCAGGGCGTCGAGGGTGGCGCGGACATCGCCCACCAGCCCCTTGAGCAGCGGGGTACGCACGCCCAGGTGGGCGCCGCGCACATCTATCTGCACCACGCGGCCGTGATCCGGGAAGAAGTTGCGATAGGGAAAGTTGCTGCCCAGCATCAGCAGCAGGTCGCATTCCTTGAGTGCATGATAGCCGGACGAAAAGCCGATCAGGCCGGTCATGCCCACGCCATAGGGATTCGAATACTCGATATGGGCCTTGCCGCGCAGGGCATGGACCACCGGCGCCTGCAGGCGCTCGGCCAGGGCCACCACCTGGGCATGGGCACCGGCGCAACCAGCGCCGCAGAGTAGGGTGATGCGCTTTTCCCCGGCCAGCAATTCGGCCAGGGCATCCAGCTCGGCGTCCGGTGGCACCACCACCGGACGCACCGGCTCGCTCCACTGGGCTTCCTTGATCGGCGCTTCGGCCAGGGCCACGTCGCCGGGAATCACCACCACCGACACCGAACGATTGAGGATGGCCGAACGCATCGCGGTCTCGAGGATGCGCGGCAGTTGCTCGGGATGGGAAACCACCTCGCAGAAGTCGCTGCAGTCACGGAACAGCCGCTCCGGATGGGTCTCCTGGAAATAGCCCAGGCCGATCTCGCTGGAGGGAATCTGGGCGGCGATGGCCAGCACCGGCGCACCGCTGCGCTGGGCGTCGAACAGGCCATTGATCAGGTGCAGGTTGCCCGGGCCACAGGAGCCGGCGCAGACCGCCAGACGCCCGCTGGTGTCGGCCGCGGCACTGGCGGCGAAGGCCGCAGCTTCTTCGTGCCGCACGCCACGCCAGCGGATGCGCTCACGCTTGCGCAGGCTTTCGGTGAGGCCGTTGAGCGAATCGCCCGGCAGGCCCCAGATGGTGTCGACACCAGCCGCTTCGAGGGTGGCGACGAGCAGATCGGCAACGGTTTTCACAGCCATGACAAAGACTCCAGACAAGGATGGAAGAGGGCAAAGCCGCTTGGCAGAGGTCTTGTTGTGCCTTGTTGGTCCGACGAAGCGGGGCGGAAGTTCGCGGCGGGTGCGCTTGTCCGAATCTTGCCACGAGCCGATGACATTTCCGCCTCCGGCGTCTTTCCCAAGGCTTCACCAGGTGTCATCCGCGCGAAGAGCGCTATGCCAGCCGTGATGCCTGATGCCGCGAGGGTGCCGATTGACAGATCCAGCCTTGTCCCTACTATGGGATATACATCCGATATATCCCGGAGGTCGATCATGGATCAAGGCGCCGTATTCCAAAGCAATCGCAGTCAGGCGGTAAGACTGCCAAAGGCGGTTGCCCTGCCCGCAGACGTGAAGCGCGTCGATGTGGTCGCGGTCGGCCGCACGAGGATCATTACCCCGGCCGGGGAATCCTGGGATTCCTGGTTCGAGGGGGAGGGTGTCACGGCGGATTTCATGGCGGAACGGGACCAGCCCGCCGAGCAGGAGCGCGAGGGCTTCTGATGCTCAAGTTCATGCTCGACACCAACACCTGCATCTTCACCATCAAGAACCGACCGACGTCGGTTCGCGAGGCCTTCACCCGGCACCAGGGGCAGTTGTGCATCAGTACGATCACCCTGATGGAGCTGATCTACGGTGCGGAAAAGTCTTCCAGCCCGGAGCGCAACCTGGCGGTGATCGAGGGCTTCGCCGCGCGGCTGGAGGTGTTGACGTACGGTCCCGAAGCCGCAGCCCATACCGGGCAGTTGCGCGCCGAACTAGCCCGAGCGGGTCAGCAGATCGGTCCTTACGATCAGATGATCGCGGGGCATGCGCGCTCCCTGGGCCTGATCGTGGTCACCAACAACCGTCGCGAGTTCGACCGGGTGCCAGGCCTGCGCGTTGAAGACTGGGTCACTGCGGCAGGAAATTAGCGCGCAAGGCGCTCTATCCGCCTCTGACTGCGGCACAGTGATAAGGAACAGCAGGGCCCTGGCGTACAGCCCAGCTGTCGGACCCAGGAGCCTGGCTAATATCGTAACGATTTCGATACGCCGTTTGTAAATCGATACGAGTGTGGCGGGTTGGGGCGTCAATCGTAACGATTTCGCTACGGCGCAATAGGGGTTCTTTAGCTAACCCCCTGAAAACACTGGCCTTTGTTCCTGGCATCACCCTTGCAATCCCAGACCCATCTATCCATCAGGACAAAGGTCCGCAGGAGTCTGGCAATGGGTCTGCGCTATACCGAAGAACACGAATGGCTGCGTCAGGAAGCCGATGGCAGCATTACCGTCGGCATCACCGACTATGCTCAGGACTCCTTGGGCGACCTGGTCTTCGTGCAATTGCCGGAGCTGCGCAGCTACGCCCAGGGCGATGAGGTGGCGGTGCTGGAGTCGGTCAAGGCCGCCAGCAACATCACCATGCCGCTGGACGGCGAGGTCCTGGCGGTCAACGAGGCGCTGAACGATGCGCCCGAGACCATCAACAGCGATCCGCTGAACGCCGGCTGGTTCTTTCGTTTCCAGCCCGCCAATGCCGAAGCCTTCGCCGCGCTGCTCGACGAAGCCGCCTATCAGCAACTGATCAAGGGGTAAGACCGCCATGTCGCTGCACGACACCCTCAGCACCGCCGACGAATTCGTCCCGCGCCACATAGGTCCGCGCGAGCTCGACGAGATCGCCATGCTGAATCTGCTCGGCTATGAATCCCTGGACGCCATGACCGCCCAGGTGATTCCCGAGAGCATCAAGGGCACCAGCGTGCTGGACCTGCCCGCCGGGCTGTCCGAAGCCGACGCCCTGGCCGAGCTGCGCGCCATCGCCGGCAAGAATCGCCTGCTCAAGAGCCTGATCGGCCAGGGCTACTACAACACCCATACCCCGGCGCCGATCCTGCGCAACCTGCTGGAAAATCCGGCCTGGTACACCGCCTACACCCCCTACCAGCCGGAGATCTCCCAGGGTCGCCTGGAAGCCCTGCTCAACTTCCAGACGCTGATCGGCGACCTCACCGGCATGCCGGTGGCCAACGCCTCGCTGCTGGACGAGGGCACCGCCGCCGCCGAGGCCATGACCTTCTGCAAGCGCCTGGCGAAAAACAAGGCCAGCGCCTTCTTTGCCTCCGTGCACTGCCATCCGCAGACCCTGGACGTCCTGCGCACCCGTGCCGAGCCGCTGGGCATCGAGGTGGTCGTGGGCGTGGAAACCGAGATCGAGGACCACGGCCGCTTCTTTGGTGCGCTGTTCCAGTACCCCATGACCACCGGCGAGATCCGTGACTACCGGGAGAGCATCCAGGCCTTCCAGGCCGCCGGTGCCCTGGTGGCCATGGCCGCCGACCTGCTGGCCCTGACCCTGCTCACCCCGCCCGGCGAACTGGGCGCGGACGTGGCCATCGGCACCGCCCAGCGTTTTGGCGTACCGCTCGGTTTCGGCGGCCCGCACGCGGCCTACTTCGCCACGCAGGACAAGTACAAGCGCGACATGCCCGGGCGCGTCGTCGGCGTGTCCATCGACCGCCACGGCAACCCGGCCTATCGCCTGGCGCTGCAGACCCGCGAGCAGCACATCCGCCGCGAGAAGGCCACCAGCAACATCTGCACCGCCCAGGTGCTCCTGGCCAACATCGCCAGCATGTACGCGGTCTACCACGGTCCCGAAGGCCTGACCCGCATCGCCACCCGGGTGCAGCGTCTGACCAGCCTGCTGGCCGCCGGCCTGCAGCGCCTGGGCCACGAGACCCAGCACACCGCCTTCGACACCCTTACCCTGGTGTTCGGGGCGCGCACCGCCGCCCTGCACGAGGCCGCCCGTGCCCGTGGCTACAACCTGCGCGAAGTCAGCGCCGAGGCCCTGGGCGTGTCCTTGGACGAGACCAGCACCCTGGCCGATGTCCAGGCACTGCTGGAGATCCTGGCCGATGGCAAGCCCGCGCCCCAGGTCGCCGAGCTGGGCGATGCCCAGGGCGTGGAAGTGCCCGCGGCGCTGCAGCGCCAATCGGCCTTCCTGACCCATCCGGTGTTCGCCAGCCACAGGTCCGAGACCGAGCTGATGCGTTACCTGCGCAAGCTGGCGGACAAGGACCTGGCGCTGGATCGCACCATGATCCCGCTGGGTTCCTGCACCATGAAGCTCAACGCCGCCAGCGAGATGATCCCGGTCACCTGGGCGGAATTCGGCGGTATCCACCCCTTCGCCCCGGCCGACCAGGCCGAGGGCTATGCTCAGCTCACCACCGAGCTGGAGGCCATGCTCTGCGCCGCCACCGGCTATGACGCCGTCTCCCTGCAGCCCAATGCCGGCTCCCAGGGCGAGTACGCCGGCCTCCTGGCCATCCGTGCCTATCACGCGAGCCGCGGCCAGGGCGAGCGCGACGTCTGCCTGATCCCGGCCTCGGCCCACGGCACCAACCCGGCTACCGCCAGCATGGTCGACATGCGCGTGGTGGTGGTGGCCTGCGACAAGCGCGGCAACGTCGATCTTGACGACCTGCGGGCCAAGGCCGAGCAGCACAGCGAGCGCCTGGCCGCGCTGATGATCACCTACCCGTCCACCCACGGGGTGTTCGAAGAAGCCATCCGCGAGATCTGCCAGGTGGTCCATGACCACGGCGGCCAGGTCTATATCGACGGCGCCAACATGAACGCCATGGTCGGTCTCTGCGCCCCGGGTCAGTTCGGCGGTGACGTCTCCCACCTCAACCTGCACAAGACCTTCTGCATCCCCCATGGCGGCGGCGGTCCGGGCGTCGGCCCCATCGGCGTCAAGGCGCACCTGGCGCCCTTCCTGCCTGGCCATGCCCGGCTGGAGCGCAAGGAGGGCGCGGTCTGCGCGGCGCCCTATGGCAGCGCCAGCATCCTGCCGATCTCCTGGATGTACCTGAAGATGATGGGCAGCGCCGGTCTGACCCGCGCCTCCCAGGTTGCCATCCTCAGCGCCAACTACATCGCCTGCCGACTGGAAGAGCACTACCCGGTGCTCTACAGCGGCACCGGCGGCCTGGTGGCCCACGAGTGCATCCTCGACCTGCGCCCGCTCAAGGACAGCAGCGGCGTGACCGTGGACGACGTGGCCAAGCGCCTGATCGACTTCGGCTTCCATGCGCCGACCATGTCCTTCCCGGTGGCCGGCACCCTGATGATCGAGCCCACCGAGAGCGAGTCCAAGCAGGAACTGGACAGATTCTGCGACGCCATGATCGCCATCCGCGAAGAGATCCGCGCCCTGGAAGCCGGCACCCTGGATCCCCAGGACAACCCGCTGAAGAACGCGCCGCACACCGCGCGCGAATTGGCGGGCGAGTGGACCCACCCCTACAGCCGCGAGCAGGCGGTCTTCCCGCTGCCGAGTCTGGTGGACGGCAAGTACTGGCCGCCGGTGGCGCGCATCGACAACGTCTACGGCGATCGCAACCTGGTCTGCTCCTGCCCGCCGATCGAAGCCTACGGCGAGGCCTGACCCTCACCCCCGGCCCCTCTCCCTCAGGGAGAGGGCCGGGGTGAGGGCTGACCCCATCACCCACGTCGCGACCCATAGCCCAGCGCTGTCCCGTTCCCCTTGCCTGGGGCGCGACAGCCGCCACCCGACACGGAGCCCCACCATGTCCCTGCTCAAGACTTCGCTGCACGCCCTGCACCTGGAACTCGGCGCCCGCATGGTGCCCTTCGCCGGCTACGAGATGCCGGTGCAATACCCGCTCGGCGTGCTCAAGGAGCACCAGCACACCCGCGCCCAGGCCGGGTTGTTCGATGTGTCCCACATGGGTCAGGTCCTGCTCGAAGGCGAAGAAGCCGCCGAAGCCCTGGAGTCCCTGGTGCCGGTCGACATCATCGACCTGCCCAGCGGCATGCAGCGCTATGCCCTGCTGACCGACGACAACGGCGGCATCCTCGACGACCTGATGGTCGCCAACCTGGGTGACTGCCTCTATCTGGTGGTCAACGCCGCCTGCAAGGAAGCCGACCTCGCCCACCTGGAAAAGCACCTGGGCGATCGCTGTCAGGTGCTGCCGCAATTCGATCGCGCCTTGCTGGCCTTGCAGGGCCCGGCCGCCGCCGCGGTGCTGGCGCGCCTGGCGCCAGAAGTGGCCGAGATGACCTTCATGCAGGTCCGCCGCGTCAAGCTGCTGGACCAGCCCTGCATCGTCAGTCGCAGTGGCTATACCGGCGAAGACGGCTACGAGATCTCGGTGCCCAGCGCCGCCGCCGAGGCCCTGGCCCGCCGCCTGCTGGCCGAGCCGGAGGTCGAGGCCATCGGCCTGGGCGCGCGCGACTCCCTGCGCCTGGAAGCCGGCCTCTGCCTCTATGGCCATGACATGGATGCCGGTACCACGCCGGTGATGGCCAATCTGGGGTGGGCGCTGTCCAAGGTGCGGCGTGAAGGCAACGGTCGCGCCGGCGGTTTTCCCGGTGCCGAGCGCATCTTCACCGAGCAGCGTGAAGGCGTGAGCCGCAAGCGCGTCGGCCTGCTGGTGCAGGAGCGGGTGCCGGTGCGCGAGGGTGCCGAGCTGGTGGATGCCAATGGCGCCAGCATCGGCCGTGTCACCAGTGGCGGCTTCGGCCCGACCCTGGGGGCGCCGGTGGCCATGGGTTATGTCGACAGCGACTTCGCCGCCCTGGATACCCAGCTGTTCGCCGTGGTGCGCGGCAAGCAGGTGCCGGTCAAGGTCGCCAAGACCCCCTTCGTGCCGCAGCGGTATTATCGCGGATAAAGATCGGGCTGGCTGATCGTAGCTATGGCGGTCCGCCGCTGCGGCCGCTCCGGTGACGAGGATTGACCGTTTTATCGCGGCCATGGGCCGCTCCTACAGGATCCCGTAGGAGCGGCCCATGGCCGCGATGCCTTTCAGGCTAGCGGATAATCGCGAAACACCGACAGCGCCTCCGCTTCGGCGGCCAGGGCCTCCAGCGTCGGGTAGTTACGCCGCTCGATCAGCCCCGGCAGGGCGAAATGCAGGAAGGTCCAGGCCACCGCCGTGTCGATGGCGTCCTGACCGATGTTGTCTTCACCCAGCGGCGGACGCGGGCCCAGCCAGGCCTTGTCGAGGGCGCCACAGGCCGCACGCAACTGACCTTCCACGCGCTGCTGCCAGGGCGCATGACGCTTCTCTTCCGGTCGCAGATCACGCTCGTACACCAGCTGCACCGCCTTCTCGGACAGGGCCAGCGCCAGGCCGCTGCGACTGAGGGCGGTGGCCCGGGCCGCGTGGCCGCTCGGCCGCAATTGCCGACTGCCACAGGCGAGATGCTGGGCATAGTCCAGAATCAGCGACGAATCCATCAGCCGCTGACCGTCCAGGCAGATCAATGTGGGTGCCTTGAGCACCGGATTGAAGCTGCGAAAGCGCTCGACCTCACGAAACAGCGAGATCTGGCGCAGCTCGAAGGGCAGAACCAGCAGGCGAAGGGAGATCGCGACCCGCCGCACATAGGGGGAGTCGAGCATGCCGATGAGTTGCATGGGGGCGTCCTGTCAGAAAGAGTGAATCCTGTTTCACGTGGAACGTCATCCTGGTCACGTGTTTCACGCCAGGTGCCGCTCTGGACAAGACATTAAGGATTCGGTGAAGCTGCTTCCAGCGAGAAATTCTGACCGGATCATTAAGGAAAGCTTACATGTCCCGTGTGCCGCCCTTGAATGCCCTGCGCTGCTTCGAAGCGGTTGCCCGCCTGGGCAGCGTGACCCGCGCCGCCAATGAATTGCACCTCACCCATGCCGCGGTCAGTCAGCAGGTGAAGGGCCTGGAGCACCAGCTGGGCATGGTGCTGTTCGAGCGCCAGGGGCGCGGGATCGAGGTCACCGGCGACGGTCGCGTCTATGCCGAGCAGGTCCGCCAGCTGCTCGAGGATCTGGGCGAGGCGACCCGGCGCCTGCAGGCCCGTCCGCGGCGCAACGAACTGGTATTCGCCACCTTTCCCTCCTTCGCCACCCACTGGCTGCTGCCGCGGCTGCCGCGATTTCGCGCCCTGTACCCGGACTATCGCATCCGTATCCAGACCAGCCTGGATTTCCAGGATCTGCGCCAGGGCATGGTGGATATCGGAGTGCGCATGGGCGAGGGCCAGTGGGATGGCCTGACGGCGCTTCGGCTGTTTCAGGACGATGTGCTGCTGGTGGCGGCACCTGGTTACAACGGTGGGCAACTGCCGTGCAGCCTGGACGAGGCTCTCGCGCAGCCGCTATTGCACACGGAGGAAACCTGGCTGCACTGGGGCGAAACGGCTGGTCTAGGCGAAGCAGCACCCAATCGCGGCATCAGCGTGAATGATTCCAACGTGGTACTGGAGGCGCTACGCCTTGGTCAGGCGCTAGCGCTGGAGCGGCGCAGCCTGGTGCAGGCCGCGCTGGACGAGGGACGTCTGGTCCAGCTCAGTCCGGTAACGGCGCCCTATCCCTATGCCTACTGGCTGGTCTGGCCGGAACGCGCCGAATCGGCGGAAAAGCAGGAGCGCTTCAGTGCCTGGATCCAGGCCGAGGTCGCGACCTATCTGGCCGCGCTGGAGGCGCCGACGCCCGCCTAGGGCGTCGGGCGGGAGGTCTTAGCGCAGCAGCAGCTTGCGACGGCCGTCCGGCCAGACTTCCCAGAGTTGATCGTTGATGCGCTGCACCTGGCTGGTGGTCCGGCGCATGGCCGAAATGCTGGCCCGCAGGGCCTGGCCGCTGGCGGTGTCGACGAGATTGCCGGCGCCGGTGCTCTCGGCCGTGGCGCGATCCATAGCTACAGTGTTCATTGACGCCTCCCAGAGCTCGGCTAAAGACGGCGAAAGTGCCGTAGCCCAAGGACTGCCCAGCCACGGCAAGATTCCGCGTCCGCGGCGGCCGCCGTTCAAGCTGTGATCCACGTCCTGAGCACGCTGTGGCCCACTGGGCGAATTTGCGCAAAGGCCGCTTTCTGTACGGATATACAGATTAGGCCTTGCGCCGCTCGCGCAGGCTTTGCATCCTGTGGCGATTCCCCTCGTGCGACGCCCGCCATGCAGCTGTATCTCTGCGAAAAACCCTCCCAGGCCAAGGACATCGCCCGCATCCTCGGCGCCACCCGCCGCGGCGAGGGCTGCCTGCAGGGGCAGGGCGTGACCGTGACCTGGTGCATCGGCCACCTGCTGGAAACGGCGCCACCGGACGCCTATGACGCCCGCTACAAGCGCTGGTCGCTGGACGACCTGCCCATCGTTCCCGAGCAGTGGAAGCTGCAGGTCAAAAAGACCACCGGCAGCCAGTTCAAGGCGGTCAAGCGCCTGCTGGGCGAGGCCAGCGAACTGGTGATCGCCACCGACGCCGATCGCGAAGGCGAGATGATCGCCCGCGAGCTGGTGGAGCATTGCCGCTATCGCGGGCCGATCCGCCGGCTGTGGCTGTCGGCGCTGGATGACGTCTCCATCCGCCGCGCCCTGGCCGCGCTCAAGCCCGGTGCCGAGACCTATGGGCTCTATCAGTCCGCCCTGGGACGCTCGCGCGCCGACTGGCTGATCGGCATGAACATGAGCCGGCTGTTCACCCTGCTGGGGCGCCGCTCCGGCTATCAGGGCGTGCTCTCGGTCGGACGGGTGCAGACGCCGACCCTGCGCCTGGTGGTGGACCGCGATCGTGCCATCGCCGCCTTCGTGCCGGTGCCCTTCTGGACCGTGGAGGCGACCCTGGACGCCTCCGGCAGTCGCTTCCAGGCCCAATGGCAACCGCCAGAGGACGTCTGCGACGACCAGGGCCGCTGTCTCAAGCCCGAGGTGGCCCAGGCGGCGGCGCGGGACATCGAGGCGGCTGGGCAGGCGCGGCTGGTCAAGCTCAAGACCGAGCGCGTCCGCGAGGCGGCGCCCTTGCCCTTCGATCTGGGCACCTTGCAGGAGGTCTGCTCCAAGCGCCTCAACCTGGGCGCCCAGCAGACCCTGGACGTCGCCCAGGCGCTCTACGAGAAGTATAAGCTGATCACCTATCCGCGCAGCGATTGCGGCTACCTGCCGCTGTCCCAGCACGCCGAGGCGCCGGCGCTGCTGGCCGCCTTGCTGGGCGCCGACAGCAGTCTCGCCCCCCTGCGCGACCATCTGGACGCCAGTCGCCGCTCGCGGGCCTGGAACGATGCGAAGGTCAGCGCCCACCACGGCATCATCCCGACGCAGGTGACCCGCGACCTGGGACGCCTGAGTCCGCAGGAGCGCAACGTCTACGGCCTGATCCGCGCGCGCTACCTGGCGCAATTCCTGCCGCCGCACGAATTCGATCGCACCCAGGCCGATTTCGAGGCGGGCGGCGAACGCCTGCGGGCCACCGGCAAGCGGCTGGTGGAACCGGGCTGGCGGCGCGCCTTGCCCGAGTCGCTCACGCCGCCCAAGGGTCGCGAGGCACCGCCGCCCCAGGCGCTGCCCGAGTTGCGCGAGGGTGAGTCCTATCCGGTGGTCGAGGTGCGTTGCAAGGATCAGCTGACCCAACCGCCCAAGCCCTTCACCGAGGGCGATCTGATCAAGGCGATGAAGAATGTCGCCAAGCTGGTGGAGGATCCCGCCCTCAAGCAGAAGCTCAAGGACACCACCGGCATCGGCACCGAGGCGACCCGCGCCAGCATCATCCAGGGCCTGCTGGACCGCGGCTACCTGGTCAAGCAGGGCAAGGCCCTGGCGGCGACGCCGGCGGCCTTCGGCCTGATCGACGCCGTGCCCCGGGCCATCGCCGATCCGGGCACCACGGCGCTCTGGGAGCAGGCGCTGGATCGGGTGCAGGAGGGCGAGCTGAGCCTGGCTGAATTCGTCACCAAGCAGTCGGCCTGGATGGGCAAGCAGGTGGAGCGCTGTCTCGGCCTGACCCTGACCATCAGCGGACCGCCGCCGGCGGGCAAGGGCGCGCCCTGGAAGAAGAAGCGGCGTACGGGCGGGAGCAAGGCCAAGGCGACGGCGAAGACGGGTGGCGCACCGCCACGCGCGCGCAAGCCGAGGGTCAAGCCGGGCTGAGGGCTGCGTGAAGGCGTTCGAGCACAGCGTCGGGCTGGGTCAGGACCTCATGATTCCAGAAGCGAATGATCTTGAATCCCTGGGCTTGCAGCCAGGCGTCGCGCTCGCGGTCGTTGCCGCTGCCCTGATGCTGGCCGCCATCCAGTTCGATCACTAGCCGCGCTTCCAGGCAGACGAAGTCCAGGATATAGCGGCCATAGGGATGCTGACGGCGGAATTTATGACCCTGTAGACGGTTGCCGCGCAGGTGATACCAGAGTGCGCGCTCGGCGTCGGTCTGACCCCGGCGCAGGGCGCGGGCATGGCTGATGAGGGGCATGGGAATCCTTTCCCTGGGGGTTCTGGTGTCGGGTTCGCCCTCACCCCAACCCCAACCCTCTCCCGGAGGGAGAGGGGGTGGTACGGAGTGAGAGGTGATCTGAGGAGTATCGCCTGGGGAAATAGTGTTGGCGAGGCTCTAATGCGTGGTTCGCAAGGCTATGACGTGGGTGCCGATGCGGCCCTCACCCCAACCCTCTCCCGGAGGGAGAGGGGGTGGTACGGAGTGAGAGGTGATCCGGGGAGTATCGCCTGGGGAAATCGTGTTGGCGAGGCTCTAACGCGCGGTTCGTGCGGCTATGACAAGGGTGCCTGTGCGGCCCTCACCCCAACCCTCTCCCGGGGGGAGAGGGGGCCATACGGAGCGAAGCGGAGCTATGGAGTAGCTCTCGCTGAAAGACAGTCAAAACTGCTATCGCAGCAGCACTGAAAACAGCTTCAGTACCAACGTCTGGAGAAAGAGCCCGCTATCACTCCAGACCGCCCCCTCTCCCTGGGGGAGAGGGTTGGGGTGAGGGCCCCCGGCCAGCCTTACTTCTTCTCGAACGCCGCAGCAGCAGTGGCATAGGCCGCTTTGTGATATTCAAAGCTGGCTGACTGCACCAACATGATTTCCTAGTCTCGATAAAGGCGATCACCGAGCGCTAGGAGAGGCTGTCAGCCTTGATTTCGGCTCTGTCGATGAAGTTGGAGGGGGTGGAGGTGAAACGGCCTCAACTGGCCTAAGCGAATCGCTATCGCAGTAACACTGAAAACAGGCTTGGAACCCACGTCTGGAGGAAGAGCCCGCCACCGCTCCAGACCGCCCCCTCTCCCTGGGGGAGAGGGTTGGGGTGAGGGCGCAGGGCCCCCCCGCGAGGCTTACTTCTTCTCGAACGCCGCCGCGGCGGTGGCGTAGGCCGCTTCGTGATAGTCGAATTCGGCGGACTGCACCAGCAGGGTTTCCTCGTCCTCGGTGAAGGCGATCACCGGGCGATAGGAGAGGCCATCGGCCTTGATTTCGGCTTCGTCGATGAGCTTGGAGAGATCGAAGGCGAAGTCGCCGCAGATGGCCTTGGCCTGGGCGTCGGTAATGCCGTGCTTCTTCAGGGCATCGCGCAGCAGGCTGCTCCACTGGTATTGAAACTGGAGACCCAGTTTGGCGTAGCTGGGACCGTAGTCGATTTCCATGAGTGTGTAACCGGGGCTTGGGAGGAGGGGGCGAACTCGCCACAGCGGTCAGCGAAATGACCGTTGTGGACGCTGCCGGTGACACTACGATGGCGTGCCCCAAAGCCCAGGCAAAGGGGGGCGGGCCGGACGGCCAAATCTAATGACCGAGAGGCCCGCCCCCAGGGACGAGCGGTTATTCGTGGACGATGCGCGAGTGATCGCGGGTGTCCTTCATGAAGACGTAGACCAGCAGCGAGCAGGCGATGCAGCCGGTCACGTACCAGTAGTAGCCGCTCTCCATGCCGATGCTCTTGAACCACAGGGCCAGGTATTCGGCGGTGCCGCCGAAGATGGACACGGTCAGGGCATAGGGCAGGCCGACGCCCAGGGCGCGGATCTCGGTGGGGAACAGCTCGGCCTTCACCACGGCGTTGATCGAGGTGTAGAAGCTGACGATCACCAGCGCCACCATGATCAGGCCGAAGGCGCCCCACCAGGTGGTGACGCTGCCCAGGGCAGTGAGGATCGGGTAGGTGAACAGGGTGCCGAGCACGCCGAAGGCGATCAGCACCGGGCGCCGGCCGACGCGGTCGGAGAGGGCGCCGACCACGGGCTGCAGCAGCATGAACAGGAACAGCGTCGCCGCCGAGATGGAGGTGGCGTCGGTCTTGCTCATGCCCACCGAGTTGACCAGGTACTTCTGCATGTAGGTGGTGTAGGTGTAGAAGGCCAGGGTGCCGCCCATGGTCAGGCCGACCACGGTGAAGAATTCCTTGGGATGGCGCATCAGGGTGCGCATCAGGGATTCCTTGGGTTTTTCGGCCTTCTTGAAGGAGCTGGTCTCTTCCATGCCGCGGCGCAGGTAGAGCGCGGTCACGGCGCAGGCGGCGCCGATCAGGAAGGGGATGCGCCAGCCCCAGCTTTCCAGCTGTTCGACGGTCAGGGTCTGCTGCAGCACGATCAGGGTGGCCAGCGCCAGCAGCTGGCCGGAGATCAGGGTGACGTACTGGAAGCTGGAGTAGAAGCCACGGCTTTCCTTGGTCGCCATCTCGCTCAGGTAGGTGGCGGAGGTGCCGTATTCACCGCCCACCGAGAGGCCCTGCAGCAGCCGCGCTAGCACCAGCATGATGGGGGCGGCGACGCCGATGGTGGTGTAGCTGGGGGTGAGGGCGATGATCAGCGAGCCGGCGCACATCATGATCACCGAGACCATCAGCGCGGACTTGCGGCCGGCCTTGTCGGCATAGAGGCCCATCAGCCAGCCGCCGATGGGGCGCATGAGAAAGCCCACGGCAAAGATGGCGGCGACGTTGAGCAGCTGGGCGGTCTGGTCGCCCTTGGGAAAGAAGGCCTTGGCGAAATACAGCGAGAAGGCGGCGTAGACGTACCAGTCGTACCATTCGACCAGGTTGCCGACGGAACCGCTGAAGATGGACTTGATGCGCTGCGAGGTGGTCTTGGGCGCGGTCTGGCCGGCCGCGAGGGTAGCGGTGCTATCCACAGGGTGTTCCTCTTGTCGTTGTTATTAGGGCGCTCGGGGCGTCGACAAGGGCTATAGCAGGGCGCGTGCCAGGTCGCGAAGCCGCGTCCTGACTAGGTTTTGCAGATACGGATCGGCGAAAGATCGCCGAAAGGCGGTGAGCAATGAGCGGATTTCCGCCTATTGCCTCTCAATCCTCGTCGCGGAAGTCGGCCCGCACCAGGCCATGGCGCTGCATCTTCTCGTTGAGGGTGCGCCGTGGCAGTTGCAACTCGTCCATCACTGCCTTGATCTCGCCGCCGTGGCGGGCCAGGGCGGCGCGCAGGCACTGGGCCTCGAAGGCTTCCAGCTGATCGGCCAGGGAGTGGCCCGCGGCTGCGGTGGCGGGGGTACCCAGGCCGAGGGCCTCGCGCTCGGCGGCGTTGGCCAGCTCGCGCACGTTGCCCGGCCAGCCGTGACCTAGCAGCTGGGCCAGGCGCGCCGCGCCGGGCGGGGTGACCGGGCGCCCCAGGCGGGCGCCGGCCTCGGCGAGGAAGTGATCGAACAGCAGGGGGATGTCTTCGCGGCGCGCCCGCAGCGGCGGCAGGTGCAGCTCGGCGACATTGAGGCGATAGGCCAGGTCTTCGCGAAAGCGTCCGGCGCGGGCTTCTTCCAGGAGATCCGGCTTGGTGGCGGCGACGATGCGCAGGTCCAGGGCGATGCTCTGGTTGGAGCCGAGGCGCTCCAGACGCTGCTCCTGCAGCACCCGCAAGAGCTTGACCTGCTGCGCCAGGGGCATGCTCTCGATCTCGTCGAGAAACAGGGTGCCGCCGTTGGCGTATTCCAGCTTGCCGATGCGCTTGCCCTGGGCGCCAGTGAAGGCGCCGCTCTCGTGGCCGAACAATTCGCTCTCGAACAGCTGCTCGGGGATGGCCGCGCAGTTGAGGGCGACAAAGGCCTTGTCGGCGCGGGGACCGAAGTCGTGCAGGCAGCGGGCGACCAGTTCCTTGCCGCTGCCGGTCTCGCCGCGCAGGAGCACGTTGACCGGTGTCGGCGCCAGGTCGAGGATCTGCTGGCGCAGGCGGACGATGCCGGGCGAGACGCCGAGCAGGCGGCGGGCGAGGGTGCTCTGGTCGTCGACCCGGCGGTGCAGCTGGCGGTTCTCCAGCACCAGCCGGCGCTTTTCCAGGGCGCGGCCGAGATCGCCGAGCAAGGCCTCGGGGCTGAAGGGCTTTTCCAGGAAATCGTAGGCGCCCTGGCGCATGGCGCTGACCGCCAGGGCGACGTCGCCGTGGGCGGTGAGCAGGATCACCGGCAGGTCGGCATCCAGGGCCTGCAGCCGTTCCAGCAGGGCCAGGCCGTCCATGCCGGGCATGCGCACGTCGCTGACCACCACCCCGGCGAAATCCGGGGTCACTGCCGCCAGGCAGTCTTCGGCGCGGGCGAACAGCCGCACCTGATGCCCCGACAGCTCCAGCCACTGGCGCACCGCTTCGCGGATGCTGGCTTCGTCGTCGACCAGATAGACCTGAGCTTGCATGGGAGGCGTCCTCTCGCGGCCGGTGCGCCGCTACCTTGCCCGAAGGCCGGCGACGGGTCGAGTCCCTAGCCGGGTCCCGGCAGCACCGGCAGGCCGAGACGGGCACAGGCGCCGCCCTCCGGGCGGTTGCCCAGTTCGATGCGTCCGCCCAGGTGCTGGGCGACGGTCTGGACGATGGACAGTCCCAGGCCGGCGCCGTTGGCCGCGCCGCTGCTGTAGAAGCGCTCGAACAGCCGTGGCTGGATCTCCTCCGCGATGCCGGGGCCCTGGTCGAGGATCTGGATCTCCGCCCAGTCGGCGGTGACCTCCAGGCGGATGCGGATCTCGCCGCCGGGAGGCGACACGTTGACCGCATTGGTCAGCAGATTCTGCAGGGCGATGCCCAGCATGGCGCTGTCGCCATGGACCTGCACCCGGCTGGCTTCGGCGTCGAGGCTGAGGTCCAGGCCCTTGTCGAGAATCCAGGGGCCCAGTTCTTCCAGGGTGGCGCTGAGGGCGGTGCGCAAATCGAAGCGCTGCTCGGCGCTCCAGCTCGGCCGGGGTTCCAGACGCGCCAGGATCAGCAGCTGGTTGACCACCCGGGTCAGTCGGTCGGTGCCGCTGACGACGAATTTCAGCGCCTCGTCGCGGGCCGTCGCCGTCTGCGCGGACAGGGCGTTCTGCGCGTGCAGGCGTAGCACCGCCAGCGGCGTGCGCAACTCGTGGGCGGCGTCGGCGATGAAGCGGCGTTCGCGCTGCAGCAGTTGCTCGATCTGCAGCAGCAGCCGATTGAGCGCCGCCTGCATGGGTTCCAGTTCGCGTGGCAGGGGATCGAGCTGCAGCGGTTGCAGGGATTCCGGGTCGCGGTGGCGGATCAGCCCGGCCATGCGCCGCAGTGGTTTCAGGCCCCAGCCAATGGCCAGCCAGGCCAGCAGCGACAGCAGCACCAGGCCGATCAGATGCGGCGTGAGGGTATGGCGCAGGATGCGGCGGACCAGATCGGCGCGCACCTCTTCGCGTTCGCCGACCCAGAGCATCAGGTCGTGCTCGGGATCGGGCAGCAGGAAGCCATACCAGGCCTCGCCCTCCAGGGTCTGCTCGGTGAAACCCGGGGTCGTCGGCATGCTGAAGATGGGCGCGCTGGGCGAGCGCATCAGGGGGACGCCGCGGGCGTTCCAGGCCTGGAAGGCCATCTTGGCCTCGTATCTGTGGCCATAGGGGCTCTCCGTGGCTTCGGCCAGGGCCTGGGTGACGCTGGCATGCAGCGCCAGGCGGCCTTCGCCGCGGGGGGCGGCGCGCAGCATGCCCTGCAGGATGCGCGCGCTCTGCGCCAGCTGGGCATCGTAGATCTCGCCGATCTCGCGCTGGCTGTCGTGGACATTGGTCAGGGCTATCAGCAGGGTGCCGATCAGCAGCAGCGAGAGCACCAGGCCGACGGTGCGGCGGCGGATGGAGGTCATGGACATTCGAGGCGGTAACCGATGCCCCTGACCGTGCGGATCAGGTCGGCGCGCAGCTTCTTGCGCAGGTTGTAGATGTGGACTTCCAGGGTGTTGCTTTCCACCCCCTCGTCCCAGCCGTAGAGCAGCCCCATGAGGCGGTCGCGACTGAAGATCTTGCCCGGATTGGCCAGCAGTTCGTGCAGCAGCTGGTATTCGCGCGGGGTGAGGTTGACCGGCTGGCCATCGAAGGTGACCCGGCGGGTGGCCGGATCCAGGGCGATGCCGCCGCCTTCGAGCTGGATCTGCGAGGGACCGTTGCGTCGGCGCAGCAGGGCGCGCAGGCGGGCCTTGAGTTCCTTGATATCGAAGGGCTTGACCAGGTAGTCGTCGGCGCCGGCGTCGAGGCCGGCGACCCGGTCCTCGGTGTCGTCGCGGGCGGTAAGGATCAGCACCGGGGTGGTCAGGCCATTGGCGCGACTCTGGCGCAGCACCTGGATGCCGTCCAGGCGCGGCAGGCCGAGATCCAGCACCACCAGGTCGAAGCCCTCTTCGCGCAGGGCGTGGACGGCGCTTTCGCCGTCCTTGAGCCAGTCCAGGGTATAGCCCTCTTCCCGCAGACTGGTGCGGATGCCCTCGCCGAGGTCGGGATCGTCTTCGATCAGCAGCACGCGCATGGAGGCCTCGTCACTTCAGCTTCTGGTCGACGTCCTTGAGCAGCGCGGCGATCTCGCCCCGCCGTCCCTGGTCGGCCAGTTCGCGTCCCGGCCGCGGGGCGGCCTGCTGCGCCTTGAGCAGGGCGGCGCGGGCTTCGGCATAGCGCTGCTGGCGATACAGGTGGTCACCCCAGAAGTATAGGGTATCGATACCGCTGGGGTTGAGGGCGAGGGCCCGCTGCAGCAGACGATCGGCTTCGCTGGCGTCACCAAAGGCGATCGGCCAGCCGGGAACCCGGTCGTAGAGGGCGGCGAGACTGGTGTAGGCGGAGCCCTGCAGCGCCGTGGGATCGAGCTTGAGCGCCTGTTCCAGGTCGCTGCGGGCCTCCTTGACCTTGCCCAGCGCCCCCAGCCCACCCTGGGCGCCGGCCCAGCTGCTGAGCACGATGCCCTGCCAGATCAGTGCCGGCGCCGACTGAGGCGCGGCCTGGGTGAAGGCGCGCGCTTCGCCGGCCAGCTGTTCGAAGGCCGCGGGTTTTTCGGCGCTGGGCAGGCGGTACTGGATCTCCGCCCAGCGCTGCTGGATCTGGGCCAGGCGCTGGCCATCGTCGGCCAGGGCAAAGGGGCTGGCGAGCAGCGCGGCGAGCAGCAGGCCGAGGGCCTTGCGTGGGGACATCATGGGTGTTTCTCCGGGGCGAAGGCGGGGTCGATGAAGCGGCGGATCACCGGCAGCTGGCGGCGCAGGGCGCGATCCACCAGGCCGGGCAGCAGGCCGTTGAGGCGGACGAAGAGCTTTTCCGGCCAACCGAGATGGAGCTCCTGGCGGTCCTCGACCAGGGCACGGATCACCGCGCCGGCGACCACGGTGGGGTCGTCCACCTGGCTCTTGAGCGCCTGGTTCACGGCCATGGCCGCCGGGCCGTTCATCGCCGTGCGGGTGGCGCGGGGCGCCACGTAGAGCACCCGGATGCGGGTATCGGCCAGCTCCCGGCGCAGGGCCTGGGTGAAGCCGCGCAGGGCGAACTTGCTGGCGCAATAGGGCGCATAGCCGGGATAGCCGATGGAGCCCAGGGTGGAGCCGACATGGGCGATCACCGCTCGCGGCTGGCGGCGCAGCAGCGGCAGCAGCAGGCGGGTCAGCTGGATGGCCGCGCCGATGTTGATCGCCAGCAGGTTGTCGATGGCATCGTCGTCGAGGGCGTCGAGCAGGGCGAAGCTGTTGCTGCCGGCGGCATTGAGCAGCACGTTGACGCCCTGGCCGCGGCTGGCTTCGGCCAGCACCGCCTGGCGATCGGCCCGGCGGGTGAGATCGGCATCGAGCAGGCGCAACCGGCCACCCAGGCGCTCGGCCAGCGGCTGCAGGGCGCGGGTGTCGCGGGCGACCGCCAGCACCTGGGCGCCGCCGGCGCAGAGTTGTTCCACCAGCGGCAGGCCGATGCCGCCGCTGGCGCCGGTCAGCAGGACGCGGCAGTCAGGCAGCTGCATGGCGCTGCTCCGGTTGCTGGCCGGCGCCGGGCAGGGCGCGGAACATGTCGGCATAGAGGCGATAGACCACCTTGGACACGTGGATCACCGCGGCCTGGTCGGCCGGATCGTCCAGGCGATCCATCAGCTGGCGGTAGGTCGCCATGTGTTCCTGGTCGAGGCTGCCGTGGGAGTCCAGGTAGCTGAAGGCCGTCGCCGGCAGGCCCAGCTGGCCGCGGATGGCGCCGGCGGCCTGGGTAGCCAGGGCGATGCTGGTGCCCTCGAGCACATTGACCATGCCGAACAGGCCGACCGGATTGTCGCGGGCGATGAAATCGTAGAGATAGGCCACCATCAGCTCGATGGGCAGTTCGGGGCGGCTGGCGCGTACCGCCTCGGCGTTGCCGCCGCAGGCGGCGATGTCACTGAGGATCCACTGGTCGTGGCCGTATTCTTCCTCGATGTATTCGCAGACCGCGCCGCGCAGCCATTCCAGCCGCGCCGGCAGGCGGGCGCCGCAGGCCATCATCAGCGGCGCGGTGTGGCGGACGTGGTGATAGGCCTGGCCGAGAAAGGCGACATAGCTCTCCAGGGCGACGTTGCCGCCCAGGGCGGCGCGGATGATGGGCACCTCGAACAGCGCCTGGCGTTCCACGGCGGTTTCGGCTTGCAGGGTGGCGAAGAAACTCATGCTGGTACCTCCAGAAGGTGCGAGAGCAGGGCCGCGTGATGCGCCTGGATGGCGTCGCGGCGAAGGCGTCCGGTCGCGGTGAGCAGGCCGTTGGCGGGGGTGAAGGGTTCGGCGAGGCGGCGCCAGGCGCCGATGCGGGCATAGTCGGGCAGGCGCTGGTTGAGGCGGGCGACCTGGTCGGCGAGCAGGCTGTCGGGCAGGTCCGGCTGCCGCGGCCAGAGCAGCGCCACCAGATGCCGGGCACCTTCGCCCTGCACATAGGCCTGGGCGATGGGTCCGCCCTGGGTGAGTTCGGCCTCGATCCAGCCCGGATCGACATTGCGTCCCGAGGCCAGGCTGAACTGGTGTTTCTTGCGGCCGCGCAGGTGGAGATAGCCGTCGGCGTCGAATTCGCCGAGATCGCCGGTGGCCACCTCGTCGGTGGCGCTGCCGGGCTCGCCCAGGTAGCCGGCGAAATCGACGCCGCCGACCAGGATCTCGCCATCGGCGGCCAGGCGCAGGCGCACGTGGGGCAGCGGTTGGCCGACGCTGCCCGGGCGGTTGGCCTCAGGGCGATTGAGAGCCACCACCGAGGCGCACTCCGACAGACCATAGCCCTGGAACAGCGGCAGGCCCAGGGCGCCGGCGCGGGTCAGCAGCGCCTCGCTCAGCGGGGCTCCGCCCACGGCGGCGAAGCGCAGCCCGTCCAGGCGCAGCAGCCCGCGTTCGCCCAGCTCCACGAGTCCCTGCAACAGCTGGGGCATGAGGATCAGACTGTGCGGCTGGCGCTCCTGCAGGCAGGCGGCCAGCTGGGCCCAGTCGATGCCGGCGGAGCCGCGGACACCCTGGTCCTCGGCCTTGAGCACCACCACCTCGGCACCGGCCAGCAGCGCGGCATAGACCCCGAGATTTTCCAGCAGGATGCCCAGCGACAGGAGCACCTGATGGCGTCGGGGCGCCAGGGCGCCGCTGGCGGCTTCCAGGCTGGCGGCCACCCGCAGCAGTTGTCCGGCCTTGAGGCAGACGCCCTTGGGGGTGCCGGTGGTGCCGGAGGTGTAGGTGAGCTTGGCGGTGCCCGCCGGCAGCGCGGTGGCTGCCGCGGCTGAACGCTGCCAGCCGTGGGGCCCCTCGCTGAAGCCTGCCGCGGTCCATTCCGCGGCGCGCTCGGGACTGCCCAGCAACAGATCGGCGCCACAGTCCTGCAGGACATGGGCGCGCTGCGCCGGGCTGAAGAAGTCCGGCAGGATGATGCAGGGCAGTCCGGCGCGCAGGGCGGCCAGGTCCCAGGCCAGCAACTCGGGCCCATTGGGCAGGTCCAGGGCCAGACGCTTTATGCCGTGCTCGGCCAGCCAGGTGACGCGCCGGGCAATCTCCCGCCACAGCCGCAGATAGCTCCAGGTTTCCTGGGCACCACTCAGCGCGGGGCGCTCGCCGTCCCAGGCGACGTGGCGTTCCAGGGCCAGAAAAAAATCACTGACGGAGCGGGCTTCAGGCGACATGGCAGTCCTCCTCGCCAAGGGGGGTGAGGCCCAGGCGGGCGAAGATGCCGGCCTGCAGCAACTGTTGATAGCCCTGGCGGATGTCACCGGCGCAGACCTGGGGAGCGTTGGCGTAGTAGGAGCCCCAGCTCTCGCGCTCGGCGCCCAGGCAGGCCGGATCGGCCGCGCCCAGCACTTGGGGCGCCAGGCCGAGGCGATGAAAGCTGTTGATCAGGCGGGTGGCGCCGGTAAAGGTCACCCAGCGCCGGCCACTGCGGGCCAGCAGCCAGGTGGTGACGATGATCAGCAGGCGCGCCTGGCCCGGACCCAGCGCCGCCAGATTGCCGACCTCCACCACCTCCGCGCGCTCGATCGGCCGACCGAGCGCCACCGCCACCTGGGTCTCCACCGGCTGGGGCAGATAACGTTCGAGAAACAGCGACTGGTCCAGCGCGGAGCGGATCCCCACCGCCGCCTGCAGCACACCCTCGGCATCGCGCAGGGCGAGCAGCAGCGGCAGGAAGTGGCTGATGCGGGCGCCGTGCTCCAGGGCGAAACGCGCGCCGATGAAGGCTTCGGTCGCCTGCCGGCCGGGTGCCTCGCGCGGCTCCAGGCGGGCCAGCAGCGAACCGCTGCGGTCGGCCAGGGTAAAGCTGTACGGGGACTGCCAAGTCACGTCGAGCATCGCGACCTCTCCGGGGGAATACGAGGCGCAGTCTTGGCGGTCAAGCTGAAGGCAATCTGAAGCGCCGCTTCATCGCAGCTTCAGGTTGCCGGGCTAGGGTCGCCTTCCATATCCCCTGGTGGAGCCCTGCCATGTCCGAAGAAGAGCCCCTTGCTGCCGCTCCCGAGGAAGCCGCCGACAGCCACTGGCCGCTGGTGCGGATCCTGGCGGGCATCCTCGCCAGCGCCCTGATCGGTGGCGTCGGCCTGCCGCTGCTGGATGCCACCCGCGGGCCCTGGGATGCGGCGACCCTGCTGGTAACCGGGGTGCTCGGCTGGGGCTTCGCCCTGCTGGTGACGCTCTGCGTGCGTTAGCCGGCTGACTCCGGCGCAGCCGGCAGCCGCAGGGCAAAGACCGCGCCCTCGGCGCCGTTGCGGGCGGCCAGGCTGCCACCCTGGGCCTGGACGATGGCCGAGGACACCGCCAGGCCGAGTCCCAGGCCTTCGCCCACCGGCTTGGTGGTGAAGAAGGGATCGAACACCTGGTCCAGGTGCTCGGCGGCGATGCCGCCACCGTTGTCGGCCACCTCCAGCAACCAGGCATCCCCCTCCCGCGCTAGGCTGACCCGGACCTGCGGCCGGGGTCGCTCCGCCACGGCGTCGAGGGCGTTGCGCAGCAGATTGACCAGTACCTGCTCCAGGCGGATGGGATCGCCCAGCAACCAGGCCGGGCGCGGCAACTCCAGGATCAGCTCCACGGCCAGCTCGGCACGGCGGGCCTCCAGCAACTCCAGCGCCTGATCCACCACCCGCGCCAGATCGACCCGCTCGCGCAGGCCGGCGGGGGTCTTGCGCGCATAGGTCTTGAGGTGGGCGGTGAGACCGCTCATGCGGGTCAGCAGGCCATCGAGACGTTCCAGGGCGGCGCGGGCCTCGTCCAGCCGCCCGTGATCCAGCAGCAGGCGCAGACTCGCCAGGTGCATGCGCTGGGCGGTGAGCGGCTGGTTGAGTTCGTGCACCAGGGCCGCCGACATCTGCCCCAGGGCGGCCAGCTTGGCGGCCTGCACCAGGCCGTCCTGGGCGGTGCGCAATTCGGCGGTGCGGGCCTCCACCAGCTGCTCCAGTTCCAGGCGGCTGCGCTGGCGCAGGCGTTGCAGCCGGCGCCGTTGCGCCCAGAGGAGACCGGCGCAGACCAGCAGCAGCCAGACGCAGACGGCGGCCAGTGCCGCACCCGGGCCGCCGCCCTGCAGGTCCCGGGTGGGCCGGAGCAGGTGCAGGGTCCAGCCTTCGCTGGGCAGTGGCAGGCTGTCCCAGAGGTAGTCGGCGCTGCCTTCGGGGGCCTGGATGTGGGCCACCTGGCGCTGCTCGCCGAGCACCCGCTCCTGGCGATAGGGCAGGGGCTGCAGGGTGCGCCGGTCGTACTGGCGGGTGGTGGCCAGCTCGGCGCGATCGGCCGGGGTCAGCTCGCGCAGCAGGCGATAGCGCCAGGCCGGGCGATTGGCGGCAAAGACCACGCCGCGGGCATCGCTGACCAGCAGTACCTCGGGGTGCTCGCCCCAGCGCGCCTCGATGGCGGGGAATTCCAGCTTGACCACCACCGCGCCGAGAAAGCGCCCCTGGGCGTCCAGCACGGCGTGGGAGAGGAAATAGCCGGGGATGCCGGTGGTGACCCCTACGGCATAGAAGCGTCCGCTGCCGCCGGCGAGGGTTTCGCTGAAATAGGGGCGGAAGGCGTAGTTGTGGCCGACGTAGCTGGTGGGCAGCCGCCAGTTGCTGGCGCCGATGGCCAGGCCCGTGCGATCCAGGAGTTCCAGGGTCGAGGATTGCGCCGCCGTGTTCAGGCGCTCCAGCTTGAGATTGAGGTGTTCGGTGGTGGCGGCATCGGGCGGGGTGCTCAGGGCGGCGATCAGCTCCGGGTCCTGGGCCAGCACCGCCGGCAGGGCGCGAAAACGGTCGATCAGGGTCTGCAGGCCGCTGGCGTGCAGGCGCAACTGCTCCTGGCCGAGCAGGCTGGCCTCGGCCAGGCTCGCCTGTTCGGCGCGGTGCCAGGCCTGGCTGCCCAGCAACAGACAGCCGATCAGGGCGAGCAGCAGGACCGGCAGCAGGCGCAGGGCTGGGGGCATGGCAGGAGACCGTGGCAGGGATGGCCGGACGATAGCACGGCGGGGAGGGGACGGCTCAGGCCGAGGCGGCGGTGCGTTGGGCGATCTGTTCAGGCTGGAAATCGCAGGTGAAGCAGCTGCCCTCGCCAGGCACGCTGTGGATGTCCAGGCCGCCGCGATGACGGATCAGCACGTGCTTGACGATGGCCAGGCCCAGGCCGGTGCCGCCGGTGCTGGAGGCGCGGCTGGCGTCGAGGCGATAGAAGCGTTCGGTCAGGCGCGGCAGGTGGCGGGCGTCGATACCGGGACCGTTGTCCTGCACCGCGACATGGGCGCCTGCGGCGTCCTGCCAGGCGCGCACCCGCACCTCGCCGCCTTCGGGGCTGTACTTGACCGCGTTGAACACAAGGTTGGAAAAGCAGCTGCGCAACTCCGTCTCGCTGCCCAGCAGGGCCAGACCCGGCTCGCATTCCAGGCTCAGGCGATGGCCGACGGCGCCGGACAGGGCGCGACCGTCCTGCAGGATGGAGGCGAGCAGCGGCTCCAGGGCCACCGGGCGATTGTCGGCGGGATAATCGGTGGCTTCCAGGCGCGCCAGCAACAGCAGGTCGTCGATGGTGTGCTGCATGCGTCCGGCCTGCTGCTGCATCTGCCCCAGCGCCCGCCGCCAGCGAGGGGTGGCGTGGTCGGCGTTGTCCAGCAGGGTCTCCAGGTAGCCGGTGATCACCGTCAGCGGGGTGCGCAATTCGTGGGAGACGTTGGCGACGAAATCCTTGCGCATCTGTTCCAGCTGATGGACGCGGGTCACGTCGCGTACCAGCAGCAGCCGGTCGCCTTCGCCGAAGCGGGTGACCAGGATGTGCAGGTACTGGTCGTCGTTGAGCGGCGAGGCCAGCTCCAGCGGCTCGCCATAGTCGCCGCCGAGAAAGTAGTCGGAAAAGCGCGGATGGCGCACCAGATTGGTGATGGGCTGGCCGAGGTCCTGGGGCTGGCGCAGGCCCAGCAGGGTTTCCGCGGCGCGGTTCCACCATTCCAGGTTGCCATGGCGATCCACCAGGATGATGGCGTCGCGCAGGGCCTCGGTGGAAGCCTGGGCGCGACCTATCACGGCGAGCAATTCCTCGCGCTGGCGCTGTTCGTGGCGCTGGCGCCGATAGAGCCGGTCGAACACCTCGCCCCACAGGCCCTCGGCTTCCGGCGGCGCGCCCGGGGCCTCGCTCAGCAGCCAGGCCTGCAGGCGCAACAGGTGCCTCAGGGTGACCGCCAGATAGACCGCCAGTCCCAGGGCCACCGCCAGGCCGACATGGCCGAAGGGCCAGCCGGCCAGGGCGCAGCCGGCGACCACGGTCGACAGCTGGGTGGCCAGGCGGGAGCGCCAGTTGATGTTCACGGCGGCGGTGATCCCGCGTCAGAGTTTGGTGGAAAAGCGATACCCGGTGCCGCGCACCGTCTGTACCAGGTTCTCGTAGGTCTCGCCGAGGGCCTTGCGCAGGCGGCGGATGTGCACGTCCACGGTGCGTTCCTCGACATAGACGTTGCCACCCCAGACCTGATCCAGCAGCTGGCCGCGGGTATAGGCACGCTCCTGGTGGGTCATGAAGAACTGCAGCAGACGGTATTCGGTGGGGCCCATCTCGGCGGGCGCGCCGTCGATGGTCACCCGGTGGCTGATCGGATCGAGGATCAGGCCGTTGACCTCCAGCGGACCGTCGTTCTCCAGGTGGCCGGTGCGGCGCAGCACGGCCTTCAGGCGCGCCACCAGCTCGCGGGGCGAGAAGGGCTTGGTGATGTAGTCGTCGGCACCGGTCTCCAGGCCCTGGACCTTGTTGTCCTCGTCACCCTTGGCCGTGAGCATGATGATGGGGATGGCATCGGTCAGCTCGTCGCGCTTGAGGCGGCGGGCCAGTTCCAGGCCGGAGGTGCCGGGCAGCATCCAGTCGAGCAGGATGAGATCGGGCTTGCGATCGACGATCAGGGCGTGGGCGTCCTTGCTGTTGTCCGCCTCCAGGCATTCATAGCCCGCCATTTCCAGGGCCACGGCGATCATCTCGCGAATGGGCGCCTCATCGTCGACGATCAGGATGGATTTACCCGTCATGGAGCGCTCTGCCTCTCGAGTCCTTGCAATGTGCCGTGCATTAGATAGCGCCAATATTGCAGCTATGTGACAAGGCTGTCATATCTAACTTGTATCCCAACATATGGGATGACGTATCACATATTGAGATTTGCCGAAGAGGCTTCTAGAGTGAAGGCCATGAACGACAACAATTCCAACAAGGGCGAAGCGCCCAGCGGGGCCCAGGCCCTGTTCCGCGGCCTGGCCGTGCTCGAAGCCGTGGCCGCTGGGGCTGACAGCCTGGCCCAGGTCGGCGCCGCCATCGGCTGCACCCGCAGCACCACCCATCGGCTGGTTGCTGCCCTGACCCAGGCGGGCTACCTGCGCAGCGATGGCGGGCGGCTGATCCTCGGCAGCCATCTCATCGCCCTCGGCTACCAGGCCCGCGAGCAGCTGCCGCTGACCGGTGTGGCCCGGCCCCACCTGCAACGCCTGGCCCAGCACTGTGGCGACACCGTGCACCTCGGCGTGCGCGAGGGCGGCGATGTCCTCTATCTCGACAAGCTGCCCGGCAGCCGTGGCCTGGAGATGAGATCCCGGGTCGGGCTGCGCATGCCGTTGGCGCTGACCGGGGTCGGCAAGGCGCTGATGCTGGATCTCGCCGAGGGCGAGTGGGAAGCCCTCTATGGCGAAGGCGTGGCCCGGCGCACCGGCCAGCCCGGGCTGCGCGAGGATTTCCTGCCCTGGGCGGACTACCGTGCGCGGCTGCGGCGCCACGCCGCCGAGGGCTATGCCCTGGATCTGGAAGAAAACGAACTGGGCATCCGCTGCGTGGCCGCGCCCATCCGTGGCGCCGACGGCGCCATCGTCGCGGCCCTCAGCGTGGCCAGCGCCATCCCCTACATGCCCGAGGCGCGGCTGCACGAGTTGCAGCCCGAGGTCACTGCCTGCGCCCGGGCCATTTCCCGCGAACTTGGCTGGAGCCCCGCATGACCGCCACCCCGCACCTCATCGGCCTCGACTGGGGCACCTCGTCCCTGCGGGCCCAGCTGTTCGACGCCCAGGGCGCCGTGCTGGAAACCCGCAGCCGGCCCTGGGGCATCATGCATGTGCCCGACGGCGACTTCGCCGCGGCCTATCGCGCCCTGGTGGGCGACTGGCGCGAGGCCCAGCCGGACCTGCCCGCCATCGCCTGCGGCATGGTCGGCAGTCGCGGCGGCTGGCATGAGGTGCCCTATGCCGACTGCCCGGCCGACGTCCACAGCCTGGCCGCCGGCCTGCTGCGCCTGGACACGGGCTGCGGCGACCTCCACCTGGTTCCCGGAGTGATGCAGCGCGGCGCCTTGCCCAACGTCCTGCGTGGCGAGGAAACCCAGGTGTTCGGCGCCCTCGAACTGGAGCCGGACCTGGCCGCCGAGGCCCTGCTGGTCCTGCCCGGCACCCACAGCAAGTGGGTGCGGGTGCGCGACGGTCGTCTCACCGACTTCGCCACCTACATGACCGGCGAGTTGTTCGCCGTGCTGCGCGAGCATTCCATCCTGGGTCGCCCAGCCGCCGAGGCCGGTCCCGAGGCCAGTGCCGAGGCTTTCCGCCTGGGTCTCACCACCGCCCGCGACGCCGGCGCCGAGGGCCTGTTCGGCCGCCTCTTCACCGCCCGCAGCCGGGTCCTGGCCGGCGAACTGGGCGCGGCGCACAGCCTCGACTACCTCTCCGGCCTGCTGATCGGCGAAGAGCTGCGCAGCCAGGTCGCCGCCCTCGCGGGCGCCACCTGTCCACCCCTGGTGCTGATCGGCGACGCGGCGCTCTGCCAGCGCTATCGCGACGCCCTGGCGCTATTCGACATCCACCAGGTCCGCCTGCTGGAGCAGGCCACCCGGGCCGGGCTCTGGCGCCTGGCCCAGGCCGCCGGCCTGCTCCCCACCTCTGGAGGCTCCCATGCTTGATACCTATCTCAAGGACCTGCCGCTGATCGCCATCCTGCGCGGCGTCACCCCGGACGAGATCGTCGCTGTCGGCCGCGCCCTGCATGACGCCGGCTTTCGCGTCATCGAGATCCCGCTCAATTCGCCGCAGCCCTACGAGAGCATCCGCCGGCTCACCGCCGAGCTGGGCGAGAGCTGCCTGATCGGCGCCGGCACGGTGCTCACCGAAGCCCAGGTGGCCGAGGTGGACGCTGCCGGCGGCCGCCTGATCGTCTCGCCCAACGCCAACCTGGCGGTGATCCGCGCCAGCAAGGCCGCCGGCCTGGTCAGCGCCCCGGGCGTGGCCACGCCCTCGGAGGGCTTCGCCGCCCTCGACGCCGGTGCCGACAGCCTCAAGCTGTTTCCCGCCGAGCAACTCGGCCCGGCGGTGGTCAAGGCCTGGCGCGCGGTCTTTCCCAAGGAGCTGGCGCTGCTGCCGGTGGGCGGCATCACCCCGGACAACATGGGCCCCTACGTGGCCGCCGGTGCCAACGGCTTCGGCCTCGGCTCGGCGCTGTACAAGCCGGGCCTGAGCGCGGCGCAGGTGAGCGCCAATGCCCAGGCGTTTGCGGCCGGGTGGCGCGCTCTTTCCTGATCTGATCGCGGTCATGGACCGCTCCTACTGTAGGAGCGGTCCATGACCGCGATCCCTCGATCCAACAATTAAAATCGAGACTCCACACCATGAAGATCACCAAACTCACCACCTATGTCGTCCCGCCGCGCTGGTGCTTTCTCAAGATCGAGACCGACGAAGGCATCCACGGCTGGGGCGAACCCGTGCTGGAAGGCCGCGCCCACAGCGTGGCGGCGGCGGTCGAGGAACTGGCCGACTACCTGATCGGCAAGGACCCGCGCAACATCGAAGACCACTGGACGGTGCTCTACCGCGGCGGCTTCTATCGGGGCGGTGGCATCCACATGAGCGCCCTGGCCGGCATCGACCAGGCGCTGTGGGACATCAAGGGCAAGGCCCTGGGCGTGCCGGTGCACGAACTGCTCGGCGGCCAGGTGCGCGACAGCATCCGCGTCTATTCCTGGATCGGCGGCGACCGCCCGGCGGAGACCGCGGCCCAGGCCCTGGAGCGCCAGGCCAAGGGCTTCACCGCGATCAAGATGAACGCCAGCGAAGAGATGCAGTTCGTCGACACCTACGACAAGGTCGACCAGGTGATCGCCAACGTCGCCGCCATCCGCGACGCCTGCGGTCCGCACTTCGGCATCGGCGTGGACTTCCATGGCCGGGTGCACAAGCCCATGGCCAAGGTGCTGGTGAAGGAACTGGAGCAGTTCCGCCTGATGTTCATCGAGGAGCCGGTGCTCAGCGAGCACCACGAGGCGCTCAAGGAGATCGCCCTGATGAGCAACACGCCCATCGCCCTGGGCGAGCGGCTGTACTCGCGCTGGGACTTCAAGCGCATCCTCCAGGAAGGCTACGTCGACATCCTGCAGCCCGATCCGTCCCATGCCGGTGGCATCACCGAGACGCGCAAGATCGCCAACATGGCCGAGGCCTACGACGTCGCCATCGCCCTGCATTGCCCGCTCGGTCCCATCGCCCTGGCGGTCAACCTGCAGCTGGACGCCAACTGCTACAACGCCTTCATCCAGGAGCAGAGCCTGGGCATCCACTACAACCAGGGCAACGACCTGCTCGACTACATCAAGAATCCCGAGGTGTTCGACTACGCCGATGGCCACGTGAAGATTCCCCAGGGGCCGGGGCTGGGCGTCGAGGTCAACGAGGAATTCGTCAAGGAACAAGCCGCCATTGGCCATCGCTGGCGCAATCCGATCTGGCGGCACAAGGACGGCAGTTTCGCCGAGTGGTGAGAGACGCCCTCACCCCAACCCTCTCCCCAAGGGAGAGGGGGCAAGAGCAGGAGCGCGGAGTTTCGCTCTCGTTCGGACCGTCCCCTCTCCCTCTGGGAGAGGGCCAGGGTGAGGGAAAGCCGGACCACCGCCGCTGACCCCTCACCCCAACCCTCTCCCAAGGAGAGAGGGAGCAAGAACAGGAGCGCGGGGGCTCGACCTCCGCACCGACCATCCCCTCTCCCTCTGGGAGAGGGCTAGGGTGAGGGCCGCTCCAGCAGCCTGACCCCAGACATCGACAACGCTCGCCACAACGTCAATTACAGGACCCGAGCCATGCCCACTCCCACCCACGCCTCCCCGGCGGCGGCCGCGGCCGCGCCGACCCTGGCCAAGCCCAGTCGGGCCCGCTTCTTCATCATGACGCTGCTGTTCGTCACCGTGGTGATCAACTACCTCGACCGCAGCAACCTCTCCATCGCCGCGCCGCACCTGGCCCAGGACCTGGGCATCGAGCCGGTGCACATGGGCCTGATCCTCTCGGCCTTCGGCTGGACCTACGCCGCCATGCAGATCCCCGGTGGCTGGCTGGTGGACAAGGTCGCCCCGCGCATCCTCTATCCGGTGGCCATCGCGCTCTGGTCGCTGGCCACCATCGGCCTGGGCTTCGTCGGCAGCTTTATCGGTCTGATCATCCTGCGCCTCGCCGTGGGTGCCTTGGAGGCCCCGGCCTATCCGATCAACAACCGGGTGGTCACCACCTGGTTCCCCGAGCGCGAGCGGGCCACCGCCATCGGCTTCTACACCTCCGGCCAGTTTGTCGGCCTGGCCTTTCTCACCCCGGTGCTGATCTACCTGCAGCAGACCTTCGGCTGGCACATGGTCTTTGTCGTCACTGGTGGCGTCGGCATCCTCTGGGCGGCCATCTGGTACCTGGTCTATCGCGAACCTAAGGACTTCCGCGGTGCCAATGCCGCCGAGGTCGCGCTGATCCAGGAGGGCGGTGGCCTGGTCGACCTGGAACAGAAGAACCGCAGCCGCGCCGCCTTCCAGTGGCGTGACCTCTGGAGCGTGCTCAACAAGCGCAAGCTCTGGGGCATCTACATCGGCCAGTTCTGCCTCAATTCCACCCTCTGGTTCTTCCTGACCTGGTTCCCCACCTACCTGGTGAAATACCGCGGCATGGACTTCATCAAGGCCGGCTTCCTCGCCTCGCTGCCGTTCCTCGCCGCCTTTCTCGGCGTGATCTGCTCGGGGCTGCTGTCGGACTGGCTGATTCGGCGCGGCGCTTCCGTAGGCCTGGCGCGCAAGCTGCCGATCATCGGCGGCCTCCTGATCTCCACCAGCATCGTCGGCGCCAACTTCGTCGACTCGCCCGCGCTGATCATCGCCTGCCTGGCACTGGCCTTCTTTGGCAACGGCCTGGCCTCCATCACCTGGTCGATGGTCTCGGCCATGGCGCCGGAGCGGCTGATCGGCCTCACCGGCGGGATGTTCAACTTCATCGGCAACCTCTCGGCCATCTGCGTGCCCATCGTCATCGGCTTCCTGGTCAAGGACGGCAGCTTCGCTCCGGCCATCGCCTTCATCGGCGTGACCGCGCTGATCGGCGCCCTCTGCTACGGCCTGGTGGTGGGCAAGGTGGAACGTCTGCCCGAATAAGGGCGACTAAAGGAGCGCCTTCCGCTCTGGTTGCGGAGGCGCTCTGCCACCGGCCGTGCCGGACCCATAACGACAACAAAGGAGTCTCCCCATGCCACTCGCCCGTCGCACCTTTCTTGGCGTGTCCCTGGCCGCCTCGGCCGGTCTGGTCGCCAGCCGCGCCCTGGCCGACGACAAGTTCGGCCTCACCCGCAACTGGGAGGGCAAGCCGCCCATCGTCATGCCTGATCCCGCCTGGGAGATCCACGATGCGGCCTTCAAGGGCCGCCTGGGCAATGCCTTCGTCGAACGGCTGTGGTCCGGCGGTCTCTGGACCGAAGGCCCGGTGTGGATGGCCGACTGGCGCTGCCTGCTGTTCAGCGACATCCCCAATGCCCGGGTGATGCGCTGGAGCGCCGACGACGGCCATGTCAGCGTCTATGACGACCAGTCCCACAACGCCAACGGCCACACCCGCGATCGCGAGGGTCGGCTGATCAGCTGCGAGCACGACAGCCGCCGCGTGACCCGCCGCGAGTTGAATGGCAGCGTCACGGTGCTGCTCGACCGCTTCGACGGCAAGCCGCTGAACGCCCCCAACGACGTGGTGGTCGGGGCCGATGGCGCCATCTGGTTCACCGATCCGGGCTACGGCATCCTCGGCGCCTACGAGGGCCACAAGGCCGACTTCGAGCTGCCCACCAACGTCTATCGCATCGATCCCCAGGGCAAGGCCACAGTGGCGGTGGGCGACTTCGGCCGACCCAATGGCCTGGCCTTCGCGCCCGACGGCAAGCGCCTCTACATCAGCGACACCGCCGGCGGCGGCAATCCCGGCAAGCCCAATCACCTCAGGGCGTTCACCGTGAAGGACGACGGCACCCTCGGCGGTGGCGAGGTGCTGATCGACGCCAAGGAGCAGGGCGTGATCGACGGCTTCCGCGTCGACAGCGACGGCAACCTCTGGTGCAGCTGGGCCGGCTCGGCCGAGCAGAACAGCGTGCGGGTCTTCACGCCAGGCGGCCAGCCACTGGCCACCCTGCACCTGCCGGAAACCGTCTCCAACGTCGAATTCGGCGGCCTCAAGGGCAATCGCCTGTTCATCACCGGCGGTGGTTCGCTCTATGCCACCTATGTGAACGCCCAGCCCGCGCGGCTCTGGTAGGGGCTTCTCATCAGCCGAACCAAGGGTCGTTGGACAGGTCTGTAACAAACGGATACGGAACGACCCGCGACAACAAGATCGCCCACAAGGCGAGCGAGGAGCCTCAGTCATGAGCAACACCACCACCCATGCCGACGGTCACGTCACCGAAAAGGCGCAGCCCAAGGCGATCTTCGCCTGCCTGATGGCCGCCCTGGCCGGCCTCATGTTCGGCCTCGACATCGGCGTCATTTCCGGCGCCACCAAATTCATCCAGCAGGAATTCCAGATCTCCGATCAGGTGATCGAGTGGATCGTCTCCAGCATGATGGCCGGCGCCGCCCTGGGCGCGCTGGGCGCCGGTTCGCTGTCGGCCAAGCTGGGTCGCAAGAAGTCCCTGATGCTGGGCGCCATCCTGTTCGTCATCGGCTCGATCCTCTGTGGCCTGGCCACCTCGCCGACCATGCTGATCTTCGCCCGCTTCCTGCTCGGCCTGGCCATCGGCATCGCCTCCTTCACCGCGCCGCTGTACCTGGCCGAGGTCGCCCCGGAAAACATCCGCGGCTCGATGATCTCGCTGTACCAGCTGATGATCACCGCGGGCATCCTGATCGCCTTCCTGTCCAACACCGCCTTCAGCTACTACGAGGCCTGGCGCTGGATGCTCGGCATCATCGCCATCCCCGGGGTGCTGTTCCTGATCGGCGTCTTCGCCCTGCCGGACAGTCCGCGCTGGCTGATCATGGCCGGGCGCAAGCAGGAGGCCATCAAGGTCCTGCACAAGCTGCGCGGTGACGAAAAGGTCATCCAGCAGGAAGTCGCCGAGATCGAAGAGCAGCTCAAGGTGCCGCAGAAGGGCTGGTCGCTGTTCAAGGAGAACGCCAACTTCCGCCGCTCGGTGGGCCTGGGCGTGCTCTTGCAGGTGGTGCAGCAATTCACCGGCATGAACGTGGTGATGTACTACGCGCCGCGCATCTTCGAAGGCATGGGCTACGACACCGCTGCCCAGATGTGGTTTACCGCCGCGGTCGGTCTGACCAACGTGCTGGCCACCTTCATCGCCATCTTCCTGGTCGACAAGTGGGGCCGCAAACCCATCCTCTATACCGGCTTCGTGGTCATGGCCGTGGGCCTGGGCGTGGTCGGCACCATGCTCGGCATGGGCAACCTGAGCCACGGCCAGCAGACCTTTACCGTGGTCATGCTGCTGATCTTCATCGTCGGCTTCGCCATGTCGGCCGGTCCGCTGATCTGGACCCTGTGCTCGGAAGTCCAGCCGCTCAAGGGCCGCGACTTCGGCATCGGCTGCTCCACCTTTACCAACTGGATCGCCAACATGATCGTCGGCGCCACCTTCCTGACCATGCTGGGCACCTTGGGGCAGGGCACCACCTTCTGGATCTATGCCGGTCTGAACGTGGTGTTCATCTTCCTGGTGTTCCTGCTGGTACCGGAGACCAAGGGCGTCACCCTGGAGCGCATCGAACGCAACCTGATGCAGGGCAAGCGCCTGCGCGACCTCGGTCAGTAGGCTCGAGCGCACAGGAAAACGCCCGGCATAGCCGGGCGTTTTTCATTACCGATCCCAGTGCTTGTGTCGGTGCTTGGCGTGCTTCCAGCCCTTGCCGGGGTGGTCGCGATAGCCCCGATAGCCGCGGTCGTCGCGACCGCTGTCGCCGAGGTTGTTGCCCAGGGCACCGCCGGCACCGCCCCCCAGGGCCGCGCCGACCAGACCGCCGGTGCTACCACCGACTCTATTGCCGATCACGTTGCCGCCCGCCGCGCCCAGGCCACCGCCGATGGCGGCCTCGGTCCGATTGCGCCGGTCAGCGCCCAGTACACCACCTGCTGCACCGCCGACGCCGGCACCGATGGCCGCACCGGTGCTGCCGCCGACCTGCTGGCCGACCAGAGTACCCAGTACGCCACCCACGGCGCCGCCGAGTCCAGCTTCGGTATTGCCCGCATACGCCGGGGCAACGCCCGCCAGGGCAAGCAACAAGAACAGGGCTGAAGGTTTCATGGAGTCCACTCCGTGGTAGAGACGAGCCGATCCTCGGCAAAAATCGCTGCCCTGGCAAGTACCGAACGGTCGTTTGAATGGTAAAGGTTGTCTTTACCCATTCCTTTGATTTCCTTGAACAAACCTATACGGGAATCGCCGGTCTCGGCCGTTTTCCGGGTCTGGAACGAGGCCTGCAGCCGGGCGAAGGCTGGTCTAGACTCAAGGCGATCGCGCCGCCAAGGGGACTCCATGATCCATGCTCGTCTGCTGTCCGGCTGTCTCCTGTTCCTTGTCAGTGCCAGCGCCTCGGCCTGGGAATACACCCTCATTGCCCCCGACAAGCCGGTGCAGAACTGGAGCATCAGCAGTGATCGCCTGGGCCTGCGCGATGGCCTGGCCTTTGCCGTCGGGGTGCACCGCCTGAGTGGCGGACGCCAGGAAGGCTCGGTGCTGATCGAGATCGACACCGGCGCCCTGCAGCTCACCGTGGTGGCGACCCGCGGCATGAACGTCCTGCGCGCCCAGGCCGGCACCCTGCGACTGGGCTGGGATTCGCCGGTGCGCGAGGTGGTCAATCCGGCCTTCGTCAACCTGGAGAGCCGCAATGGCCTGGGCTGGTTGGAAGGCTTCAACGAACTGGTGGCGCGCGCCGGCTTCGAGTGGGTCGGCCACCCCGGAATGGACCGGGGGCAACTGCTGACCCTGCACGGTCGGGCCAGCTACCTGCCGGCCAGCCAGGTGGTGCTGACCATCGACGAACAGCCGCCGCACCGCATCAGCCTCAAGGGCGTGCTGCACGAAGAAGCCTTCAAGCAGGCCAACTTTCGCATCGACACCGAACTGGTCACCCACGCCGGGGCCACCGGCTTCACCCTGCACGATCGCCTGACCAACCAGGGGGCGCACGCCGCCGAGTACCAGGTGCTCTATCACAGCAATTTCGGGCCGCCGCTGCTCGGTGAAGGCGCCCGGTTCGCCGCGCCGGTGCGGGAGGTGTCACCCTTCGATGCGCGGGCGCGCCAGGAGCTGGCGGATTGGCAGACCTATCGCGCGCCCACGCCGGGCTATGGCGAGACGGTCTACAACCTCTATCCCTGGGGCGACGATCAGGGGCGCAGCCTCGCGGTACTGCACGATCGCAGTGCCCACCAGGGCGTGGCGCTGGCCTTCAATGTGCGGGAATTGCCGGTCTTCACCCTGTGGAAGAACACCGATGCCAAGGCCCAGGGCTATGTCACCGGCCTGGAGCCGGGCACCAGCTTTTCCTACAACCGCAGCCAGCAGCGGGCCCTGGGGCTGGTGCCGCGCATCGAAGCCGGCGGCACGCGCGACTTCACCCTCGACTATCGGCTGCTGGCCACCGCCGCCGAGGTCCGGCAGGCGCTGGAGCAGGTCGAAGGCATCCGCCACGGACGGCCGACCCAGGTGCGCGAGGCGCCGCTGGCCCGGGAGCCCTAGCGGCAAGGCCGGCGGGTGCTAGCGCCGCGCGGGCAGGGGGCGGGTGCGGCCGCTGCCATCGATGGCCACGAAGACGAACACCGCCTCGGTCACCTTGCTCCACTCGCTGGACAGCGGATCGTCGCTCCAGACCTCGATGAGGATCTGGATGGAGCTGCGGCCCACCTCCAGGGTGTTGGTATAGAAGGAGAGCTGTGCGCCCACGGGCACCGGTGTCATGAAGGCCATGCGGTCGATGGCCACGGTAGCCACACGCCCGGCGGCCAGGCGACTGGCCATGGCGCTGCCGGCCAGGTCCATCTGGGCCACCAGCCAGCCGCCGTAGATGTCGCCGAAGCCATTGGTCTCGCGGGGCAGCGCAGTGATCTGCATGGCCAGGTCGCCCTGGGGGATGGGATCTTCTTGTTCGAGCTCTTCGATCATGACAGGGCCCTCGGGAGCCCGGATAGGTAGGTAACGTTCAGCATCTGCACGCAAGAATGCTGCCAATCTCTCGGCGGAGATCGTTAGGGGGCTACAGTATAACGCCTGGGGCAGGGCGGCTCGACCGCTTTTGCACCAGGATGGAACAGCCATAGCTCGGCAGATGAGCCCTGAATGGGCACTGAATGAATAGCGGAAATTCCTTGCAGATTTGCTATCGTGGAGACCGTGCACGGCCAGGCAATCCAGAGGGCCCTGCACGTCCGATGATCAGGTAATGATCGGTAGACCTGCTGTCGCCGTGCTCCACAAGAGCGCAGGCGGCGCGGTGCAGGTCCGGCGCCCATCCGGCGACCCGCCCGATCCCTGCCAGCCGCTCCAGGCGGACGGTCACTCGGGGCCGCGTCTTGTCCGCTACACCCGGAGGGATGCCAGAGGCCGAATTTCCTTTGCGCTCCTCTCTTGTCCGGGATCCTCGATGAAACTGCAATCCGCCTCTGCGCCGCTCACGTCGCGCCCTCTGGGCCGCAACGACTACAAGACCCTCTCGCTGTCCGCCCTGGGCGGCGCGCTGGAGTTCTACGACTTCGTCATCTTCGTCTTCTTTGCCGCGGTGGTGGGGAAGCTGTTCTTTCCCGCCGACATGCCCGACTGGCTGCGACAGATGCAGACCTTCGGCATCTTCGCCGCGGGCTATCTGGCACGTCCGCTGGGCGGCATCATCATGGCCCACTTCGGCGACCTGCTCGGGCGCAAGAAGATGTTCACCCTGAGCATCTTCATGATGGCCCTGCCGACCCTGGGCATGGGCCTGATGCCCACCTACGCGCAGATCGGCGTGGCCGCGCCGATCCTACTGCTGGTGCTGCGCATCATCCAGGGCGCGGCCATCGGCGGCGAGGTGCCCGGCGCCTGGGTGTTCGTCTCCGAACACGTCCCCGGCAAGCACGTCGGCTATGCCTGCGGCACCCTGACCGCCGGTCTCACCTTCGGCATCCTGCTCGGCTCGCTGATGGCGACCCTGATCAACACCGTCTTCACCCCGGTGGAAGTGGCCGACTACGCCTGGCGCTTTCCCTTCCTGATCGGCGGCGTCTTCGGCCTGTTCTCGGTCTACCTGCGCCGCTGGCTGCACGAGACGCCGGTGTTCGCCGAACTGGCGATCCACAAGTCGCTGGCCGAGGAAGTGCCGCTCAAGGCCGTGCTGCGCGACCACCGCAGCAGCGTGATCCTGTCCATGCTGCTGACCTGGATGCTCACCGCCGGCATCGTGGTGGTCATCCTCATGACCCCGACCCTGCTGCAGACCCAGTACGGCTTCTCCGCCGCCCTGGCGCTCAAGGCCAACAGCCTGGCCATCGTCTTCCTGACCCTGGGCTGCATCGTCTCCGGCGCCCTGTCCGATCGCTTCGGCAGCGGCCCGGTGTTCATCGGCGGCGGTCTCATCCTGGCAGTGGCCAGCTGGGCGCTCTATGCCGGTCTCAAGGTCCATCCGGAATGGCTGTTCCCGCTCTATGCCCTGGCCGGCGCGGCGGTCGGCGTCATCGGCGGCGTGCCGCGGGTGATGGTGCTGGCCTTCCCGCCCAAGGTGCGCTTCTCGGGGCTGTCGTTCTCCTACAACGTGGCCTACGCCATCTTCGGCGGCCTGACCCCCATGGTCGTCACCCTGATGCTCAAGCAGCATCCGCTGGGCCCGGCCTGGTACGTCATGGGCCTGGCCCTGCTGGGCGTGGGCATCGGCTGCTACCTGCTCAGCCGCGAGCGCCGCGCCGCCGCCCTGGCAACCGCCTGATCCCGGCCGGTCGCGCCGCCCGCCGTGGCGGCGTGACCGGGTTGGCCAGGCCGACCCGCAAGGGCGACCTCGGCATCACCAAAAACGCCATCCCCACAGACGCCGCGCTTCGCGAGGACTAGGCTCGAACCGCTAGAGCCAGTCCAACAATAACAGCGAGGTGCAACATGTCCGGTAATCGTGGCGTCGTCTATCTGGGCGCGGGCAAGGTCGAGGTGCAGACCATTCCCTACCCGAAGATGGAAACCCCGCAGGGCAAGCGTATCGACCACGGCGTCATCCTGCGCGTGGTCTCCACCAACATCTGTGGTTCAGATCAGCACATGGTGCGCGGCCGGACCACTGCCCCCGAAGGCCTGGTGCTCGGCCACGAGATCACCGGCGAGGTCATCGAAGCGGGTCGTGACGTCGAGACCCTCAAGGTCGGCGATCTGGTCTCGGTGCCCTTCAACGTCGCCTGCGGTCGCTGCCGCACCTGCAAGGAGCAGGACACCGGCGTCTGCCTGACCGTCAATCCCTCGCGCGCCGGCGGTGCCTACGGCTACGTCGACATGGGCGGCTGGGTCGGTGGCCAGGCCGAATACGTGCTGGTCCCCTATGCCGACTTCAACCTGCTCAAGCTGCCGAATCGCGACGCGGCCATGGAAAAGATCCGTGACCTGACCTGCCTGTCCGACATCCTGCCCACCGGCTACCACGGCGCCGTCACCGCCGGCGTCGGTCCGGGCACCAGCGTCTATGTCGCCGGGGCCGGCCCGGTCGGTCTGGCCGCGGCCGCCTCGGCCCGCCTGCTAGGCGCCGCCGTGGTCATCGTCGGCGACGTCAACCCGGTACGCCTGGCCCACGCCAAGGCCCAGGGCTTCGAGATCGCCGACCTGTCCCAGGACACCCCGCTGCACGAGCAGATCGCCGCGCTGCTGGGCACGCCGGAGGTGGATTGTGCGGTCGACGCCGTCGGCTTCGAAGCCCGTGGCCATGGTCACGAAGGCGCCAAGAGCGAGGCCCCGGCCACCGTGCTGAACTCACTGATGGGCATCGTGCGGGTGGCCGGCAAGATCGGCATCCCCGGCCTCTACGTCACCGACGATCCGGGTGCCGTGGACGCCGCCGCCAAGCAGGGTGCTCTGAGCATCCGCTTCGGTCTGGGCTGGGCCAAGTCCCACAGCTTCCACACCGGCCAGACCCCAGTGATGAAGTACAACCGCCAGCTGATGCAGGCGATCATGTGGGATCGCATCAAGATCGCCGACATCGTCGGTGTGCAGGTGATCACCCTGGACGAGGCCCCCCGCGGCTACAGCGAATTCGATTCGGGCGTCCCGAAGAAATTCGTCATCGATCCGCACAAGCTGTTCAGCGCGGCCTAGCTATTGCACTAAGGATTTTGTCCGAGACTGCTGGCCATTTGGCATTTCTCGGGCAAGCCGTGCAGTCGTTTGTCGTACCAGAGGGTCTACCTCCGCAGCGTCCACCCCGGGCGCTGTTTTTTTTGGTGCCACAGACGAGGCCAACATGACCCCGAATGTCCTTTCGACCCTTCGCCGTATCCTTCCTTCACTGCTGGTGGCGGCCCTGATGCTGCTGGGTAGCAACCCAGCCCGCGCCGAGGGCGGAGTGTCCTTTCGCTTCGCCGAAGAAGGACAGGGCTGGATGCTGCGCGGCCCGGTCGATGTGCTCAAGTGGCCCTTCGTCTACGACCGCAGTCGTGAGCGCGCGCGCAACACCCTGACGCGGCTGGACGGCGACACCCAGGTGCGGGTGATCGAGACCCGTTCCTTCCAGCGCTGGAAGCGCATCGAGGTGCAGCAGGACGGTCGTACCCTGCTGGGTTGGGTCGAGAGCTACAGCGTCCCCGAAGCCGTGCGGCTCGACTGATCGGGAGCAAAAGGCCACTGCCGCCAGTCACACCTCTGACAGTCATCAATCTCAGAGGAGCGACGCATGTCCGCGATCACCCGTCTTCAGCTCAACGACGGTCACCACATTCCGCAATTCGGCCTGGGGGTCTGGCAGACCCCGGCCGAAGAGACCGCTCAGGTGGTCAAGACAGCCCTGGACCTCGGCTATCGACACATCGACACCGCCGCCATCTACGGCAACGAAGAGGGCGTCGGCCAGGCCATCGTCCAGGCCGGTCTGCCGCGTGACGAGCTGTTCGTCACCACCAAACTGTGGAATGCTGACCAGGGCTACGACAGCGCCCTGCGCGCCTTCGACACCAGCCTGGCCAAGCTGGGTCTGGAGCATGTCGACCTCTACCTGATCCACTGGCCGCTGCCGGAAAAGGGCCTGTTCCTCGACAGCTGGAAGGCGCTGATCGAATTGCGCAACCAGGGTCGGGTGAAGTCCATCGGCGTGTCCAACTTCCGCCAGGCCGACATCGAGACCCTGCTGACCGAGACCGGCGTGGTGCCGGTGGTCAACCAGATCGAGTGTCATCCACTGCTGCAGCAGCAGGAGCTGCGCGACTTCAACACCTACAAGGGCATCGCTACCGAAGCCTGGAGCCCGCTGGCCCAGGGTGGCGAGCTGCTGGGCAGCCCGGTGCTGCAGCAACTGGCGGCCAAGCACGGCAAGACGCCGGCCCAGGTGGTGCTGCGCTGGCACATCCAGCTCGGCAACATCATCTTCCCCAAATCCAAGACGCCCAAGCGCATCGAAGAGAACATGCAGATCTTCGACTTCGCCCTGGACGACGAGGACATGCGGCAGATCGCCGGGCTGAACCAGGACAAGCGTCTGGGTCCGGACCCCGCGACCTTCAACGGCTGACGTTCAGGGGGCGCCGCGATGAGCGGCGCCTCTGTATGCCTGGCGCGCAAGGCGCCAGTGCCTGTATGCTGCGCGGCCCTTTCGGGACACCTCATGCCGGATCGGCATAGGGCAGGCGACAGCGGCATTAGACATACCCCGTTACCCTCTGGCAAAAGTGTGACGCCTTGGTGCTCCCAGTCCTTTTCGAGCACCGTTTCCGCAGCCTGAACGCACCCTCTCGTTGGCGTTGCATGCGCTTCGCGCATCACGACCCGACACGGTGACGTTCGTCCCGAACTCCATCCAAATAGAACAAAGGTGTCGGTACATGACCAAGCCCAAGCTCAGCCTCGCGTGGCAGATCCTTATCGGCCTCGTGCTGGGGATCGCCGTCGGCGCACTGCTCAACCACTTCAGCGCCGAGAAAGCCTGGTGGATCTCGAACGTCCTCAAGCCGGCCGGCGACATCTTCATCCGGCTGATCAAGATGATCGTGGTGCCCATCGTCATCGCCACCCTGGTGGTCGGCATCGCCGGCGTCGGCGATTCCAAGAAGCTTGGTCGCATCGGTCTCAAGACCATCCTCTACTTCGAGATCGTCACCACCCTGGCCATCGTTGTCGGCCTGTTCTTCGCCGACAGCGTGCAGCCCGGTGCCGGCATCGACATGAGCACCCTGGGCACCACCGATATCTCCCAGTACCAGAAGACCACCGCGGAAGTGCAGCATGACCACGCCTTCATCGCGACCATCCTCAACCTGATCCCGTCCAACGTCTTCGCCGCCGTCGCCCGTGGCGAGATGCTGCCGATCATCTTCTTCGCGGTGATGTTCGGCCTGGGCCTGGGCGCCCTGCCGGAAGCCACCCGCGATCCGGTGGTGCGGGTCTTCCAGGGCATCTCCGAGGCCATGTTCAAGGTCACCCACATGATCATGAACTACGCCCCCATCGGTGTCTTCGCGCTGATCGCGGTGACCGTGGCCAACTTCGGCTTCGCCTCCCTGCTGCCACTGGCCAAGCTGGTGGTGCTGGTCTACGTCGCCATCGGCTTCTTCGCCCTCGGCGTGCTGGGCCTGGTGGCCAAGCTGTTCGGCTTCTCGATCTTCCGCATCATCCGCATCCTCAAGGACGAGCTGATCCTGGCCTATTCCACCGCCAGTTCGGAAACCGTGCTGCCGCGCATCATCGAGAAGATGGAGGCCTATGGCGCGCCCAAGTCCATCACCAGCTTCGTGGTGCCCACCGGCTATTCCTTCAACCTGGACGGCTCCACCCTCTACCAGAGCATCGCGGCGCTGTTTATCGCCCAGCTCTATGGCATCGACCTGTCGCTGAGCCAGCAGCTGCTGCTGGTGCTGACCCTGATGGTCACCTCCAAGGGCATCGCCGGCGTGCCGGGCGTGTCCTTTGTGGTGCTCCTGGCCACCCTGGGCAGCGTCGGCATTCCGCTGGAAGGCCTGGCCTTCATCGCCGGTGTGGATCGCATCATGGACATGGCGCGCACCGCCCTGAACGTGATCGGCAACGCCCTGGCCGCGCTGGTCATCGCCAAGTGGGAAGGTCTCTACGACGCCGAGAAGGGCGCCGCCTACTGGGCAGCCCTGCCGCACCTGAAGAGCACCGCCAAGGTCGAGGAACGTCCTCAGGCCACCCGCGGTGAAGCCCTGCGCGACTGAGTGGCTGGCTAGCGGAGAACGGAGCCCGGCCCTGTGCCGGGCTCTTTCCTTTCAGCGGTCGAGAATCGCCGCGTAGCCTTCGCGATAGCTGGGGTAGCGGGGCGTCCAGCCCAGGGCCCGGGCGCGGGCGTTGCTGCACCTCTTGCTGCCGGCGCGGCGCAGCTGGGCCTCGTCGGACCAGAAGGTGATGCCCAGGCGCGCCCGCAGCCAGTCCACCACCTCATCCAGCGGCGCCGGATCGTCGTCCACGCCCAGATAGAAGGCGTCCAGCGCGACGCCTTCGCGATCCCGCTGCAGCAGCAGCGCCAGCAGGCCGGCGGCGTCCTCGACATGGATGCGATTGCCATACAGCGGCGGCTCGCGGGTCACCCGGGAGCCCTCGCGCACCTGGCGCAGCAGCGCCTCGCGGCCCGGGCCGTAGATGCCGGTCAGGCGGACCACGCTGGCGGGCAGGCCACTGCCCAGCGCCAGGTCTTCCGCCTCGCGCAGGATGCGCCCGGAAAAGCGCTCGGGTTCGGCGGGAGCGGTTTCGTCGACCCAGGCGCCATCGCCCTGGGCATAGACGCCGCTGCTGGAGACGAACAGCAGGCGCTGCGGACGCTGGTCGCAGGCGGCCAGCCAGCCGAGCAGGTGGCGCAGGCCCTCGACATAGGCGGCGCGATAGCCGGCTTCGTCATGGTGGGTCGCGGCGGTGGCATAGACCACCTGGTCGAGGGGTTCGCGCGGCCAGGCGGCCGGCGGCGTGGTCTCGGCGAGATCGCCCGCGACCGGCAGCAATTTGGCGGGGAGGGCGGCGACAGTGCGTCTGAGGCCGAAGACCCGGTGGCCCTGGGCGACCAGTTGCAGGCCGAGACGGCTGCCGACATCGCCGCAACCGGCGATCAGGATGGTGCTCATCGGTGTTTCCTTCTGCAAAGGCCGGGACAGACGGCCAGGGTAGCCTGCGCCCGGCCGTGGTCCAACCCGAGAGCGCAGGCTGCTGCCCGTCGCGCTTGGCCGTTGATAGAGACAGCCGCTAAGATTGGCCGGCACCCCATGGAATTTGACTATGACCCTGACTGAACTGCGCTATATCGTCACGCTCGCCCAGGAACAGCACTTTGGCCGAGCTGCCGAGCGTTGCCACGTCAGCCAGCCGACGCTGTCGGTCGGCGTCAAGAAGCTCGAGGACGAGCTGGGCATTCTGATCTTCGAGCGCAGCAAGAGTGCCGTGCGCCTGACCCCCACCGGCGAGGGCATCGTCGCCCAGGCGCAAAAGGTGCTGGAGCAGGCCCAGGGCATCCGCGAGCTGGCCCAGGCCGGCAAGAACCAGCTCACCGCGCCGCTGAAGATCGGTGCCATCTATACCATCGGGCCCTATCTCTTTCCGCACCTCATCCCGCAGCTCAACCGGGTGGCGCCGGAGATGCCGCTGTACATCGAGGAAAACTTCACCCACCTGCTGCGCGACAAGCTGCGCACCGGTGAGCTGGATGCCGTCATCCTCGCCCTGCCGTTCAACGAGCCGGACGTCCTGACCCTGCCGCTGTACGACGAACCCTTCTATGTGATGATGCCGGCCCGGCACCCCTGGACCAAGCTCAAGGCCATCCCGCAGAACCAGCTCAGCGACAAGAGTCTGCTGCTGCTGGGTGAAGGCCACTGCTTCCGCGACCAGGTCCTGGAAGCCTGTCCGACCGTGCGCAAGCACGAGGAAAACAAGAATTCCACGGTGGAATCCTCTTCGCTGGAAACCATCCGCCACATGGTGGCCTCCGGCCTGGGCGTCTCGGTGCTGCCGTTCTCGGCGGTGGAGAGTCACCACTATGCGCCGGGAATCATCGAGGTGCGCCCCTTCGAGCGGCCGGTGCCCTATCGCACCGTGGCCATCGCCTGGCGCGCCAGCTTTCCGCGGCCCAAGGCCATCGAGGTGCTGGCCGACTCGGTCCGTCTGTGCTCGGTGGCGCGGCCTGAAGCCAAGGGCGTCGTGCAGCCGGCATGAGTGAACTGGCCGCGACGCCGGTCACCGCCCTCAAGGGGGTCGGCGCCGCTCTGCAGGAGAAGCTCGCGCGGGTCGGCCTGGAAACCCTGCAGGACGTGCTCTTCCACCTGCCGCTGCGCTATCAGGATCGCACCCGCATCGTGCCCATCGGCGCCCTGCGGCCCGGTCAGGACGCCGTGGTGGAGGGCATGGTCGCCTCCGCCGAGGTGCTCATGGGCCGGCGGCGCAGCCTGCTGGTGCGCCTGCAGGACGGCAGCGGCACCCTGTCGCTGAGATTCTTCCACTTCAGCCAGGCGCAAAAGGACGGCCTCAAGCGCGGCACCCTGCTGCGCTGCTATGGCGAGGTGCGCCCCGGCGCCTCAGGCCTGGAGATCTACCATCCCGAATACCGCGCCCAGGACGAGAACGCCCCGGCGCCGGTCGAGCAGACGCTGACGCCCATCTACCCGACCACCGAAGGCCTCACCCAGCTGCGCCTGCGCCAGCTCAGCGCCCAGACGTTGGAACGACTCGGGCCCGAATCCCTGCCCGACTGGCTGCCGCCGGAGATGGCCGCGCACTATCGCCTGGGTCCCCTGGCCGATGCCCTGCGCTACCTGCATCGACCGCCGCCGGACGCGGACCTGGAAGAGCTGGCCGAGGGCCGGCACTGGGCCCAGGAGCGGCTGGTCTTCGAAGAATTGCTCACCCACCAGTTGTCCCTGCAGCGGCTGCGCGAGACCCTGCGCGCCCAGCGTGCGGTGCCCCTGCCGGCCGCCCGCCGGCTGCCACAGTTGTATCTGGACAACCTCGGCTTCACCCCCACCGGCGCCCAGCAGCGCGTCGGGCGCGAGATCGCCCATGACCTGGCCCAGCCCGAGCCCATGCTGCGGCTGGTGCAGGGCGACGTCGGCGCCGGCAAGACGGTGGTCGCGGCCCTGGCCGCCCTGCAGGCCATCGAGGCCGGCTACCAGGTGGCGCTGATGGCGCCCACCGAGATCCTTGCCGAGCAGCACTTCCTCAACTTCCAGCGCTGGTTCGCCGCCCTGGACATCGAGGTGGCCTGGCTGGCCGGCAAGCTCAAGGGCAAGGCCCGCGCCAGCTCCCTGGAGCGCATCGCCGCCGGGGCGCCCATGGTGGTGGGCACCCATGCGCTGTTCCAGGACGAGGTGCGTTTCGCCCGCCTGGCGCTGGTGGTGATCGACGAACAGCACCGCTTCGGCGTGCAGCAGCGCCTGGCGCTGCGCCAGAAGGGCGTCGACGGTCGCCTGGCGCCGCACCAGCTGATCATGACCGCCACCCCCATCCCGCGCACCCTGGCCATGAGCGCCTATGCCGATCTGGACACCTCGGTGCTCGACGAACTGCCGCCGGGACGGACGCCGGTCAATACCGTGAGCGTCACCGACAGCCGTCGCGAGGAAGTCGTGGAGCGGGTGCGCGCCGCCTGCCACGAAGGGCGCCAGGCCTACTGGGTCTGCACCCTGATCGAGGAATCCGAGGAGCTCACCTGCCAGGCGGCCGAGACCACCTACGAGGAATTGCAGCTGGCCCTGGCCGAATTGCACGTCGGGCTGATCCATGGACGCATGAAGCCGACGGAAAAGGCCGCGGTGATGGCCGAGTTCAAGGCCGGCAACCTGCAATTGCTGGTGGCCACCACGGTGATCGAGGTGGGGGTGGACGTGCCCAACGCCAGTCTGATGATCATCGAGAATCCCGAGCGCCTGGGTCTGGCCCAGTTGCACCAGCTGCGCGGCCGGGTCGGGCGGGGCAGCGCCGTCAGCCACTGCGTGCTGCTGTTCCATCCGCCGCTGTCGCAGATCGGTCGTGAGCGGCTGGCTATCATGCGCGAGACCAACGACGGCTTCATCATCGCCGAGAAGGACCTGGAGTTGCGCGGCCCGGGCGAGATGCTGGGGACCCGTCAGACCGGCCTGCTGCAGTTCAAGGTGGCCGATCTGATGCGCGACGCCCATTGGCTGCCGGCGGTGCGCGATGCCGCCCAGGAGTTGCTGGCCCGCTGGCCCAGTCATGCCGGTCCGCTGCTGGAGCGCTGGTTGCGCCATGGCCAGCAATACGGCCAGGTTTGACAAAGCTTATACAGACGACGCTACCTACGGAGCCGAATGGTTATACTCCAGGGCGTACGTGAGGAAGAAAATGCCATGACCGATGTAGCGCTCGCTTCGCCCCTCCCTGAGGTTCCCCCTTCGATCCAGCAGTTGCTCGCCCAGTTGAACCTGGCCTATCGGCCGGTCCCGGCGACGACGCGCCTGCCGCAGGCGAATCGGGTACACACGGTGCTTCTGAGCGACAGCGTCGGCATGCTGCTGGTGCTCTTGCCCGAGGATCAGCTGCTGGACCTGCGCCGGCTGGTGGAATTCACCGGGCGGCAGCTGGCAGTGGTGGCGCCGGAGCGGCTGATGCGCACCCTGGAGCGCTACGAACTGGATGTCCTGCCGGGGCTGCCGTCGCTGACCAATTCCCCCTGCCTGTATGACGAGCGACTGCTGGAAGCGCCGCGCCTGCTGCTGGAATCCGGTGAGCGCTCGCTGCTGCTGGAAGTGGAAACGTCTGACTATAGGCGCCTGCTGAATCAGGCCACCGCGGGCAGCTTCGGCATCCCGGCGGCCGGTATCCAGCCCAATCTGCGGCAACCGGAACGCGACGAGGCGGAGATCCTGCATGCCGCCACCGCCTTCACCGCGCGGCGCATCCGCCAGCGCCTGGAGGAGACGCTGGAGATCCCGCCGCTGTCCAAGACGGCGGAAAAGGTCATCAAGCTGCGGGTCGATCCCGAGGCCACGGTGGACGATCTGGCCAACGTGGTGGAGACCGATCCGGCCCTGGCGGCCCAGGTGATCAGTTGGGCCGCCTCGCCCTACTATGCCGCGCCCGGCAAGATCCGCTCGGTGGAAGACGCCATCGTGCGGGTGCTGGGTTTCGACCTGGTGATCAACCTGGCCCTCGGCCTGGCCCTGGGCAAGACCCTGAGCCTGCCCAGCGACCAGGCCCAGCAGGAAACCCCCTACTGGAAGCAGGCCATCTACACCGCCGCCCTGATCGAGGGCCTGGCGCGCTCCATGCCGCGCGCGGAGCGGCCGGAGATGGGCCTGGCCTATCTCGGCGGCCTGCTGCACAACTTCGGCTATCTGGTGCTGGCCCACGTCTTTCCGCCGCACTTCTCGCTGATCTGCCGCCACCTGGAAGCCAACCGCCAGCTCGATCACCAGGTCATCGAGCACCACCTGCTGGGCATCACCCGCGAGCAGATCGGCGCGGCCCTGATGCGCTGCTGGGAAATGCCCGAAGAGGTGGTGACGGCGCTGCGCTTCCAGGGCGATCCGGGCTACCAGGGCGAGCAGGCGGTCTATCCCAACCTGATCTTCCTGGCCGTGCAGCTGCTGCGCGCCGAGGGCATCGGCAACGGCCCGGCCCAGCCGATTCCCGACGAGCTCTATGCGCGGCTGAGCATCGATCCGGCCAAGGCGCGGGAGTGCATGCAGAAGATCCTTGGAGCCGAAGCCGCCCTGCGCGAGCTGACCGGTCAGTTCAAGTAGCGGGCCGAGCGGCCTCCGGCGCCCCGGGCGCCGGAGCTGCCGGGCCGGACGCCAGACAACAAAAAACCCGCCGAGGCGGGTTTCTTGTTCAAGGGGGCGATCAATTACTTGATCTTGCCTTCCTTGTACATGACATGCTTGCGCACGACCGGATCGAATTTCTTGATTTCGATCTTTTCGGGCTTGGTGCGCTTGTTCTTGTCAGTGGTGTAGAAGTGACCGGTGCCGGCACTGGAAATCAAACGGATCAATTCACGCATGACGAATCCCCTTAGAATTTTTCGCCGCGGCTACGCAGCTCGGACAGTACGGTTTCGATACCGCGCTTGTCGATGATACGCATGCCCTTGGCAGAAACGCGCAGACGCACGAAGCGCTTCTCGGATTCTACCCAGAAACGGTGGTGCTGCAGATTCGGCAGGAAACGACGACGGGTTTTGTTGTTAGCGTGGGAAACGTTGTTCCCAGTAATCGGACCCTTACCGGTTACTTGGCAAACTCTCGACATGGCTCAGCCCTCATAAACCTCATGCCAAACCCGGCATGGGTTGGCCGCTTGTAACTGTATTGATTCCTGTTTTGACGGGGAGAGCCGGCAAACGCCGGGGACCTGAAGCGGCCATACCCCGAAAAAAGAGCGCTGTTTTATACCAGAAGTACTCGGGCATAACAAGGTAGGGCGACGGATGAAATGCCCGCGCACCGGGCGCTGTGCGGGCCCGGCCGGAATGCCAACCGTTCGTCGGTCGGAAGCATTGTGACGGACGGACGGGTGGTCTAGTTTAGAGCGACTGCCAAACTCAATCCACGCCCGCCAGACGACCGCCCTGTCCGCCGTTGCCAGTCATCCGTGCGCCGTCTGCCCACTTCGGCTCTACAAGGAATCGTTCTATGCGTTTCGCCGCCTTGCCACTGCTCTTCGCGCCCCTGCTGGCGCAGGCCGCCACGCTCAGTGTCTGTACCGAAGCCAGTCCGGATGGATTCGACGTGGTGCAGTACAACTCTCTGACCACCACCAACGCCTCGGCCGACGTGCTGATGAATCGCCTGGTGGAATACGATGCCAGCGAAGCCAAGCTGGTGCCGAGCCTGGCGCAGAGCTGGACGATCTCCAACGACGGCCTGACCTACGACTTCGCCCTGCGTCCGGACGTGAAGTTTCACCAGACCGACTACTTCACCCCCAGCCGTACCCTGACGGCCGACGACGTGGTGTTCAGCTTCCAGCGCATGCTGGACAAGGACCATCCCTGGCACGGGGTGGCCAAGAGCGGCTATCCCCATGCCCAGTCGATGCAGTGGCCCAAGCTGATCAAGAGCGTGGAAAAGACCAGCGACCTCGGTGTGCGCATCGTGCTCAACAGCCCGGATGCCACCTTCCTGCCGACCCTGAGCATGGGCTTCGCCTCCATCTACTCGGCCGAGTACGCCGAGCAGCTGCTCAAGGCCGGCAAGACCGAGCAGCTCAACGACGAGCCCATAGGCACCGGTCCCTTCGTCTTCAAGCGCTACCAGAAGGACGCCGTGGTGCGTTACGCCGCCAACCCGGACTACTTTGGCGGCAAGCCCAAGCTGGACGGGCTGATCTACGCCATCACCCCGGATTCGGCGGTGCGCCTGCAGCGACTCAAGCGCGGCGAGTGCCAGATCGCCCTGTCGCCCAAGCCCCAGGATCTGCAGAGCGCCCATGAGGACAAGAGTCTGCAGGTGCTGCAGACGCCGGCCTTCATGACCGCCTTCGTCGGCATCAACACCAGCCATCCGCCGCTGGACAACATCAAGGTGCGCCAGGCCATCAACCTGGCGTTCGACAAGCAGAGCTATCTCAAGGCGGTGTTCCAGGACACCGCGGTGGCCGCCGACAACGTCTATCCGCCCACCACCTGGGGCTATGCCAAGGACGTGCCGGCCTATCCCTATGACCCGGCCAAGGCCAAGGCGCTACTGGCCCAGGCGGGCCTCAAGGACGGCTTCAAGACCACCATCTGGACGAGACCCAGCGGCAGCCTGCTCAATCCCAATCCGCAGCTGGGCGCGCAGATGCTGCAGGCCGACCTGAAGAAGATCGGCGTCGATGCGCAGATCCAGGTGATCGAGTGGGGTGAACTGATCCGCCGCGCCAAGACCGGCGAGCACGACCTGCTGTTCATGGGCTGGGCCGGCGACAACGGCGATCCGGACAACTACCTGACGCCGCAATTCTCCTGCGCCTCGGTGCAGTCGGGCCTGAACTTCGCCCGCTATTGCGACAAGACCCTGGATGGCGCCATCAGCAAGGGCAAGACCCTGTCCGACCAGATGGCGCGGGCCACGGTGTACCACCAGGCGCAGCGCATCATCCACGACCAGGCGCTGTGGCTGCCGCTGGCGCACCCGACGGTGACGGTGCTGGCCAAGAATGGCGTCGAGGGCTACCAGCCCAATCCCTTCGGCCGCCAGGACTTCAGCAAGGTCAGCGGCGGTCGCTAGCAGCGCGTGCGGCGCGGCCAGCCCTAACGCCAGGGTTGGCCGTCGGTGCGCTCCACCTGCTTGACCTTCTGCTGGATGGCGGCGCGCGCCAGCATATGGGCGCTGACCGGCGCGGTGATGAAGATGAACAGGGCGATCAGCAGCTCGTGCAGGCTGAGGCCCTCGCCCTGGACACTGAAGAACAGCATCGAGGCGATGATGGTGCTGCCCACGCCCAGGGTGGTGGCCTTGGTCGGCCCGTGCAGGCGCATGAAGAAGTCCGGCAGCCGGTACAGGCCGATGGCGCCGATGAGGGCGAAACTGCTGCCGATGAGCAGCAGGGCGCAGATCAGGAGTTCGAGCCAGAAGGGCATGGGATAGCGCTCCGTTAATCGATGATTTCGCCATGCAGCATGTGCTTGCCCAGCGCCACGGTGCCGACGAAGCCGGTCACGGCAATGAGCAGCGAGGCCTCGAAGAAGACGTCGGTGGCCAGCCAGATGCCGAACAGGATGATGATCGCCAGGACGTTGATATAGAGGGTGTCCAGGGCCAGCACCCGATCCGGGATGTCCGGTCCCTTCACCAGGCGATAGACGTTGAGCACGGCGGCCACGCCCATCATCCCCATGCACAGCAGGGTCACGTAGGTGAGCATTCGAAGATCTCCTTGAGTGGGGCCTCATAGCGCGTCTTGACCTGGCGGATCACCTCGTCCTTGTCGGCGACATCCAGACCGTGCAGCAGCAGGGTCTTGCGATCGCCGCTGAGGCCTGACGACACGGTGCCGGGGGTGAGGGACACCACGCAGGCGAGAAGGGTGAGCAGGAATTCGTCCTCGATGTCGATGGGGACCTCGATGAAGGCGGGCTTGAGCGCCTCGGTCCGCCCCAGCACCAGCCGCGCGACGTGCAGGTTGGCGACGATGATGTCGTACAGCACCACCAGCATGTAGCGCAGCAGGAGCAGGGGGCGGCGCAAGCGGGGGGCGTGCAGCAGAAAATCCTGGCAGAGCAGCGGAATGCCCCAGCCGAGCAGCAGACCCAGCAGCAGCTGGCCCAGACTCAGGCTGTTGTTGAGCAGCAGCCAGGTCAGCGTCAGCAGGACGGTGAGCAGTGGGTGCGGTAGCCAGCGCTTCATGGGCCAACTCCCCGGACGATATCGAAGTAGGGTGCGACGTCCAGCAGTTGCCGGGCGGTCTCCAGGGCGTAGCCATGCAGCGGCGCCGCCAGCGCCATCAGCAGCGGGCTACCCAGCAGCAGGCCGAGGGTGGCGGTGAGCTGGATGGGATCGAGGCGGACGTCCAGGGCCGCGCCCCGGCCGCGCCAGAACAGCGTGGTCCCGGCGCGGGACAGGGCGATGATCATGCCCAGTCCGCCGAGCAGCACCACCGGCCAGATGATCAGCGCCGGCCAGGCGGTGCCGGTGGCCTGCAGCAGCATCACCTTGCCGAGAAAGCCGGGGAAGGGTGGCAGGCCGGCGACGGAGACCGCGCCGAGGAAGAACAGCCCGCCGAGCAGTCGGGGGTGCGCCAGCGGCGGACCGCTGCCGAGGGTATCGCCCTGGGCACCGCGCTGCTGGGCGATGAGATCCGCCAGCAGGAACAGGGCGCCGGCGATCCAGGTGCTGTGCACCAAGTAGAAGAGGCTGGCGGCGAGTCCGGCGACACTGCCCAGGGCCACGCCGGTCAGCAGCATCCCCACCGAGACGACCACCAGATAGCCGAGCAGGGCCTTGAGGTGATGGGCCGCCAGGGCGCCGAACACCCCGGCGGCCAGGGTGACCGCCGCCAATGGCCAGAGCCAGGGCAGCACATAGTGGGCGAGGGGGCCGGCGGCGGCGCCGAACACCAGCAGAAAGACCCGGACGATGGCGTAGAGCCCGACCTTGGTCATGATGGCGAACAGGGCGGCGACCGGCGCACTGGCGGCGGAATAGGCGCTGGGCAGCCAGAAGTACAGCGGCAGCAGGGCGCCCTTGAGGCCGAACACCACCAGCAACAGGAAGCCGGCGGCGGCCAGCAGCGGTGCCTGCGCGGGATCGGCGTTGGCCACCCTCAGGCCCAGATCGGCCATGTTCAGGGTGCCGAGCAGGCCATAGAGCAGGCCGATGCCGATCAGGAACAGCGCCGAGCCCACGAGGTTGAGCACCACATAGTGCAGGCCGGCGCGCACTCGGGCCGGTCCCGCGCCGTGCACCAGCAGGGCATAGGAGGCGATCAGCAGGATCTCGAAGAAGACGAAGAGGTTGAACAGGTCGCCGGTGAGAAAGGCGCCGTTGATGCCCAGCAGCTGGAATTGGAACAGCGCGTGGAAATCCGGACCGCGGTTGTCGTCGCCGCGGCAGGCGTAGAGCGCCGCGCCGGCGGCCAGTACCGCCACGGTCGCCAGCATCAGCGCGGCCAGGCGATCCAGCAGCAGGACGATGCCGAAGGGCGCCGGCCAGTCGCCCAGGGCATAGACCTCCAGCTGGCCGCCGTTGGCCCGCTGCAGGAGCAGCAGCGCCAGCGGCAGCAGGGTCGCGGTGGCGAGCAGCGACAGCCCGCGCGCGGTACGGGCGGACAGCCGCGGCCGCATGAGCAGGAAGGCACCCATGAACAGCGGCACGAGGATCGGCAGGATGATCAGGTGCTTCATCGGCGCGGCTCCTCGCCATCCACGTGGTCGGTGCGCAACTCGCCCAGGGCGCGCAGCGACAGGGCGACCACGAAGGCGGTCATGGCGAAGCCGATGACGATGGCGGTGAGCACCAGCGCCTGGGGCACCGGGTCGGCCTGCTCGGCGGCCTGGCCGATCACCGCCGGCACGCCGGTGCGCAGGCGACCCATGGCGAACAGGAAGAGGTTGACCGCATAGGAGAGCAGGGTGAGGCCGAGCACCACTGGATAGAGACGCGCCCGCAGCAGCAGGTAGACGCCGCTGGCGGTGAGCACCCCGAGGGCCGTGCAGAACAGGATTTCCATGCTAGAGCACCTCCTGACTGGAGCCGTCCGTGTCCTTCTCGTCCCGGCTGACGTGGCCCAGGTTGGAGAGGATCAGCAGGGTGGCGCCGACGACGGCGAGGTAGACCCCGAGATCGAAGATCAGCGCGGTGGCCAGTTCGGTCTTGCCGATCAGGGGGATGGCGAAGTAGTCGAAGGCGGTGGTCAGGAAGGGCCGGCCGAACGCCAGCGAGCCCAGCCCGGTGAGGGCGGCGATCAGCACCCCGAGGCCGCAGAGCGCGTGGTAGCTGATCGGCAGGCGCCGCTGGGTCCAGGTCACGCCGTGGGCCACGTACTGCAGGATCAGGGCGATGGCGGTGATCAGGCCGGCGATGAAGCCGCCACCGGGCAGGTTGTGGCCACGCACGAAGATGAAGGCCGACACCAGCAGCGCCAGCGGCAAGAGCACTCGCGCCACGTTGTTGAGGATCATCGGGTGGCTGTCGCGGGACCAGGGCGTGCCCTTGGGATCGACCAGCGGATGCGGCAGGTGCAGGTGCTTGAGCAGGCCGTAGACGCCCGCCGCGGCGATGGCCAGCACGGTGATCTCGCCGAGGGTGTCGAAGCCGCGGAAGTCCACCAGGATGACGTTGACCACGTTGTAGCCACCGCCCCCGGACACCGAGTTGGCCAGGAAGAAGTCGCCGATGCCCTCATAGGGGCGGGTCAGCACGGCATAGGCCAGCAGCGCCACCAGCAGCCCCAGGCCGCCGGCCAGCAGCACGTCGCGCAGGCCGCGCAGGCTGCTGGATTCGATGGGGGTGCGATCGGGCATGAAGAACAGCGCCAGCACCAGCAGGATGATGGTCACCACCTCCACCGACAGCTGGGTCAGCGCCAGGTCCGGCGCCGAATAGCGGGCGAACAGCAGGGACACGATCAGGCCCACGGTGCTCAGGGTCATCAGCGCCTTGAGGCGGTTGCGGTGGAAGAACACCGTCAGCACCGCGGTCAGCATGAGGATGCCCAGGCCCAGGGCGGTGAGCGGATCGAAGGGCGACAGGGCAACCGGGCCGTGGAGGCTGTCCATGCCGGACAGCGCCGCCACCAGCAGCACCAGGGTGGCCGTCAGCATCAGGGCGATATAACCCTGCAGCGAGCCGCTCTCCAGGCGCCCGGTGAGGCGCTGGGCGAAGCCGATCAGCCGATTCAGGCCCTGTTCGAAGACCAGCCGCGCATCGACGTCGGGCAGGCCTTCCTGCCAGCGGAACAGCGGCTGACGGAAGGCATAGACCAGCACCCCGCCGACCATGGCCAGGATGCTCATCACCAGGGCGGTGTTGAAGCCGTGCCAGATGGCCAGGCTGTAGTCGGGTAGGCTGCCGCCGAGGGCGGCGCTGGCGCCGGCGGCCAGCAGCGGCGCCACGGTGTAGCCGGGCACCACGCCCACCAGCAGGCAGAGCAGCACCAGGATCTCCACCGGGATCTTCATGTAGCGCGGCGGTTCGTGGGGCGGATAGTGGGGTAGGTCGCGTGGCTCGCCGTTGAAGAAGACGTCATGGATGAAGCGCAGCGAATAGGCCACCGAGAAGACCCCGTAGAGCACCGCCACCGCCGGTACGATCCAGCTGAAGCTGCCGAACAGGCCGTGGTTGAGGGTCTCGTTGAAGAACATCTCCTTGCTCAGGAAGCCGTTGAGCAGGGGCACCCCGCCCATGGCCGCGGCGGCGACCATGGCCAGCACCGCGGTGTGCGGCATGTAGCGCCAGAGGCCGGCCAGGCGGCGCATGTCGCGGCTGCCGGTCTCGTGGTCGATGATGCCGGCGGCCATGAACAGCGAGGCCTTGAAGGTGGCGTGGTTGAGGATGTGAAACACCGCCGCCACGGTGGACAGCTGGGTATCGAGGCCGAACAGCAGGGTGATCAGCCCCAGGTGGCTGATGGTGGAATAGGCCAGCAGGCCTTTGAGGTCGTGCTGGAACAGCGCCAGGATGGCGCCCACCACCAGGGTGGTGAGGCCGGTGAGGGTGACGATGTAGAACCACCACTCGGAATCGGCCAGGGCCGGATAGAGGCGCGCCAAGAGGAAAACCCCGGCCTTGACCATGGTCGCCGAGTGCAGATAGGCCGAGACCGGCGTCGGCGCGGCCATGGCCTGGGGCAGCCAGAAGTGGAAGGGGAATTGCGCGGACTTGGTGAAGACGCCCAGCAACACCAGGATCAGCGCCAGCGGATAGAGCGCATGGCCGGTGATCAGCGGGCCGGCGGCGAGGACGTCGCTCAGCTCGAAGCTGCCGACGATATGGCCGAGCAACAGGATGCCGGCGAGCAGGGCCAGGCCGCCGCCGCCGGTGACGGTCAGCGCCATGCGTGCGCCCTGGCGGGCTTCCTTGCTGTGGCTCCAGAAGCCGATCAGCAGGAAGGACGACAGGCTGGTCAGCTCCCAGAACACCATCAGCAGCAGCAGGTTTTCCGCCAGCACCACGCCCAGCATGGCGCCCATGAACAGCAGCAGGTAGGCGAAGAAGCGCCCGACCGGTTCGTCCTTGCTCAGGTAGTAGGTGGCATAGAGGATCACCAGCAGGCCGATGACCAGGATCATCAGGGCGAACATCAGCCCCAGGCCGTCCAGACGCAGGCTGAGATTCAGCCCCAGCGCCGGCAGCCAGTCGACCCGGTGCAGCAGCACGCTGCCGTCGAGAACTGCGGGCAGTTGCGTGGCCAGCAGGGCCAGGGCCAGGGCGGGGGCCACGGCGGTGCCCAGGGCGCAGGCGCGCCGGCCGAAGCGATCGGTCGCCAGCGACAGCAGTGTTCCCAGGAAGGGCAACGCGATGATCAGCGCCAATACCATGCCTGCATCCTTTAGCTGAGCCGCCTCACGGCGGTTGGTAGATGGGGCTCCCTAGAGGCCTCGAGCGGCATTCGATTCCCGCGCCGGGACGCTTGCCGGGACGGCAAGGGGCGCGCGAAGCGATCTCTGAGTTTCGTACAAGAACCGGCGGTTTAATAACCTAAGGTGATAATAAAAGAGAGACCACAGATTCCTAGGCCTGTCTCCCTTACAAAATATTAGGAAACAGCCGCAAGGCGTCCAGCCTGGGGGGCAGACACCGGCGGGCAGAGGCCCGGACCTCTTTGAGACCTCTGCAACGGGCTTTTGCTCGCGTCGCCGGGCAGGGGGTGCCCCGCTGCGGTGCCAGGAGCGTCGCAGCGGGGCGGGGGGAAGAAAAAAACCGACACGCCAAAGGAGCAGGGGAACACGCGTGCCGGGGGTAAGCGCCGGCGTCAGAGCGCCGGCGCGGGGGAAGCGTTGCCCTGGGCGAGACGCGCGGGTTGCACGTCCCAGCCGCCACCCAGGGCCTTGTAGAGGGCGACGATGCCGCGATAGAGCTCGATCTCGCCCTGGGCCTGCTGGTCCTCGGCGGCCAGGCGTTCGCGCTGGGCATCGAGCAGCACCAGGAAGTCGGTGCCCCCTTCGCGGTAGCGGATCTCGGCCTGGTCGGCAGCGGCGCGGCTGGCCACCGACTGACGGATCAGCGCCTGCAGGCGCTCCTGGCGACGGCCGTAGTCGCTGAAGGCGTTGGCGCTCTCTTCCAGGGCGGTCAGCACCTGCTGCTCGTAGTTGGCCAGGGCCTCTTCGGAGCCGGCGCGAGCGCCGCGCAAGCGGGCGCGGACGCTGCCCAGGTCGAAGGCCGGCCAGGTGATGCTCGGGCCGAGTCCCCAGGCCCGGGCGGCGCTGCTGCCGATCTGCGAACCGCGCCCGGCGGTGAAGCCGAGAAAGCCCGAGAGGCTGACCCGCGGGAAGAGATCGGCGGTGGCCACGCCCACGTCGGCGGTGGCGGCGGCCAGCCGGCGTTCGGCGGCGGCCACGTCCGGCCGACGGCGCAGCAATTCGCCGGGATCGCCGATGGGCAGGCGCTTGGCGATGGCCGGCAGGGCCTTGGGTGAGAGATCCACGCTGAGGGCATCCGGGCGCTGGCCGAGCAGGGTGGCGATGCGATTGCGCGCGCGGGTGGCCTGGGCCTGGAATTCCGGCAGGCTGGCTTCGGTGGCCGCCAGCCGCGCTTCGCTGCGCTGCACGTCCAGGTCGCTGCCCATGCCTTCGTCCCTCAGGGTCACGGTCAGGCGGCGCGCTTCGCGCTGGTTGCCGAGGTTGTCGCGAGCGATGCGTTCGCGCAGCTGGGCGCCGCGCAGATCGCCATAGGCATCCACCAGCTCGGCGATCAGGCTGACCTGCAGCGCGGCGAGATCCGACGCCGCGGCCTCGGCGCGGGCATCGCTGGCTTCCAGGGCATGGCGGACCCGACCGAACAGGTCCAGCTCCCAGGCCATGTCCAGGCCCAGGTCGTAGCGATCACTGTTGACCCGCTCCTCGGTGAAACCGGGTTGCTGGGCCTTGCCGAGCTGGCTGCTGGCACGGCTGGTGACCGTCGGATAGAGGTCGTTGGCGTCGTCGTCGCGCAGGGCGCGGGCGGCGCGCAGCCGGGCGAAGGCGGCGCGCAATTCGCGGTTGCCGTCCAGGCTGCTGGCCACCAGGGCGTTGAGAGTCGGGTCCTCGAACTGGCGCCACCAGAGCGCCTCGAAGCGGCCCTGGTCGTAGGCGCTGGGCTGCTGGCTGGCCTTGAGCTGGACGGGTGCCTGCTCAGGCGCCTGGTAGTGCGGGCCGACGGCGCAGGCGGAGACCGCCAGCGCCAGCAGCAGGGAAGCGAAAGCCTTCATGCCTGGGCCTCCTGGGCAACGGCGGAGCGAGCCTGGCGACGCTCCACGAAGGCGCGTACCAGCACATAGAAGAGCGGCGTGAGCAGCAGACCGAAGAAGGTCACCCCGAGCATCCCGGAAAACACCGCGACGCCCATGGCGTGGCGCATCTCGGCGCCGGCGCCGGTGGAGGTCACCAGGGGCACCACACCCATGATGAAGGCGAAGCTGGTCATCAGGATAGGCCGCAGGCGCAGGCGGCAGGCCTCCAGCACCGCGGCGACGCGGTCCTTGCCGGTGGCCTGCTGGTCCTTGGCGAACTCGACGATGAGGATGGCGTTCTTGCACGCCAGGCCCACCAGCACGATCAGACCGATCTGGGTGAAGATGTTGTTGTCGCTGCCGGCCAGGATCACCCCGGTGATGGCCGAGAGCAGGGTCATGGGCACGATCAGGATCACCGCCAGCGGCAGGCTCCAGCTCTCGTACTGGGCGGCCAGCACCAGGAAGGCCAGGAGCACGCAGAGCGGGAACACCAGCAGGGCGGTATTGCCGGAGAGGATCTGCTGGTAGGTCAGCTCGGTCCATTCGAAGGTCATGCCGTTGGGCAGCTCCTGCTTGAGCAGCCCCTCGATGGCCGCCTGGGCCTGGCCGGAGCTGTAGCCGGGCGCCGGCGCGCCGTTGATCTCGGCGGTGAGGAAGCCGTTGTAGTGCATCACCCGGTCGGGACCGGCGGTGTCGCTGACCTTGACGAAGGTGGACAGGGGCACCATCTCGCCGCGGTCGTTGCGCACCTTGAGCTGGCCGATCTGCTCGGGTTCCAGGCGGAAGCGCTGGTCGGCCTGGACGTTGACCTGGAAGGTACGGCCGAAGCGGTTGAAGTCGTTGGCGTAGACCGAGCCCAGGTAGGCCTGCAGGGTGTCGAAGATGGCGTCGATGGGCACCCCGTGGGTCTTGGCCTTCTCGCGGTCGATGTGGGCATCGATCTGCGGCACGTTGACCTGGTAGCTGGTGAACAGCGACTCCGGCGCCAGTTCCGGCAGCTGCCGGGCCTTGGCCAGCACGCTCTGGGTCTGGGCGTAGAGTTCTTCGTAACCCAGGTTGCCGCGGTCCTCCACCTGCAGGCGGAAGCCGCCGATGCTGCCCAGCCCCTGTACCGGCGGCGGCGGGAAGATGGCGATGATGGATTCCTGGATGGCGGCGAATTCGCCGTTCAGCTGGGCGGCGATGGCACCGGCGGACAACGAGGGATCGCGGCGCTCCTCGAAGGGCTTCAGGGTCACGAAGACGATGCCGCTGTTGGGGCTGTTGGTGAAGCCGTTGATGGACAGGCCGGGGAAGGCCACGGTGCTTTCCACGCCCGGGTGCTTGAGGGCGATGGCCGACATGCGGCGGATGACCTCTTCGCTGCGATCCAGGGTGGCGGCATCGGGCAACTGGGCGAAGGCCACCAGGTACTGCTTGTCCTGGGGCGGCACGAAGCCGGTCGGCGTCTTCACCAGGCCCAGGCCGGTCAGGCCGAGCAGCACCACATAGAGCACCAGCACGATGGAACCGCCGCGCAGCACCCGGCGCACGGCGCCGACGTAGCCGTGGCTGGCTTTCTCGAAGAAGCGGTTGAAGGGGGCGAACAGCCAGCCGCCGAACAGCCGGTCGAGCAGCCGCGAGAAACGGTCCTTGGGCGCGTCGTGGCCCTTGAGCAGCACCGCGGCCAGGGCCGGCGACAGGGTCAGGGAATTGAAGGCCGAGATCACCGTGGAGATGGCGATGGTCAGGGCGAACTGGCGATAGAACTGCCCGGTGAGACCGGAGATGAAGGCGGTCGGCACGAACACCGCGCAGAGCACCAGGGCGGTGGCGATGATCGGACCGGTCACCTCGCCCATGGCGCGCCGGGTGGCGGCCACCGGATCGAGGCCGAGGCCGATGTTGCGCTCGACGTTTTCCACCACCACGATGGCGTCGTCCACCACGATGCCGATGGCCAGCACCAGGCCGAACAAGGACAGCGCATTGAGCGAGAAGCCGAAGGCGTGCATCACCGCGAAGGTGCCGATCAGCGACACCGGCACCGCCGCCAGGGGAATGATGGAGGCGCGCCAGGTCTGCAGGAACAGGATCACCACCAGCACCACCAGGATGATGGCTTCGAACAGGGTGTGCACCACTGCCTCGATGGAGCCGCGCACGAAGATGGTCGGGTCGTAGACGATCTCGTAGTCCATGCCCTGGGGGAAGCTCTGCTTGAGCTCGGCCATCTTGGCGCGTACCTGGTTGGACAGGTCGATGGCGTTGCTGCCGGGGCGCTGGAAGATCGGGATGGCCACCGCCGGCTGGTTGTTCAGCAGGGACCTCAGGGCGTACTGGTTGGAGCCCAGTTCGATGCGGGCGATGTCGCGCAGCCGGGTGATCTGGCCGTCGCTGCCGGCGCGCACGATGATGTTGGCGAATTCTTCCTCGTCCACCAGGCGGCCCTGGGTGTTGATGGCCAGCTGGAAGCTGGTGCTGCCCGGGGCCGGCGGCGCGCCAAGGGCACCGGCGGCGACCTGGCGATTCTGCTCGCGGATGGCGGTGACCACGTCGCTGGCAGTCAGGCCGCGCGAGGCCACCTTGTCCGGATCGAGCCAGACGCGCAGGGAATAGTCGCCCATGCCGAACAGCTGGACGTCGCCCACGCCGTCCAGTCGCGCCAGCTCGTCCTTGACGTTGATCAGGGCGTAGTTGGACAGATAGAGCATGTCGTAGCGCTGATCCGGCGAGGTCAGGTGCACCACCATCGCCAGGTCCGGCGAAGCCTTGTCGGCGGTCACGCCGAGGCGCTGCACCTCTTCCGGCAGCTTGGGCAGGGTGCGAGTGACGCGGTTCTGCACCTGCACCTGGGCGGTATCCAGATTGGTCCCCAGGGCGAAGGTGATGGTCAGGGTCAGCTTGCCGTCGGCGGTGGACTGGGACGACAGGTAGAGCATGTGCTCCACGCCGTTCATGGCCTGCTCCAGGGGCGCGGCGACGGTCTCGCCGATCACCTTGGGGTTGGCGCCGGGGAAGGTGGCGCGCACCACCACGGTGGGCGGGACGACCTCGGGGTATTCGCTGATCGGCAGCTGGAACAGCGAGATGGCCCCGCCGATCAGGATGATCAGCGAGAGCACGGCGGCGAAGATCGGCCGGCGGATGAAGAACTGGGAGAAGTTCATCGGGCTTTCCTTGGGCAACAGGCGGCCGTCGCGTCCATCGCGGTCATGGACCGCTCCTGCGGTAGGAGCGGTCCATGACCGCGATAGACGCGATGCCTGGACGGTGAAAGTCTGAAATGGGAAGAAGGTTGAGCCTGGGGTCTAGCGACTACCCACCTTGAGCGGCTGGGTGGGCGCCGGCAGGCTGGCGAGGACCGCGTCGCGCTGGCGCTTGAGGGCGGCCAGGGTGGTGGCATCGGCCATGGGCACCGACTGGGCGTCGACGGTCATGCCCGGACGCACTCGCTGCAGGCCGTTGACCACGATGCGATCGCCGGCTTCCAACCCCTTGCGCACGATGCGCAGACCTTCCAGGCGTGGGCCCAGATCGACGTTGCGATAGGCGGCCTTGTTCTGGCCGTCCACCACCAGCACGAATTTCTTGCCCAGGTCGGTGCCCACGGCGGCGTCCTGGATCAGGGTGCCTTCGTAGGTGCCGCTGCCCACCAGCCGTAGCCGGGCATAGAGTCCCGGGGTGAAGCGGCCGTCGGCATTGTCGAACACGGCGCGACCGTGGATGGTGCCGGTGCGCGGATCGAGCTGGTTGTCCATGAAGTCCATGTGGCCTTCGTGGGAGAAGTCGTCTTCGTTGGACAGCGCCAGGTAGACCGGGCTGGCCGCGCCGCGCTGGCCCTGGCGGGCGAGGGCCTGCTGCTTGAGGAAGACGCGCTCGTCGGCGTCGAAATAGGCATAGACCATGTCGGTGGAGACCAGGGTGGTGAGGCGGGTGTCTCCGGCGTTGACCAGGTTGCCGGCAGTGACCTCGGCACGGCCGACGCGCCCGTCGATGGCGGCGCGGACCTCGGTGAAGCCCAGATTCAGGCGCGCGGCGTCCAGTTGCGCCTGGGCGGCAGCGACGCTGGCCTTGGCTTCCTGGGCGGCGCTGCGGCGGGCCTCGACGATTTCCGCAGAGATGGCGTTGCTGCTGCGCAGGCGTTCGCCACGGGCGGCTTCGTCAGCGGTGCGACTGGCGTTGGCGCGGGCCTGTTGCAGCTCGGCTTCGAGGCGCTTGACCTCGGCCTGGAAGGGGCGCGGATCGATCTGCAGCAGCAGGTCGCCGCGCTTGACCCGGGCACCCTCGTGGAAGAGCACGCGGTCGACATAGCCGGAGACGCGGGGACGCACCACCACGGACTCGGGCGCTTCCAGGCGGCCGGTCACCTCGTCCCATTCCACCACCGGCTGGCGCAGCACCTCGGCGGCGCTCACCTTGGGCGCGGGCGGTGCCGCGCTGGCCTGGGGATGGGAATCGCCGCAGGCGGCAAGGAACAGCGTGGAGGTCAGGGCCAGGGGGCCGAGGGTTTTCGCGAAGAGATCCATGTTCGAGTCCGCCCGAGGTGGAAAGAGGTCAGGGAGGCGAGTCTGCCGCCGGGGAAGGGCGCCGACGAATCGAAGGGCTCGAACTCATTTATCGATGACGGTGATGGTTTTGCTGTAGGTATCGCTGGCGGTGATGGTAATGGGCGCAGAGCGGCTATCTAGAGCCCTTCAGCTCGGCGTCAGCCCTGGGCTAGAGTTGGGGCTGCAGACCCTGTCCTTGCCCAAGCGCGCCGCGGTGGTCGCCAGGCCCCGGTCGAGACCCCCGCTGCAGGAGGATGATGATGTCGCTATCCCGCCACACCCTGGTACTGATCACCGCGCTGCTGGCCAGCGCGGCAACGGTCGCCCAGCCGTTCTTGCCGACGCCTGTGCCCGCCCATTCCGAATACCTGCTCCTGGCCGGCAACGGAGGAGCCGGCGGTGCGGGTGGCGCAGGCGGTAGCGGCGCGCTACCGGGCAAGGGCGGTAGCGGAGGCCAGGGTGGTGCCGCCGGACCTGGCGGCGTTCCCGGCGCCAAGGGTGCGGACGGTGCCGAGGGCGCCGTCATCCCTGAGCGTCGGACGCCTCGCGGCGATCAGGAGCCCGACGCCGACAAGCGCTAAAGACTGTCCGGATCGCCAATGAACATCTGGATGCGCGACCTCAGCCAGCGCTCGCCGGGGTCGTGATCCTGGGCGCCGCTCCAGGCCATGGGCAATTCATGGCTGCCGTCGCGCAGTTCTTCTGGCGGGTCTTCGTACCTCAGGCCACCGGTGCTGGCCAGCAGGCGCGCGGTGTAGTCCGGCACCATCACCAGCAGATCGGTTTCCGCCAACAGCGAACCCAGGCCGTTGAACTGGGGCACCGCCAGCACCACCCGGCGCTGGCGGCCGAGCTTGTCGAGCAATTCGTCGATATAGCCGGTGAGGTCACCGGCATAGGACACCAGGGCATGGGGCCGCGCGCAGTATTCGTCCAGGGTCAGGCGACCGGGCTTGCTGTCGGCGCGCAGCACCTTGAAGCCGAAGCGGCGCACCGGTCGGCGCTTGGCGTTGGCCGGCAGCTCCTCGGTATAGCCCACCGCCACGGTGATCTCGCCGGAGGCCAGCATGCCGGCGGCGGTCAGGTAGTTCATCCGGCGCACCACCAGGGTGGTGCCCGGCGCCTCGATGCGGATGCGCCTGAGCAGCGGTGGCAGCAGGGCGAATTCGACGTCGTCGGAGAGGCCGACGCGGAATACCCGGTCGGCGCTGGCCGGCTCGAAACTCTGGGTCCGGCTCACCGCGCTGGAGATCTGGTCCAGTGCCGGCGACAGCAGGGCGGCGATCTCCTGGGCCCGCGGCGTGGGCTCCATGCTGCGCCCGGTGCGGACGAACAGCGGATCGTCGAACAGGGTGCGCAGCCGTGCCAGGGCCGCGCTGATCGCCGGCTGGCCGAGAAACAGCTTTTCCGCGGCACGGGTGACGCTGCGCTCGAGCATCAGGGTCTCGAACACGATGAGCAGGTTGAGGTCGACGCGACGCAGATCGGTACGGTTCATTCAGGCCCCGGCAGGGAGTGGATCGATACCCCCGATGTCCATTATCGATGGGGATGCATAGAATCCTAAGGGAAGGCTGGTTAGAGTCCTAGTCATAGCAGTCCGCCTCGGCACACGTCCCGGGGTTGGCATCAACGCGAGGTAATGCCATGTCCCGCCTGATCCAGTTCACCGAATTCGGCCCGCCGGAGGTGCTCGCCTGCATCGACCGGCCCACGCCCGTGGCGGGGCCAGGCGAGGTGCTGGTGCGGGTCCAGGCCATTGGCGTGAGCTGGTACGACGTGCTCTGGCGGCAGAATCTGGCCCCCGAGCAGGCCGTGCCGCCGGCCGGTCTCGGCTGCGAGCTGGCCGGGGTGGTCACCGCCCTGGGCGAAGGCGTGGCCGACCTGGCGGTGGGCGATCGCGTGGCCAGCTTCCTGGGTCACGACATCAATCGCTATCCGGCCTATGGTGACGAGCTGGTCTATCCGGCCACCTCCCTGGTGCGCTACCCGGACGTGCTCACCCCGGTGGAAGCCGCGGTGCACTACAACCCGCTGCTCACCGTCTATACCGCGCTGATGCACCAGGCCCGGCTGCAACCGGGCGAATGGGTGCTGATCACCGATGCCAGTCGCTGCTGCGGTCCGGCCTCCATCCAGCTGGCCAAGGCCCTGGGGGCCCGGGTCATCGCCAGCACCCATGACGCCGGCGACCGTGACTACCTGCGCGAACTGGGCGCGGAAAGGGTCATCGCCGCCGAGGAAGAGGATCTGGTCAGCCGCATCGCCAGCATCACCGACGGCGTTGGCGTGCACGTGGCCCTGGATGCCCTGGGCGGTCCGCAACTGGCCCTGCTCGGCGAGGCCATGGCGCCCCGCGGTCGGCTGCTGCTCTACGGCCTCAATGGGGGCAACCAGACCCCGCTGCCGGCCTGCGCGGCCTTCAAGAAGAAATTCAAGCTGTACATCCACTGCGTCCAGGACTTCACCGGCCAGCCGGAGATGGGTCTGGAGGCGGATTGCGCCGCGGTGCGCGAGGCCCTGCAGCACATCGACCAGTTGACCCGCGATCGCCTGCTCAAGGCGCAGATCAAGCAGGTCTTTCCCTTCGAGCAATTCGTCGAGGCCCACCGCTGCATGGAGCAGTGCCCCACCCGGGGTCGGGTCGTGCTCAGCGTCGACTGATCCGCCAGACAATGAAAAAACCCACGCCAAGGCGTGGGTTTTTTATGGCGGGTCGTCCGAGCCGGGCGCCTAGGCGGTGGCTTTCTTCTGCAGCGGCGGCGTAGCCCGATTGACCCGGGTCTTGGCGCCAAAGAAGGCCACGCTGAGGAAGTGCAGCGGACTGATGCGTTCCAGCACCAGCTTGAGCGCCACCGGCAGGAACAGGCCCATGACCATGCTGACGGTAAAGACCACCCAGACGTCGTGAACCTGCAGCTTGTTCAGCACGATGCGGGCACCGGCGGTACCGAAGACGTGGAACAGGTAGATCTCGAAGGAGAAATAACCCAGCCAGGCCAGCGGCTTGAAGTAGAAGCGGCGGGCGATCAGCAGGCTGATGGCGGCCAGGCCCAGGGCGGTGCCGACCACGGCCATGTCGTTCTCGTCGAGATCCACCAGTTCGAACAGATACGCCTGGTCGATGATCACCAGGATCGCCAGGGCCACGGCCATGGTGGTGACGTTGCGCTGGGTGATGAGTTGCGCGCCGAAGCGGTAGAGACCTAAGCCCAGGAGGAAGAAGGGGAACAGCTGCACCGCCTTGTAGAGGCTGAACAGGTCCGGGAAGCTCTCCCAGGCGAAGGACGCCGCCAGGGCCACGGCGAACACCAGGCCGAAGTTGCGCAAGGTCAGCAGCAGGCCGGCCTTCTCCAGCAGGGCGATCACCACGAAGATGCAGAAGATCGACTGCAGGAACCAGAAGTGCGCATAGCTGAAGAAGTAGATGCTGAAGATGTCGGTCAGCTGCGGCTTGTAGTTGGTGTTGGGCACGGCCATCTGCAGGGCGAAGAACAGCGTCGACACCACCAGCAGGGGAATCCCGATGCGTTTGAACTTGCCTTGGTAGAAGCGCGACAGGTCGCTGCCGGTATTCACCGGGCGCAAGGCATAGACGTAGCCGGAGATGGCGGTGAACAGCGGCATCCGGACATAGACGAGAGAGTCGTAGAGATAGCGCAGCACGGAGTCGTCGGGCACCTTCATGCCCAGGGTCGACGAACTGCCGATGACGTGGCCCGCTACCATCAGAAACAGCGCCAGGCCGCGAATCGTCTCGATGCGCAGATCCTTTTCAGGCGTGGTCTTGGTCATGCTGAGTCCTCTGTACTAGCTAAGCGAGACAGCGTTTCCACAGGAGTGGGAAAGGATGTCGGCGCATCAGATCATCTGAGCCCGGTGAGCTTAGGCTAGTTCGTTAGCTTCCTTGCGGTAGCGCCGGGAAAACTCGGGCTTTTCTTGCGCTGCATCACTTTTCTGTGAAGCGATTCCTAGAAGTGTGAACTTGCAACGGCTGCGAACGGCGTTGATTAAGGTGGCATTTTGCCAGGTTTAAGGGATTCTTAAGCCAATTCGCGGTAGGGCGGAGGCGGCCGGTCAGGCCGCCCTGGAGAGCACCTAGACGAACGCCTTGCCGTCCAGAATCGCCTTGCGCCAGCGGGTGATGCGCACCTCGCCCGGCAGTCCGGCGCTGGTGAAGGGATCCCGGGCGATGAAGGCTTCGGCTTCGGCGCGGGTTTCCACATCGACGATGTAGACGCTGCCGCTGGCGGTCTCGCCATCGTCGCTGAGCTTGGCGCCGCAGGCCAGCAGCGCGGCGGCGTTCTCGCGCAGGAAGTCCAGGTGGGCCGGGCGATGCTGCTGGCGCAGGGCCAGGCTGTCCGGCTTGTCGAAGGTCTCGATCAGAAAAGGCATGGCAGGCTCCGATAGGGTCGGCGACCCCGGTGGTCGCCGCTGGCGCAGGGTGGCGCGATCCTGGGGCCAGCGTCAATCGGACCTTGGCTGGCCCTCGCTGCCTGGCCGGGCATAGCCTTAGCAGAGAAACGTATTAAACATTCGGGTCTAGATAGGCCAGGCTGACCTTTCCAAATGGAATATAAGGAAGGTCGCCATGTTTCGCTCCTCTCTTCGACGCTGGCTGGCGCGGGGCGCCGTTCTGTTGCTGGCGCTCGGGATGCTCGCCCCGGTCCAGGCCGCCGACCAGGCGCTGCGCATCGGCTATCAGAAAGGCGGAGGTCTGCTGGCCGTGCTCAAGGCCCAGGGTACCCTGGAGCAGGCCCTGGGCGCCCAGGGCTACCAGGTGAGCTGGCGCGAATTCCAGGCCGGGCCGCAACTGCTGGAGGCGCTCAATGCCGGCAGCATCGACGTCGGCTATACCGGCTCGCCACCGCCGATCTTCGCCCAGGCGGCCGGGATCGACCTGGTCTACCTGGGCGCCGAACCGGCCAGCGAGGCGGTGGAGGCCATCCTGGTGCCAACCGCCTCGCCGATCCGCGACGTCGCCGGCCTCAGGGGCAGGAAGGTGGCGGTGCAGAAGGGATCGAGCGCCAACTTCCTGCTGGTCGCCGCCCTGGAAAAAGCCGGGCTGAGCTTCAAGGACATCCAGCCGGTGTATCTGCCGCCCGCGGACGCCCGCGCCGCCTTCGTCAATGGGTCGGTGGACGCCTGGGTGGTCTGGGACCCCTATCTTGCGGCCATCCAGCAGAGCCAGCCGGTGCGCGTGCTCGCCGACTACAAAGGACTGCTGCACGCCAACAGCTTCTATGAGGGCTCCCGCCGCTTCGCCGACGCCCATCCCGAGGCGATCCGCCTGCTGCTGGCGGAACTGGCCAAGGCTGGTGCCTGGGCCAATACCCACAAGCCGGAGGTGACACGCATCCTGGCCGAGCAGATCGGACTGCCGGAAGCGGTGATCGCCACTTGGCAGGCGCGTACCGGTTATGGTGCGACGGCGCTGACGCCGGCGATCATCGCCACCCAGCAGCAGACCGCCGACATCTTCAAGGCCCAGGGGCTGATCCCCCGGGCGGTGGACGTCAGCCAGGCGGTCTGGCAGGCGCCGCGCTAGAGCGCCTAGGCGCGGCGGGGCAACAGGTAGCCCAGCAGGAACATCCCGGCGGCGGCCACCACCACCGAGGGGCCGGCCGGGGTGTCCTGGTACCAGGACAGCGTCAGCCCCAGGCACACCGCGGCCATGCCTAGCAGGCTTGCGCCACAGGCCATCTGCTCGGGGCTGCGGGCGTGGCGCTGGGCGGTGGCGGCGGGAATGATCAGCAGCGAGGTGATCAGCAGCACCCCGACGATCTTCATGGCCACGGCGATGACGATGGCCACCAGCAGCATCAGCGCCAGGCGGATCCAGGTCACCGGCAGGCCTTCGACCTGGGCCAGTTCCTCGTGCACGGTGATGGCCAGCAGCGGCCGCCACAGGCAGGCCAGGGCGACCAGCACCAGGGCGCTGCCGCCAAGGATCCAGCGCAGATCGCCGGGACCCACCGCCAGCAGATCGCCGAACAGGTAGCTCATCAGGTCGATGCGCACCTCGTGCATGAACGACAGCGCCACCAGCCCCAGCGACAGGGTGCTGTGGGCGAGGATGCCGAGCAGGGTGTCGGCGGCCAGCCCCCGACGACGCTGCAGCACCACCAGCACCACGGCCAGCGCCAGGCAGCCGACGGTGACGGTCAGGGTCGGGCTGACATCCAGCAAGAAGCCCACGGCGACCCCGAGCAGGGCGGCATGGGACAGGGTGTCGCCGAAATAGGCCATGCGCCGCCAGACCACGAAGGAGCCGAGGGGACCGGCGACAAGGGCGAGGGCGAGACCGGCGAGCAGGGCATACAGCAGAAAATCAGCCATGCTTGCAGTGGGCTCCATGGACATGCGGGGTCTTGACCACGCCGCCATGCAGGTCGTGGGCGTGATCGTGGTGGTGGTGATAGACGGCCAGGTTGCGCGCGCTCTGGCCGAACAGCGCCTGATAGGCCGGATCGCCGCTGACCTGCTCGGGATGGCCCGAGCAGCAGATGTGCCGATTCAGGCAGATCACCTGGTCGGTGGCGCCCATCACCAGGTGCAGGTCGTGGGACACCATCAGCACGCCGCAGCCATGGCGTTCGCGCAACTGGCCGATCAGCCGGTACAGCTCGCTCTGGCCGTTGATGTCGACGCCTTGCACGGGTTCGTCGAGCACCAGCAGCTCGGGCTGGCGGAGCAGGGCGCGGGCCAGCAGCACCCGCTGCAACTCGCCGCCGGAAATGCTCTGCAGAGGGCTGTCGATGACGCCTTCGGCGCCCACTTCGCCCAGGGCGGCCAGGGCACTGGCGCGATTCACGCCTGGCACCAGGCGCAGGAAGCGCAGCACCGACAGCGGCAGGGTGGCATCCACCTGCAGCTTCTGCGGCATGTAGCCGATGCGCAGTCGTGGACGACGCCAGACGCTGCCGCGATCGGGTGTGAGCAGGCCGAGCACGCTGCGCACCAGGGTGGTCTTGCCGGCGCCATTGGGGCCGATGAGGGTGACGATGCGGCCGGGATCCAGGGTCAGGCTGACCTGCTCGAGCACCGGCTGCCCGGCAAAGGTCACGCCGACCTCCTGCAGCCGGATCAGCGCCTCGCTCATGCCTGCTTCCGGCAGGCGGCGCACTGACCGACCACTTCCACGGTCTGGCCTTCGACCTGGAAGCCCACGGCGCTGGCGCCGTCGAGGATGGCCTGGTGCACGGCCGGCTGTTCCAGCTCGATGCTCACCTGGCAGCTGCGGCAGATCAGGAACTGGCCCTGGTGGGCCTCGCCGGGATGGTTGCAGCCGACGAAGGCGTTGAGCGAGGCGATGCGGTGCACCAGGCCGTTCTCGACCAGGAAATCCAGCGCCCGGTAGACGGTGGGCGGGGCAGCGCGGCGGCCGTCCTGCTCGCTGAGCACGGCCAGGATGTCGTAGGCGCCGAGCGGCTTGTGGCTTTGCCAGACCAGCTCCAGCACCCGCTTGCGCAGCTCGGTGAGGCGCACGCCGGCGCGGCTGCAGAGGGCGTCGGCCTCGGCCAGCGCGTGGGCGACGCAGCGCGAATGATCGTGGGGCCGAAAGGCCAGGGGGGCGTCGGTCATGAAACAGTACCTTGGGAGCCAGGACGTTATTATATTGCACCTCTCTTAAGAATCGGGATTTTCACGTGCCGCGCCTCCTACCCCTCGTCGCCTCCCTGCTGCTCGCCTGCACCTTGCTGCCCGCCCAGGCCGAGGTGAAGGTGCTCACCAGCATCAAACCCCTGCAACTGATCGCCGCCGCCATCCAGGACGGCGCCGGCCAGCCCGCCGTGCTGCTGCCGCCGGGTGCCTCGCCGCACCACTACGCCCTGCGGCCCTCGGACCTGCGCCAGGTGCGCGAGGCCCGGCTGGTCTACTGGATCGGCCCGGATCTGGAGGCCTTCCTGCCGGCGGTGCTCAAGGAGCGCCAGGGCCCCAGCCTGGCCGTCCAGGAGCTGCCCGGCTTGCACCTGCGCCGCTTCGGTGCCGAGCATGCGGACGCCCATGACGACGATCACGGCGACGAGCACGAGCACGCGCACGGCGAGGAACAGGGCGGCGAGCCCGAATACGCCCACGACCACGATCATCGTCCGGGCAGCCTGGATGCCCATCTCTGGCTGAGTCCGGCCAACGCCCGGGTGATCGCCGCCCGCGTGGCCGCCGACCTGAGCCAGGCCGATCCGGCCAATGCCAGTCGCTACGCCAGCAACCTCAAGGCCTTCGAAAGCGGACTGGCCGCCAAGGACCAGGCCCTGCGCGCCCAGCTGGCGCCGCTGGCCGGCAAGCCCTATTTCGTCTTCCACGAAGCCTTCGACTACTTCGAGGAAGCCTATGGCCTGAGCCATCGCGGCGTCTTCGCCCTGGGCGCCGACGTTCAGCCCGGCGCGCGCCACGTGGCCGCCATGCGCGACGAACTCAAGGCCGCCGGGCCGACCTGCGTCTTCACCGAGCCGCCGCTGCAGCCAAAGATCGCCACTACCCTGAGCAGCGGCCTGCCGGTGACCCTGGTGGAACTCGATCCCCTCGGCGCCCGCATCCCGGCCAACGCCGGCGGCTATGCCCAGCTGCTGCAGAACGTGGCCGACACCCTGGGCGGCTGCCTGGGCAAGCTGCCCTGAGGCCTCGTCCGGCGGCGGATCGGCCGAGGCCACCGTCCGTCGCTCTCGGGCCACTTCGCGGCCGTTCAGCTAGCGTTCAGGACGAGTTCAGGCAGCGTTCAGGGCCATTGGCCTAATCTGCAACTGTCAGATCAGCAACGCCGAGGTCGCCCGGATATGTTCACCCTAGCGCAGCTCCCGCTACGGCAGATCGTCCGGACACTTCGACCCGACCTGGCGATGTTCATCCTTGTAACTCCACTACAGGGTCACCAAGTCAGCTCTGGTCCCCTGTAGCCGTCTCGCGACGGAGCCGTCCCCCAACGGCAGTTTCCGATCCCCATGAAGTGCTCCTTACCTCTCCAACTGGAGAGGTTTTTTTTGCCCGGAACAAAGTCAGTGATCCCAGCCATTCCCTTCCCGCTCTCGCCGCCGGCCGGCTCCAGGCGCCATAATCGGCACCAGGGCGCCGCTGCGCGAAGCACGCGACAGGCGCAGTCGCGGCCAGAGAACGTCTCGTTAGCTGTTCAGGAGTCTGCATGAAGATCCTCGTCGTCGAAGACGAAAACCTGCTGCGCCACCACCTCAAGGTGCGTCTGGGTGAAGCCGGTCATGTCGTCAATGCCGTGGCCGATGCGGAAGAAGCGCTCTACAGCGCCCGCGAATTCCATCACGATCTCGCCATCATCGACCTGGGCCTGCCCGGCATGAGCGGTCTCGATCTGATCCGCCAGCTGCGCAACCAGGGCGCCACCCTGCCGATCCTCATCCTCACCGCCCGCGGCAGCTGGCAGGACAAGGTCGAGGGGCTCGGCGCCGGGGCGGACGACTATGTGGTCAAGCCTTTCCAGTTCGAAGAGCTGGAGGCGCGCCTCAACGTGCTGTTGCGCCGTTCGGCGGGTTTCGTCCAGCCGAGCATCCGCGCCGGTTCGCTCAAGCTCGACCTGGGCCGCCAGCAGGCCTTCAACGAAGAGCAGCCGCTGCAGCTGACCGCCTACGAATACCGCCTGCTGGAATACCTGATGCGCAACCACCAGCAGGTGATCACCAAGGAGCGGCTCATGGAGCAGCTCTACGACGATGACGGCGAGCACGACAGCAACGTCATCGAGGTGCTGGTGGGGCGCCTGCGGCGCAAGCTGGAGGCCAGCTGCCAGATGCAACCCATCGAAACGGTCCGGGGCCGCGGCTACCTGTTCACCGAGCGCTGCCAGTGATCCGTTCCTTTCGTGTGCGGCTGCTGCTCAGCGCGGCCCTGCTGGTCAGCGTCTGCCTGGCGCTGATCGTGCCGGCGATCCGCAACGCCTTCGACCGCACCGTGGAAAACTTCGTTGCCGCGCGGCTGGAGGCCAACGCCAACACCCTGATCGGTGCGGCGCGCGCCATCGACGGCCGCCTGGCGATGCCGGAGATGATCGCCGAAGAGGTCTTCGACCGGCCCGGCTCGCCGATCCTCGGCTATGTCTACGACCAGAACGGCCGCCTGCTGTGGCGCTCGCGCTCGGCGATCAAGGAGCGGCCCAACTACAAGCCGACCTTCGACGGCGGCGGGGTCAAGCTGGTCAAGGCCACCGACGACCAGGGGCAGGGCTTCTTCGTCTTTGATCGCGAGGTGCTGCTGGGCAATCCGCCGGTGGCGGGCTTCAGCGTGGTCACCATGCAGCCGGCCGAGGAATACGAGCGGCTGCGCGCCACCTTCCTGCACCAGGTGATTCTCTGGCTGGTGGGGGTGCTGGGCGCCCTGTTGCTGCTGCTGGCACTGGTCATGCAGTGGAGCCTGCGCCCGCTGCGCCGTCTCAGCCAGCAACTCGATGCGGTGGAGACCGATCAGCGCGAGCTGCTCGACGAAAACAACGTGCCCAGCGAGATCAGCCGGCTGATCCGTTCGCTCAACCGCCTGCTCGACCACGAACGGCTGCAGCGCGAGCGCTATCGCGACACCCTCGGCGATCTCGCCCACAGCCTCAAGACGCCGCTGGCGGTGCTGCAGGGGGTGACCGAGGAATTGCGCCGCCGGCCGCAGCTGGATCAGGAGGTCGGCACCCTGCAGACCCAGATCGAGCGCATGAACCAGCAGGTGATGTACCAGCTGCAGCGGGCCACGCGCCAGGGCGGCGCGGTGCTCAGCCGGCCGCTGGAGCTGGCGCCGCTGCTGGAGTCGCTGTTCAGCACCCTGGACAAGGTCTATGCCGAGAAACGCGTCCAGGCGGAAATGGACCTGCCGCCGAATCTGCGGGTGCAGGCCGAGGAAGCCGCCATGCTGGAGGTGTTCGGCAACCTGCTGGAAAACGCCTATCGGCTCTGCCTGACCCAGGTACGGGTCAGCGCCCGTCGGCACACCGAGCACTGGATCCTCGACATCGAGGACGACGGCCCGGGGATTCCCGCCGAGCGCCGCGAGAGCGTGCTGCGCCGCGGCATGCGCATGGACAGCCGGCACCCCGGGCAGGGCATCGGCCTGGCCGTGGTGCAGGATATCCTCGAAGGCTATCGCAGCAGCCTGACCATCGACGAATCGAGTCTGGGCGGCGCCCGCTTCCGCTTCCGCCTGCCGGCGGCCATTTCCCCGGAGCGGCCTTCCTTGGTGCACAATGGCGCCAGGACGTGACCCATGGGTCATGGCTTGCGTCTGCTCCTGATAGTGAAATTCTGTCTGTAAGGACCCCGGCATGAGCCGCGACTGCCGTCATCTCGAATCCCTGTTGCACCACGATATTCCCATCACCAAGGCCCTGGGCCTGGAAGTCCGCGACTGGAGCGAGCAGCGCCTGCAGCTGCATGCCCCGCTGGACGCCAACATCAACCACGCCAGCACCATGTTCGGCGGCAGCCTCTATTGCGTGGCCGTGCTGGCCGGCTGGGGCTGGCTGTACCTGCGCCTGCGCGAAGCCGGCATCGAGGAAGGCCATATCCTCATCCAGGAAGGCCAGATCAGCTATCCGCGACCCATCACCACCGATGCCCTGGCCTATGGTGAGCCGCCCGAGGCGCGCGCCTGGGAACGCTTCGAGACCACCTTCCGCCGCCGCGGTCGTGCGCGTATCACCCTGCAGTCGCGCATCGTCAGCGAGAGTGGCGAGGATGGGGTACGTTTTACCGGTCAGTACGTGCTGCACCGCTGAGAGCTTGTCCAAAGTCTGCTGCGCGTCGGCCAAACTGCGTTGAAAAGACCTTCGGAATGCTCATTTACCGCTCGTAAACTCCGCTTCCTCAGGTCTTTTCGCCTTGTCTGGCTCTAGCTCGCGAGCCTTTGAACAAGCTCTGGCCGGGTAGCACAGCATGCAAAAGGGCGACCCTGGGGTCGCCCTTTTTCGTTTCCGTCAGCCGCTCAACCGTGGGAATGCGGTTCGGTCTTGGCCTGCTGGGCGGTATTGGTGTCGGGCAAATTGTCCGGCGGCACGGCCAGGGCGCGCAGGGCGCCGGACATGATCTCGCTGAAGGTCGGCGCCGAGACCAGGCCACCGAAGTAGCCTTCCTTGGTCGGGGTATCCAGCATCACCGCCAGCACCAGCTTGGGATCGGCCGCCGGCGCCATGCCGACGAACAGCGAGCGATAGGCGTGCTCGGTGTAGCTGCCGGAGCCGGCCTTGCGCGCGGTACCCGACTTGCCGGCCACGTGATAGCCGGGCACCCGGGCGCGGATCACGCCGCCTTCGTCTTCCACCACGTGGTTGAGCATGGCGCGCAGGCGCCGGGCGATGGTCGGGTCCATGGCCTGGACGCTCTGCTGCTTCTGGTCCTTGAGCAGGGTCAGGGGGGTCAGCAGGCCGTCGTTGGCGATCACCGAATAGGCCTGGGCCAATTCGGCGACGTTGACCGCCAGGCTGTAGCCAAAGGACATACTGGCCGTGGCGATCTGCGACCACTTGGTGTGGCCGGGCAGGTAGCCGGCGTTCTCGCCGGGAAAGCCCAGCGCCATGGGATTGCCGAAACCGACCCGGCTGAGCTGTTCGTAGATGGGCAGCGGGCCGATCTGCAGGGCCACCTTGCTCATGCCGATGTTGGACGAGTTGAGCAGCACCCCGGTCATGGTCAGCACGCCGCGCTTGGCCACGTCGTGGATGGTGTGACCGTCGATGGTCATCCAGCCCGGCGCCACGTCCACGGTGCTGTTCTCGTTGAACTTGCCCGAGGCCAGGGCCACCGACATGCTGAACGGCTTGATCACCGAGCCGGGCTCGAAGGCGTCGGTCAAGGTGCGGTTGCGCATGTTGGGGATCTGCAGGGTGGCGCGGTTGTTGGGGTTGTAGGAGGGGAAGTTGGTCATCGCCAGGATCTGGCCAGTCTTGGGATTGACCAGCACGGCCGACCCGGACTGGGCGCCGAACTTCTCCACCGCCGTCTGCAGGGCGCGATAGGCGATGAACTGCAGGCGCAGGTCGATGGACAGGGCCACGTCCTTGCTCGGTTGCGGCTGGCGCACCACGCGGATGTTCTTGACCACCGAGCCGCGCGGATTGATCAGCACCTCGCGCACCCCGCCGCGACCGGCCAGCCAGTCTTCGAAGCCCAGTTCCAGGCCCTCCTGGCCATGGCCGTCGATGTTGACCATGCCGATCACCTGGGCCACCAGGTCGGAGCTGGGGTAGTAGCGCTTGTACTCCTTGATCTGGCGCACCCCGGGCACGCCGAGGGCCATGATGTTCTCGCCGTCGATGGGCGACAGGGCCCGCGCCAGGTAGAGGAAGTGCTTTTCCGGATGGCCGAGGATCAGGTTGCGCAGTTCGGCTTCGGGCTTGTGGATGGCCTGGGCCAGGCGCCCCAGCTGGTCGGCGCTGTCCTGCATCTCGGACGGATTGCACCAGATGGTCACCACCTCGGTGGAAACCGCCAGGGGCGCGCCGTTGCGGTCGGTGATCATGCCGCGGGTCACTGGAATGGCGATGTGGCGCACCGAGCGGCGGTCGCCCTGGTCACCCAGGAAGGCGGCATCGAACAGCTTGAGGTAGGTGATGCGGCCGGCGACCACGCAGGTCAGCAGGACCAGCACGACGACCACGACATAGAAGCGATAGCGGGGTGCGGCCGTCATGGCGGCTCCTGCGCGAGAAGAGGGCTTGGGCATGGTCACAACTGGTTACAACCGTCAGGGACGCGCATGGTAACTGCTCCAGCCATCGGCCGGAAACCGCTGGGCGGTCGGGGGCGGTACACTGCGCACATGAGCGACATCCCCCTGCACGATCTTTCCACCCCAACCGTGACCTGCGAGAGCTGTCAGGCCTGGTGCTGCCGCCAGGAAGTCCTGCTGTTCGACGACGCCGGCGTGCCCGCCCGCTACATCGAGGAAGACTGGACCGGTACCCGCATGAAGCGCCTCGACGACGGCTGGTGCGCCGCCCTGGATCGCGAGCAGATGAATTGCAGCATCTACGAGGTGCGGCCCTGGGTCTGCCGGATCTTCGACATGGCCGGCCCGGAATGCCTGGAGGAGCGGGCGGACATGCAAAGGGCGATGGAGAGTGGCGATTTCTAGCGGCTCGCCTGAAAGGCTCGGCCGCCGGGAAGTCTTATCGCGGCCGTGGGCCGCTCCTACAGGGGATGAGGCTTCTGTAGGAGCGGCCCATGGCCGCGATAGTCCGAGCCAGAGCGGTCGCTACGGCGCACCGGCATGGCCGCGATCAGGGATTCAACGCAGCTTCTGCGGCTTGTAGGCGCAATACCCCGGGCGCGGGCCGACCCTGGGGTGGTTGCGGCAGGTTTCCGGACGCTGGTCGTAGATGGTGCACAGCCGCGTCTTGGGATGCAGGTAGACGCAGTCGTTGTTGGACAGCCGCACCAGGGTGAAGAGCCCGGTCTTGGCGTTGAGACGCTCGACCACGCCGTCCTTCTTGAGTCGCCTGGCGATGTCCTTGAGCGGCTCGCCCTTCTCGAATTCGTCCACCACGCCCATGCGGATCAGATCGGACAGACGGGCTTCCACCGGCAGGGTGCAGCAGCTGGACACGCAGTCCAGGCACATGGCCTTGTCGTAACGGATCCAGGTTTCGGTGCGATCGAGATCGGCCCCGAGAATGCGCAGTATCTGAGCCATGGCTTACTCGGCGAAGGTGACCTGACCATCGGCCAGGGAGGCGACGCGGGCCAGGGATTCGACGCGATAGCCCTGGGCGTCGAGTTCGGCGCGACCGACCTGGAAGGACTTCTCGATGACGATGCCCAGCCCTGCGACCTTGGCCCCGGCCTGACCGATGATGGAGATCAGCGCCTTGGCCGCCTTACCGTTGGCGAGGAAGTCGTCGATGATCAGCACCCGATCGTCGGATGACAGATGCATGGTCGAGACGGCTATGGTGCTCTCCGTCTGCTTGGTAAAGGAATAGACGCTGGCCACCAGCAGGTTGTCGGTCAGGGTCAGCGACTGGTGCTTGCGGGCGAAGATCACCGGCACGCCCAGCTCCAGTCCGGTCAGCACCGCCGGGGCGATCCCCGAGGCTTCGATGGTCACGATCTTGGTGATGCCGGCGTCGGCGAAGCGGCGGGCGAACTCCTGACCGATGTCGCGCATCAGCGCCGGATCGATCTGGTGGTTGAGGAAGGCATCGACCTTGAGCACCTGCTCGGAGAGTACTTGGCCTTCGCTGCGAATCTTGGCTTTGAGGCGTTCCACGCGGACGGTCCTTTAACGGCAACGCCCGGGCCTGAGTGCAGGACCGGGTCTGGGAATACGGGAGGGCGGCGATTGTGCCCTATCTTTCAAGAAAGTCGTTAGTTTGCCGACAAATCGTCCTATAGCTATCCGCAACGGATAGCCGACGCTTGCCGGTGGCTGGCACAGGAGTGGTCGAACATGGGTGTTTTGTTGTCACCGGGTATGCGCGTGCTGAGCCAGTTCGGCTTCGCCCGCAAGTTCGCCCTGCTGCTGGTGCTGTTCATCCTGCCGCTGGCGGTCAGTCTCTGGCTGCTGGGCGCCGATTTCCAGGCCAAGCTGGCCACTGTCAGTGGCGAGCGCAGTGGCGTGCGACTGCTGCAACGGCTGGATGCCGTGGAAGAAGAACTCACCCTCCGGCGCAACCTGACCGCGCGCTGGAAGGCGATCGATACCAGTCGCCAGGAGACGCCGGCCGTGCAGGCCGCCATCGCCGCCCTGGAAAGTCGCAACGACAGTCGGCGCGAGCGGCTCGCCCAGCTCGGACAGCAACTGGAGAGCGAAGGGGTCAGCGCCGATGTGCAGGCGCGCTTCAAGACCCTGCAGCAGGCGCTCGCCGGGCTTGAGGTCAGCGATCTGCGCAGCCTGGGCTGGTGGCCGGACGGCTACGACAGATTCACCGCCGCCCTGGGCGCCGTGCAGGCGCTGCGCGAGGAGATCGCCCTGGACAGCGGCCTCATCCTCGATCCCTGGATGGAAACCTACCTGCTGATGCAGATCGGCACCACCCAGTCGGTCGAGTTGTACGAGCGCCTCGGCCGCCTGGCCAGCGTCGGTCAGGCCAGTGTGGTCTCCGGCCAGTTCAGCCTGCAGAGCCGCCTGCAGTTGCGCGACCTGCGCGCCCGCGTCGGCGATTCCAGCGAGAGCCTGGCCAAGGTCGCGGTGCTGCTCGGCAACAAGCTGCCCGCCGACATGGCCGGCTGGAAGGATGATTACCAGAAGCTCAGCAGCCAGCTGGACGCCAGTCTCAAGACCCTCGATCAGGGGGTGTTCGGCGGCGAGATCACGCTCAAGCCGGAGCAGTTCGAAACCACGCTGGACGGGGTCCTGCAGGGGCTGCAGACCTTCCGCCAGCAGACCCTGAAGAATCTGGACCAACGGCTGCAATACTATGGCGCCGATGCCGTGCGCAGCTTTGCCGCCATCGCCGCCGGCTTCGGCCTGCTGCTGGTGGTGACCTGCTACCTGCTGCTGTGCATGCAGGCCGCCATTCGTGGCAGCGCCCGGCGCATCACCACCCTGGCCGAAGGCCTGCGCGACGGCGACCTGACCCGTTCGGCCCAGGTGACTGGCCAGGATGAACTGGCCGAGATCGGACGCGCCCTTGACCTGGCCGTGGTGCAGCTGCGCGGCAGTCTGCAGGCGGTCGAGCAGGAGAGTCGCCAGGTGGGCACGGCGTCCGGGGAGCTGGGTCAGCAGGCCGAGGCGGCGCTGGGCGCCGTCGAAGCCCAGCGCCAGCAGATCACCCAGATCGCCACCGCCGCCACCGAACTGGCCGCCACCGCCCAGGGCGTGGCCCAGAGTTGCGAAGAGGCCGCCGGGCGCGCCGAGCAGATGCGCGGCATCGCCGAGGCCAGCCAGAGTGACAGTCGCCAGACCACTGCCAGCATCCAGCGCCTCAACCAGCGCCTGGACGAGACAGCTGCGGCCATGGCCCAGGTCAATGCCCAGGCCGGGCAGATCCAGCAGGTGGTGGACGTCATCCGCGGCATCGCCGAACAGACCAACCTGCTGGCGCTCAACGCCGCCATCGAGGCGGCCCGGGCCGGTGACCAGGGAAGGGGCTTCGCGGTGGTCGCCGACGAGGTACGTTCGCTGTCGCAGCGCACCCAGGCTTCCACGGCGCAGATCGCCGGGACCGTTGGCAGCCTGAGCGGCACCGTGGCGCAGGCCGTGTCCCTGATGCAGGAGGCCTGCGGCCAGGCCGCCAGCGATGCCCAGTCGATCACCGGGCTGGGGCGGCGGCTGGAAGAGATCGCCGAGTCGGTGCAGGGCGTCTCCGACACCCTGGTGCAGATCGCCACCGCCGCCGAACAGCAGGCGGTCACCGCCGACCAGGTCAGTGGCAATATCCAGCAGATCGATGGGGCCGCGGCCGATCTGCTCGGCAATGCGCGCACGGTGCAGAGCACGGCGGTGGGTCTGGAGGCGGGCAGTCGCACCCTGACGGCCAACACCACCCGCTTCCGCCTGGGCTAGCACGCAAAAGGGGCGCCTTTTAGGGCGCCCCTTCTACTCAAAGCTTTCTGATCAGGCCCGGGTATCGAGCAGCCGGCCCAGGGTTTCCTGCGAGGCCTGCATGACCTTGGTACCGGCCAGCGCCTGGTACTTGCCGACATCCAGATTGACCAGCTCGCTGGCCAGATCGGCCTGGCTGTTGGTGGTCGCGGCCAGGGCTTCCTGTTCGTTGCGGGCCGTCTGGGAGGCGAGGGCGGCACCGGCCTTTTCGACCGTGCGGCTACCGTTCTGGTAGGCCTGCACCCCGGCATAGAGCGAATTGCTTGAAGTCACGTTCATGGACAGGGTCCTCGACGGTGATGTCAAAGGGCTATTGAAGCAGCTTTGACGCCAAAGAACCAGCAGTCCCCGTCACCGCCTGTGTCCGGCTATTGCTGGATCGTCGCCCGATTGCCCTGGCCGCTCTGGCGCAGGTCGAGGCTGTTGCCCGCACCGACCTGACTGATGGAGGCGTACTGGCTGGCGCCCTGCTGGCTAACGCTGACGCGCGCATCGCTGGCCAGTCCTGCCTGCAGCAGATGGCCATCACCCATTTGCTCGACGCTCAGCTCGAGGTTGTCGCCCACCCCGACCGCACTGATCTCGTTGTCGTTGCCCTGGGTAGTCAGGGTCAGGCGCGAATCCTCACCGCCGATCAGGACGCCAGCGCTGTTGCGATTGCCCTGCTGTTGCAGCTCGAGGCGGTTGCCATTGCCGGTCAGATTCACCTGGACGGCATTGTCGTCGCCGAGTTGCCGCGCGCTGACGCGCTGGGGGCTGGCGTCGAGGCCGTTCTGCTGCACCGCCGCCTGGTTGCGGTTGCCGATCTGGATCAGCTGGACGTCCTGCTGCCGCGCGCCCTGGCGAGCGCCGGCCCGGTTGTCGTCGCCGCGCTGCTCGACCACCGCCCGGTTGGCGGCGCCGCCCTGCAGCAGCTCGACCTCGTTGCGCGCGCCCAGGCTCAGCACGTCCTGGAGGTGATCCTCGCCCACCTGCCTGAGTCGCGCCGCGCTGTCGCGACCGTCCTGGAACAGATTCAGCCCGTTGCGCGCGCCCTCCTGCTCGATGCGCAGCCGCTGGTCGTCACCGCCCTGGCGCACCAGGGCTTCGTCGAGCAGGCCGCGCTGGACGATCTCCACCGTATTGCGCTGGCCATGGCCCTGGTAGACATAGGCGTGGCTCTGGCTGGCTTCGCCCTGGTCGATGCTGACCTCGCGCGCGCCACCGGCGGCCTGGGTGACATTGGTGAAGTTGCCCACGCCGCCCTGCTCGACGCGGGTACGGTCGCCCCGGGAGGCGCTCTGGGTGAGATAGGCCTGGCTGGCACGACCGCTCTGGCTGACCTCCAGGGTGCCCTCGCGGGTATCCGGCGCCTGGCTCAGGAAGGCGCCGAGGCGCTCGCCGCGCTGCTCCACGCGGGTCTGGTTGTCCAGCGCCCAGGTGGTGCTGGTCAGGCCGAGCAGGCCCAGGCAGGTCAGGAACTTGAAGGTAGGCACTCGGGCGATCCGGCAGCGGCAGACAGGGCAGTCTGCCGCCGGCCTGGCCCACCGGCCATCGCCCGAAAGACTGATATCAGCCGGGCAGGCGCAGGTGCGCGGCGACCGCCGCCGGCGTGGCCGCGGCCAGGTACGGCACCGTGCCCAGGCAGGGCGCCGGCAGGCGTTCGTGCAGGGTGGCGAGGTTGTCGTCCAGGCGCAGGGTGGCCGGTGCCACCAGGTTGGCCACCCAGCCGGCCAGGGTCAGGCCGTCGGCGAGGATGGCCTCGGCGCTGAGCAGGGCGTGGTTGATGCAACCCAGGCGCACGCCCACCACCAGAACGACCGGCAGACCCAGCTCGCGGGCCAGATCGGAAAGGGACTCCCGGCCGGCCAGGGGCACGCGCCAGCCGCCGGCGCCTTCCACCAGGGTGAAGTCGGCCTGCAGCGCCAGGATCCGCCGCACCGGGGCGGCCAGGGCGGCGACGCTGAGGTCGATGCCGGCTTCGCGGGCTGCCAGATGCGGGGCGATGGCGGGTTCCAGGGCGATGGGATTGATGTCGGCGTAGTCGAGCGGCAGCGAGGTCTCGCCGAGCAGGGCCAGGGCGTCGCCGTTGCGCAGGCCCGCGGCGGTCCGTTCGCAGCCGGAGGCCACCGGCTTGACCCCGGCGGTGGCGAGACCCTGCAGCCGGGCCCGGTGCAGCAGGCCGGCGGCGATGGTGGTCTTGCCGATCTCGGTGTCGGTGCCGGTGACGAAGTAGGCGGACATGGGGGTCATTCCTTGCGCAGCAGGACGTGGATCACCTGGTAGGTGGCGGGCAGCCCGGCGGGCTCGCGCAGGCTCTCGTAGGCCTGGGTGAAGGCGGCCAGGCGCTGGCGACCGGTGAGGCCCTGGGGACGTCCCTGGTTGAGGTTGTGGGCGCCGATGGCCTTGAGGTGCTGGGTCAGGGCGCGTAGATCGGGGAAGTGCAGCCGCTCGGGCGCGACCTCCAGCGTCAGCCCCTGCAGGCCGCTGGCCTGGGCGGCGGCGACATAGGCCGTCTGGGGGCGGAAGCGATTGACGTGCACCTGGTCGTCCACCCGGGCCCAGCTCTGGCGCAGTTCGTCGAGGGTGCCGGCGACCAGGCTGCTGAAGGCCAGCACGCCACCCGGGCACAGGATGCGCCGCGCCTCGGCGAGCACCCTGGGCAGATCCGGGCACCACTGCAGGGCCAGGCTGGAGACGATGAGATCGCAGCTCTCCGCCCGCAGCGGCAGGCGTTCGGCGTCGGCGGTGAGGTAGTGCCGGGCCCCGGCGCCCTGGGCGCGGGCATGGCTAAGCATGCCGGGCGCCAGGTCCAGGGCCAGGCCTTCGGCCTGCGGATGACGGCGGGCCAGGGCGCGACTGCAATAGCCGGTGCCACTGCCCAGGTCCAGCCAGCGTTGCGGGTCAAGCCAGACTCGCTCCTCTAGAGCGTGTAGCCGGGCGAAGAGGCCGTCGGCGACCCGGCGTTGCAGCAGGGCGGCGCCGTCGTACTGCGCGGCGGCGCGGGAAAAGGACAGCGCCACCTGGCGCTTGTCGGGCAATACGTCAGCCATCGCGTCCTGCATAGATGAATTCACGGATACGGGTGGCCACCTCGTCCGGGCGTTCCAGGGGCAGGCCATGGCTGGCGTGCTCCAGGACCTCGACCTGGGCATTGGGCAGCTCGTCGCGCAGGGCCTGGGCCGCCGCGGCCGGCACCAGGGCGTCGTGGGCGCCGAACAGGTGCAGCTGGGGACCGCTGAAGGCCTGCAGGGCGGCGCGGGTGTCCAGGCGTGCCAGCAACTCCAGGCCGGCGATGACCACCTCGGGCTCGATCTCCGGCAGGGTCACCTGCAACTGGCGGGCGAGGGTGCGGCTGTCGCGGGCGCCCTGGGCCACCAGCAGGGTGAAGCGCCTGAGGGTCTGCTCGGCGTCCAGCGAGCAGGCCTCGAAGAAGTCGGTGAAGACGCTGCGCGCCATGGCGGTCTGCCAGCCGGCGCGGGCGACGAAGCAGGGATTGCTGGCCAGGGTGATGAGACCGTGCACGCCCTGGGGGCGGCGCAGGGTGAATTCGCTGGCGAGCATGCCGCCCAGCGACCAGCCGGCCAGCCAGCCGCCTTCGGCGATGCGGGCTTCCAGGTCGGTGAACCAGTCCTGGGTGTCGGCCAGGGCCGGCAGCGGCTCGATCAGCACGTCGAGAAAGGGTGCCTGCTCGACGAGTTCGTCACGCAGGGGCTCCAGCGGAGCACTGCCCAGGCCCCAGCCGGGCAGCAAGATCAGGGTATCGCGCATTGGTCGGTCACTTATCCGCGTCAGGCGGTAATTCGGCCATGGCCTGGGCCAGAGCGTCGAGCAAGAGGTCCACGTGCGCTTCGCGATGGGCCGCCGTCAGGGTCACCCGCAGGCGGGCACTGCCGGCCGGTACGGTGGGCGGTCGGATGGCGGTGACCAGGATCCCGCGTCGGCGCAGGGCGGCGGAGAGTGCGAGGGCGCGCGCGCTGTCGCCGACCAGGATCGGCTGGATCGGCGTGGCGCTGAGCATAAGGTCCAGGCCGAGGGCCGTCGCGCCCCTGCGGAATCTCTGGATCAAAGTGTGCAGAAGCTCACGGCGCCAGCCCTCCTCACGGACGAGCTGCAGGGCGGCGAGGGTGGCGCAGGCCACCGCTGGCGGCTGGCTGGTGGTGTAGATATAGGGGCGGGCGAACTGGATCAGCGTCTCGATCAGTTCCTCGCTGCCGGCGACAAAGGCCCCGGCGGTGCCGCAGGCCTTGCCCAGGGTGCCGACCAGCACCGGGACCTGGCCCTGATCCAGGCCGAAGTGCTCGACGATGCCGCCGCCGCTGGCGCCCAGGGTGCCGATGCCGTGGGCATCGTCCACCAGGGTCCAGGCGCCGTGGCGCTGGGCGACCTCGCAGAGCTCGGGCAGGGCGGCCAGATCGCCGTCCATGCTGAAGACGCCGTCGGTGACCACCAGGGTGTCGCCCTCGGCCTTGGCTAGGCGCGTGGCCAGGCTGGCCGGGTCGTTGTGCAGATAGCGGCCGAAGCGCGCGCCGCTGAGCAGGCCGGCGTCGAGCAGGGAGGCATGGTTGAGGCGGTCTTCCAGCACGGTGTCGCCACGCCCGACCAGGGCGGTGACGGCTGCCAGGTTGGCCATGTAGCCGGTGGAGAACAGCAGGGCGCGTGGCCGCCCGGTGAGGTCGGCGAGGGCTTCTTCGACCTGGTGATGCGGACCGCTGTGGCCGATCACCAGGTGCGAGGCGCCGCCGCCCACGCCCCAGCGCTCGGCGCCCGCGCGCAGGGCGGCGATCACCTGGGGGTGATTGGCCAGGCCCAGGTAGTCGTTGCTGCAGAAGGCCAGCAGGGACTCGCCATCCACCACCACCTCGGGGCCCTGGGGCGCTTCCAGCAAAGGGCGGCGCCGATAGAGGTGCTCGGCGTGACGCTGGGCCAGGCGGGCGGCGAGGTCGAAGGCCATGGGGAGTCTCGGTAGCGTTGGAAGGCCCCTCACCCCAGCCCTCTCCCGAGGGGAGAGGGGGTTGGTCTGGAGCGCGGGTTGGGCGGTGGTTTACCCTCACCCCGGCCCTCTCCCAGGGGGAGAGGGGGACGACAGGGGTCAGGCGGTGGCGGCGTCGTAGAAGAGTTCGCTGTTGCGCTGTTCCACCAGGGCCTGCTCGATGGCGGCCTGGTGCACCTCGTCGGCGTGTTCTTCGCGGGCTTCGGGCTGGATGCCGAGGCGGGCGAACAGCTGCATGTCCTTGTCGGCCTGGGGGTTGCCGGTGGTCAGCAGCTTCTCGCCGTAGAAGATGGAGTTGGCACCGGCCAGGAAGGCCAGGGACTGCATCTGCTCGTTCATCTGCTCGCGACCGGCGGACAGGCGCACATGGGACTTGGGCATGAGGATGCGCGCTACCGCCAGGGTGCGGATGAAGTCGAAGGGATCGACGTCCTTCTCTTCGGCCAGCGGGGTGCCCTGGACCTTGACCAGCATGTTGATCGGCACCGACTCGGGGTGCTCGGGCAGGTTGGCCAGCTGGATCAGCAGGCCGGCACGGTCGTCCACCGACTCGCCCATGCCGAGGATGCCGCCGGAGCAGATCTTCATCCCGGCTTCACGAACGTAGGCCAGGGTCTGCAGGCGCTCGCCGTAGGTGCGGGTGGTGATGATGTTGCCGTAGAACTCCGGCGAGGTGTCCAGGTTGTGGTTGTAGTAGTCCAGTCCGGCGTCGGCCAGAGCGCGGGTCTGCTCCTGGTCCAGGCGGCCTAGGGTCATGCAGGTCTCCAGGCCCAGGGCCTTGACGCCCTGCACCATCTGCAGCACATAGGGCATGTCCTTGGCGGAGGGATGCTTCCAGGCGGCGCCCATGCAGAAACGGGTGGAGCCGATGGCCTTGGCCTCGGCGGCCGCCTCCAGCACCTTCTGCACCTCCATCAGCTTTTCCTTTTCCAGACCGGTGTTGTAGTGGCCGGACTGGGGGCAGTACTTGCAGTCTTCCGGGCAGGCGCCGGTCTTGATCGACAGCAGGGTGGAGACCTGCACGCGATTGGGATCGAAGTGCTGGCGATGCACGCCCTGGGCCTGGAACAGCAGGTCGTTGAAGGGCTGCTGGAACAGGGCGCGGACTTCGGCGAGAGTCCAGTCGTGACGCAGGGCGGTAGCGCTCATGGGAGATCCTCGATGCATAGGACGGCCGGGTGCCGGAGCGGGGCCGATGAATGCGGTCGACCTTAGCCGAAGTCCTGGTCGACTACTGCTCATAAAATGAGCAATTGCCGGATTTTTTGCAGGGAGATTGATGGGGTGTGGTTTGGGACACGGTGGCGCGTGGATCGGGTCCGTTGAGCTTCACCGGGTTCGGTATGGGGTAAGTCGTAGGACTGAAGCCAATCGCGGCCATGGGCCGCTCCTACAAAGGCATCACTCCCTGTAGGAGCGGTCGCTACGGCGCACCGGCATGGCCGCGATAAAGACGGTTGCTCCTACAGCAGCCGGATATTCCGTAGGAGCGGCCGCAGCGGTGGACCGTCATGGCCGCAATAGCCCCAACCTGAGCGACCTGGTTGGCTTCGCTATGCTCAGCCCAACCTACGTCAGAGCATCCGCTCCAGCCCCACGGCCTTGACCACCCAGGCGTTGAAACGGCGCCAGGCGCTGCCCGGTTCGTGGTGCAGCACCCGCGGCTGGCCGTCGCGTTCGCTGACCCACTCCAGGCGCACCTGCCCGCGATCCTCGACGCGCTTGACCGCATAGGAGACGCTCGGGTCCATGCCCTGCAGCATCAGCTGGCGCAGGCGGCCGGTGAGGACCGGGCTGTCCACCAGGATGCCGACCTCGGTATTCCACAGCACCGAGCGCGGATCGAAGTTGAAGGAGCCGATAAAGGACCAGCGCCCGTCGATGGCCATGGCCTTGCTGTGCAGGCTGGATTCGGATTCGCCAAAGCTGTAGGGCAGAGCGGATCGCTTCTGGTCCGGGCGGGCGCGCAACTCATAGAGCCTGACCCCCCGGGCCAGCAGCGCCGCGCGATAGGGCGCGTAGCCGGCGTGCACGGCGGGCACGTCGGTGGCTTCCAGGGCGTTGGTCAGCACCCGCACATCGACGCCGCGGGCGGCCAGGCCGCCCAGGTAGGCGACCCCCTGATTCATCGGCACGAAGTAGGAAGAGACCAGCAGCAGTTCGTGCTGGGCGCCGTCCAGGGTCGGTTGCAGCTGATGGGTGAGCAGCAGCTGCCAGTCCGGTTCGTCCTCGGCCAAGACCTTGCGCGGCGCATCCCAGAACGCCTGGGCGTGGGCCCAGGTCAGCTCCTGCAGCCAGCCGTCGAGCTGGGGCGCGGTGGCGTAGCGCCGCAGGCGGTTGTACAGCGCCAGGTCGCGGGTGCGTTCGCTGTCGAGGTAATGATGCAGCCGCGCGCGCAGCCGCACCAGGGCGGTGGGCGAGGGGGCGAACCAGCGCAGCCGCCGGGCCGGCTGGCTCAGCGGACTGTTCCAGTACTGGTCGAAGCTGGTGCCCAGCTGGCGCGCCACCGGGCCGGCGGCGAGCAGGTCGAGATCGGTGAAATTCATCTCCGGGCGGGCATCGAAGTATTCGTCGCCCAGGTTGCGTCCGCCGACGATGGCCACGCTGTCGTCGGCCAGCCACAGCTTGTTGTGCATGCGGCGGTGCTGGTGGTTGAGATCCACCAGCCGGCCCAGGGCCCGGGTCGGACCGGTGCTGCGGCCCAGGTGCAGCGGATTGAAGACGCGGATCTGCACATTGGGATGGGCCGCCAGCACGGCGATCTGGTAATCGTTGCCGTCGCTGCTGGTGTCGTCGATGAGGAAGCGGATGCGCACGCCGCGATCCGCGGCCTTGAGCAGTTCGTTGACCAGCAGTCGCGTGGTCAGGCCGTCGTGGACGATGTAGTACTGGATGTCCAGGCTGCGCTGGGCCTTGCGGATCAGCTCGGCGCGGGCGGTGAAGGCGTCGGTGCTGGTTTCCAGCAGGCGCAGTCCCGACAGCCCCGGATGGGCGGCGCCGGCGGCGCGCACCTGGCTGTCCAGGGCGGTGCCGGCGACCGGCAGCACCTGGGAGGCGTGGCGCGGAATCGGCGTGGCGCAGCCGGCCAGCAGCGCCAGCAGCAGGGGGACGAGCAGGCGGATCACAGGCTGTCCTTGAGGCGATACCAGAGCATGCCCAGGGCCAGCAGCGGCGACCTCAGGTGGCGACCGCCGGGAAAGCGCGCATGGGGCACCCGGGCGAAGAGGTCGAAACCGGCCGACTGAGCCAGGATGGCCTCGGCCAGCAGGTGACCGGCCAGGTGGGTGGCGTTGACCCCATGACCGGCATAGGCCTGGGCATGGAAGACGTTGGGGTGCTCGCGCAGCCGACCGATCTGCGGCAGGCGATTGGCGCCGATGCCGATCATGCCGCCCCAGGCGTAGTCGATCCGCACATCCGCCAGTTCGGGGAAGACCTCCAGCATCTTCGGCCTCATATAGCCGGCGATGTCCCGGGGATCGCGCCCGGAATAGTGGCAGGCGCCGCCGAACAGCAGGCGGCGGTCGGCGGAGAGGCGGAAGTAGTCCACCGCCACGTTCTGGTCGCAGACCGCGCGATTGCCCGGCAGCAGCCGCGCGGCGCGCTCGGCGGAGAGCGGCTCGGTGGCGATGACATAGCTGCCGGCCGGCAGGACCTGGGCGGCGAGGTCGGGTTGCAGGTCGTCGATATAGGCGTTGCAGCAGAGCACCAGGGTGTCGGCGCTGACCCGGCCGCGGGCAGTGTGGACGCGCACCCGGGGGCCGTATTCCAGGCGGGTGACCTGGCTGTCTTCGTGCAGTTGCACGCCCAGCGCCCGGGCCGCGGCGGCTTCGCCGAGGGCCAGGTTGAGCGGATGCAGGTGGCCGGAGCCCTCGTCGATCAGAGCACCCTGGTAGCGCTCGGAACCCACCACCTCCGCCAGCCGGGCCTTGGGCACCAGTCGTAGCGGATGGGGGTAACCCAGCGCCTGCAGCGCGGCGTGCTCTTCCTGCAGATGCTGCCAGTGGCGCGGCTTGTTGGCCAGGTCGGCGAAGCCCCAGGTGAGCGCGCAGTCGATGCCGTGGCGGGCGATGCGCTGGCGGACCCGATCCACCGCCTCGAAGCCCAGCCGCTTGAGTTCGCGTACCCCTTCGGCACCTATGACCGACTCGAATTGCTCGACGTCATGGCCGACGCCACGGATCAGCTGACCACCGTTGCGGCCGCTGGCACCCCAGCCGATGCGGCGGGCTTCCAGCAGCACCACCCGGGCGCCCCGCTCGGCCAGTTCCAGGGCGGTGTTGAGCCCGGAAAAGCCACCGCCGACCACGCAGACATCCGCCTGGACCTCGCCCTCCAGGGGCGGAAAGTCCAGGTCCAGATTGGCGGTGGCGGCGTAGTAGGAAGGCGCGTGGGGCTGCATAGGCGGCGTCTGATTTAGCAGGCGAAAGGGACAAGAGCCTGTTCAAAGTCTTGCGAGCTAGAGCCAGACAAGGAGAACAGACTTGAGGAAGCGGAGTTTACACAGAGTAAATGAGCATTCCGAAAGTCTGTTCGACGCGGTTTGGCCGACGCGCAGCTGACTTTGAATAGGTTCTAAGCCGTCGGGCGTTGGGCGACCAGGGTAAAGCTCATCGGCAACTGGGCGGTCTGGCCGATGTAGCCGTCATAGTCGGCCTCGCGATTGGAGTGCGGATGCTCTTCCAGCCGTTGCAAGCTCAGGCCGGCGTCCAGGCAGGCGGTGACGATGGCCCCGAGGGTATGGATATGCCAGTAGCTCGGCGCGCCCTGGCCGTGATCCAGGCCGTCGTAGGTGATGAGGTCCGCGCTGACCAGCGGCTCGCGGCGGAAGTAGCTGTAGCGCGGCACCAGCGGCTGGTCCGCATGGGGCTCGAAGACTTCCAGGAAGGGGTGGGTCTCGTAGATCACCAGGCGTCCGCCCGGTGCCAGCAGGCCCCGCACCGCGGCGAAGAAGGCCGGCAGGTCCGGCATCCAGTTCAGCACGCCGATGGTGATCAGCACCAGGTCGTGCTGGCCGAGCCCGGCGGGCAGGGCATAGATGTCGGCGGCCACCAGTCGCGGCGCCAGGCCCGCGGCTGTGGCCAGCTGCTCGCCCTGGGCGAGAAAGGCCGGCGACTGGTCGATGCCCAGGGCCGGCCGGGCGCCGAAGGCCGCCAGAGAAAGCAGTTCGCGGGCGTTGTTGCAGCCGACCTGGGCGCAACTCAGGCCGCGGATGTCCAGTGCGGTGAGGGTGGCGGTCAGGCAGGCATCGAGGACCGAGAAGCCGGGTTGGCGAGCCTGTTCCAGCAGGCGCTGCCAGTCCTCGCCCTGGGCATGCAGCGGCGCCGACACCTCCCAGGCCTGGCGATTGGCGGCGGTGATGAGCTGACGCTGGTGGGGATCCATGGGCGGCCTCCTTGGCTGTCGATGCAAAACCCGCAGCCTAGACGGTGAACCCCGGGGTCGCCAGCCGTCAGTCCGGCACCGGCAGGCTCAGGGTCTCCTTGATCTCCTCCATCACGATGTAGCTCTTGGATTCGCGCACATGGGGCAGCTTGAGCAGGATGTCACCCAGCAGCTTGCGATAGGAGGCCATCTCGGAGATGCGCGCCTTGACCAGGTAGTCGAATTCGCCGGAGACCAGGTGGCATTCCAGCACCTGGGGCAGCTTGAGCACGGCGCGGCGGAATTCCTCGAAGGTGTCGCCGGACTTGTAGTCCAGGCTCAGCTCGACGAACACCAGCAGCCCGGCCTTGAGGTGCTGCGGATTGAGGCGGGCGTTGTAGCCCTGGATGATGCCTTCGCGCTCCAGCCGGCGGACGCGCTCGGTGCAGGGCGTGGTGGACAGCCCCACCCGTTCGCCCAGCTCGGTGAAGGAGATGCGGCCATCGTCCTGGAGGATGCGCAGGATGTTGCGGTCGATCTTGTCCAGCTCGCGTCTGGCCTGGTGATGGGTACGCATCGCGGGGGTCTCTGCCAAAGGGGTCTTTACCGGAAAATTACTCCGAATATAGGCAATTCTTCAGTGATTAGCACTGCGAGCGGCTTTCTATACTTGCCGTATCTGCCTTCATTCCGACGAAAGCCGGCGAAATCCTCTCACCGGCCAGGAGCTAGCGATGCGTGTACTGGTTTTGGGGAGCGGCGTCATCGGCACGACCAGCGCCTACTATCTGGCCCGTCAGGGTTTCGAGGTGGTCGTGGTCGATCGCCAGGCCGGTCCCGCCCTGGAGACCAGCCATGCCAACGCCGGTCAGGTCTCCCCTGGCTATGCCTCGCCCTGGGCCGCGCCCGGCGTGCCGCTCAAGGCGCTGAAGTGGCTGTTCCAGAAGCATGCGCCCCTGGCCATCCGCCTGACCGGCGACAGCAACCAGTACCTGTGGATGGCGCAGATGCTGCGCAACTGCACCGCGGCGCGCTATGCGGTCAACAAGGAGCGCATGGTGCGGCTGTCCGAATACAGCCGTGACTGCCTCGACGAGTTGCGCCAGGACACCGGCATCGCCTACGAAGGCCGCCAGCTGGGCACCACCCAGATCTTCCGCACTCAGCAGCAGGTGGAGGCCGCGGCCAAGGACATCGCCGTCCTGGAGCGTTCCGGCGTGCCCTTCGAATTGCTCGACCGCGACGGCGTGGCCCGGGTCGAACCGGCGCTGGCGGCGGTCAAGCACAAGCTGGCCGGCGGCCTGCGCCTGCCCAACGACCAGACCGGCGACTGCTTCCTGTTCACCAATCGCCTGGCCGAGGAAGCCCGCCGCCTGGGCGTGGAATTCCGTTTCGGCGCCGAGATCCAGCAACTCAGCGCCAATGGCGATCGCATCGACGGCGTCAGGGTCGATGGCGAACTGCTCACCGCCGACCACTACGTCCTGGCCCTGGGCAGCTATTCGCCGCAATTGCTGGCACCCCTGGGCATCCGCGCGCCGGTCTATCCGCTCAAGGGCTATTCGCTGACGGTGCCCATCGTCGATGCCGCCATGGCGCCGACCTCGACCATCCTCGACGAGACCTACAAGGTCGCCATCACCCGCTTCGACGATCGCATCCGCGTCGGTGGCATGGCCGAGATCTGCGGCTTCGACCTGAGCCTGGATCCACGCCGCCGCGCGACCCTGGAAATGATCACCGGTGACCTCTATCCTCGCGGTGGCGACCTCGCCCGGGCCAGCTTCTGGACCGGTCTGCGACCCACCACCCCGGACGGGACCCCCATCGTCGGCGCCACCCGCTATCGCAACCTGTTCCTCAATACCGGGCACGGGACGCTGGGCTGGACCATGGCCTGCGGCTCCGGTCGCCTGCTGGCCGATCTGATCGCCCGCAAGCAGCCGCAGATCAGCGCCGAGGGTCTCGACATCTCCCGTTATTCCGCCACCCAGGAGTCCCCGCGCAATGCCCGTACAGCGTCTGCACACTGATCGCCGCCTCAGCGAAATCAATATCCATAACGGCACCGTCTACCTGGCCGGCCAACTGGCCGACGACTTTTCCGGCGACATCTATCAGCAGACCCGCGAGACCCTGGCCAACGTCGACAAATTTCTTGCCGAGGCCGGCAGCGACAAGCAGCACATCCTGGTGGTGACCATCTTCCTGCGCGACATCGCCCTGCACTTCGAGGGCATGAATCGCGCCTGGGACGAGTGGGCCGCCCAGGGCGCCACCCCGGGTCGCACCACCGTCGAGGCCAAGCTGGCCAAGCCGGACATCCTGGTGGAAATGAACGTCATCGCCGCCGTCAAGGCGTAAGACCGCTATTCCCCCTCTCCCCCTGGGAGAGGGCCGGGGTGAGGGCGTTGTCCAGCCCTCCTGTCCCTCACTCTTCCCCTGCCGAGACCTCCCATGCGTCCCGCCCGCGCCGTCATCGACCTCGCCGCCCTGCGCCAGAACTATCGCCTGGCACTTGAACTCTCCGACGCCCGCGCCCTGGCGGTGATCAAGGCCGATGCCTATGGCCATGGCGCCGTGGCGGTGGCCAGTGCCCTGGCGGGCGAGGCCGACGGCTTCGCCGTGGCCTGCATCGAGGAGGCCCTGGAACTGCGCGCCGCCGGGATCCGCGCGCCCATCCTCTTGCTGGAAGGCTTCTTCGGCATCGACGAGCTGCCGCTGATCGCCGAGCACGAGTTCTGGACGGTGATCCACGCCGACTGGCAACTGGAGGCCCTGGAGCGGACCGCCCTGTCGCGACCGCTGCAGGTCTGGCTGAAGCTGGATTCGGGCATGCACCGGGTCGGCTTCTTTCCCCAGGACTATGCCGCCGCCTACCGGCGACTGCTGGCCAGCGGCAAGGTCAGCGGCATCGTCAAGCTGACCCACTTCGCCCGCGCCGATGAACCGGATAGCCCGGCCACCGCGGCGCAGATCGCCACCTTCCGCGCGGCCACCGAGGGCCTGCCCGGTCCCACCAGCCTGCGCAATTCGCCGGCGACCCTGGGCTGGCCCCAGGCGGCCGGCGACTGGGTGCGCCCCGGGCTGATGCTCTATGGCGTCTCGCCCTTCGCCTCGGCCCAGGCCGCCGCCGAACGCCTGCAACCGGTGATGACCCTGACCTCGCGGGTGATCGCCGTGCGCGAACTGCCGGCTGGCGAGCCAGTAGGCTATGGCGCCCGCTACGTCACCGCCGGGCCGACCCGGGTCGGGGTGGTCGCCCTGGGCTATGCCGACGGCTATCCGCGCCATGCGCCCAATGGCACCCCGGTGGCCATCGAAGGGCGTCCCGGCCAGCTGATCGGCCGCGTGTCCATGGACATGCTCACCGTCGACCTCACCGATCATCCCCAGGCCGGGGTGGGCAGCGAGGTGGAATTCTGGGGCCGCCAGGTGTCGGTGGCGGACCTGGCCGAGCGCTGCGACACCATCCCCTACCAGTTGCTGTGCAACCTCAAGCGGGTGGCGCGCAGCTATCGCGACTAGGCCCTGGACGGGGCCTTTGCCCGCTGCCGCGGCCAGGCGGGCGCCGCCCCGGGGCCGCACGTCCGCCGTAGTGTTGTAAATCTCGAACAGCGTTGCCATGATGCTGAACACCGTGCCACGGCACGCCTTCAGCGCGTGGCCTGGCCACGTCTCACCCGCCTGCTCGAGGAGTCTTTTCCACCTTGGACGTCGGTGCCCGCCTGCAAACCATCCGTACCCTCAAGGGCCTGTCCCAGCGCGAACTCGCCAAGCGTGCCGGGGTGACCAACAGCACCATCTCGATGATCGAGAAGAACAGCGTCAGTCCTTCCATCAGTTCGCTGAAAAAGGTGCTGGCCGGCATTCCCATGTCCCTGGTGGAATTCTTTTCCCTGGACCTGGAGCAGGACACGCCGACCCAGGTGGTCTATCGCGCCGATGAGCTCATCGACATCTCCAGCGGCGCCCACACCGTGCGCATGCGCCTGGTTGGCCGCGCCCATCCCAGTCGCGCCCTGGCCTTTCTCGACGAGACCTATCCGCCCGGCGCCGACACCGGCGAAGAGATGTACGCCCATGATGGCGAGGAGGCCGGCCTGGTGGTGGAAGGCCGCCTGGAGCTGACCGTGGGCGGCGAGGTGCACATCCTCGAACCCGGCGACAGCTACTACTTCGAAAGCAGCCGCCCGCACCGCTTCCGCAATCCCTTCGAAGCCCCCGCCCGGCTGATCAGCGCGACCACTCCGGCGAATTTCTAAGCGCTTGCGCTATGGCGGTCGTAGGGTGGAAAACGGCGCAGCCTTTTCCACGTGGAAGCCGGTGCCTGGGGGCGCCCTCACCCCAACCCTCTCCCGGAGGGAGAGGGGGCTTTCCGAGTGGACGCTCGAGTTCCTCTGTCCGCGTAGGGTGGAAAACGGCGCAGCCTTTTCCACGTTGAAGCCGGTGCCTGGGGCAGCCCTCACCCCAACCCTCTCCTGGAAAGAGAGGGGGCTGTCCGAGTGGGCGCTCGAGTTCCTCTGTCCGCGTAGAGTGGAAAACGGCGCAGCCTTTTCCACGTTGAAGTGAGTGTCTGGGGCGGCCCTCACCCCAGCCCTCTCCCGGAGGGAGAGGGGGCTGTCCGAGTGGGCGCTTGAGTTCTTCTGTCCGCGTAGGGTGGAAAACGGCGCAGTCTTTTCCACGTGGAAGCCGGTGCCTGGGGGCGCCCTCACCCCAGCCCTCTCCCGGAGGGAGAGGGGGCTGTCCGAGTGGGCGTTTGTCCCCAGCGCTCCTGGACAGATTGCGATCGGCCGCCGCGCTAGGAATTTCAGCAGCGAATCGCGGCCATGGGCCGCTCCTACAGGGGTGATGCTTTTGTAGGAGCGGTCGCTACGGCGCACCGGCATGGCCGCGATAAAGACAGTTGCTTCTACAAAGCAGTCCCCCACAACCCCTCCTCATCGATCCCCAGCGCCGCCAACTCCGCCCGGCGTAGTGGTTCGTCCTGGACGAGAAAGAATTCGTCCAGTTGCGGTGGCGCCACGCCGCTGGCCAGGAGCAGGGCGTGGGCCTGGCCGCGGTGGTGCAGCTGGTGCACGAAGAGATGCTGCAGGGTGCGCAGTCGCCCTTCCCGGACCGGGCCGCTGGCGCGGGGCAGGGTGATGAGCTGGCTCAGTTGCGGCGGAGCGAGGCCGCGGCACAGCGCGATCAGGCGCTGGTCGCTGGCGGTCTGGGCTGCATGCAGCGTCGCCAGGTCGGGCCAGTCCGTGTCCTGGTAGGGCCGGGGCTGGTCGTGCAGGGCATCGAGATAGAAGCGATCCACGTCGAGCAGATGGCCGAGCAGGGTCCAGAGCGAGCCGAAGAAGGCGGCGGGTTGGGGCGCCCGCAGGGCTTCCGGTGACAAACCGGCGCAGGCCGCCAGCAGGCGATGGTTCGACCAGCGATTGTTGTAGGCCTGGGCCAGCAGCAGGAGAGCGGTCATGGGCAGGTCCTCGACAAGGCGCGCGGACACCTACTGTAACGCGCCTGGTTGTGCGGGGGGTCGCAGCCTGGAGGCGTCCATGATTGAGGGGCTGTCGGCACTTTGCCATGCTCCGCCGCTCTGCTGCCCACCTGCAAGGATGCGCCTGATGCCTCGAATGTTGCCCTGGTTCGGCCTGGTCGCCGCCCTGTGCCTGGGTGGCCCGGTCCGGGCTGCCGAATCCGTTGCCCTGCCCGAGCTGCCCTACATCCCCCTGGGCGTGGTCGGTCACGACAACAACGCCGCCTATCCCGATGCGCAGATGGAAAGGCGCCTGCAACTGCTCGACCGCTACAACCTGCGCAGCTACCGCTCTGGCGAATTCCTGTTGCTGGATCAGCCGCGCATGGATCGCCTGGTGGCCCTGGCCCGCCAGTACCGCATCACCCTGCGACCGGTGATCACCCAGCAGCTGACCCAGGCCCAGGCCTATGCCCTGGCCAAGCGCTATGCCAAGGACATCAAGATCTGGGAGATCGGCAACGAGCAGGATCACTCGCGGGTCGGCGCGGGTATCCGCATCAGTCGCCTGGTGGACATCTACCGTGGCATCCGCCGCGCCTCCGACGAATTGGACGCCGGCCTCGAGACCACCATCAACGTGATGTCCTGCAATTCCTACGACACCGGGCCCAAGGCGCGTTGCCCGGGCGATCGCCTGGGCTCCATGTGGTTTCTCGATCAGGCCAAGGCGGCCGGCTTCGATTTCGACTACATCAGCTTTCACTACTACCCGCACTACCAGGATCGCGGCCACTGGATGGATCTCTACCTGGGGCAGATGCGCGCCATGGCGGAAAAGTACCGGACGCAGATCTTTTACAACGAGGTCAATTGCGCGGAGATCTACAAGGGCACCACCGACGGTGGCCGGCCGGGGGATCGCAGCTGTTATGACAGCCTCGAATACATCCTCTCCGAGCTCAATGGGCGCTATCGCGACATCGTGCGCGAGATCAACGTCTACGAGCTGCTCGACGAGCCGACCCATCCAGTTGCCCATGAGCGTCACTTCGGGCTGATGTACGACCTGGACCGGCCCAAACCGGTCATGGAACTGGTCCGTCGCTATGCCGGCACGCCCTGAGCCGCCAGAAAGCGGACAAACCTGACTTTATCGCTGGGACAGGTCTTTCGGGTGACCAGGCGGTCACCGACGAACGGTAGACAAAGTGCCATCATCGGCACCGTACATCTGGCAAAACGCTGCGTTTACCCCTGCTTCGTGATGGCACGGGTTCTTATTGGTCTAGCGCTTGCACTAGGCTTTGCAGGTGTTGGGGAAACGATCTTCCCCGGCAGTTTTCCTGCTGTACCGAGGTGGGATGCACGGATCGAATCGCGCACCTCGGCCTATCTGGTTCCTTTGCATGACAATCCTTAGCTCCATCTCCCGCCGCCTGCCGCGTCAGGCGCTGCTCTTGCCTGCCCTGTTCGCCACCGCTTCGCTTGCCACCTCCGCCCAGGCCGTTGACCTGGTCGGTCTCAACTTCTCCGGCGCCACCTTCGCCGCCCAGGTACTGCCCGGTGTCAACGACCGCAACTTCATCTTCCCGGCCGAGAGCCATTTCCAGCAGTGGAGCGCCAAGGGCGTGAAGCTGGTGCGCTTTCCCATTCTCTGGGAGCGCCTGCAACCGTCCATGGGGGTCAATCTCGATCCCACCTATGCCGGCCTGATCGATCGCACCCTGGGCTACGCTCAGAAGTATGGCGTCAAGGTCATCCTCGATCTGCACAACTACGCCCGCTACCAGGGCAAGGTCATCGGCGCGGGCGAAGTCCCCTACGAGGCCTTCCAGAATCTCATGACCCGCGTCGCCCAGCGCTGGGGCACCCATGCGGCGCTCTATGGCTACGACATCATGAACGAGCCCCACGACGCCGTGAGCAACTGGCCGACCGCTGCCCAGTACGGCATCGACGGCGTGCGCGTGGTCGATTCGACCCACCCGATCTTCATCGAAGGCAACGGCTGGGCCGACACCACCCGCTGGCCGCAGTGGAACGATGCGCTGCTCAAGCTCAAGGATCCGGCCAACAACCTGATCTTCATGGCCCAGGCCTTTTTCGACACCAGCCTGAACGTGGCGACCCTTTCGCCCACTTATGGCGTCGAGCGCCTCAAGCCCTTCGTCTCCTGGCTCAAGACCAACAACAAGCGCGGCTTCATCGGCGGCTTCGGCGTACCTGACACCGATGCGCGCTGGTTGCCCATCCTCGACGGCATGCTGGCCTATCTGAAGCAGAACTGCATTCCGGCCACCTACTGGGCCGCCGGCCCGGGCTGGGGCACCTACAACCAGGCGGTCGAGCCGATCAATGGCAAGGATCGTCCGCAATGGGCGGTGCTGGCCAAGTACCTGGACAAGGACAGCTGCGCCGGCATCGGCCCGCAGGTGACTCCGACCGCTACCACACCGCCCAAGACCGAGACCGCTACCAGCGGCGCGACCGCGGGCACCACCGGCGGGACCGGGGCCTCGGGCACTGCCGGGGCGACCACCGGCACCACCACCGGCGCCGTGCCCGCCACGGGTAGCGGCACCACCGGCACCACCACGGGCGGTGCCACGACAGGCGCTACCACCGGTACGGCTACCGGCACCACCGCCAATGCCGCGACCTCGTCCAAGCTGACCACCGTCGAGCAGCTCTACCTGGCCTACTACGGCCGGGCGGCCGATGCCGGTGGCCTCAACTACTGGGCCTCGCGCCTGGCCAGCGACATGAGCGTCGAGCAACTGGCAGCCACCTTTGCCGCCAATGGCGAGTCGACCGCCCTCTATGGCGCGCTGAGCGGCGCCGCTCTGGTCAACAAGGTCTACCAGAATCTCTATGGCCGCAGCGCCGACAGCAGCGGCAGTGCCTACTGGAGCAGTCGCCTCACCAATGGCGTCAGCTCGCGTGCCACCCTGCCGCTGGACGTCATGCGTGCTGCGGCGGGCGACGACAAGACCGCCTTCGACAAGAAGGTGAGCACCGCGCTGGCCCAGGGCACTGCCACCACGACCACGCCGACCCCCGCGGCCAGCGTGCAACCGGTGCAGAACGTGGTCCAGCCGGTTACCGGTGGGACTGTTGCCTCGGCTCCGCTGAGCGGCTACAAGAACATCCCGCTGGGGGTGGTCGGCCACGACAACAGCGCGGCCTATCCGCCGGCCGAAATGGAAGCCCGCTTGCAGGTCCTGGCTGCGCGCAACCTGCGCACCTATCGCTCCGGCGAGTACCTGGTGATGAACCTGCCCGAGCTGGACCGCCTGGTGGCCCTGGCCCGCAAGTACAACATCACCCTGCGACCGGTCATCACCCACAAGCTGACCCAGGCGCAGGCCTATGCCCTGGCCAAGCGCTACGCCAACGACATCAAGATCTGGGAAGTCGGCAACGAGCAGGACTATTCCAAGGCGGGAGCGCAGGATCGCATCAACACCCTGGTCGGCATCTACCGTGGCATCAAGCAGGCCTCGGACGAGCTGGGCGCCAACCTCAAGACCACCATCAACGTGATGGCGTGCAACTCGGATGACCGCACCGCCACCGCCCGTTGCCCGGGTGATCGCAACGGTGCCATGTGGTTCCTCGATCAGGCCAGGGCGTCGGGCTTCAACTTCGACTACATCAGCTTCCACTACTACCCGTACTTCGATGACAAGGGCTACTGGATGGACATGTACCTGGGGCAGATGCGCGCCATGGCCACCAAGTACAAGACCAAGGTGTTCTTCAACGAGATGAACTGCGGCAACGTCTACCAGGGCAACACCGACGGCGGCCGTGACGGCGACCGGGCCTGCTACGACAGCGTCAAGCAGATGCTCACGGTGCTCAACACCAGCTACAAGGACGTGGTGGCCGAGATCAACGTCTACGAACTGCTCGACGAGCCGAGCCTCTCGGTGATCCACGAGCGCCACTTCGGGATGATGTACGACCTCAAGCGTCCCAAGCCGATCTTCGACATGGTGACCAGCTTCGCCAAGTAAGACCCCGGCGCGGCCAGACCACCGCCCCCGCTACCTGACCGGTAGCGGGGGCGGTGTCGTTTTGGGGGCTAGAAATGGGGGGGTGTCAGTCCGGCGTGGGGCGGGCCCTCACCCTGACCCTCTCCCAGGGGGAGAGGGGATAGCTCCAGTGCTGGGAATAGTTGGGTATGGCGCCTGGACCCGGGATAGCGCGCCGAAGCTCGACGCAGCACGCGTTAGCCCCCTCTCCCTCCGGGAGAGGGCTGGGGTGAGGGTGTCAGTCCGGCGTGGGGCGGGCCCTCACCCTAACCCTCTCCCAGGGGGAGAGGGGACTGATCGGCGTGGGGCGAAGCCTGGGATGACTTCGGACGCCCCCTCTCCCTCCGGGAGAGGGCTGGGGTGAGGGTGTCAGTCTGGCGTGGGGCGGACCCTCACCCTACCCTCTCCCAGGGGGAGAGGGGACTGATCAGCATGGAGCGAAACCTGGGGTGACTTCGGATACCCCCTCTCCCTCCGGGAGAGGGCTGGGGTGAGGGAGCCACCCACTGAGGACCTTCCCCCTCAACCCCGCTTGAGCATCGCCCGCATCGCCGCCAGGGCATCGTTGCCGCGGGCGGCCTTCTGTTCCTGGGGCGCTTCTTCCAGACCTTCCCACTGCAGGTCCTCGGGCGGCAACTCATCCAGGAAGCGACTGGGGGTGCAGTCGATCAGCTCGCCGTACTGCTTGCGCCGGGTGGCGTAGGTGAAGGCCAGGGTCTGGCGCGCGCGGGTGATGCCCACATAGGCCAGGCGGCGCTCCTCCTCGATGGTGTCGGCCTCGATGCTGGAGCGGTGCGGCAGGATTTCCTCCTCCATGCCCATGATGAACACATAGGGGAATTCCAGGCCCTTGGAGGCGTGCAGGGTCATCATCTGCACCCCGTCGGCGCCTTCCTCTTCCTCCTGCTGGCGTTCGAGCATGTCGCGCAGGACCAGCTTGGCGATGGCGTCCTCGATGGTCATCTGGCCGTCTTCATCCTTTTCCAGGATGTTCTTCAAGGCATCCAGGAGGAACCAGACGTTGCCCATGCGGAAGTCGGCGACCTTGTCAGAGCTGGCGTTCTGGCGGATCCAGTTCTCGTAGTCGATGTCCATCACCATGCTGCGCAGGGCGCCGATCGGATCCTCACCCGCGCAATTCTTGCGTACCCCGTCCATCCAGCGCTTGAAGCGCCCCAGGCGTTCGGTGAAGCGGGCGTCCAGGTGCTCACCCAGGCCGATCTCGTCGGCGGCGGCGTACATCGAGCGATCCCGGCTACCGGCATAGTTGCCGAGCTTTTCCAGGGTGGTGGAGCCAATCTCCCGGCGCGGCACGTTGATGACCCTGAGGAAGGCGTTGTCGTCGTCCGGATTCACCAGCAGGCGCAGGTAGGACATCACGTCCTTGACCTCCTGGCGGGCGAAGAAGCTGGTGCCGCCGGAGAGTCGGTAGGGGATCTGGTGGTGCTGGAGCTTGAGCTCCATCAGCTTGGCCTGGTGGTTGCCGCGATAGAGGATGGCGAAGTCCGCGTAGGGGCGCTGGGTCTTGAGGTGCAGGGTGAGGATCTCCAGGGCGATGCGCTCGGCCTCGCCGTCCTCGTTCTTGCAGCGCAGCACCCGGATCGGATCGCCGTGGCCCATCTCGCTCCACAGCTGCTTCTCGAACACGTGGGGGTTGTTGGCGATGAGCACGTTGGCGCACTTGAGGATGCGGCTGGTGGAGCGGTAGTTCTGCTCCAGCATCACCACCTTGAGCGAGGGGAAGTCGTCCTTGAGCTGCATCAGATTTTCCGGTCGCGCGCCGCGCCAGGCGTAGATCGACTGGTCGTCGTCGCCCACCACGGTGAACTGGGCGCGCTCCTGCACCAGCATCTTCACCAGCAGGTACTGGCTGGTGTTGGTGTCCTGGTATTCGTCCACCAGCATGTAGCGGATGCGATTGCGCCAGCGCTCCAGCACCTCGGGGTGTTCCTGGAACAGCTTCACCGGCATCAGGATGAGGTCGTCGAAATCCACCGCGTTGTAGGCCTTGAGGGTGCGCTGGTAGTGCAGATAGACCACCGCGGCGGTCTGCTCCTTGGGCGTGCGCGCCTTTTCCAGGGCCTCGTCCGGCAGGATGAGGTCGTTCTTCCAGTTACCGATGTAGTTCTTGATCTCGTCCAGGCCGTCGTCGCCCTGGTATTCCTTCTGCATGATGTCAGTGAGCAGCGCCTTGATGTCGCCCTCGTCGAAGATCGAGAAGCCGGGCTTGTAGCCCAGGTGCGCGTACTCGCGGCGGATGATGTTCAGCCCGAGGTTGTGGAAGGTGGACACGGTCAGGCCGCGGCCTTCGCCGGCCTTGAGCAGGCTGGCCACCCGCGCCTTCATCTCGCGCGCCGCCTTGTTGGTAAAGGTCACGGCGCAGATGTACTGGGCGCGGATGCCGCACTGCTGGACCAGGTAGGCGATCTTGCGGGTGATGACGCTGGTCTTGCCGGAGCCGGCACCGGCCAGCACCAGCAGGGGACCGCTGATGTAGGCCACGGCTTCGGCCTGGCGGGGGTTGAGCTTGGACATGGCGGACCGGGGTGACGACGCTGGGCAAGAATTCTACCAGCGCCGGTCCCCGCGGTCAGAGCCTGATTCAAAGTCTGCTGCGCGTCGGCCAACCTGAGTTGAAAAGGCCTTCGGAATGCTCATTTACACTATGTAAACTCCGCTTCCTCAGGCCTTTTCGCCTCGTTTGGCTCTAGCTCGCGAGACTTTGAACAGGCCCTTAGGGCTTGGGCGGTGGCGCGACGAAGGTCAGCTGGCGCGGATAGCCGTACTTCTCGCCGGGCAGCACGGGGCTATCGAGGAACACGCCCATGCTGCGACCGAATTCGCTGACATGGGTGACGGCATAGTCCTGGCCGTCGGCCAGGCGGACGATGGCGCCCGGCTTGAATTCCTCGCGATTGCGCTCGGTGACCGGGATGGAGATGCCGGCTGCCTTGCGGTAGATGCCCTTTAGCCAGTCCTGGTTGGTGAAATCGTTGATCGGGGTGTTGAAGCGACCCGGCAGGCGCTGCAGATGGCGTCCGGTGCCGGGGGCGTCATCCACCGCCAGGCGTCTGGGATAGCCCACGGTCTCGGCGTCCAGCGGCTTGCCCTCGACGAACACCGCCAGGTTGTCGCCGACCCGCTGGACTTCGGTGATGGCGCGCCATTCGCCGTCGCCCAGCTGGACCTGGCGGCCGCTGATGAAGCCTTCGACGTTGGCCGGGGTAGCCGGAATGGTCAGACCGGCCACCCGGCGCAGGACGCCGCGATCCCAGTCTTCGTTGCTGAAATCGTTGATGGAGCTGGACAGCAGCGGCTGGGTGAGCGGAGCGCTGTGCGCCGGCTTGGCGACCTGGGCATGGGCCAGCGGCAGACCCAGGCAGCAGGCGCAGAGCAGCAGGAGGGAGCGGGCCAGGCAGGTGGGCATAGGGGTCATCCTTAACGCAGGTTTCTTGTTGGTCCCGGGCCGGGAGTGGGCGATAGACCCCTGATGTCTCCCGGCGTTTGGCGAGCGCGTCGCCAAGCGGCAATTTTTTACCCGCGCGGCGCCGAACGGCAAGGGCTGCGTTACCCTGGGGCTTTTCCCGCCGGAGTCCCTCCATGAATTCGATCCTTGCCGCCGTCCCCCTGGCCAAGGCCTATCGGCTGCTCAACCACGGTCCCACGGTGCTGGTCAGCGCCGCCCATGCCGGTCGGCGCAACGTCATGGCCGCGGCCTGGGCGATGGCGGTGGATTTCGAACCGGGCAAGGTGGCGGTGGTGCTGGACAAGCAGACCTGGACCCGCGAACTGCTGGAGGGCGAGGGCAGCTTCGTGCTCAGCGTGCCCTGCGCCGCCCAGGTGGATCTGGTGCAGACGGTGGGCAACACCAGCGGCCGCGAGCTGGACAAGTTCGCCGCCTACGGCATCGAGACGCTGGCGGGCGAACAGGTCAGCGCGCCGCTGATCGCCGGCTGCGTGGCCTGGCTGGAATGCCGGCTGCTGCCCGAGGCGCACAATCAGCAGGACTACGACCTGTTCCTCGGCGAGGTGGTCGCCGCCCGGGCCGATACCCGGGTGTTTCGCGAGGGGCGCTGGGATTTTCGCGGCCAGGACGGCCTGCGCACCCTGCACCACGTCGCCGGCGGCCATTTCCTAGTGATCGGCGACGGCATCCAGGGGCAGCTGTTGACGCCCAAGGTCTGAACCCGACGACGCCAGCGCTTGGCGTCGTCGCGAGCAGGGTCAGACGCGGAAGCGCGCGACCATCTGCTGCAGATCGCCGCCCAGGCGGGCCAGCTCGTTGACCGAGGCGGCGGCATGGGCGTTGGCGGTGGCCGACTCCTCGGCCAGGCCGCTGACCTTGACCACGTTGCCGTTGATCTCCTCGGCCACCAGGCTCTGCTCTTCCACCGCGGTGGCGATCTGCTGATTGAGACTCTGGATCTCCGCCACCGCCTGGTAGATGACCTCCAGGGCGCGCTCGGCGTCCTGGGCCAGGGTCACGGTGCCCAGGGTGCGGTCGCGACTGGCCTGCATCCGCGCACTGGCTTCGGTGGTGCCCTGCTGCAGGGTGGCGATGAGTTCGCCGATTTCCTGGGTGGACTCCTGGGTCCGTTGCGCCAGGGAGCGGACCTCGTCGGCCACCACGGCGAAGCCGCGGCCCTGTTCGCCGGCGCGGGCGGCTTCGATGGCGGCGTTGAGCGCCAGCAGGTTGGTCTGCTCGGCGATCGCCTTGATCACGTCGATGACGCTGCCGATGCGACCGCTGGCACTGTCCAGGCGCTCCATGGCATCGCCCAGGCCCTGCACCTCTTCGGCGGCCAGGGTGATTTCCTCGGCCGCGCGCTTGACCGTGCGGCTGCCTTCGCGGGCCATGCTGTCGGCGTTCTGCGCGGCGCTGGAGGCGTTGGCGGTGTTTTGCGCCACGTTGTGCACCGTGGCCGCCATCTCGTTCATGGCGGTGGCCACCTGCTGCATCTCGTCGCGCTGCTGGGTGACGCCGCGGCTGGTCTGGACGCCAAAGGCCGAGAGTTCGTCGGCCGCGCTGCTGAGTTGCCCCACGCCATTGGCGATGCCCCCGACCAACTGACGCAGGTCATCGGCCATGGCCTGGGTGGTGCGTTGCAGTTCGCCCAGCTCGTCGCGGCGGCTCACCTCGTTGCGCTGGGTGAGATCGCCGGCGGCGACGCGCTTGAGCATGGCCATGGCGGTCGCCAGCGGCTGGGTGATCTGGCGGGTGATTAGCCAGGCGGCGGCGATGCCGATCAGCAGGGCGATCAGGCTGCTCAGCAGCAGCTTGAGCAGGGCGGCCTGGCGCTCGGCGGCGGCGGACTTGAGCTGACCCTCGCCCAGCTGATCCAGCAACTGCACCAGCTTGTTGCCCTGCTCCTGCAGACTGGCGACGGCGGCCTGGGCCTGACGGTTCTGGGCGACGATGGATTCGAAGAAGGCGCGATAGCGGGTCACGTCCTGGGTGGCGCTGTAGAGGCGGGCGGCGGTGTCGCCGTCGATCTGCTTCTGAGCAGTGGCCAGCGTCTTGAGCAGCTCGTCGATGACCTTGAGGGTCGCCTGGGACTTGCTGTCATCCGGGGTACCGAGGAAGCGACGGATGGCCAGACGCACACCGACCATCTGCGCCTTCATCTCGGCCAAGGCCTTGAGGTCGGCGGTGCTGTAGCTGCCACCCGGGGCAAAGACCAGCTCGAACAGCTGATCGAGGGTCTCGGTAACGGTGTCGGAAACCTGGGTCAGTTCCTTCTGCGCCCCGGCGCTGGTCTGGTTGGCCTGCTGCAGGGCGGCGAAGCGCTCCTGATAGGTTTTCATCTCCCGCTGGATATCCTGCAGGATGGCGACGTTGGCCGGGTTGGTCAGCAGGCTGAGGCCCTTGCCGATGTCTTCCGTCACGCCAGCCAGGGTGGCCTGTTGCCGGGTGGCATTGGCGGCGCTGGGATCGAGCAGATAGGCCTTTTCGTCGATCCTGACGCTGAGGACATCCGCCTTGAGCTGACCGCTGTAGCGCGTCTTGTTGATGCGCTCGAGCAGGGTATTGGCGGTGAAATAGCCGAACAGGGCCACCACCGTCACCATGACCAGTAGGGCGCCGAAGCCCAGGGCCAGCTTCTTGGAAATGCCGAGATTGCTCAGCCAGGAGGCTTTGGATACAGACATGGGAATTCCGGAAGAGAGTGCGAAGACCCCCTTCATCGGCTGTCCCGATCGATACTTGAAAGCCGCACGTCAGAGCCGCCTGGTTGGCGGCTCCGGAACCGACGGCCGGTTCGCTACGGGGCCCGAACCGGCCGGATTCAGGCGGTTTCGCGCGTGTTCACCGGCACGGGCAACTCCAGCTCCAGGACCGAGATCAGCGCATTCTGCTGACGCTCGTTGAGCTGGCGAAAGCGCTGCAGCAGCAGTTGCTCGCTGGCATTGAGCAACTCATCGTCCGCGTCGACCTGCTGCTGCTCCAGGACCCCGTCCTGCACCAGGCTGCGTTCCAGCCAGGCGACGATCTCGGTGTTCATGCTGTGGCGATGGGTACGGGCCACGGCGGCGATGCGTTCACGCATGCCATCGGGCAGGCGGACGACGAACTTTTCCGTGGGAATACCAGCGGGAGCGCGGTGGACGTAAGGCATGGCGGACCTCCAGATAACAGGGGTGGCTAACGTCAAAGCGCCGACAACAGCAGTCGACCGGCGAAGAAAACCAGCACCAGGCCCATGGTTCGTTCGAACCAGTGGCCCAGGCGCAGGAAGGTCTGGCGAACACGCGGACTGGAAAACAGCAGGCTGACCAGGGCGAACCAGCCGGCGTTGACCGCGCACATCCACAGGCCGTAGAGCCCTTGTATGGCCAGCGGCGTCTCGGCGCTGACCACGGTGGTGAAGATGGCCAGGAAGAACAGCGTGGCCTTGGGGTTGGTGGCGTTGGTCAGGAACCCGGTGAGAAAGGCCTTGCCCGGTGCCTGGCGTTCCAGGTCGGCGGCCTGCCACTGGCTGTCGTCCAGCGGCGCGGCGGTGGGCTTGCTGCGGATGAGGTTGAAGCCCAGCCAGAGGATATAGGCACCGCCCAGCACCTTGGCGGCATCCAACAGCCAGGGCGTGGCATGCATCAGGGCGCCGATGCCGAGCAGGGTGTAGAGCACGTGCACCGAGATGCCGGCGCCGATGCCCAGGGCGGTACAGAGACCGATCAGGCGGCCGAATCTCACGCTCTGGCGCACGGTCACGGCGAAATCCGGACCGGGCGCCAGCACGGCGAGGAAGTGGATGGTCGCCAGGGCGAGGAATTCGCTCAGGTAGGGGGACATGTCAGCTCCAGTACGTGAGGGGTTCGGCCGCCCCGCGATAGCCGACGAAGCACGACAGCGACAGGCGCGGCTGGTCGTTGCCGGGGGTCACGGCGTGCATGCGGCGGGAATTGAAGAGGATCAGATCGCCCGGTTCGGGGCGGATGGTCAGGCAGGGCGGGCCGAGGCGGTCGGGTTCGATGCCGTAGCTGTCGCCGCGCATGGCGTCGAAGGCCTCCGGCGACAGCTCGCGCGACCAGAGCTGCAGTTCGCCGCCGACACTGGGCATGGTCAGGTAGACGTTGCAGGCCAGCTGGGCGACCAGACTTTCGGCTTCCTCGCTGCCCGGCGCGTCCTTGGCGAAGATGTCGTGGTGGGCGAGAAAGCGCACCCCCGGCTTCACCACCCGCGACAGGCCGACGTACATCTTGCGGCCCCAGAGGGTCTGCAGGCGGGCCCCGGCCGGCCAGACCTCGTCGAGGGTGCAGCGCACCAGGTCGATGGGATTGAGGTAGGGGCGGCAGCGGCGGCGCAATTCTTCCAGGTTGCTGGTGACGCTGGCGAAGTAGTCGTCCATCTGCGCGCGCTGGTGCTCCGCCTCGTAGAAGGCCATACCGATGCGGCCGATGCTGGGGGCGTTGGTGTAGGTGGCGAAGCCGTTGCCGAGGATTTGCTGGCCGAGGTCGTCGGCCAGCGGACGCGGCACGAAGTGGCGCACCCGCACGGCCAGCAGGCGTTCATCGGTGAGACGGAGCAGACTCTCGGTGTCGAGAGCGTCGAGTTCGAGCAGCATGGCGCTTCCTTTCTGCGGGTGAGGTGAGCGGTTGATCAGGCGCCAGCCATGTCGTAGCTCACCAGCAGGCGTCCCTTCTTTTCCTTGACGCCCAGGGCGCTCAGGGCACCGACCGCGCGCAGGGAGCGCACGTGGGTGCCGCCGCAGGCATAGCGCGCCACGTCCTCGCCAAAGCGCACCTGGCGCTGGCCATCGGGCTGCACCTCGATCTGCAGCGGCAGGTCTTCTTCCACCAGGGCGTCGAAGTGCGCCTGCAGGGCTTCGCTGTCCAGAGGCTGCGACGCCTCGCCCGGAATGAATTCGATGCGGCCTTCGCCCGGCCAGTGATGGGCCTTGACCGGCTTCCAGCCATGGGTCTCGCCGATGTGACCGAGCAGATGCCCGGCCGAGTGCAGCCGCGAATGCAGCTGGCGCCGGCCTTCGTCGACCCGGGCCAGCACGCGACCGGGCGTCAGCGGGCGGGTGGTGTGGTGCAGGATACGGTCGCCGTCCTGGACCACCCGGGTCACCTCGGCGGTGCCGATCCAGCCGGTGTCGCTGGGCTGGCCGCCGCCCTGGGGATGGAAGGGCGTGGCCAGCAATTCGACGACATAACCGTCCTCGGCGGCGCTACAGGCGTGGACCTCGACCTCGGCGATCAAGCTGTCGCTCAGGAAATACAGGCGCTCGGTCATACGTCTACTACCTAGAAAACGAGAAACATCCTCATTCTAAAGAGCGCACGCAAGGGTGATAATCCACCCTCCCTCCAAAGGAATTTTGCGCTGTGAGCATAAATCTTCCCCTGCCGCTGCTCAGCGAGATGGCCATCTTCGTGCGGGTGGTGGAGAGCGGCAGCTTCTCTGCGGCGGCCCGTCAGCTGGGTCTGACCCCATCCTCCACCAGTCGCAGCGTGGCGCGCCTGGAGAAGGCTTTGGGCACCCGGCTGCTCAATCGCAGCACGCGCAAGCTGCGCCTGTCGGAGGCGGGGGAGGAGGTCTATCGGCGCTGCAGCGACATGGTCGGCGCCGCGCGGGCGGTGCTGGAGGTCAGTGGCCAGTTCAACCAGGCGCCGGCCGGCATCGTCCGGCTGTCGGTGCCCAAGGCGGTGGGGAGCACGGTGATCCATCCGCACATGGCCGACTTCCTGCGCCGCTATCCGGCGGTGGACGTGCAGTTGCTGCTGGAAGACCGCTATGTCGATCTGATCGACGAGAACGTCGACCTGGCCATCCGCATCACCGATCGGCCGCCGCCCGGGCTGGTGGGTCGTCAGCTGCTGACCATCGAGCACCTGCTCTGCGCCACGCCGCAGTACCTGGCCGAGCACGGTCAGCCCGCCCATCCCCGCGATCTGGCCGGGCACAGCTGCATCTACCTGGCGGAGGAACCGGCCGATTCACGCTGGAAGTTTCGCCAGGGCGCCAAGGTGGTCCACGTCAATGTGCGCGGTCGCTATGCCGCCAATCACACCGGGGTGCGCCTGGACGCGGTGCTCAGCCACATCGGCATCGGCAGTCTGCCCCTGTTCACCGCCCAGGCGGCCCTGGCCCGTGGCGAGATCATCCAGGTGCTGCCGGAGTGGTCCTTTCTGCCGCACTACCACGGCGGCGCCTGGCTGCTCTATCCGGCGACGCGCCACCTGCCGCCCAAGCTCAAGGTGTTCATCGACTTCCTGGTCGAGCGCCTGGGCGATCAGGCCCTGCGCCCGGGGCAGGGCGCAGCGGCGCTGCCCGAGCAGCGCTTCCAGGAACTGACCATCGGCAGCTAGCCGCTGCCGGTCGCCAAGCGTGATGCTTTTCACAAGTCCTGTTACAACTGGCATCATTAGGTGAAACGATTCACCTAACGTTTCTCTGCCTGCCGCATCGCGCTTTTCCCTGGGCCATGCTCCCCCACGGCCCGCCCGCGCGGGTGGATCAGGTCGCCGCCGCGATCCTTGCCCTGGCAAAACAAGAAAGGATTTCCCCATGCTCGCTTCATCACCCTCGCTCGCCGCACCCGTGGCGGCCACCCCGCGCAAGGGGCTGGTCGTGCTCATCGCCGTGATCGCCGCCCTGGGCGGTCTGCTGTTCGGCTACGACACCGGCATCATCGGCGTCGCCCTGCTCGGCCTCGGCCGCGAATTCGCCATGGACGACACCGTCAAGCAACTGGTGACCGGCGCCATCATCTTTGGCGCCCTGTTCGGTTGCCTCGGCACCGGCCCGATCTCCGACCGCCTCGGCCGCCGCAAGACCATCATCGGCGTGGCCCTGGTGTTCGCCCTGGGCTCGGTGCTCTCGGCGCTGTCGCCCAACGTCACCTTGCTGATCCTGTCGCGCTTCCTGCTCGGCCTGTCGGCCGGCAGCTCCACCCAGATCATTCCGGTGTACATCGCCGAGGTGGCGCCGCCGGAGCACCGCGGCAAGCTGGTGGTGCTGTTCCAGTTCATGGTGGTGTTCGGCATCACCGTGGCCTATTTCACCGGCTTCGCCCTGGACGAACACTGGCGCTGGATGTTCGGCCTCGGCCTGGTGCCCGCGCTGATCCTGCTGGCGGGCATGGCGGTACTGCCGGAGAGTCCGCGCTGGCTGCTGGTCAAGGGTCGCGAGGGCGACGCCCTGGCGGTACTGGAACGGGTTCGTGGCGGCGCCGCTGCCGCCCAGGCCGAACTGGCCGAGATCAAGACCGTGAGCAACGCCCCGGAAGGCAACTGGAGTGACCTCTTCTCGCCCTGGGTCCGTCCGGCCCTGCTGGTGGGCGCCGGCATCGCCATGTTCTCGCAGATCACCGGCAACAATGCCCTGATCTACTACGCACCCACCATCCTCACCCAGGCCGGTTTCTCCGACCAGACCGCGGTGCTGGCCACCGGCTGCAGCACCATCCTGGTGGTGATCATGACCGTGGTCGGCAGCTTCCTGGTGGATCGCATCGGTCGTCGCCGCTACCTGCTGACGCTGATTCCCGGCTCCATCATCGCCCTGGCGATCATGGGCTACCTGTTCCAGGGCGCCGGTCCCCAGACCGATGTCGAACGCTGGACGGTGGTGGCCTGCCTGGCCGCCTACCTGATGCTCAACTGCGGCGGTTTCGGCGTCTGCATCTGGCTGATCAACGCCGAGGTCTATCCGCTGTTCGTGCGCGGCAAGGGCGCCAGCGTCGGCGCCTTCAGCCACTGGGGCTTCGACCTGCTGGTGACCCTCACTACCCTGAGCCTGGTGACCAAGCTGGGCGCCGCCCATACCTTCTGGCTCTATGCCGGGATTTCCCTGGTGGCGCTGCTGTTCATCTGGCGCCTGGTGCCGGAGACCAAGGGCAAGAGCCTGGAGCAGATCGAGCACGACCTGCGCGAGCGGCGCTTCTTCCCCTATCAGCGGAAAGGCTGAACGCAGCTTCCGGTGCCAGGTCGCAACAGGAGCGGAGATAGAACTCCGCTCCTGTTCGCCTGTGCCGGAGTCCTGCCATGCGCCCCCTCACCCTCGACCTCGATCTGCTGGCTGCCGCTCTGGACAGCCGGGAGCGAGGCACCCACTTCCTCGACCTTGCCAGCGGCGCCCTGCGCCTGCTCGATCCGGACGATCTCAGTCTGGAAGAACGCGAGGAGCTGGAAGATCCCGAACGCTACCTGCCGCTGCCGCGCCTGACCCAGGACGATCGCCTGGAACTGCGCGAAGCCTTTCTGCACCAGTTGCGCCATCCCCACGCCCAGCCCTTGCTGCGCGCGGCCCTGGAGAGTCGGCGACCGATCCGCACCTTCGACTACGAACTGGAGCTCTTCCCCTCGGTGCGCGAGGCCTGGCAGGCCTTCGCCCTGAGTCGCCTCAAGGAGGAGGTGCTGGTGCTGCTGGACGAAGCCGGCCTGGAAGCCCTGCCGGCGGACGGGCGGATGCCGCTGCCGGACGATGTCCCTGAGGGCATCCGGCGACGGCTGGAGAAGGGGCAGGGGCACTGAGCCGCACCCCCGGTGCGAGATCACCGAAACGCGCTCTTACAGTCGATTAAAGATCTTTATAGATCATCGCCCCGGCGCCGGCGCCGGCGCCGGCGCAGCGCTAATCGTGCCCGTGCCGATAGAGCTTGAGCTCCACCATCAGGTCGTCGGTGAGGGTTTCCAGGTGGGCCTGCAGCGCCTCGAGTTCGAGATCGGCCGGGAGCGCCAGCAGGGCGGTGGCGTGGAACAGCACCTCGCTGCTCATGGGCGCCGGGCGGGTCTCGGTGGACAGGCGTTCGACGTTGACCCCGACCTGATGCAGCGCCCGGGTGATGTCGCGGACGATGCCGACCCGGTCGTTGCCCAGGAGGTCCAGCTGCACCAGAGGCGCACCCACCGGCGCCGGCTGGCCAGGTTCGCCGACCAGGATGCGCAGGCCGGGAATGGCCAGCTGCTGCAGCGTCTCCACCAGGCCGTTGCGCAATTCCGGTTCCACTTCCACCGAAAGGATGCCGGCGAACTGGCCGGCCAGGTGGGCCATGCGGCTTTCCAGCCAGTTGCCGCCCTGGGCGGCCACGCAGTCGGCCAGGGCTTCCACCAGACCGGGGCGATCGGGGGCGATGACGGTCAGGACCAGGTGTTCCATGGCGGGCTCCAGGGCGGGCTGAGGGAGTCCCAGTCTAGCCCGCCCGATCGCCGGCGGCCTACTGGATGTCTTCGGGCTTGACGATCACCCAGTGCTTGTCCGCGTTCACCGCCACCCCGGCCTTGGCCTGACCCTCGGCGTTGCTCTTCATCATCGCCTCGATCTGGGTGCGGTACTTGGACTTGCGGTCGATCCACAGGTGGATGCCGTTCTTGGCGGCGTCCACGCCCTGGAACAGCATGGGGCCGTCGCTGACCGGGGTGTCGCCGCCGACCAGGATGGGCTTCTTCCAGGGATCTATGTAGGTGAGGATGGCCGCGTACTTGCCGGCGAACCAGGTGGCCGGGGTCCAGAGGTAGGACGTGACCTGCAGCTTGAGGTTGGCCTGGGGATCGTACTTGCCTTCGGCGATCTGCTTGCGGGCGGTGGTCAGGGCGCCGGTGGCCGGGTCCTTGAGCAGGGTGGTGACGCCAATGACGTTTTCCGGTTTCACGCCGTAGCCGTAGCGCGGATCGGACGCCACCATGCGCACCAGCTCCTCATGGGCGGCACTGATCACATAGACCTCGATGCCGTTCTCCATCAGCTTGTGATAGAGCTCCTGCTGGCCGGTGAAGGGCTTGGGCGGATTGATCTCCACCGTCTCCACCTTGTCGTCCTTGCCGTAGTAGGTGGCGGGGATCGGCTTGCCGTAGGCCATCAGCTCGTCGACGTAGCCCTTGAGCTGCTGCAGGGTGAAGCCGGAAAACACCTGGGCGACCCAGGGGTAGCAGACCAGGTCGTCGACCTCGCACAGCCGGTAGTAGTAGCTGTTGAGACTTTCCTTGTGGCCACCGACATCCTTGAAGGGAATCAGCTTGAGCGAAGGATCCAGAGTGTCGCGGGTCAGCACGCCCTTCATCTCCAGGAAGGGCAGCAGGGCCTCTTCCAGGTCGTAGCGATAGCTGGTGTTGTCCATGTCGAACACCGCGTAGTTGCCCTGGTTGGCATTGGCGGCGATCAGGGCGTCGAGCTGGCGGGCGGCATCGGCCGGCCAGTGGGTCAGCTCGGTGGCGGCAGCGGTGAGGCTGAGCAGACCGCCGGTCAGGCCGGCGAGAAGGCGGGGAAGGGTGGACATCGGCGGACTCCGGCACGGCGACCGCGGTATGCGGTCATCTGGTCTAGACCATAACAAAAGGTCATGACAGTTCGATGCGCGGAGCGACCTGGGTGGACGCGAGAGCGGCAGCACCTGCCGCTCTGCGACAGGGCTGTCAGGCCGTGACGGTCTTGAAGCGCGGCTCGGTGTTGCCCTTGAACAGGGTCAGGGTCGCGACCAGGCCGAGGACGGCCGCTACGGTCAGCCACATGCCCGGGGCGGCCTTGTTGCCGGTCTCCTGGATCAGCCAGGTGCAGACCATCGGGGTGAAGCCGCCAAAGGTCGCGGTGGCCAGGCTGTAGGCCAGGGAGAAGCCGGTGGTGCGCACATGGGCCGGCATCACCTCGGTCAGGGCTACCACCATGCCACCGTTATAGGTGCCATAGAGGAAGGACAGCCACAGCTCGACCATCAGCAGGCGCGAGAAGCCCGGGGCGTGGGTCAGCCAGATCATCGCCGGGTAGGCGGTGAGGATGGCCAGTACGGTGGCGAAGATCAGCAGCGGACGGCGGCCGATGCGATCGCTCAGGGCGCCCATCACCGGCAGCCAGATGAAGTTGGAAACACCCACGCAGGCGGTGACGATCAGGCTGTCCAGCGCGGTCAGGTTCAGCTCGTGCTTGCCGAAGGTCGGGGTGTAGGCGGTGATCAGGTAGAAGGAGGCGGTGGTCATGGAGACCATGGCTACGCCCGCCAGCACCACGCCGAAGTTCTGGCGGATGGAGGTCATGGTTTCGCCGAAGGTCGGGCGATGCTTGCGCGCCTCGAATTCCGGGCTCTCTTCCAGGGAACGACGGATGATGAACAGGAAGGGCACGATCAGGCAGCCGATCAGGAAGGGGATGCGCCAGCCCCATTCACCCATTTCGGCGGGCGACAACCAGTGGTTGAGCAGCGCGCCCAGCACGCCGGCGAAGACCACCGCCACCTGCTGGCTGGCGGACTGCCAGGAAACGAAGAAGCCCTTGCGGCCGGGGGTGGCGATCTCCGACAGGTAGACGGACACGCCGCCCAGTTCGACACCGGCGGAGAAGCCCTGCAGCAGGCGGCCGAGCAGCACCAGCAGCGGTGCGGCGACACCCAGGGTGGCATAGCCCGGCACCACGGCGATCAGCAGGGTACCCAGGGCCATCAGCGCCAGGGTGACGATCAGGCCGTGGCGACGGCCGTGCTTGTCGATGTAGGCGCCGAGGAAGATCGCCCCCAGGGGGCGCATCAGGAAGCCGGCGCCGAAGGTGGCCAGCGACAGCATCAGGGAGGCGAGTTCGTTATCGCCGGGAAAGAACGTCTTGGCGATGGCCGTGGCATAGAAGCCATAGACCATGAAGTCGTACATTTCGAGGAAGTTTCCGCTGACGACGCGGAAGATGGATTTGGCTTTCGAGGTGGTGGCCATGACTGCTAGCTCGGATTGGGTTTGTTATGGAGACAGCTCGCGCAGGGCGCCCAGACCTCTCGCGGGTGGGTCGCGCTATTTGTAACCTTATGTGTTGCAAAAGCGCGCTGGCAAGCTGAATCGGACCAGAACCCCCGAATTTCATGGGTTTGAAAGGTTATTGAAAGCTTCGCGACATTACGTCTGGAAATTATTGTCCAGTTGACAAGATGTCGCAGCTCACGTCGAGAGCATTTGCCAGAAAGCCGCTCCCACCCCGGCCAGACTTTCCCCGGCGATGAGGCCGGCCGCGGCGGCCAGGGCGAAGCGTTCGGCCAGCCCCGGTGCCCGCCAGCGCACCAGGGCGGTGAGCAGTGCGCCCAGGGTCATCATCAGCGACACCGAGGCCGGCAGGATGAAGGCCAGACCCAGTGCCGCCGAGCTGGGCAGCCAGTGCGCGCGGCGGGTCGGCAGCAAGGCTTCGGCCAGGCCCAGCAGCAAGCCGGCCAGGGCGCCCAGGACGATGCCCAGGCGCATGGCCCCGTCGAGGGCACCCAGGCCCTGGGTCAGGGTTTCCGCCACCGCCTTCCACTGGGCCACCGCCGGCGCCGGCCAGGCGGCGCTGAGCAGCAGTGCCTGGGGATCGGGAATCAGTAGCCGATAGGTAAGCACCCCGGTTACCGCACCGAGGGCGATGCCCAGGCACTGGGCGACCACCTGCTTGGCGGGGGTGGCGCCAATGGCCTGGCCGACCTTGAAGTCGTTCATCAGGTCGGTGCTCTGGCCCGCCGCGCCACCGGCGGTGTTGGCGCCCATGAGGTTGATGTTGACCTGCCCGGGGGCGGCCAGGCCAAAGGTCAGCTGCGACAGCTGGCCGATGGCGCCGATGGGGGGAATGCCGGTGGCGCCGACCACCCGCGCGGCCATGGCGGCGAGAAACAGCGCCAGGGGCAGGGCCAGCAGGGCCAGCCAGGGATCTATGCCGAACAGCCGCACCTGCAGCAGCACCACCAGCAGAGCCGCCGCCAGCAGCAGCGCCAGCGGCCAGGCGCGCGGCCGCTGCCAGCCCTGGCGACGGCGTTCGGCGCGGGGCAGGGTGATCAGCCGCACGGCCAGCGCAGCCAGGGTGGCGCTGACCATCAGACTCACCCCGGGCCAGAGTAGCCATTGCACCAGGAAGGCGTATTGCGGACCGCTGGCCTCCGCCGGCAGTGCGGCGACACCACCGGCCAGCAGCCAGGGCGCGACACCGCCCCAGGCCAGCAGGGTGCCGAGCAGCAGTGACAACCCGACCCTCAGGCCGATGATGCCGCCAAAGCCGAGCAGCAGCAGCGAGGGATCGAAGCTGAAGGTCAGGCGTTCCAGGGCTGGCGAGGGCGCGACTCGCGGCAGCGTCCAGGCGAAGGTGTCCACCAGCTTGACCGCCGCCGACAGCGCCAGGGCGCCCAGCAGCACCCGCAGGCGGGCCAGGGCTTCGGCGCCACTGGCATAGACCTGACGCAGGGCTTCCAGGGTGGCCAGGCCCTCGGGGAATTTCAGGCTGGCATCGGCCAGCAGCAGGGGCCGGAGGTACCAGGCCACCCAGATGCCGAGAAAGCTCACCGCGAACACCCAGCCCATCAGCGGCAGAGTCGGCAATTCCTGGCCGGTCAGCAGGGTGTAGGCCGGGATGGGCGCGACCAGGCCGCCGGAGACGATGCTGGCCGCCGCCGAGGCCACGGTCTGGTTGATGTTGCTCTCGTGCAGCGTCCAGCCCGGTTGCTGCAGGCGGCGCCCCAGGCGGTGCCAGAGACCGTAGCTCACCAGCAGGGCGATGATCGACATGTTGAACGACCAGCCGATCTTGAGGCCGGCATAGACATTGGCCGGGGTCAGCAGGATGCCCAGCAGCGCCCCGGTGAGCAGCGCCCGGGGGCTGAGTTCGCGCTCCACGGGCAGCGGCAGGTCGGATGCGGCGGCGTTGGCTGCGGGCAAGAGGGCCTCCTCGGTCAGGCGATCATGGCGTGGTCAGGGGACCCCCGGGCGCGGCGGTTGGTTCGCGCCCTCGGGGTGGCGACCGGTCCAGGTCTGGCGCAGGGCCTCGATCAGCTGGCGCAGGCCGGGTGGTGGCTGGCGCCGACTCGGGTAGTAGATGCACAGCGGCGCGCCGGGCGAGGCCCAGTCCGGCAGCACCTGCTCCAGGCGACCGTCGCGCAGTTCGTCGGCCACCCGCCATTCCAGGCAATAGGCCAGGGCCAGGCCGTCGAGGGCGGCCTGGATCGAGGTCTCGGTCTCGTTGACCGTGAGCGGACCCGGCACGTCGATCGTCCGGGTGCTGGCGCCACTGCCCAGCTCCCAGCGATAGAGGGCGCCGCTGCCCAGCCGCAGGCGTACGCACTGGTGGTCGGCAAGCTCCTCCGGCTGCTGCGGCCGGCCGTGGCGCGCCAGATAGGCGGGGGCGCCCACCACGATCCAGCGCAATTCGTCGGTCAGCGGCAGGGCGACCATATCCTGGGGCACGGTATCGCCATAGCGGATGCCGGCATCGAGGCCGTCGGCGACGATGTCCACCGGGCGATCCTCGACGCTGATGTCCAGTTGCAACTGCGGATAGGCCGCCAGCAGCCGGGGTAGGGTCGGGGTCACCAGCAGCCGCGCCGCATCCCGCGGCACGCTCAGGCGCAGGCGGCCGACCGGGGCGTCGCGGTGCTGGTCCAGTTCGCCCAGCGCCTCGCCAATCAAGGCAAAGCCCTGTTCAAGTTTTTCCGCCAGCGCCGCGCCGGCCAGGGTCGGTACCACCGAGCGACTGGTGCGATTGAGCAGCTTGACCCCCAGGCGCGTCTCCAGCTGGCGCAGGGCGTGGCTCAGCGCCGAGGTGGTGACGCCCAGTTCGATGGCGGCCTGGCGAAAGCTGCGCCGCCGGACCAGGGCGACGAAGACGTTGAGATCGGCCAGTTCGCCGCGGTTGAGGGTCGGCATGTACAGTCCTCGCGCGATAAGAGCCTGTCCAAAGTCTGCTGCGCGTCGGCCAAACGGCGTTGAAAATGCCCTGGAAGGCCAGCCCCGTCGGAATGCTCATTTACCATTCGTAAACTCCGCTTCCTCAGGCATTTTCGCCTTGTTTGTCTCTAACTCGCGAGCCTTTGAACAGGCTCTAAAGGTCAAGCGTTCGTTGAGCCCTATTCAACGCCTTTTGAATTAGCCTCACAAGGCTAACCCTTCCGACTGGCGTCTTCGCCTGGAGATCCTATGAGTGAAACCCTGCGTATCCCGGGTATCGATACCCCCGTTTCCCGCATCGGCCTCGGTACCTGGGCCATCGGTGGCTGGATGTGGGGCGGTACCGACGAAGCCCGTTCCATCGAGACCATCCGCGGCGCCGTGCACGGCGGCATCAACCTGATCGATACCGCGCCGGTGTACGGCTTCGGTCGGTCCGAGGAGATCGTCGGCAAGGCCCTGGAAGGCATCCGCGACCAGGCGGTGATCGCCACCAAGGTAGCCCTGGAGTGGCCCAACGAAGAGGTGCGCCGCAACGCCAGCGCGGCCCGCATTCGCCAGGAGGTGGAGGATTCCCTGCGGCGCCTGCGCACCGATCGCATCGATCTCTATCAGGTGCACTGGCCCGATCCCCAGGTGGCCCACGAAGAAACCGCGGGTGAGCTGGAGCGCTTGCGGCAGGAGGGCAAGATCCTCGCCATCGGCGTGAGCAACTACTCGCCCGAGCAACTGGAGGCCTTCCGCCAGTTCGCCAATCTGTCCACCGTGCAGCCGCCCTACAACCTCTTCGAGCGCGCCATCGAGGCCGATGTGCTGCCCTATGCCCAGCGTCACGGTCTGGTGGTGCTCGCCTATGGCGCGCTCTGCCGCGGCCTGCTGTCCGGGCGTATGAATGCGCAGACGCAATTCGACGGCGATGACCTGCGGCAGGGCGATCCCAAGTTCCAGGCGCCACGCTTCGCCCAGTACCTGGCCGCGGTGGAGGCCCTGAGCGCCTTTGCCCGCGAGCGACATGGCAAGTCGGTGCTGGCCCTGGCGGTGCGCTGGATCCTCGACCAGGGGCCGACCATCGCCCTCTGGGGCGCGCGCAAGCCCGAGCAGTTGCAGGGCCTGGACGAGGCCTTCGGCTGGCGGCTGTCCGCCGAGGACCTGGCGGCCATCGACGCCATCCTCGCCGAACACGTCAAGGATCCGGTGGGGCCGGAGTTCATGGCGCCGCCCCTGCGTTGATCGGCGCGGCCAGGGCACCCTGGCCCCGCCGCGTTGCCTAAGCTACTCAGCCACAAGAGGTGAGGATCATGGCCAAGCGCGACGATCTCGATCACAAGCCGGAAAACGCCGGCAAGGTCGGCGAGACCCACAAGGAACTCAACCAGGGCGGTGAAGAACAGCGCCCACAGGACAGCAAGCGACCCGAGCAGCCCAAGGAGAATCCGGATCCGGGTTACTGATAGGGGCACGGAAAACGAAGGCGCCCGGGTGCAGACCCGGGCGCCTTCGTTTTTCAGGCCGAGGTCAGCGGCTGACCCCGGCCATCCTGCCGGTCAGAAGCTGCGTGGCGGGGTGGCCATGCCGCTCTCGTCGCCGACCGCGCCCGGGGTATTGCCGTTGGCCGCGGTACGGCCGACATTCATGCCCGCGGTCGCCTGGGTGGCGCCGAGGGTGCTGCCGGTGCCTGCCCTCGGCGAGCCCGCCATGGACTCGACCCCGGCGTCGGGATCGTTGCCCAGATTTTTCGGCGCAGGAGTACCTGCGTCCGCCGGCTGGCTGCGGTGGTCCTGGCTGGCCTGGCGCGCCTCTTTCGCCACGTCCTGGCCTGCCGCCTTGACCTGTTCGTAGCCACTGCTGGCGGCCTGCTTGGCCTTGGCGGTCAGCTTGTCGCTGTGCTTGCCCAGGGCGCGGTCCTCGGTCTCGGTGCGTGGCAGGGCAGCGCCCAGCAGGGCGCCGAGGGCGATGCCCAGCGCACCCACCACCAGCGGCTGTTCACGCAGCAGGGTCTCGAAGGTGCCCTTGAGCTGTTGCGCCTGGTCAGCCAGGGTGTCCTTGGCCTGCGCCGCGGTATCGCTCAGCCGCTCCCCGGTCTGGGAGGCCTTGGCCGAAACGCTCTCGCCCAGGCCGGTCACCTTGTCGCGCACATCGTGACTGCCACGGTTCAGGGAATCGCGGGTATGGCCGGCGCTGTTGGCGACCGAGTCCAGCGCACCGGACAGCTTGTCCTTGAGCGGAGTGCCCGTGGTGGCCGGAGCCGGCGTGCGATTCTGTCCCAGCGCCAGCCACAGCAGGCCCACCGAAGTCAGCACCGCCGGCACCGGATTGGCCTTGAGGGTATTGCCCAGGTTGTGGGCGAATTCGCCGCTGTGGCCCTTGGTGTAGGACAGTGCCTGATCGAACAGCTGGCCGGGCGACAGGCGGCTTTCCAGGGCGCCCACCAGGTCTTCGATACGCTCGCGCTTCTGGTCGATCTCGCGCTCGAGCTCGTCGGGATTCTTGCGGGATTCCTGATCGATCTGATCGGTGATGCTCATTGTGCGGCCCTCCGTACGGCGTCCTTGTCCTTCTGCAGGCTGTTGACGGTGCGATCAGGGGTGAAGTGGGACGGCTCGAACTGCTTCTTGCCCGACTGCACCATGATGAAACCGATCACCATGACCACGGCGCCCACCAGCAGGGCGGCGGCCCAGGGCGTGAGGTACTGGGAGAGGAAATAGACGACGCCCATCAGCAGCACGATGAAGCCGGCCAGCAGTACGATGGCGCCTGCGGCGACGCCGGCTACGCCGGCCTTGGTGGTGCGCAGGGATTCGCCCAGTTCGGCCTTGGCCAAGGCCAGTTCCTTGGTGAACAGCGCCGGCACTTCCTGGACCAGCTGCTTGACCAGGCCAACGACCGAGGTGTCGCCCTCGGTGGGGCGCGGAGTGGGGTTGTCGTTGATCATGGCTGCTTGCCTCCGCTCAGGGTGGGTCGATCCAGCGGGCTGGATGAGGTGCCGGTGTTCAGGTTGCTGTCGCTGCGGGCCGGGTTGATCGCCGCGCCACCGATGGGATCGCCACCACGGGTGGTGGTCGGGGTATGGAGGTCGGGACCCTTGGGAATGTTGTTGGTGTGGATGACGTCGGCACCCGCCGCCGGCTCCACCAATTCGTTTTCCGCCGCGACCGAGGGGGTGGTCAGCGAGGGCACCGCGTCCGCGCCGCCGACGCGCGAGCTGCTGCCGGTATCCGGCTGGCTGGAGGCCTTGAGAAAGCGCGACAGGCCGAAGCCGATGGCGATGCTGCCGGTCAGGAACAGCGCCGGGTTGTCGCGGGCCAGGGTGCCGGCCTGCTGCAGCAGCTGCTCGGCGTTCTTGCCGCGCAGATCCTCGGCCAGACCGGTCAGGCTCCGGGCCATGTCGCTGACATAGTGCGCCAGGCCCAGGGTGTCCTTGTCTTCCAGTTCGTCGGCCGCCGCCTGGGCGCTCTGGGCAATGGCACCCAGCTGGTCGGCCGCGGTGTCGCGGTAGTGCTCGAAGTGCGCGGCACCTTCCTGCTTGGCGTCTTGCACCGTGTCCTTGGCGACCTCTTTCAGGTCATGCAGATGGGCCTCTGCCGTAGAACCGTCCTTGGTCTGCGAGGGTTGTCCCTGGGCGGGATTGAGGGGCGTCGTCATACGCTGTTACCTGTGTGCAGAACCTTGTCGTGGCCGGCAGAGAGCTCTCGGCGACCGTTCGTGTGCCTTGCCTTTTAGGTGACCGGGCGGAACGAGCAGGGGTTCTTACGCGGCGTCGGTTTGCTGGCAAAGCTGACAAACGGTTTTACCTACACATCTAGCTACAAGCGCAGCGGCCGTGGCGAAAGAGGGCCTCTGGGACGGGCAATGAAACGCAGTCGCAACATAGGCAACCATTCGTCATGCCCATGGTGGCGATATGCAAATTCGATGAACGATTTTTCGTCCGGTGCGGTCGATTTCTCCAGACGTTGATGTTCGCGCCAATGCAAGCGAACCCCTTTTCCTCTTCACGTCCTGACAGGAGATCTCTCATGGCCGTTGCCAATGCCAAGCAAGAACTCAAGACCGTTTCCAGCGTCAAGCAGAAGGCCCATCAGGGCGAAGACGCCACCCTGCAGAACCAGCAGGCCGTCGGCGAAGCCCTGGCCGTGCTGCTCTCCGATGTCTTCGCGCTGTACATCAAGACCAAGAACTACCACTGGCACATGAAGGGCTCGCACTTCCGCGACTACCACCTGCTGCTGGAAGAGCAGGCTACCCAGCTGTACGGCATCACCGACCTGATCGCCGAGCGGGCGCGCAAGATCGGCCAGCCGACCGTGCGCTCCCTGGAGCAGATGGTGCAACTCAAGCGCCTGGCCAGCAGCGATGCCACCGATCTGTCGGCGGATCAGATGCTGACCGAGCTGCATGACGACAACCAGTCGCTGGCGGCCTACATGCGCACCACCCACACCCTGACCGACGACGCCAACGACGTCTCCACCACCAGCCTGCTGGAAGAGTGGATCGACCAGGCCGAAGAGCGTGCCTGGTTCCTGGGTCAGACCGTCGGCAAATAAGCCGCGGTAGCGACCTGAAAGCCCGTCTCCGGACGGGCTTTTTCATGGGCGCTCGCCAGGGGTCTGGGATTCGACTGGTACTGCCGCGGGGTGCAGCCGAATTCCCGGCGAAACACCGCGTGCAGGTACTGGGCCGAGGTGAAGCCGCAGCGCCGGGCGACCTCGGCCAGGCTCGGCGCCTCTTCCTGCAGCGCCACGGCCGCGGCGGCCAGCTTGAAGCCGAGGATCTCGTCGTGGACGCTGCGCCCCAGCTCGCGGCGAAAGGACGTTTCCAGCGCGGAGCGGGAGATGCCGACATAGCTGGCCACCTGCTCGGTCTTGATGCCCTGGCAGGCGTACTGGCGGATGAAGTGCAGGGCGCGCATTACCTGGGGATGGCGCACCGGCTGGTGACGACTGGAAGCCTGGACATTGATCCCCTCCGGCGGAATCAGCACCCGTGGCGCCCTCAGTTCGACGCCGTGCAGCCGCTGGTGCAGCAGGCGCGCCGCCTCGCGGCCGATGGCCTCGGTGCCCTGGATCACCGAGGTCAGGGGCACCCGGGTCAGGGTGCGCGCCAGGGGATCGTTGTCGATGCCCACCAGCGCCACCTGTTCCGGCACCGGGATGCCGGCGGTGAGGCAGGCCTGCAGGAGTTGCCGCGCCCGGGCGTCGGTCACGGCGAGGATGCCCACCGGCTTGGGCAGGGCCTCCAGCCAGGCGATCAGCTGTTCCACCGCCGTGTCCCACAGCGGTGCGCTGGTCTCCAGGCCGCGATAGATCTCCACCGGCAGGCCGTCGCGGCGGAGCAGGGCGGCAAAGGCCGCCTCGCGCTCGCCGGCCCAGCGATTGGTGTCGGCGGCGGGTAGGCTGAAGCAGGCGAAGCGGGTCAGCCCGGATTCGATCAGGTGGTCGTAGGCCAGGCGTACCAGGGCGGCGTTGTCGGTGGCCACATAGGGAATGCCGGGCGGGTAGTCGCCAGGGGTCGCGTAGGAGCCGCCGACGGCAACCACCGGCAGCGCGCTGTGAGCCAGGGCGGCGCTCACCGCCGGGTCGTCGAAGTCGGCGATGATGCCGTCGCCCTGCCAGCGCTCGATGCCCTTGAGCCGACAGAGGAAATCCTCTTCCAGGAACAGATCCCAGCGCGCCCGGGTGCCGCTCAGGTAGTTGCCGATGCCGGCGAGGATGCCTCTGTCGTAGATCTTGCTGCCGTTGAACAGCAGGGCGACGCGGTGGACGGGCGGCTGGCTGGGCATGGCGGCGTTTCCGGCAGGAGGCGCGGGCGGGGCTCCAGACTACGACCGCCGCCTGCGCGCCTCAAGCGGCAAAATCGCACCTGGCTCTGGTGATTTTCACAATAGGCAGCCCGGGCAGCGGCGCTACCATCGACGCAAACCGGTACGCCGTATCGGGTGCGACAGATAAGAACAAGGACAACGCCATGGCTTATTTCCCCAATGTCGAAAAGGTCCGCTACGCCGGTCCCGACAGCGATTCCCCGCTTGCCTTCCGCCACTACGAAGCCGACCGCCTGGTCATGGGCAAGCCCATGCGCGAGCACCTGCGCATGGCCGTCTGCTACTGGCACACCTTCGTTTGGCCAGGTAGCGATGTCTTTGGTCAGGGCACCTTCCAGCGGCCCTGGCAGGCAGCGGGTTCGCCCCTGGAGCAGGCCCGCGCCAAGGCCGCCGCCGCCTTCGAATTCTTCAGCAAGCTGGGCGTGGACTACTACTGCTTCCACGACACCGACGTCTCCCCGGAAGGCGCCAGTTTCGCCGAGTACCGCGAGAACTTCGCCCGTCTGGTGGACGAGCTGGAGCGCCACCAGAGCGACACCGGCCTCAAGCTGCTGTGGGGCACCGCCAACTGCTTCAGCCACCCGCGCTATGCCGCCGGCGCCGCCAGCAATCCCGATCCGGAAGTCTTCGCCTGCGCCGCCACCCAGGTCTGCACGGCGATGAACGCCACTCACCGCCTGGGCGGCGAGAACTATGTGCTCTGGGGCGGCCGCGAAGGCTACGAGACCCTGCTCAACACCGACCTTGCGCGCGAGCGCGAGCAACTCGGCCGCTTCATGCAGATGGTGGTGGAGCACAAGCACCGCATCGGCTTCCAGGGCGATCTGCTGATCGAGCCCAAGCCCCAGGAGCCGACCAAGCACCAGTACGACTATGACGTGGCCACCGTCTTCGGCTTCCTGCAGCAATTCGGGCTGGAGAAGGAGATCAAGGTCAACATCGAGGCCAACCACGCGACCCTGGCCGGGCACAGCTTCCAGCACGAGATCGCCAGCGCCGTGGCCCTCGGCGTGTTCGGCAGCATCGACGCCAACCGCGGCGATCCGCAGAACGGCTGGGACACCGACCAGTTCCCCAACAGCGTCGAGGAAATGACCCTGGCGATCTACGAGATCCTCAAGGGCGGCGGCTTCACCCGCGGCGGCTTCAACTTCGACGCCAAGGTGCGCCGCCAGAGCCTGGACGACGTCGACCTGTTCCACGGCCACGTGGCGGCCATGGACACCCTGGCGCTGTCGCTGGAGCGCGCCGCGGCGCTGTTGCAGGACGACCCCCTGGGCAAGTTCAAGGCCGAGCGCTATGCCGGCTGGGATCAGTCCCTAGGTCAGCGCATCCTCGGGGGCCAGCTGAGTCTGGAACAACTGGCCGAGCACACCTTCAGCCAGGGCCTGGCGCCCCAGCCGGTGAGTGGTCGCCAGGAGCTGCTCGAAGGCGTGGTCAACCGTTACCTGTATCGCTAGCGACCGCGAGCGGGTCGGCAGAAAAGCCTGGCTGACCCGCTTGTGCAAGCGCGCTGAATCGTTACACTCAAATTCGTTCTCTCGCTCCACAACAACAATAACCAAGGACGCCACCATGACTTTCAAGACGACCCTGCTCGCCGGTCTGCTCGCCCTGTGCACCACCGGTTTCGCCCAGGCCGACGCCCAGCATCCCAAGATCGGTTTCTCCATCGACGACCTGCGCCTGGAGCGCTGGGCCCGTGACCGCGACTACTTCGTCGCCGCCGCCGAGCAACTCGGCGCCAAGGTCTATGTGCAATCCGCCGACGCCAACGAGCAGCGCCAGCTGTCGCAGATCGAGAACCTGATTTCCCGCGGCGTGGACGCCATCGTCATCGTGCCCTTCAACGCCACGGTGCTGAACAACGTGGTGGCCGAGGCCAAGAAGGCCGGGGTCAAGGTGATCTCCTATGACCGCCTGATCCTCAACGCCGACATCGACGCCTACATCTCCTTCGATAACGAGAAGGTCGGCGAGATGCAGGCCGGTGGCGTGCTCAAGGCCCAGCCCAAGGGCAACTTCTTCCTGCTCGGCGGCGCACCCACCGACAACAACGCCAAGATCCTCCGCCAGGGCCAGATGAAGGTCCTGCAGCCGGCCATCGACAAGGGCGACGTCAAGATCGTCGGCCAGCAGTGGGTGAAGGAGTGGAACCCGACCGAGGCCCTGGCCATCGTCGAGAACGCCCTGACCGCCAACGACAACAAGATCGACGGCATCGTCGCCTCCAACGACGCCACCGCCGGCGGCGCCATCCAGGCCCTGGCCGCGCAGAAGCTGGCCGGCAAGGTCGCCGTGTCCGGTCAGGACGCCGACCTCGCCGCCATCAAGCGGGTGATCGCCGGCACCCAGACCATGACCGTCTACAAGCCGCTCAAGCTGATCGCCTCCGAGGCGGCCAAGCTGTCGGTGCAACTGGTGCGCAACGAGAAGCCGGGCTTCAACTCCAGCTACGACAACGGCACCAAGAAGGTCGACACCCTGCTGCTCACCCCCACCGAGCTGACCAAGGCCAACGTCGACCTGCTGGTCAAGGACGGCTTCTACACCCAAGCCCAGATCGACGGCAAATAACCACTGGCCACCGGCTGGCCGTCTGACGCCTGGCGTCGGGCGGCCCCTGGGCAAGGAGCGGCCATGGCCGACTATCTGCTGGAAATGCACGGCATCGCCAAGAGCTTTGGCGGGGTGCGGGCGCTGGACGGCATCGATCTCAAGGTGCGTCCGGGCGAATGCGTAGGGCTGTGCGGCGAGAACGGCGCCGGCAAGTCCACCCTGATGAAGGTCCTCTCGGCGGTCTATCCCCACGGCACCTGGGAAGGCGAGATCCGCTGGGACGGGCGACCCCTGGAGGCCCAGTCCATCGCCGAATCCGAGGCGGCCGGCATCGTCATCATCCACCAGGAACTGACCCTGGTGCCCGATCTGTCCGTGGCCGAGAACATCTTCATGGGCCACGAACCGCGCCGCTTCGGCGGGCGGCTGGACTATCCGACCATGCTGCAGCGCTCGGCCGAGCTGATGCGCCAGCTCAAGGTGCCGGACATGAACGTGGCCCTGCCGGTGTCCCAGTACGGCGGCGGCCTGCAGCAACTGGTGGAAATCGCCAAGGCGCTGAACAAGAACGCCCGGCTGCTGATCCTCGACGAACCGACCTCGGCGCTCACCACCTCCGAGATCGCCGTGCTGCTGGACATCATCCGCGACCTCAAGGCGCAGGGCGTCGCCTGCGTCTACATCTCGCACAAGCTCGACGAGGTGGCGGCCATCTGCGACACCATCACGGTGATCCGCGACGGCAAGCACATCGCCACCACGCCCATGGCCGAGATGGACATCGACCGCATCATCACCCAGATGGTCGGCCGCGCCATGACCAACCTCTATCCGCAGATCCCCCATGAGATCGGCGAGGTGATCTTCGAGGCGCGTCACTTCACCTGTCTGGACGTCGACAATCCCCAGCGCAAGCGCGTCGACGACGTCTCCTTCGCCGTGCGCGCCGGCGAGATCCTCGGCATCGCCGGGCTGGTGGGCGCCGGGCGCACCGAACTGGTCTCGGCCATCTTCGGCGCCTACGACGGCCGCTACGAAGGCGAGGTCTGGCTCAATGGCCAGCGCATCGACACCCGCACCCCGCTGAAATCCATTCGCGCCGGCCTCTGCCTGGTACCGGAGGATCGCAAGCGCCAGGGCATCATTCCCGACCTGGGCGTGGGCTCGAACATCACCCTCACGGTGCTGGACCGATTCGCCCACCTGAGTCGCATCGACAGCGAAGCGGAACTGTCCTGCATCGACACCGAGATCGCCCGGCTGCAACTCAAGACCAGCAGCCCCTTCCTGCCCATCACCGGCCTCTCCGGCGGCAACCAGCAGAAGGCGGTGCTCTCCAAGATGCTGCTGGCGCGGCCCAAGGTGCTGATCCTCGACGAGCCCACCCGCGGCGTCGACGTCGGCGCCAAGTTCGAGATCTACCGGCTGATCGGCCTGCTCGCGGCGGAGGGCGTGGCCATCGTCATGGTCTCCTCGGAGCTGGCCGAGGTCCTCGGCGTCTCCGACCGGGTGCTGGTGCTCGGCGAAGGCCGGCTGCGCGGCGATTTCCCCAATGAGAATCTGACCCAGGAGCGGGTACTGGCCGCGGCCCTGGGCACCACCGAACGGGCGGTCGCCCAAGCCCGGGAGCACTTCTGATGCACGCCGTGAAACAGCTGTTCACCCGTTACAAGATGCTCGCCCTGCTGATCGCCGTGGCCCTGATCTGGCTGTTCTTCAGCTGGCAGACCGAAGGCGGCTTCGTCACCCCGCGCAACCTCTCCAACCTGCTGCGGCAGATGTCCATCACCGGCATCCTCGCCTGCGGCATGGTGCTGGTGATCATCGCCGGCGAGATCGACCTCTCGGTGGGTTCGCAACTCGGCCTGCTCGGCGGGGTGGCGGCGATACTCGACGTCACCTACCACGTGCCCCTGCCGATCACCCTGCTGGCGGTGGCCGCCGGTGGCCTGCTGATCGGCCTGATCAACGGCTACCTGAGTGCCTATCGCGGGATACCGTCCTTCATCGTCGGCCTCGGCGGCATGCTGGCCTTTCGCGGCGTGCTGCTCGGTCTTACCGGCGGCGTCACCGTCGCCCCGGTGTCGCCGGAACTGGTCTACCTCGGCCAGGGCTATCTGCCGCCGGCCGTGGGTAGCGCCCTGGGCGTGCTGCTGTTCGCCGTGGCCGTGGTGCTCACCTGGCGCCAGCGCAGCAAGCGCAAGACCCTCGGCCTGACCCTCGCGCCGCTGTGGCGCGACGTCTTGCGGGTGGTGGTGATCGGCGTGGTGCTGGCGGCCTTCATCCAGACCCTCAACCGCTACGACGGCATCCCGGTGCCGGTGCTGATCCTGCTGGTGCTGCTCGGGGTGTTCAGCTACATCACCAGCCAGACGGTATTTGGCCGGCGCATCTATGCGGTGGGCAGCAACCTGGAAGCCACGCGGCTGTCGGGCATCAACGTCCAGGCGATCAAGCTCGGCATCTTTGGTCTGATGGGCGTGATGTGCGCCCTGGCCGGTCTGGTCAACACCGCCCGCCTGGCCGCCGGCTCGCCGTCGGCCGGCACCATGGGCGAACTGGACGCCATCGCCGCCTGCTTCATCGGCGGCACCTCGATGCGCGGTGGCTCGGGCACCGTCTACGGCGCCCTGCTCGGCGCCCTGGTGATCGCCAGCCTGGACAACGGCATGTCCATGCTCGACGTGGACAGCTACTGGCAGATGATCGTCAAGGGCGGCATCCTGGTCCTGGCCGTCTGGGTCGACGTCAGCACCCGCACCAGCCGGCGCTGAGCGGGATGGCCAAGGGTGGATGAGGCGGCGCCGTCATCCACCCTAAGACAAAGCCCCCATCTCACTCCGAACGACCCCCTCTCCCTCAGGGAGAGGGCCGGGGTGAGGGAAGACTCAGCCAACCCTCACTTCCCCCAACCACCCCGCTCAACTCTCGAACCGCTGCACCCGCGGGCCGCGCTGGCGCAGGTCGGCGAGGCTTTCCGGGCTCAGGGTGCCGATCGCCCGATCGAGGTCGCGCTGCAGGTCCTTGATTACGGTGGCCAGGGTGGCGGTGCATTCCAGGCTGCACAGGGGAATGGCCTTGGTGACCGTGACCGCGCGGGCGGTGTCGGTGACGGTGAACAGCAGAGTACGATCGGCGCGACGGGGGACCGCCAGGCAGGAGTGCGGACTGAAGGCGGTGATCAGCATGTCGATGGCGTCTTGCATGGGCAGTTCGTCCTTGGCGTGACCGTGAAAGCGTCCGCGTCAGACGCCTTCCGTCCATGAAAGGTTCATTCCAGAGCGCCTGCATTAAGGTGGGGTCATGCCAAGGCGTACGGCACGTCGGCTCGCCCGGCTGCAAGCGACTCGCGCCAGGCGCCGCCAGGGCTTTTCCACCCGCCCGCGGCAGCGGCCATGGTGGATAAGTCGCACGCCCCGCCATCCATCCCCGGCCTTTGACGCCCGCGCCGGGCTGCGGCAGAGTGCGCGCCCCTTTGGTGGTGCGGAGTCGGCGATGAATGCGGTGGTGGTGGCGGTAGGACTGATGCTGGTCCTGAGTCTGGCGCGGGTGCACGTGGTGGTGGCGATGATCGCTGGCGCCGTGGCCGGTGGTCTGGTGGGCGGCCTCGGGCTGGAAGGCACCCTGCTGGCCTTCAACGCCGGCCTGGGCAATGGCGCCAAGGTGGCGCTCTCCTATGCGCTGCTGGGCGCCTTCGCCGTGGCCATCAGCCAGTCGGGGCTGGCGCACATGCTGGCCGATCGCGCCCTGGCGCTGATGGAACGCCAGGCGGCCCAGGGCGGACGCTCGCTGCGCTGGGCGCTGCTCGGCCTGCTGCTGGCGGTGTCCATCGCCTCGCAGAACATCCTGCCCATCCACATCGCCTTCATCCCGCTGCTGGTGCCGCCGCTGCTCTATGTGCTGACGCGCCTGGAGCTGGATCGCCGGCGGCTGTCCTGCGTCATGACCTTCGGCGTGATCGCCCCCTACATGTTCCTGCCGGTGGGCTTCGGCAGTCTCTATCTGCACGACATCCTGCTGGCCAGCGTGTCCCGTGCCGGGGTGGACGTCAGCGGCGTGGATCCCAGTCGCGCCATGCTGCTGCCGGCCCTGGGCATGGTGGTCGGCCTGCTGCTGGCGGTCTTCGTCAGCTATCGCCGGCCGCGACAGTACGATCTCAACCTGGTGGCGCGCACCGAGCGGGCCGACCGTCCCTATAACGGCCGCACCCTGCTGGTGGCGCTGATCGCGGTGATCGCCGCCTTTGGCGTGCAGCTCTGGCTGGACTCCATGATCCTCGGCGCTCTGGTCGGCTTCGTGGTCTTTACCGCCACCGGCGTGGTGCGCTGGCGCGAGGCGGACGACCTGTTCAGCGAGGGGGCGAAGATGATGGCGGTGATCGGCTTCATCATGCTCACCGCCGGCGGCTTCGCCGAGGTGCTGACCGCCACCGGCCAGATCAAGGACCTGGCCGCCACCGCCGCCGGCCTGATCGGCGACAATCGCGCCCTGGGCGCGCTGCTGCTCCTGCTGCTGGGCATGCTGGTGACCCTGGGCATCGGCTCATCCTTTTCCAGCGTGCCCATCCTCGCCGCTATCCTCGGCCCGCTATGTCTGCACCTCGGCTTTTCGCCGCTGGCCATCGTCTGCCTGATCGGCACCGCCGGAGCCCTCGGTGACTCGGGTTCGCCGGCTTCGGATTCCACCCTGGGCCCCACTTCCGGCCTCAACGTGGACGGCCAGCACAGCCATATCTGGGATACCGTGGTGCCGTCCTTCCTGCACTTCAGCCTGCCGATGCTGCTGTTCGGCTGGGCCGCGGTGCTGCTGCTGTAACCGGCGATTGCCGCCCGGGCGCAAAGCCCCGGCCGGGCGGGTCCAAGGCCTACAGCCAAGGAGTCGCCCCATGTCCACCCCCGCCTTCAGTGTCGAACCCCTGACCGCCGCCGACCTGCCGGCCACCACCGAGGTGGTGCGCCTGGCCTTCGCCACCTGGATGGGCGCCGCCGAACCGGGCGAATTCTGGAACGACCGCGACTATGTGCGCAGTCGCTTCGCCGCACCCCACACCGCCTGGTTCAAGGCCCTCGACGGCGCGCGGCTGGTCGGCGCCATCTGCGTCACCCGCTGGGGGCGCCACGGCATCCTCGGCCCGCTGGCGGTGCATCCGGACTACTGGGACGCCAAGGTGGCCAAGGCGCTCATGGGCGCCGCGGTCGCGCAGCTCGATGCCTGGCAGCTGGTCCATGCCGGACTCTTCACCTTTCCCGACAGTCCGCGTCACCTGGGGCTCTACCAGGGCTTCGGCTTCTGGCCGCAGACCCTGACCGCGGTGATGGCGCGGCCGGTGCAGGCGCAGGCCGCGCCGCCGGCGCTGCGCTTTTCCCTGGCGGCCGAACCCGACCGGCTGCTGGCGGCCTGCGCCGACGTGGGTCGGGCCAATGCGCCGGGGCTGGATGTCTCCGCCGAGATGGCCGCGGTGCGCGCGCAGGGGCTCGGCGAGAGTCTGCTGCTGCAGGATGCGCAGGGCCGGGCGGAGGGCTTCGCCGTCTGCCACTTCGGGCCCCACAGCGAGGCGGGTACCGGGGTCTGCTATGTGAAGTGCGCGGCGGTGCTGCCCGGCGCGGGCGCGGAGGCGCGCTTCGCCCGGCTGATCGCCGCCTGCGACGGCCTGGCCCGGGACCACGGTCAGCAGCGACTGCTGGCCGGCGTCAATACCGCTCGCCGGGGCGCCTACCAATGGCTGCTGGCTCAAGGCTTTCGCAGCGAGATCCTGGGCATCACCCTGCACCGGGGCGACGCCCATTACGATCACCCCGAGGTCTGGCTGCTGGACGACTGGCGCTAGGCCTGGGTGCTGTCTTCAGGATTCTTCTTGCGCGAGCGGCTGCGCGGCTTGGGTGCCGGCGGAGCGACGCTGCTCTGGATGCCGCCGACCTGGGTCAGGTTGTCGTCGGGCTGGTCTTCCAGTTCGCGATTGGCCTGGAACCAGTGCTCGAAATCCTGGCCATGGGGACGACCTTCGCGTTCCCAGATTTCATAGGCGCGCTGGCGGATGCGTTCTTCGAGGGTCATACCGGTAACTCCAAAGGGGCAGGGGAGAGCGGCCGGCAGCGCCGGCGCTCTTCCTGACTAGGCCCGAGGCGACCGGGAAAAGTTTCTCCGAGGCTTGCGGTGAGTCAGGCGCCGTTGCCGCTTGCCGGGCTCTGGCAGGCCGCTTTTGCGGCCAGGACCGTTCGTCGGGCCCTGGCTAGCCCTGCCAGGCGCGGCGATAGGCGCCTGGCGCCACGCCGTAGGCCTGCTTGAACTGGCGAGTGAGATGGCTCTGGTCGGCAAAGCCCAGCTGCAGGGCTACCTCCAGGGGCGCCCAGCCGGCGCGCAGCAGGCCCTGGGCGCGGGTCAGGCGCTGCTGCTTGAGCCAGGCGTGGGGCGGCAGGCCCGTCGCCCGGCGGAACACCCGCAGGAAATGAAAGGGCGACAGCCCTACCGCCTGGGCCAGTTCTTCGAGGCTGGGCGGTTGCTGCAACTGCTGGCCGAGCAGTTCGCGGGCGCGCTGCACCGCCAGGGGTTCGCGGCCCGGTTCCGCCAGGGCGCCCAGGCGGGCATGGCGGCCGAACAGCAGGAGCAGCGCCTCGCGCCAGGCGGTCTGCTGCTCCAGCGCCTCGGCGCCGCCATCGGCCAGCCGATGCAGCTGGCCGAAGGCCGCGCTCACCTGAGGGTCGTGCAGCACGCTGGTGGCGAAGGCCGGGGTGGCGTCCGGCGGGCGTCCCAGCTCGGCGAACACGGGGCCCAGCTGCGCCAGCGTCGGATAGAAGCCGCGGTACTGCCAGCCTTCCTCGACCGCCGTGGCCCCGGTGTGCAACTCGTCCGGATTGATCAGCACCATGCTGCCGGCCGCGGCCAGGTGCTCGGCGCCGCGGTGGCGAAAGCGCTGGGCGCCGCGCTCGATCACGGTGAAGACGTAGCCCTCGTGCACATGGGGCGCGAAGCGCTGCCGCCGATACTGGGCGTGCAGCAATTCGACCCCGCCCAGTCCGTGGGCGGACCAGAGGCGGGCGTTTTCTTGTCGTTCTTTCATCACGTTCTCGCGCGGGCCTGACTCCACCTTAGCGCGCTACAACAGCCAGCGCAGCAGATAGAACACCCCCATGCTCAGGACCACCGTGGTCAGCACCCGCCGCGTCCAGAGCATCAGCCCCACGGCCGCCAGGCCGGCCAGCAGGTAGGGATTGAGCAGGGTGGCGGTCAGGGAGGCGTCGCCCGAGATCAGGATGGGCCCGCAGATGGCGGTGAGCATCCCCGGCACGGCGAATTCCAGGAAGGTGCGCAGGTTACGTCCCAGGCGCAACGGCAGGCGCGGTTCGAGGAAGACATAGCGATTGAAGAGCACCAGGGCGGCCATGCCGAGCAGGGTGGCAATGATCATGCCCAGGATTCCCGCAGCCGGCGCACGACGAAGCCCACGCTCATCCCGGCCAGCCCGCCCAGTACCAGGGCGCCCTGCCACTGCAGCTGATGCAGCCAGACCGAGACCAGCAAGGCGGTGAGCACGCAGGCGACGGTGGCCAGGTCGCGTACCAGCGGTACCACCAGGGCGATGAAGGTGGCGGCGATGGAAAAGTCCAGGCCCAGGGCACCGAGGTTCGGCAGCACCCGTCCCAGCAGCAGGCCGGCGAGGGTGAACAGATTCCACAACAGATAGAAGCTCAGGCCCATGCCCAGGGCGCGCCAGCGATCGAAGCTGGCCGGTTGCTCGGCATGGTTCAGGGCGAAGAATTCATCGGTGAGCAGGAAGCCGAAGCCCAGCCGCCAGGGAAGTGACTGAGGCGCCAGCACCCGTCTCATGTGCAGGCCATAGAGCAGGTGCTGGGAGGTCAGCAGCAGGGTGGTCAGCAGGATGGCGGCGAGGCCCGCACCGGCCTTGAGCATGCCCAGGGCCACCAGTTGCGCCGCGCCGGCGAACACCAGCAGGGAAAAGGCCTGGCCTTCCAGGACACTGAGTCCGGTCTCGATGGCCAGGGCGCCGACCAGCAGGCCCCAGGGCGCGCAGGCCAGCGACAGCGGCAGGATCTGCCAGGCGCCCTGGGCAAAAGCGCGGCGGCGGGAAGGGGGCATCGGCAGGGCTCCTGCGGGCAAGGGATGCCCAGGATGCCGCGCCTATCCCTGGCTCGTCTTGAACGTTCTTGCGCCCTCAGCCTTCCAGCAGCGCGAACAGCTCCAGATACTGCTTGGTCAACTTGTGGCTCGGGTCCAGGTGGATCAGCGGACGATGCTGCTGGTGCGATTCGCGCATCTTCACCGAGGCCATCAGCGGCGCCGCCAGCACCGGCAGGTCGCGCGCCTGGAGTTCCTCGATCAGCTGCCGCGGGGTGCTGGCCTGGGCGTGGTACTGGTTGATGACGATGCCCTCGACGGCGAGCTTTTCGTTGTAGTCCTCGCGGATCTCCTCCAGCTCCTCGATCAGGTCGTAGAGCGCCTGCTGGGCGAAGACATCGCAGTCGAAGGGGATCAGGCAACGATCGGCGGCGATCAGCGCCGAGATGCTGTAGAAATTCAGCGCCGGCGGGGTGTCCAGGTAGATGCGGTCATAGTCTTCGCCAAGCTTGTCGAGGTACTTGGCGAGCTTCTGGATCTTGTACTTGGATTCGAGCTTGAACTGCAGCTCGGTCAGCTCGCCCGAGGCGGCGATCAGATCCAGATTCGGCCAGGCGGTGGCGTGGATGTTGGCCTGGGCCTTCTTGCCGCCGCTCAGGGTCTGCTTGAAGAAATCGGCGATGCCGTGGGGCAGGTCGTCGCCCACCTCGCCGGTGAGGTACTGGCTGGAGTTGGCCTGGGGATCGAGGTCCACCAGCAGGGTGCGATAGCCCTCGTGGGCGCTGATGGCCGCCAGGTTGCAGGCGATGCTGGACTTGCCGACACCGCCCTTCTTGTTGAAGACCACGCGGCGCAGGGCATGACCGGAGGGAGAGCTGTGTGCGTTCATTGAGTCGTCCCGACAGTGAGAGGAGCCTGGGTGCAAAGGTGTGGCTGTGGCGTTTCGCTTATACCGAAAGGCCAGGCGCGGACGATGACGAATTTATGGCCGTTGCATGACATTCGTATGACGAGCCTAGCGCAGCGGTGGAACCTAGGCGTCCGCCCGGGCTTCGAACTCGGCAAGCTCCCGTCGAGAATGCGCCATGACCCTCCGCCGATTCCCCGCCTTGCTGCTGCTCGCCTGCGCTCCGCTGGCCCAGGCCGCCAACGACACCCAATCGCCGGTCCCGGTGCCGGGTGCCCCCGCCCAGACCGATACCCGCGTCCTCGAAGCCGGGGCCGATGTCCTGCAGCGCAAACCGCCCATCGCCGCCCTCAACACCTACCTGGACGGCTTCCACTTCTACAACGGCCATCCCCACAGCCAGATGGAGGCCCATCACTATTGCAGCGTCCTGGGCGAAGAGATGTTCCAGTGCGTGATCTACGACGGCAATGTCGCCGATGCCAAGCTGATGGGCGTCGAGTACATCATTAGCGAACGGCTGTTCAAGACTCTGCCCGAGGCCGAGAAGGCGCTCTGGCACAGCCATGTGCACGAGGTGAAGTCGGGCCAGCTGGTCGCGCCCGGCGTACCCCAGGTGGCCGAGCACCGGCTGATGGACAAGCTGGTGCACACCTACGGCAAGACCTGGCACACCTGGCATACCGATCAGGACCTGGAGCTGCCCCTGGGCGTGCCCCAGCTGATGATGGGCTTCACCGCCGACGGCCAGCTCGATCCCAAGCTGCTCGCCGAGCGTGATCGCCGCCTGGGTATCTCGTCCAGCGAGACCAAGGCCGCCCGTGCCGACCTGCCGACCCCCGCGGTCGCCCCCGGCGCCAACGCCTGGCAGCAGGGCCAGGTCATCCAGCTGCAGGACCCCACCGGCCAGTTGCACAAGCACGACGGCGAGCACACCGAAAAGGGCGTCAATACCAGTTCGAACAAGCCCTGAGAGTTGGGTTAGGCTCCAGGCAGGTAGCCGTCTGGAGTCGACCCATGTCCTTGCCCACGCTATATACGCCTCGGCTGGTGCTGCGGCCTCTTCAACTGGAGGATGCCCAGGCGATCCAGCGAATCTTTCCGCAGTGGGAGATCGTACGCTACCTCTCGGCCAGGGTGCCCTGGCCCTATCCTGCGGACGGTGCCCTGAGTTTCGTCCGTGATCTGGTTCTGCCCGGCATGGCTGCCGGTACCCATTGGTGTTGGACGCTGCGGCTGCAGGCGCAACCTGACGAGCTGATCGGCCTGGCCAGTCTGCAGGAGGAGCCAGATAACCAGCGAGGCTTCTGGCTCGATCCCGGGTACTGGCGCCAAGGGCTCATGAGCGAAGCCTGCGTCGAACTCAATCGCTACTGGTTCCAGGCACTTGGACGGCCGAGTTTGAGGGTGACCAAGGTGATTGCCAATGAAGGCTCCCGCCGGCTGTCGCAGCGCGAAGGCATGCAGCCTGTCTCCTGCCTGGAGATGGACAGCGTGAGCGGACGGCTACCGGCGGAGTGCTGGGCGCTCACCCGGACGCAGTGGTTGGCGCAGCAGGGATAGTCCCGGACCCACGTGCCGCTGTCCCACAGGCGTGGCAGAAGTGCGCGAAGGCGCTCTTGCGCGTCTGGCAGGCGCCGCAGTGGTCGTGCAGGCCGATGCCGCAATGGGGGCAGAAGTCGATCCCCGGGTCCTTGAGGTCCACCGGCCGCTCGCAGCCCGGGCAGACGCCCTTGGCCAGCCGCGCCAGGGCGGTGTCGTAGTGCAGTTCTTCGCGTCGGACGGTGTCCGGCTGGGCTTCCTTGAGCGCCAGGCGGGCGCGATAGTCCTGCAGGGCGCGGATGGCGTAGCGCCCGCCCAGGACCGTCAGCAGGATGCCCACCAGATAGCGCACATAGCCGCCATAGCTGGGCAGATAGGGCACCAGTTCGACAAAGAAGGCGAACAGCGCGAAGAAGATGAAGCCCCAGACGAAAGGCCACCAGGTGCTCTTGCGCTGGCGGACGAATAGCCAGGCGGCAACGGCGAGCAGGGGAAGCGTCAGCGCCAGGCGATAGAGGAAGACCCGCAGTTCGGCCTGTTGGCGGGCGTCGAGCCAGGCCTGCTGGGCCGCGTCGCTCAGCTCGGCCAGGCTGCGCGCGGCGGCGGCTGCGTGCTGCTCGGCATCCAGTAGCGCCTGCTCCTGGCGTTCGACCTCCTGCTCGGCGGCGCGCTCGCCGGCCTTGAGCGCGTCCAGGGCGCGGCTGCGAGCGATCAGCTCGGCGTCCTGCTCGGGGCGCTGGGTGGTCTGGCGGGTCGCCAGCCAGTTGTCGAAGGTCTCGCGATTGGCCGTGTAGCTACGCGCGGCGGCGGCCTGCTGCAGCTGGGCCTGCTCAAGGGCGTCCTGGGCCGCGCGCCGGGCCTGGTTCGCCTGGCGCTGGTCCGCTCGCGCCGTGGCGGTGGCCGCCGGATCCATGAAGTCTTCCAGACCCTGCTGGCGCTCCACCTGGGGCAGATCGCCGACCAGGGTGCCGCCCAGGCCGATGAGAAAGCCGGCGAACACCAGCGCCAGCAGCCAGAGGCCGCGATTGAACCACTTTTCCGAGAGTCGCAGCGATTTGCCCATGGGTCCCTCCAGGTCGAAAGAAGGCACAGCTTAGCCGCTCCCCGGGCGCCCCGCTCAGGCCAGCTTGATCGCCACCACCCCGGCGACGATGGCCAGGCCGGCGCAGACGCGCCCCAGCGGCAGACTCTCGTGCAGCCAGAAGACCCCGATCAGCAGGGCGAACAGCACGCTGGTCTCGCGCAGCGCCGAGACCAGGCCGATGGGCGCCTGGGTGGTGGCAACGATCACCAGGCTGTAGGCCAGCATCGACATGACCCCGCCAGCCAGCCCGGCGCGCCAGTGCGGACCGAGGCCGGCAAAGGCCGAGCCGCCACGACTCAGGCGCAGCACCAGCGCGGCCACCACGCCGTTCACCGCGAACAGCCAGAGGGCATAGGCCACCGCATCACCGCTGGCGCGCGCGCCCAGGGCATCGGCCAGGGTGTAGGCGGCGATGAAGCTGCCGGTGGTGAAGGCGCAGACCAGCAACGCCAGGCTGGGCGGCGTGCCGCGCCGGGCCCCGAGCAGCGCCATCAGGGCGAGACCGGTCACCAGCAGGCCGAGGCCGAGCAGGGCGGGCGGCGACAGCACTTCGCCGAGGGCGAGAAAGGCCACCCCGCTGACCAGCAGCGGGGCGCTGCCGCGGGAGAGCGGATAGACCTGGCCCAGGTCGCCATAGCGATAGGCGCGGGCGAGAAAGGCGTTGTAGCCGATGTGCAGCAGGGCGGAGAGGGCGATCCAGGGCCAGGCCGCGGCCGCGGGCAGGGCCACGAAGGGCAGGGCCAGCAGGGCGGCGACGCCGGCGCCGATTTGGATCAGGCTGGCGGTGAGAAAGCGATCGAGGCCGATCTTGAGCAGGGCGTTCCAGCCGGCGTGCAGCAGGGCGGCGAGCAGTACCAGGGCGAACAGGGGCGTGGTCACGAGGCCTCCGGCCAGGCGGGTCCATCAGTCTAGCCCAGGGCGCCTTCCGGAGCGTCGCCCATGGCGTCCGGGCGCGTCACGTCGCACACTGATGGCCGTCTTTTTTCGCTCAGCCAGGATGGCTGCCATGCACACCTCTTCCCCCCTTCCACCCGCCGCTCTGCCGGTCGCGCCGCGCCACGGCGCGGTCGGCCTGGCGCTGGTCGCCGGCCTGTCGCTGCTGGCCGGCATGACCGATGCCATCGGCTTTCTCGCCACCGGCGATTTCGTCTCCTTCATGAGCGGTAATACCACCCGTCTAGCAGCCGAGGTGGCGGCAGGCCGCTGGGCTGCGGCGGGGCACCTGGCGCTGGCCATCGGCACCTTCGTGCTGGGCAATGCCGGCGGCGTACTGCTGCAACGGCTGACCCGCCAGCGCGCCTGCCTGCTGCTCGGCCTGCTGGCCCTGCTGTTGGCGCTGGCGGCCAGTCTGCCCCTGGGCCCGCTGGCGCTGCTGATCGGAGTGTTCGCCATGGGCATGGTCAATGCGGTGGTGGAGCAGGTCTATGGCCTGCCCATCGGCCTCACCTACGTCACCGGCGCCCTGTCGCGCTTCGGGCGCGGTCTGGGTCACTGGCTGCTGGGCGAGCGGCGACGCGGCTGGCGCATCCAGCTGGTGCCCTGGCTGGGCATGCTGCTCGGCGGGGTGCTCGGCGCTGCGCTGGAAGCGGGACTGGGCCTGGCGGCCTGGTACGCCAGCGCAGCCCTGGCCGCGATCCTGGCGGTGATCTTTCGCCTGATCCCGCGGGCCTGGCAACTGGGCTATCTGGCGTCATGAGCGCCGCGACCCAGACCCTGGGGGTCAGCGCCCGCGATCCCGAACTGGGCCAGGCCAAGGTTCGGTTGGCCTTCATCCTGCCGGCCTCGACCTACATCATCGGCGCCTGGGCCTGGGGGCTGTTCGACACGTCCATCCTGCTGGCCAACCTGCTCTGTTACGCCCTGTTCGCCGTGGCGGCCGTCGGCCTGTTCGTCGAGGTCCGGCGGCGGCCGGGGGTCAAGCCCTGGCGACGGCTGCTGGCCATGAGCCTGGACTTCAGCGCCATCACCTTTTCCTCCATCACCAGCGGCGAGGCTCTGCTGCCGCTTTTCGGCGTGCTGCTCTGGGTCACGGTGGGCAATGGCCTGCGCTATGGACGTGGCTACCTGCTGCTGGCCACCGGACTGTCGCTGACCGCCCTCGCCGCCATCATTGCCGGGATGCCCTTCCTGCAGCGCTATCCCACGGTGGCCCTGATGATGCTGGTGACCGCGCTGCTGGTGCCCGGCTACGTGCATTTCCTGCTGACCCGCATCCAGGATTCGCTGCGCGAAACCCAGGCGGCCAACCTGGCCAAGGCGCGCTTCCTGGCGCAGGCCAGCCATGACCTGCGCCAGCCGATCCATTCCATCGGCCTGTTCACCGCCTGCCTGCGCGACGGCCAGCTGAGCGCCGATCAGGGCCGGCTGGTCGACAACATCGACCGCTCCCTGCTCGGCGTCGAGCAGCTGTTCCGCTCGCTGCTGGACATCTACACCCTCGATCAGCAGCAGGTCAGTCCGCGGCGCACGGTGGTCGACCTGGATACCCTGTTCGGCGACCTGGTGCGGCAGAATGCCGAGGCGGCGCGCTGGGCCGGGGTGGAGATCCGCTGGCGCGCCTGTGGGCTGCAGGTCTACAGCGACCCGGCGCTGCTGCTCACCTCGCTGCAGAATCTGCTGTCCAACGCCCTCAAGTACGCCCCGGGCAAACCTCTGCTGCTGGCGGTGCGCCGGCGCCAGGGCCAGCTCGCCCTGGTTGTCTACGACCAGGGACCGGGCATCGCCGCCGAGCACCTGCCGCACCTGTGCGAGGAGTTCTACCGGGTGCGGGAGACGCGCGATCGCGACATCGAGGGCGTCGGCCTGGGGCTGTCCATCGTGCAGCGCATCGCCACCCTGCTCGATCTGCAGCTGACCATCCGTTCGCGCCCCGGCCGCGGTACCGCGGTCAGGCTCCAGGGCCTGCCGCTGGCCACCTTGCCGCTGGAAGCGCGGCCACGGCCGGTGAACGGTCCCCAGCACCTGCTCGCCGGTTGGCGGGTGCTGCTCATCGAGGACGATGCCAACGTGTTGCTGGCCACCGCGACCCTGCTGCGCAGCTGGGGTTGCGAGGTCACCACCGCCACCAGCATCCCCGCCGGCGCCGTGAGTTGCGACCTGGTGATCACCGATTTCGATCTGGATCGCAGTGCCTCGGGCGCCGACTGCATCGCCTATCTCAATCGGCTGCAGGGCCGGCGCATCCCGGCCATCGTGGTGACCGGGCACGACATTCCCCAGGTCCAGCAGGCGCTGGGCGACGCCGAGATCCCGGTGCTGGCCAAGCCGGTGCGACCGGCGGAATTGCGCGCCCTGCTGCTGGCCTTTCGCGTCGCGGCTAGCTGAGCGAGCGCTGGGCGCCGAGCCCGGCCTTGGCGCCAAAGGCGGCCGCCGCCGCGCGGGTGCCGACGCCCAGGGTGCGCAGCAGCGCGGAAACATGGATGCGCACGGTAAAGGGCGAGATGGCCAGGATCCGGGCGATCTCCTTGTTGCTCAGGCCCTGGGTGATCAGGCCGAGCACCTCCAGCTGCCGCGGCGTCAGCGCCTGCAGCCGGTGGTCGGGCGCCAGACTGGCCGGAGCCAGATTCGGCATGGCATAGCGCACCACCGGTTGCCCGGCGAGGCAGTCGGCGATCGCCTCGGCCATGGCCGCTGGCGGCAGCGCCTTGCCGATGAAGCCATCCACACCCGCCGCCAGGATATGCTCGATCACCGTGGCGTCTTCCAGCATCGAGACCACGATCAGGGTGCTGCGCCTGAATTCCTGGCGCAGGGCGCGCAGCGAAAAGCTCAGGTCCTGGCCAGGATAGAGCAGGTCCAGCAGCAGCCCACTGGGCGGCTCGCCCTGGCGTGCCAGTTCCAGGACCTGTTGCAGACTATCGGCCTGCTCCACCTGCGCCTGCGGCTGCAGCTGGCGCAGGATGCGCACCAGGCCTTCACGAAACAGCGGATGGTCGTCGGCGACGATGAAACGTTGCATCTCTGGCTATCCTGGGGGCCCTGGACACCGGGCGTTACGCCGGGGTGGCCCAAAATGGCTAGTCTAGCGCAGGCCCCAAGGGTGGACCACTTGGTAAAACGCTTGGGCTGCCGCAGCGCTCAGCCGTCTTGCGCCAGGCCACGCGGCGCGGCCAGCGGCTCCGACAGGTCCTGCACGGCACCTGCGCCCAGCTGCCGCCGCATCAGCCACTCGAAGGCGCCGGTCAGCAGCAGCGCCGCACAGGCCAGGCCGAATGCCAGGCCCCACCAGACGCCATGGGGGCCGATACCCAACCGGACGCCCAGCAGCCAGGCGCCACTGGCGCCGATCAGGCAGTAGCAGAGCAAGCCGCCGTAGAAACCCAGGCGCGCCTGGCGGATGCCGCGCAGTGCCCCTTGGGCGATGCTCTGGGTGCCATCGAAGATGACGAACACCGCCGCGATCAGCACCAGCTGCCGCGCCAGCTCACTGACCGGGCTGTGGCCATCCGGCAGAAACAACCCCACCAGCCAGGTGGGAAAGCTCCAGAACAGCAGGGCGATGCCCAGCATCACCAGCGCGCCGCCGCCGATGGCCAGCCGCCCCACCAGCAGGGCTTCGCGCGGCCGCCCGGCGCCCTGGTGCTGGCCGATACGGATGCTGGTGGCGTAGGAGAGGCCGGCTGGCAACATGAACACCAGATACACCAGCTGATTGGCGATCTGGTGGGCCGCCAGGGCGGTGGCGCCGAGGGCGCCCATGCACAGCGCCGCGGAGAGGAACAGGCAGGCTTCCACCGCATAGGTACCGCTGATCGCCAGGCCCTGGCCGAGGGTGTCGGCGAGGGCACGACGATCCGGGCGGCGCAGATAGCGGCGCAGGGGATAGGCGGCATAGGCCGGATGGCGGGAGATATACAGCGCCAGGCCCAGGGCCGCGCCATTCATCACCACCGCGGTCACCGCGCCGATGCCCGGCAGCCCGGGTTGCGGCAGGCCGCCCCAGCCGTGCAGCAGCGCCAGGTTGAACAGGGCATTGAGCACCGCCGCGCCGAGCACGATGGTCAGTACCGGTCCGGGGCGCTCCAGGGCGCTGGTGAAACCCCGCAGGGTCATGAACAGCAGATGGCCGGGCAGGGCGAAGGCCAGGCAGCGCAGGAATACCCCGGCCGCCTGGCGACTCTCTTCCGGCTGGCCGGCCAGGGCCAGCAATGGCTCGATATGCCACAGCAGGGTGCCGGCCAGCAGTGCCAGCACCGCGGCGATCCAGATCCCGGCCGCCGTCACCGCCGCCACGCCCTCGGTATCGCCCGCGCCCCGGCGCAAGGCCGCCAGGTTGGCCACTGCGGTGATCACCCCCACGCAGATCACCGAGACGAAGGAATAGACCGCCGCCCCCAGGCCGCCACCGGCCAGGGCGGCCGGGCCCAGGCGTCCCATCATCAGGGTGTCGGTGAAGACCATGGCCACATAGGCCAGCTGCGCACCGATCAGGGGCAGGGCGAGGCGCAACAGCGCGAGCAACTCGTGACGCGGCAGAGACATGGGTGGATCTCGCTGAGCAGGGCCGACTTTGACAAGAACTCATTGTTGGATGCGGTCGCGCCTTCCACAATCGGAAAATAGCCATGCCATCCATGAGTCAGAGTCATGCCCGACGTCCCCTCGCGGCTGCCGCCGCTGTATGCCCTGCGCGCCTTCGAGGCCGCCGCTCGCCATGGCTCCTTTACCCGCGCGGCTCAGGAGTTGTCGCTGACCCAGAGTGCGGTCAGTCGCCATGTGCGGACGCTGGAAGAGACCTTTGGCTGCCGCCTGTTCGAGCGCGCCGGCCGTCAGCTGGCGCTGACCGAGCCCGGCAAGCTGCTCCTGCCGGGCCTGAGCGAGGGCTTCGAGGCGCTGGCGCGGGCCTGCGGCAATCTCGCCGTGGCCGAGGGCACCCTGAGACTCAAGGCGCCCACCACCCTGTCGCTGCGCTGGCTGCTGGCGCGGCTGGCGCGCTTTCGCCAGCTCAGTCCGCAACTGGACATCCAGCTCACCAGCGTCTGGATGGCCAGCGACCGGGTCGACTTCGTCCACGAGCCCTTCGATTGCGCGGTGCTGCTCGGTGATGGCCGCTTCCCGGCGGACTGGGAGGTGGTGCCGCTGTTCGAGGAGTGGCTGGTGCCGGTCTGCTCGCCGGCCGCCGCGCGTGAAGGCGTCTGGGACCCGGCGCGCCTGCAGCGCGAAGAGCTGCTGCATCCCACCTTCGACCGCCGCGACTGGCGCCGCTGGCTGCAGGCCATGGGCCTGACCCAGGCGGTGCCCCTGACGGGTGGCCAGGTGTTCGACACCCTGGAGCTGGGCATGGCCGCTGCCGCGCGGGGCTACGGGGTGTCCATCGGCGATCTGGTGATGCTGGCCGAAGACGTGGCGGCCGGACTCATCGCCTTGCCCTGTCCCGAGGCGGTGGCCAGCGGCGATGCCTATTACCTGGTCTGGCCGCGCAATCGCCGGGGGCAGGCGCGCTTTCGCCAGCTGGCTGACTTCTTGCAGCGCGAAGTGGCGTCCCAGAGCCTTCCGGAGGTCATTCGCCATAAATAAGGCGCCAGACTGCTGTCATTGGCTTTAGTTCATCGTACCTCTGCCGATAAGATAACAGTTAACCCCTAAGAAGACCGCCCTAGAGCGGTCGGTCGCCTGATATAGCCCTTGCCCTCAAATTCGTACTGCCCTACAGGGATGTAGGCGCTTTGGAGCCCCCTATGGTCATTTCCCCGCGTCGTAGTATCGCCCGACAACTTGCCTTGGCCCTCAGTCTGGTACTGATTGTCGTGATCGCCGGCAGCTGTCTGTTCGCCCTCCATGCCCTGAGCGTGTCCATCGAAGGCACCCAGCGCAAGCACCTGGGCAGCGAGGCCCGACTGCTCTCCGATCAGCAGCAGACCTTTCTCAGCACCCTGAAGATCAGCACCCAGCGCCTGGCCAACCTGTTCGAGCGCCGCTTCGATGGCGGCCTGAGCCTGGCCGGCGAGCGACTGCCCCTGGGCAGCGCCACGGCCCCCGCGCTGCTGTTCGCCGGTCAGGCGCTGAACAGCGACTTCAGCCAGGTCGACGACTTCACCCGGCTGACCGGTGGCGTCGCTACCATCTTCGTGCGCGATGGCGACGACTTCACCCGTATCACCACCTCGCTGAAGAAGCAGGACGGCAGCCGCGCCATCGGTACCCAGCTCGATCGCAAGCACCCGGCCTATGCCGGTCTGCTGCAGGGCCAGAACTACGTCGGGCGCGCCCAGTTGTTCGGGCGCTCCTACATGACCCAGTACACCCCGGTCCGCGACGGCGCCGGCAAGGTCATCGCCGTGCTCTTCGTCGGCTTCGACTACACCGACGCCCAGGCCCAGCAAATGGCCCAGCTGACCCAGCTGCGCATCGGCGAGACCGGCTCCTTGGCCCTGCTCGACGAGCAGGGCAACTGGCTGGTGCCGCCGGCCAATGCCAAGCAGGCCAACGAGCTCCTCGCCGCCCTCAAGAACGATCCCAAGCAGCACGAACACACCTGGCAGGACGGCAACGAGGACTTCCTCAGCGTCAGCGCGCCGGTCGCCGGCGAAGGCTGGACCGTGGTCGCCACCCTGCCCAAGGCCGAGCTGGACGCGCCGGTGCACGCCGTGGGCCTGCGCCTGGCCATCGGCAGCCTGATCGCCCTGGTGCTGGCGGTACTCGCCTCGGTCGTCCTGTTGCGCCACAAGCTGAAGCCGCTGGGCCAGTTGGTGGAGCGGGCCCAGGCACTGGGTCGCGGTCAACTCAGCGTGCGGGTCGAGGCGCGCAGCCACGACGAGATCGGCGAACTCGCCCGGAGCTTCAACCAGATGGCCGATGCCCTGGCCTCCACCGTCGAGCAGGTCCGTGGCTCTTCGCGCGCGGTCACCGAGCGCTCCCAGCAACTGAGCCAGCTGTCCGACCAGACCCTGAGACGCTCCGCCGAGCAGTCCAGCCAGATCGACAGCATGGCCAGCGCCGTGGAGGAATTCAGCGCCACCGCCCAGAACATCGCCGACGGCATGCAGCGCACCGAGCGTCTGGTGCAGGAAAACGCCCAGCAGACCCGCACCGGTACCCAGGCCATGCAGGGCGCCTCGGGCGCCCTGGAGCAGATCGCCGATTCCCTGGCCAGCACCGCCGAACTCATCAAGGGCCTGGACGGCCGCTCCCAGCAGATTGGCGGCATCATCGGCGTTATCAGCGGGATCGCCGAGCAGACCAACCTGCTGGCGCTCAACGCCGCCATCGAAGCCGCGCGGGCCGGTGAGCAGGGCCGCGGCTTTGCCGTGGTCGCCGACGAAGTCCGGCAGTTGGCCGGTCGCACCAGCGAAGCCACCCGCGAGATCTCGCAGATGATCGGCGCGGTGCAGGGCGAGACCCAGCGCGCCATGGGCGCCATCGATGAAGGCAATCGCCTCATGGAGCAGGGCCTGGCGCGCAACGCCGACGTGGCCCAGGCGCTGCGCAGCATCGACCAGCAGGTCGCCGAGGCGGTGGAGCAATTCTCCGGCATCGCCCAGGCCACCGCCGAGCAGAGCACCACCGCCACCGCCCTGAGCCGCAACATCCAGGCGATCGCCGTGGACAACGCCGCTCAGCGCGATGCCGCCGAGGTGCTGGCCGGTACCGCGGGCGAGCTGCGTCATCTGGCGGAAGACCTGAGCGCCGAAGTTGGGCGCTTCAGCTGACCGGACCTTTCCGGCAGCAGCGAAAGGGAGGCTCAGGCCTCCCTTTTTCATTCCTGCGCACCTTGGCCCTTGCCTGGCCGCAATACTCTGACTACTGTATGCAAATACAGTATAAGAGGAGGGGTGTCATGGGCGTATCCAACGAGGCGGTGCAGGCCGTCGAACGCATGCTGACCACGCTGCGGGCGGAGCGGGACGACTATCGCGAGCTGGCCCACCAGTGGCGGGCCATGTGCTTCGAGCTGGCGCAGGAAAACCAGGCGTTGCGCGATCGCCTGCAGGAGCCGCCACGCCACTACGGCCCGCCTGCCGGCGCCTAGTGACTCGCCCGATACTGCAGGGCTTCCGCCAGCTGCGGTCGCTGGATCTCGTCCTCGCCGGCGAGATCGGCCAGGGTACGGGCCACCTTGACCACCCGGTGCAGGGCGCGCAGGGACAGATTCAGGCGTTCCCCCGCACCTTCCAGCCAGCGCTGATCGGCCTCGCCAAGGGCACAGACCTGGTGCAGCTGATCGAGACCGAGCAGGGCGTTGGGGCGACCCTGGCGCGCCAGCTGGAGGGCGCGGGCGTCGGCCACCTGGCGTGCGGCCTCCGCCGTGGTGAGTTCGCTGACCATTGAAGCGCCCAGGCGCAGGTGCTCGCGGGCCACGGTCAGGTGCAGGTCGATACGGTCCAGCAACGGACCGGAGAGCTTGCCGCGATAGCGCTGGATCTGCTCCGGGCTGCAGCGGCAGCGGCCGCTGGGATCGCCCAGATAGCCGCAGGGGCAGGGATTCATCGCCGCCACCAGCTGGAAGCGCGCCGGAAAGCGCACCCGCTCCCGCGCCCGGGCGATGACGATCTCGCCACTCTCCAGGGGCTCGCGCAGCACCTCCAGCACCTTGCGATCGAATTCCGGCAACTCGTCGAGAAACAGCACCCCGCGGTGGGCCAGGGTGATCTCGCCGGGACCGGGACGGCTGCCACCGCCCACCAGCGCCGGACCGGACGCCGAATGATGCGGCTGGCGAAAGGGTCGCTGCGGCCAGTGTTCAAGCGGCTCGGGGCCGGCCACCGAATGGATGGCGGCCACCTGCAGCGCCTCTTCTTCGTCCAGGGGCGGCAGCAGTCCCGGCAGGCGACTGGCGAGCAGCGTCTTGCCGGTTCCCGGTGGGCCGGCCAGCAGCAGGTTGTGGGCACCGGCCGCGGCCACCACCAGGGCGCGCTTGGCCGCCTGCTGGCCCTGGACCTCGGCGAGATCGGGATAGGGCAGCGGGGTGCGCAGCAGGCCGCTGGGCTGATAGGGGGCCAGTACGGCCTGGCCACTCAGGTGACCGGCGAATTCCAGCAGGTGATCGACCGCCAGCACCCTGAGGCCACTGGCCAGGCAGGCTTCCTCGGCATTGGCGCGGGGCACCACCAGGATCCGCCCGGCGGCCCGGGCCGCCAGCGCTGCGGGCAGCACGCCGCGCACCGCCCGCACCGCGCCCGACAGGGCCAGTTCACCCAGGCACTCGTAGCCGTCGAGGCCCTGTGCCGGCAACTGCCCGCTGGCGGCGAGAATGCCGATGGCCAGGGCCAGATCGAAACGCCCGCCGTCCTTGGGCAGGTCGGCGGGCGCGAGATTGAGGGTGATGCGGCGACTGGGGAATTCGAAGCCGGCATTAAGGATGGCGCTGCGCACCCGATCCTTGGCTTCGCGAACGGCGGTTTCCGGCAGCCCGACCAGGGTGAGGGCGGGCAGGCCGTTGGCCAGGTGCGCCTCGACGACCACCGGCGGCGCTTCCACGCCCACCTGGGCGCGGGTATGAACGAGGGCAAGCGACATGATCTCTCCTTGATCGTGATTCGCCAGACTCAGGGCTGCACCATCCTGGCGCGCCCTTGGGGATCAGTCGGCGGGCGCGACGTCCGTGGCCGGGGTAACCGGCGGCTTGACCTCGGCGGTTTGCGGCTTTTCCAGCTCGGTGAGGCGCGCTTCGAGGGCTTCCAGGCGCGCACGGGTGCGGGCCAGCACGGCCATCTGGGCATCGAATTCGTCGCGGCTGACCACATCGAGCTTGCTCAGGGCGCCTTGCAGCAGTGCCTTGAACTGGCTTTCGATCTCGGCCTTGGGCAGCGGCGAGTCCTGACCGAACAGCCGGCTGGCCTGCTGAGTCAGGGAATCGAACAGCGAACGGGTCGTGGACATGGTTATCCCCTGCAATGGATCAAAGCTCGAGTGTAGCACAGCGGGCTTCCGGCCCTCCGGCAGCGGCCTTGCACCGCTTTGGTGCCAACCCCGGCCCAGAGCTGTTCGCTGTTGGTGCAAAGTCCTGCCCGCAGGGCCAAGTCCTGCCCCTTCAGGAGGCGCGCCAGCCGGGCTGGCGCTCGAAATCCGTACGCCTTCACAAACCTGGCAAGCTTTCTGCTACTGCCGATGCAGAGACGGGCGTCAGAGGGCGCCTGGGGTGGAGGCGCGCTCTGGCCGCTTCTGCCGTGACCGCGGCGATTACCACGCCAACGGTTAAACAGACGGTCACTGCGCTAGACTTGGACCGGGGTTTGTTTTCCTGGGGCCAGTCAACTCAATCGGGAGAAGTTCATGAAACTAGTCACCGCCATCATCAAGCCGTTCAAGCTCGACGACGTGCGTGAGTCGCTGTCCGAGATCGGTGTGCAAGGCATCACCGTTACCGAGGTCAAGGGCTTCGGCCGTCAGAAGGGCCATACCGAGCTCTATCGCGGCGCCGAATACGTCGTCGACTTCCTGCCCAAGGTCAAGATCGACGTCGCCATCGCCGACGATCAGCTCGACCGCGTCATCGAGGCCATCACCAAGGCCGCCAACACCGGCAAGATCGGTGACGGCAAGATCTTCGTGGTGAATCTCGAGCAGGCCATCCGCATCCGCACCGGCGAAACCGACACAGACGCCATCTGACGCCTTAACCGACCGCCCAACCCCACACGAGCCCCAGGAGAAACAACGATGACTCTGCGCACCTACGCAGGGCTAGGAGCCCTCATGTCTTTCGTAGCGCTGCCGGGCCTGGCCATGGCCCAGGAAGCGGCTGCGGCACCAGCCATCAACAGCGGGGATACGGCCTGGATGCTGGTCTCGACGGCCCTGGTGCTGTTCATGACCATCCCGGGTCTCGCGCTGTTCTACGGCGGCATGGTGCGTGCCAAGAACGTCCTCTCGGTGATGATGCAGTGCTTCGCCATCACCGGTCTCGTCAGCATCCTGTGGATGGTCTACGGCTACAGCCTGGCCTTCGACACCACCGGCATGGAGAAGGGCGTCACCAACTTCAATTCCTTCATCGGCGGTCTGGGCAAGGCCTTCCTGTCCAGCCTGCAGCATGATGCCGTGACCTCGGCCACCGCCCTGTTCCCAGAAAGCGTCTTCGTCACCTTCCAGATGACCTTCGCCATCATCACCCCGGCGCTGATCGTCGGTGCCTTCGCCGAGCGCATGAAGTTCTCCGCCATGCTGGTCTTCACCGGCCTGTGGTTCACCTTCGTCTACGCCCCCATCGCCCACATGGTCTGGAGCGGCGACGGCGGCCTGATGTGGGACTGGGGCGTGCTGGACTTCGCCGGCGGCACCGTCGTGCACATCAACGCCGGTGTGGCCGGTCTGGTCGCGGCCCTGGTCCTGGGCAAGCGCAAGGGCTATCCCACCACTCCCATGGCGCCGCACAACCTGGGCTACACCCTGGTCGGTGCCGCCATGCTGTGGGTCGGCTGGTTCGGCTTTAACGCCGGTTCCGCCGCCGCCGCCAACGGCACCGCCGGCATGGCCATGCTGACCACCCAGATCGCCACCGCCGCTGCCGCCCTGGGCTGGATGTTCGCCGAGTGGATCACCCACGGTAAGCCGAGCGCCCTGGGCATCGCTTCCGGCGTGGTCGCCGGTCTGGTCGCCATCACCCCGGCCGCCGGTACCGCCGGCCCCATGGGCGCCCTGATCATCGGCCTGGCCGCTGGCGTGATCTGCTTCTTCACCGCCACCAGCCTCAAGCGCAAGCTCGGCTACGACGACTCCCTGGACGCCTTTGGCGTGCACGGCATCGGCGGCATCGTCGGCGCCCTGCTGACCGGTGTCTTCGCCGCTCCGTCCCTGGGTGGCTTCGGCACCGTCACCGACATCGGCGCCCAGCTGTTCATCCAGTTCAAGGGCGTGGCCTTCACCATCGTCTACACCGGCATCGTCACCTTCGTGATCCTCAAGGTACTGGACGTGGTCATGGGTCTGAGAGTCAACGAAGAAGAGGAAACCGTAGGTCTGGACCTCACCCTGCACAACGAGCGTGGCTACAACCTGTAAGCCACCACTCTGGAAAAAGGCGCCGCGAGGCGCCTTTTTCATGTCCGCCATACGGCTGGAACAACCGCCATCCTGCTGTGTCTAGACTGCACGCAAGCGGTGTGCAATCACCGCTTTGCTTTTCCGATCGTCGCGCTAGAATGCGCGCCCAGTCAGTCGGCGGGGGTTGTTCATGTGGCTGCAGCGGAGCTTTTCCCTGCGCGCGCGGGCGCGTGGTTTCCATCTCGTCACCGCTGAGGTGCTGGAGCAGCTGCCCGAGCTTGGCGAGTGCCGGATCGGCCTGCTGCACCTCTGGCTGCAGCACACCTCGGCCTCGCTGACCATCAACGAGAATGCCGATGGGGCGGTACGCCGCGACTTCGAGCGGTTCTTCAACCAGTTGGTGCCCCAGGGGCAGGCCGGTTACGAGCATGACTACGAAGGGCCGGACGACCTGCCTGCGCATTTCAAGAGCAGTCTGCTCGGCTGCAGCCTGAGTTTGCCGGTCCAGGCGGGTCGCCTGGCCCTGGGAACCTGGCAGGGCATCTACCTGGGCGAGCATCGCGACCAGGGTGGCGCACGGCGACTGATCGCGACGCTGCAGGGCGAATAGCCAGGAATTTTTTTTAGGAGGCCGCGTCAAAACGCGCGGTCCGATTTTGCCAAAGTGTGTGGAGGCGGTTTATGAGCGACGAAGATCTGGAGCAGGACGACCTGGAGACAGGCGCGGAAGAAGAGGGCGATAACGAAGACTTCGCTGCCGCAACCGACGACGCCGAGCAAGAGGAAAGCGGGGACAGCGAAGCGCCCGCGTCCGGGAGCAAGGCCAAGAAGAAGCGTGAAGCCGAGCCCGAGGAATTGCCTTCGGTGGAAGCCAAGCAGCGCGAGCGGGATGCATTGGAAAAGGCCATGCAGGACTTTCTGGCCCGCGGTGGCAAGGTGCAGGAAATCGACGCCAATGTGGTCGCCGATCCGCCGAAGAAGCCCGACAGCAAATATGGCAGTCGTCCCATCTAGGACCGTGCCATACCGCCTTCGAAACCCCGCCTCGGCGGGGTTTCGTCTATCTGGCGATCACAACAGCGCCATCACCATGATGAAGCCGGTGAAGGCTGCAGCCATGGTCGCAAGGCAAGCCATGCAGATTACATCATCTCTCTCATACATGTTGGCAGCGCCCTAAAGCCTAATGGGTGATGGCATTCTGCTCCTCTGGCAAACATCTCCCTGTGTGGCTCATCGCAAAAGGCCATCATCTCGCCGTCGTGATGCCAAGCAGTTCACCAATGGCGCGGGGGGCCGTAATAGGGACGGGGTTCATAGGCCGGCTGGTAGGGGTAGTAGCCCGGTGGCGCCGGCCGCCAATGGGGCGCGGCATAGCCGGGCTGCGGATAGGGCTGGTAATAGCTATAGGGATAGCGATCCCTGCGGTAATAGGGGTGGTGCCGGTGATGCCGTCGAAATTCGCCCGCCGGCAGGAATTCGCCGCCCTCGGCGACGGCTGCGGGGCCGCCTGCCCAGGGTTGCCCACGCTCGGGGCCCTCGTAGGCGGCGGCCAGGCCGCTGGCGGTCAGGGTGGCGGTCAACAACAGAATCAACGACGCTCGCGATGCCATGGTGCTCTCCTCGCGGCGCTCGATGGGCCGCGTCACCATGAAACACCTTTGGCGGTCAGCGGACGTCAGGCCAGGTAAAGGTCTGGTAAGGCCGCCCGTGGGCTCAGGCCCAGTCCAGGCCCTGCATGCCCACGGCGACGATGAGCGCCATGGCCAGCAGGCCGATGCCGCACATCAGGATGGTCAACTCCAGTTGATCCAGGCGCCGCTTCATCCCTGCCACCAGTGCCATAGGGTAAAGCCGATCAGCGCCATGACCAGGCTGAGAAACAACCGGTTCAACCAGAGGCTGACGCCACTCAGGAGTCTGAGCCAGAAGGGTGCGGCGGGCTCGACGGCGAGCGGGCCGGGTTGAGCGACGGCGTCCTGGGGGAGAGCGCCGGGCAGAGCGGGAGCGACGAGGGGAAGCGAGGGAATGGGCATGCAGCGAGCGCCTCCGTGCGCCTGGTGCGGAGTCCAGCTGACCACAGCGGTCAGCCAAGGTCGAGCGGCGCCCTGGACAGGCTGCCACTGCTGCGATCGATCATCGCCGAAATCACCTACAGCCGGGAAACGACCTCCTGAAACCGTCGGGCGGATCGCACTCCTGACCGCAAATAGCCGCGGACCCGGTGGCCTGGCCGCGGGCTCCGAGTGCGGAGGAGCCCTGCGCGGCTTGAGCGCCCGTGCGGACCGGTGCAGGCTGGATGACCTCGGCGCCCTGGCGCCAGCCCCGTAGGGAAAACGTCATGAGCAATCTGTTTCGCGACCTGCCCGATGCCTCCGCGGCCGAGGTGTTCACGGCCCTGCTGGAGCGGCCTGGCTGTCGTATAGAGCGGATCGTCTCCCAGGGCCAGACGACGCCGGCAGCGGCGCCCTGGCGGCAGGCCCATGAGGAATGGGTGCTGCTGCTGAAGGGCGCCGCGCGGATCGCCCTGGAGGGGCGGGAGGTGGCACTCGAACCGGGCGATACGCTGTTCATCCCGGCTGATGTCGAGCACTGGGTGACCTACACCGATCCCGCGGTCGCCACGGTGTGGCTGGCGATCCATCTCGGTGCGGTGGACGGGGCTCCAGCACCCGCGTGAGCAGGGCGGCACCGAACTCTTCAGGCCAGGCGCCCGCAGCGCGGGTCGTTGCAAAGACGTTCTGGGCGGCAGGGAAGGGACGCGCCCGGGGTTTGGACGCGAGCGGGTAGGAATCGCAGGCACAAAAAAACCGGCGCTAGGCCGGTTTCTCTGATTTCCAGATCCCGCAGGATCCGGAAGCTTGTCTTGGTGCCCAGGGACGGAATCGAACCGCCGACACGGGGATTTTCAATCCCCTGCTCTACCAACTGAGCTACCTGGGCAACGGGGCGCATTAAAAGCGTTTCTCGACCTTGTGTCAACAGTGAGCCCAAAAAAATTTAGATTTTTCGGGCGCTTAGCCGTCGACTCAGGCGCTGGGGGGTACGTAGCCCTCGGCCTGGGCGTAGTCTTCACCGGACAGGAACTTGTCCATCTCGGCCTGCAGGAACTTGCGATCCTCGGTGTTCATCATGTTCAGCCGACGCTCGTTGATGAGCATGGTCTGGTGCTTCTGCCACTCTTCCCAGGCCTGCTTGGAGACGTGCTGATAGATGTCTTCGCCCTTGGCGCCAGGATAGGGCGGACGATCGAGGCCAGGCAGCTCCTGCTTGTGCTTGCGGCACATCACGGTGCGGGTCATGCGGGTTCTCCTTTGAGCGCCTGCTCGGCGCGCTTGAGCAGTTTCTGCACCGGGGCGGCAAGGCCCAGGCGCGGCGGGGAGGCGAGGTTATACCAAAGCCAGTCGCCCTCGGCCACGCGGTGCTGGCGGTGGTCCACCTGGACCAGCCAGGGTTCGATGGCCAGCTGGAAGTGACTGAAGGTGTGCACCAGGCCGGGCAGCGCCTGGCGTTCGTCGATGACCAGGCCCTGGCGTTCGGCGAGGGCTTCGAGCTCGGCCACGTCGGCCACCTCCGGCGGGCCCCAGAGACCGCCCCAGAGACCGGTCGAGGGGCGGCGCTGCAGCAGCACGGCGTTGGCGTCGTTGACGAACAGCGGCATCAGCGTCTGCCGCTGGGGCAGCGTCTTGCGCGGCTTGGGCGTGGGAAACTCGGTTTCCTGGCCCAGCAGGTGGGCGCGGCAGCCCAGCTTGACCGGACACAGCAGGCAACTGGGCTTGCTGCGGGTGCAGAGGGTGGCGCCCAGGTCCATCATCGCCTGGGTGTAGGGGCCGACCCGCTCGCGGGGCATCAGCCGGTCGGCCACGTCCCAGAGGCGGCGGGCCACGGCGGGTTCGCCGGGATAGCCGACGGTGGCGGTGTAGCGGGCCAGGACGCGCTTGACGTTGCCGTCGAGAATCGGCGCGCGGATGCCCATGCTCAGGCTGGCGATGGCGCCGGCGGTGGAGCGACCGATGCCGGGCAGCTCGGCCAGGGCCTCGACGCTACGGGGAAATTCGCCGCCATGGCGCTCGACCACGGTCTTGGCGGCCTTGTGCAGGTTGCGCGCGCGGCTGTAGTAGCCAAGACCGGTCCAGAGGTGCAGGACCTCGTCTTCCGGGGCGGCGGCCAGCGCCTCGACGGTGGGCAGCGCCTGCATGAAGCGATCGAAATAGCCCAGCACGGTGGCGACCTGGGTCTGCTGGAGCATGATCTCCGAGACCCAGACCCGATAGGGCGTCACGGCCTGTTGCCAGGGCAGATCCTTGCGACCGTGCAGGTCGTACCAGGCCAGCACGGCGGTACCAAAGTCGTCATCAGTCATCGACGTTGCAACAGCCCTCGGATGGCGTTCTGGATGTCGGGACTGATCTTATCACCGAGCTTCTCTTCGATTTTTTCGTTCAGACGATTGCCGGCGGCGCGGGCGACGATCTGGCCCATCGCTTCGCGATCCAGGCGACAGGCCTTGGCGCCCAGTTCCAGGGGGCCGCGGCACTGCAGGGGCCACTCGATGTCGGCATAGCGCTCGCCGACCTGGCAACCGGGGTCGGCGGCGGCATTGGTGTCGCCCTGCACGGTGATGCCCAGGCGGTAGTCGAGACCGAGGGTGCGCAGGTCGATGTCGCCCGCGCCCTTTACCGCCAGGCCGGGCACGCTGACGCTGAGGTCCTGGTTGCGGGCCACGCCGTTGACGATGCTGAGGCTGCCGCTCAACTGGCGGAAGGGGGTGTTCTGGCCGCCATGGGGCAGCTCCAGCGGCTTGCGATTGAGCAGGGCGATGCCCTGGCACAGCTGGCTTTCGACATTGGCGTCGATCAGCTGGCCGTTGCGCAGGGCGAAGCGCGCGGTACCGCCCAGGTTGTCGATCAGGCTGCGCTGGCTGGCGCCCGAACTGCGCAGATCGGCGTCCAGGTCGAGCAGCCCTTCCACCGGCGGCTTCTGGCCCTGGGCCTGGAGGATGCGCTCCACCGGTACGCCCTTGATGCGCTCGCGGGCGGTCAGTTGCGGCTGGACGCCCCGCACGTCGAGGGCGCCCTCGGCTGCGAAGCGGCCGCCGAACAACTCGCCTTCCAGGGCGCTGAGCTGCAACTGGCCATCGGCGGCCCTGGCCTTGAGGCTGGCGCCTTCGAAGGGCAGGCGATTGAGGGTCAGGTGCTGCAGGCCGAGATCGACCTCGGCGTCCAGGCTGCGCAGGCGCTCCACCGGCAGCAGGGTCTCCTGGCTCCAGGCGTGCTGGGTCGGGGCCTCCGGCAGCGGCGAATTGCCCTGGGTGGCGATGGCATCGACCTGGGCGACCTCTTCCTGGCGTGCGCCATTGGCCTGGCGCGCCGCGGCGGCCTTGGCCGGCAGGTAGCGATCCAGGTCCAGGCGGTCGCCGCTGAGCTGGACGCGCAGGGCGCGGCGGGCGATGTCGGCTACCGCGACCCGGCCCTTGAGGGTGCTGTCGTCCAGCTGGAAATTGAAATCGTCCAGCGCCAGGGCGTTGCGGCTGGCCTGCACCTGGGCATTCATCTCGAAGCGCTGCAGGGTCTTGGCATCGGCCATGGCTGGCAATTCGACGCCGATACTGTCGAGGAAGGCGCGCAGGTCGAGGCGAGCGATGGAGACGCGCCCGGCCAGCTGCGGATCGCTTTCCAGGCCGGTGAGCTTGAGATCGCCCAGGGCCTTGAGGTCGTTGGCGGTGAGCTTGAGGCTGGTCCACTCGGCGGTCTGGGCGCGGCGGTCGACGGCCAGTTGGCCGCTGGCGGAATAGTTGACCAGCTTGCCGTTGAAGGGCTCGCCGCTGGCGTCGCCGGTCAGCTGGAGGTCGTCCAGGGCGTACTGCTGGCTGGCGGGATCGAAGCGGAATTTGCCGTTGAGCAGCACGGTGGCGTTGACCGGCGGCTGGGTGGTGCTGGCGGTGCCTGCGAGCTTGATGGGAATGGACGTGCCGGCGTAGATGGCACCGGTCTCCAGGTCGATGCCGTCGAAGGCATAGCGCGCGCCGCTGCGGGCGTCGCTGTATTCGACCCGCGAATTGCGCACGGTCAGGCTCTCGACATTGAGCTTGAGCGGCTGGCGACCCGCGCTCGGCTCGCCTGGCGCGGAGGCGCCGCCGGAGGTATCGGTAGGCGCGGCGCCCGTGTCCGCCTTGGGTGCCGGGCGGCCGATCTCGGCCCAGTTGGTGCGGCCCTGCTCATCGCGACTGGCGGTGAGGTCCAGGCCGTCGATCTTGATGTCGCTCATCTCCAGGTCGCGCCGCAGCAGCAGCGGCAGCAGGCGGACCGAGAGGATCAGCCGCTGCACCTGGGCCAACTGGCGATCCGGGGTGGCGGCGCTGGCCAGGGTGGCGTCGTGCAGTTCGACGCCCAGCCAGGGAAACAGACTCCAGCCGATGTCGCCCTTGAGTTGCAGGTCGACGTTGGCCTTGTCGCGCGCCAGTTGGCGGATCTCGTCCTTGTAGTCGTTGGGATCGACCAGGTGGGTGAGGGCGAAGCCTACGGCGACCAGCAGGAGCAGCAGGCCGACGAGGACGATACCCAGCACTTTGGCGAAAGCTTTCATGACGAGGAAATTCCTGTTCCGGCGGGCGATGGCGCGACTGGCCAGTATAGGGGCTCGGCCGGCCCCGATGACATCGAGGTGTCGGCGCTGTGACAGCAGTGGTACTCGCCCGTTTCGTCGGATGACTGATGCCGCCCGTACCCTGGTAAATCAGCAGGGCTGGCAGTTGGCCAGGGTGCGCTTTAATGTCGCGCACCTCTGGTCGGTTGGCGCCGTTTCTTTGACTCGTTTAAGGGGAAGCGTGCAGGGAATGTCCACCGGCCTGGACGCTATACACTAGAAAAGGGCTGAACCCATGAGCACTACTCTCACTGCTGGCGGTGTCGCTTCGGCACGTCCGGCTTTCCTTTCCAAGGAGCGCATCGTCGCCCGGCCCGGTTTCAACCGCTGGCTGGTCCCGCCGGCCGCCCTGGCCATCCACCTGTGCATCGGCATGGCCTACGGCTTCTCGGTCTTCTGGCTGCCGCTGTCCAAGGCGATCGGCATCACCGCCGCCGTGGCCTGCCCGGTCGAGATGGGCTTCTTCGAGCAGATCTTCAGTGCCACCTGTGACTGGAAGATCTCGCAGCTCGGCTGGATCTACACCCTGTTCTTCATCTTCCTCGGCTGCTCCGCCGCCCTGTTCGGTGGCTGGCTGGAACACGCCGGTCCGCGCAAGGCCGGGGTCGTCTCGGCCCTGTGCTGGTGCGGTGGTCTGCTGATCTCCGCCCTGGGCATCTATACCCACCAGATCTGGATGCTGTGGCTGGGTTCGGGCGTGATCGGCGGTATCGGTCTGGGCCTGGGCTACATCTCGCCGGTGTCGACCCTGATCAAGTGGTTCCCGGACAAGCGCGGCATGGCCACCGGCATGGCCATCATGGGCTTCGGTGGCGGCGCCATGGTGGGTGCCCCCCTGGCCGACCTCCTGATGCGCCACTTCGCCTCGGCGACCGAGGTCGGCGTCTGGCAGGCCTTCCTGGTCATGGCGGTGGTCTACTTCGTGTTCATGATGAGCGGTGCCCTGGGCTATCGCGTACCGCCGACCGGCTGGAAACCCGCCGGCTGGACGCCTTCGACCAAGAAGGCGCAGAACGCCATGATCACCAATCGCCACGTCCACGTGAGCAAGATCTGGGGCATCCCGCAGTTCTGGCTGGTCTGGGCCGTGCTCTGCCTGAACGTGACCGCCGGCATCGGCATCCTCGGCATGGCGTCGCCGCTGCTGCAGGAAGTCTTCGGTGGTCGTCTGCTGGGCAACGGCCTGGCCTACGGTGAACTCAGCGCCGATCAGCTCAAGCAGATCGCCGCCATCGCCGCCGGCTTCACCGGTCTGCTGAGCCTGTTCAACATCGGCGGTCGCTTCTTCTGGGCATCCTTCTCCGATTACATCGGCCGCAAGATGACCTACTTCGTCTTCTTCACCCTGGGTTTCGTGCTCTATGCCATCGTGCCCTGGACCGGTCACCTGGGCAGCGTGGCGCTGTTCGTCTTCGCCTTCTGCCTGATCCTGTCCATGTACGGCGGTGGTTTCGCCACCGTGCCGGCCTACCTCGCCGACCTGTTCGGTACTCAGATGGTCGGCGCCATCCACGGTCGCCTGCTTACCGCCTGGGCCGCCGCCGGCGTCTTCGGTCCGGTGCTGGTCAACTACCTGCGCGAGTATCAGCTCGGCATGGGCATCCCCCGCGCCCAGGTGTACGACATCACCCTGTACATCCTGGCCGGTCTGCTGGTGCTGGGCTTCATCTGCAACCTGATGGTGCGTCCGGTGGCCGACAAGCACTTCATGACCGAGGCCGAACTCGCCGTCGAGCGCGCCAATGGCCACGACAGCAACGCCGGCAGCGCCCAGGTGCTGGAGTGGAGCGCCGATCCCAAGACCAAGCCGCTGGCCATCGCCGCCTGGCTGGCCGTGGGCATCCCGCTGGCCTGGGGCATCTGGATCACCCTGCAAAAGACCGCCGCCCTGTTCAGCTGAGTCACAGCCGAACCGGACGGTAACGGGGCGTCCCCACGCGGGCGCCTCTCGCGGTGGGACGCCTCGTCCCGCCGCGCTTTCGATCCAGCCCCCGCGCCCCTATAATATCGGCCCTTTCGCCCACCGATTTTCGCGGAGCAGGCTATGGCCGAACGCAAGGCAACCGTCGAGCGCAACACCCTGGAGACCCAGGTCAAGGTATCCCTGGATCTGGACGGCACGGGCGCAGCGCGCTTCGACACCGGGGTCCCCTTCCTCGAGCACATGCTCGACCAGATCGCCCGCCACGGGCTGATCGACCTCGATATCCACTGCCGCGGCGACCTGCACATCGACGACCACCACACGGTGGAAGACATCGGCATCACCCTCGGCCAGGCCTTCGCCAAGGCGGTCGGCGACAAGAAGGGCATTCAGCGCTATGGCCATGCCTATGTGCCCCTGGACGAAGCCCTGTCGCGGGTGGTCATCGACTTCTCCGGCCGGCCCGGGCTGCACTGGAACGTGCCCTTCACCCGCGCCACCGTGGGCCGCATGGACGTCGACCTGTTCCTCGAATTCTTCCAGGGCTTCACCAATCACGCCCAGGTGACCCTGCACGTCGACAACCTGCGCGGCGTCAACAGCCACCACCAGATCGAGACGGTGTTCAAGGCCTTTGGCCGCGCCCTGCGCATGGCCCTTGCCGAAGACCCGCGCATGGCCGGCGTCATGCCCTCCACCAAGGGGTGCCTGTGATGCAGACGGTAGCCGTCATCGACTATGGCATGGGCAACCTGCACTCCGTGGCCAAGGCCCTGGAGCATGCCGGTAGCCACCAGGTGCTGGTGACCGGCGATCCCGCGGTGATCCGCGAGGCGGACCGCATCGTCCTGCCCGGCGTCGGCGCCATCCGCGACTGCATGGCCGAGATCCGCCGCCAGGGCATCGATGAGCTGGTCCGTGAAGTCAGCCAGGACCGCCCCTTCCTCGGCGTCTGCGTCGGCATGCAGGCGCTGATGCAGCGCAGCGAAGAGAACGGCGGCGTGGATTGCATCGGCCTGTTCCCCGGCGCCGTACGGCGTTTCCCGGGCGGCATGCAGGAAGAGGGCGAGACCCTCAAGGTACCGCACATGGGCTGGAACGAGGTCAGCCATGTGCTCGACCATCCGCTCTGGCACGGCATCCCCGATCGCGCCCGCTTCTATTTCGTGCACAGCTTCTATGTCGAGGCCGGCAATCCGCGCCAGGTGGTCGGGCGCGGCCACTATGGCCTGGACTTCGCCGCGGCGCTGGCCGACGGCTCGCGCTTCGCCACCCAGTTCCACCCCGAGAAGAGCGCCGACTGCGGCCTGCAGCTCTATGCCAACTTCCTCGCCTGGGACGGCCGCTGGTAATGGCGCGCAAGCCGCCCGCGCCGCTGGTGACGCTCGATCCCGAGCAGAGCCAGCGCCTGGTCACGGCCTTGCAGACCCTGCTGGACGACCGCTTCGAGGTCCGCCTGGGGCGGTTCGAAGTCGAGGAACTGCTGGATTTCTTCGCCCGCGAGTGCGGGCCGCTGTACTACAACAAGGCGGTTGCCGACGTGCAGACCCTGCTCAGGGAGCGTGTCGACAGCCTGGAAAGCGACATCTGGGCGCTGGAAAAGCCCTAGATCGCCCTCACCCCCGAGCCAAGGTATTGCCATGCTGATCATCCCCGCCATCGACCTCAAGGACGGTGCCTGCGTCCGCCTGCGCCAGGGGCGCATGGAAGATTCCACCGTGTTCTCCGACGATCCCGTGGCCATGGCCGCCCAGTGGGTCGACGGTGGCTGCCGCCGGCTGCACCTGGTGGATCTCAACGGCGCCTTCGAAGGCCAGCCGGTCAACGGCGAGGTGGTGACCGCCATCGCCAGGCGCTATCCCGGCCTGCCGATCCAGATCGGCGGCGGCATCCGCTCGCTGGAGACCATCGAGCACTATGTCCGCGCCGGCGTCAGCTACGTGATCATCGGCACCAAGGCGGTCAAGCAGCCGGAATTCGTCGCTGAAGCCTGCCGCGCCTTCCCCGGCAAGGTCATCGTCGGCCTGGACGCCAAGGACGGCTTCGTCGCCACCGACGGCTGGGCCGAGGTCAGCGAATTGCAGGTCACCGACCTGGCCCGCCGCTTCGAAGCCGACGGCGTCAGCGCCATCGTCTACACCGACATCGCCCGCGACGGCATGATGCAGGGCTGCAACGTGCCGGCCACCCGCGCCCTGGCCGAAGCCACCAGCATCCCGGTGATCGCCTCCGGCGGCATCCACAACCTGGGTGACATCCAGAACCTGCTCGACGCCCGTAGCCCGGGCATCATCGGCGCCATCACCGGCCGTGCGATCTACGAGGGCACCCTCGACGTCGCCGAGGCCCAGGCGCTGTGCGACAACTTCAAGGTCTGAGGACTCAGTCATGGCGCTGGCGAAACGCATCATCCCCTGCCTGGACGTGGACAATGGCCGCGTGGTCAAGGGCGTCAAGTTCGAGAACATCCGCGATGCCGGTGATCCGGTGGAGATCGCCCGCCGCTACAACGAGCAGGGCGCCGACGAGATCACCTTTCTCGACATCACCGCCAGCCACCAGGGTCGTGATACCACCCTGCACACCGTGGAGCGCATGGCCAGTCAGGTGTTCATCCCGCTGACCGTGGGCGGCGGCGTGCGCACCGTGCAGGACATCCGCAACCTGCTCAATGCCGGGGCCGACAAGGTCTCCATCAACACCGCGGCGGTCTTCACCCCGGAATTCGTCGGTGAAGCCGCGGCGCGCTTCGGCTCCCAGTGCATCGTGGTCGCCATCGATGCCAAGCGCGTCAGCGGCCCGGGCGAGACGCCGCGCTGGGAGATCTTCACCCATGGCGGACGCAAGCCCACCGGGCTGGATGCCGTGGCCTGGGCGCAGAAGATGGAAGGCCTGGGCGCCGGCGAGATCCTGCTCACCAGCATGGATCAGGACGGCATGAAGAACGGCTTCGACCTGGGCGTGACCCGCGCCGTCAGCGAGGCGGTGGGCATCCCGGTGATCGCCTCCGGCGGCGTCGGCAATCTGCAGCACCTGGCCGACGGCATCCTCGAAGGCAAGGCCTCTGCGGTGCTGGCGGCGAGCATCTTCCATTTCGGCGAATGCACCATTCCCGAGGCTAAACGGTACCTGGCCGAAAAAGGGATTGTGATACGCTCCACAAAATCTTAAGCACCGGCGGTGCCGGCAGGGAGAGGGGCGTGCGCAAGGGAATCTGGGCCTGCTTGGCCGGTTTGCTGCTGGTATCGACGACTGCGGTCAGGGCGGAGCTACCGGCGGGTTATCAGCTGACGCTGCTGACGGAAAACTTCCCGCCCTACAACTTCTCCGTGGATGGCAAGAACTTCGCTCGCGAGGGCGAGCTCAAGGGCATCGCCGTCGACATGGTCCGCGAGATGTGCCAGCGCGCCGGCATCTCCTACAACCTCACCCTGAGATTTCCCTGGGAGCGGATCTACGGCATGGCCCTGGATCAGCCCGACCACGGGGTCTTCGTCACCGCGCGGCTGCCCGAGCGCGAGGGGCTGTTCAAGTGGGTCGGTCCCATCGGCCCGGACGACTGGGTGCTGCTCGGGCGCGCCGACAGCCACCTGCAGCTGCGCAGCCTGGACGACGTCCGCAAGCAGCAGCTCAAGATCGGCGCCTACAAGGGCGACGCCATCGCCGAGAGTCTCGCCCAGCAGGGCTTCCAGCCGGATCTCGCGCTGCGCGATCAGGAAAACGTACAGCGCCTGGTCAAGGGACAGATCGATGTCTGGGCCACCGGTGACCCCGCCGGCCGCTACCTGGCCCGCCAGGAAGACGTGACCGGACTCAAGATGCTGCTGCGCTTCAACAGCGGCGAGCTGTTCCTGGCGCTGAACAAGCAGACCCCCGACGAGGTGGTACAGAAGCTGCAAAAGGCCCTCGACGAGATGCGCCAGAGCGGCGCGGTTCAGACCATTTTCAATCGTTATCTGTGATCCCGGCGGGCCGAGCGATCGGCGCGGACGGTCGCCTGAGGAGAGAGCTATGCGCAAGTCCTGGTTGGCCATCGCCGCCGTACTGTTGAGTTGCACCCTGGGCCTGGGGACGGCCCGGGCGGAATTGCCAGCGGGCTATCGCGTGGTGCTGCTGACCGAGAACTTCCCGCCCTTCAACATGGCGGTGGACGACAAGAATTTCGCGCGTGACGATGCCATCGACGGCATCAGCGCCGATCTGGTGCGCGAAATGTTCAAGCGCGCCGGGATCGACTACAACCTCTCGCTGCGCTTTCCCTGGGATCGCATCTACAACCTGACCCTGGAGAGCCCCAACTACGCGCTGTTCTCCGTGTCGCGCACCGAATCGAGGCTGCCGCTGTTCAAGTGGGTCGGGCCGCTGGGCAAGACCCGCAAGGTGTTCATGGCGCTGTCCGGCAGCACCCTCAAGGTGCCGGACCTGGCCACGGCGGCCCGGCTGCGCGTCGGTGCCTACAAGAATTCCGCGGTGAGCCTGATGATCCAGGAGAAGGGCATCGTTCCCATCGATGCCCTGCGTGATCAGGAGAACATCGCCAAGTTGCAGAAGGGCGAGATCGACGTCTGGGCCACCACCGACGTGGTCGCCCGCTACCTGGCCAAGCAGCAGGGCGTCAGCAATCTGCAGACCCTGCTCAGCTTCCAGGAATCCGACCTCTACCTGGCCTTGAACAAGGACACCCCCGACGAGGTGGTGACCCGCCTGCAGCAGGCGCTGGATGCCATGCGCCAGGAAGGTCTGGTCGACAGCATCACCAACAACTATCTCTAGTGCGTCGCCCGGCGGTGGCGTGGACGCGAGAGGCCAGGAATTCCGGATCGGCCAGGCGGCTAGACCGGGATCGACGCAGGACTGACGACCGCGGCGCAGCCAGCGGCAGTGAGCGCTGAATGTTGTAAAGGGAAATTCGACGAAACCTCGAAAATGCGGCCGTGCGTCGCCAGGGAGTTGCAATGCAAAAGCTGTGGTTGCGTCTTGCAGGTGTAGTCTTGGGTTGCACCCTGGGTTTGACCCAGGCCCGTGCCGAGTTGCCGGATTACTACCAGGTCGTGCTCCTGACCGAGAATTATCCTCCCTTCAACATGTCGGTCGATGACAAGAACTTCGCCCGCGATGACGCCATCGATGGTATCGCCACCGATATCGTCCGCGAGATGTTCAAGCGGGCCGGCATCAAGTACAGCCTTTCGCTGCGCTTCCCCTGGGACCGCATCTATCGGCTGACCCAGGAGACGCCCAACTACGGCCTCTTCTCCGTGGCCTACACCGAGGCGCGCAAGGATCAGTTCAAATGGGTGGGCCCTTTCGGCCGCTCGAGCTGGACCCTGCAGGCGCTGCCTGGCAGCAAGCTGGACGTCAAGACACTCAAGGACGCCGCCCGCTATCGCATCGGTACCTATCGCAACGATGTGATCAGCAAGACGCTGACCGCCCAGGGCATTCCGGTCATCGACGCCCTGCGCGATCAGGAGAACGTCGACAAACTGGTGAAAGGCCAGATCGACATCTGGGCTACCGCCGATCCTGTCGGCCGCTATCTCGCCAAGCAGCAGGGGGTGACCGGCTTGCAGACGCTGCTGCGCTTCAACGAGGTGGATCAGTATCTGGCGTTGAACAAGGACACCCCTGACGAGGTGGTGATACGCCTCAGGGCGGCGCTGGAGCAGATGCGCAAGGAAGGAGTGATCGACAGCATCACCAACAATTACCTCTGACGCCTGGAGGCCGCTCGCTAGCGATAGCGACCGGCGCGGCCGTGCCCTGGCATGGCCTGGTTGGCCCGCAGGGCGATCATCTGCGGCAGGTCGATGACCTCCACGCCCTGGGCCTTGAGCAGCGGCAACTGCTGGGCCAGCACCGCCAGGGTCGCCGGGTGCGGATGGCCGATCAGCACCGCGCTGCCCTGGCGCTGGGCCAAGCGCACGCCTTCGGCCAGCTGGGCCGCCACCGCCGCCGGGGTGGCATCGTTGTCGAGAAAGACATCGCGCGAGACGCTGGCCAGGCCGATCTTCTGGGCTTCCGCCGCGGCCACGGTGGCCGCGCTGGTGCGGCTGTCGAGAAACAGCAGGTGACGCTCCTGCAGGACCTGCATCAACTCGGCCATGGCGGGGCGGTCCGCGGTCATGCGACTACCTTCATGATTGTTCACCCCATCCGCCTCGGGTACCCGTTCCAGCGCCCGGTCCAGGCGTTGCAGGCGCTCGGCCGAGGACATCTCCGGATGCCAGGCATAGGGACCGCCGGCCGGGTCCATGGGCAGGTGCAGCAGCACGGTGCGTCCGGCGCGGTGGGCCACGGTGGCCAGTTCGGCGGCGTAGCGGGTCTCGGGGATGATCGCCAGGACCACCGGCGCGGGCAGGGCCAGGACCTGCCGATCCCGCGCCGGATTCTGCCCGAGGTCGTCGATGACGATGGTCAGCTGCGCGGTGGCGGCCTGGGCGAGGGTGCCGACCAGGGCGAGCGCCCCGGCCAGTAGCCAGCGTCCCGCCCTCACGGAGTATGGGTGACGTTGAGTCCCTTGAGCAGCGACAGCGCCTGGGAGAGCTGGAAGTCGTCATCCTGCGGCCGCGGACTCTGGTTGGGCGCCTTGCTGCCGGTGGGCCGATCGGCGCCGCCATTGCCATTGCCCAGGTGACCGGCCAGGTCCGCTTCGCGGAAGTATTCGTCGCCGCCGCTCTGCGGGGTGACCTTGGCCGGCGCCACGGCGATGTCCGGGGTGATGCCCTGGGCCTGGATGGAGCGCTTGCTCGGCGTGTAGTAAAGCGCCGTGGTGAGCTTGAGCGCGCGGTCGTTGTTGAGCGGCAGCACCGTCTGCACCGAACCCTTGCCGAAGCTGTCGGTGCCCATGAGGATGCCGCGCTTGGAATCCTGCAGGGCGCCGGCGACGATTTCCGCGGCCGAGGCGCTGCCGCCATTGATCAGCACCACCAGGGGCACCTTCTCGCTGGGATCGGCGGCATCGGCCGAGAAGCGCAGCTCGGAGTTGGGCAGGCGGCCCTTGGTGTAGACGATCAGACCGTGGGTCATGAAGGCATCCGCCACCTCGACCGCCGACTGCAGGACCCCGCCCGGGTTGTTTCTCAGGTCGAGGATCAGGCCCTTGAGCTTGCCCTTGTTCTCCTGACGCAGCTTGCCGAGCGCCTTTACCGTCTCTTCGCCGGTATTGACCTGGAACTGCGAGATGCGCAGCAGGCCGTAGCCGGATTCGAGCAGCTGACTCTTGACGCTGTTGACCTTGATCACCGCCCGCGCCAGCTTGACGTCGAACGGCTGGCCGCCACCGCGGACGATGGTCAGCACGATGGGGCTGCCCGGCTTGCCGCGCATCTTGTCGACGGCTTCGTTGATGGCCTGGCCCTTGGTGGGCTGGCCGTCGATCTTGACGATCAGGTCGCCCGGTTGCAGGCGCGCCTTGGCCGCCGGGGTGTCGTCGATGGGCGAGACCACCTTGATGAAGCCGTTCTCCTGGCCGACTTCCAGGCCCAGGCCGCCGAATTCACCGCTGGTGGTTTCCTGCAGTTCGGCGAAGTCCTTGGGTTCCAGATAGGCGGAATGCGGATCCAGGTTGCTGAGCATGCCCTTGATGGCGTTCTCCAGCAGGACCTTGTCCGACACCGGCTCCACATAGGCGGCCTTGATGCGGTCGAACACCTCGGCGAAGGTGCGCAGCTCGTCCAGCGGCAGCGGAGCACTGGCCGGTGCCGCGGGCGCGGCGCCCGGTGCGACCGGCGTCACCGCAGCCGGCGTGCTCTGCGACGATTGCGCCTGGACGACTCCGACGCCGCTGAACAGCAGGGCGAGGACCAGGACGGTGGGACGAAAGCGATGCGGCATGTGCAGCTCCTAAACCGAGGTGTGTCGCACTATCCCTGAGCACGGCACCAGATGACCGGGTCCGTCGGGCGGCCCTGTTGGCGGATGGCGAAGTACAAGGCGGAGGCTTCCTGACCGCCGCTGGCGCCGACGGTCGCGATGGCATCCCCGGCCTTGACCACGTCACCCGCAGACTTGAGCAGGCTCTGATTATGTCCGTACAGGCTGAGATAGCCATTCCCATGATCGATGATAACCAGTTGGCCAGCGCCTCTTAGCCAGTCGGCGAAGACCACCCGGCCGTCGTGCACCGCCTTGACCCGGGTACCGGCCCCGGCTGCGATCAGGACGCCGTCCCATTTCGCGCGGGGGTCGTCGCCGCGGGCACTGCCGAAACGCGCCACCAGACGGCCATCGACCGGCCAGGGCAGCTTGCCGCGGGCATTGGCGAAGGCGCCGCCATAGGCAGGTGCTGCACTAGACACCGCCAGTTCCGGGGCGTTCGAGGGGCGCGGGGCTTTCGGCTCGCTTTGCGCCTGGCGCCGTGCCGCTTCCCGTGCCTCGGCGGCGCGGGCTTCGGCCAGTTGCCGCTGACGGGCTTCCTCCGCTTCGCGGGCCTGGCGCGCGAGGGTTTCCTCGATGGTCTTGAGCACCTTGTTCAGCGCGGCCTGATCCTGCTCGCGGTTCTCGATCTCGCGACTCTTGTCGCGGTAGTCCGCGTTGATCTTGGCCAGCGCCGCCTGGCGCTCCTTGCGCACCTCGGCCAGCTCCGCCTGACGCTTCTCCAGGTCTTCGCGGCGGGCGACCAGTGCGCCCTGTTCCTGCTGGATGCCCTGTTCCACCTCGCGCAACTCGCGCAGGGTGTCGTTGAAGGTGGCGAGCTGATCCAGCCGGGTGCGATTCAGGTAGTTGTAGTAGGTGAGGGTGCGGCTGACCTTTTCCGGATGCTCCTGATTGAGCAGCAGCTTGAGGTATTCCTGACGGCCGCTCTGGTAGGCGGCGCGCACCTGCACGGCGATCAGCTGTTGTTGCTCAGCGCGAGACTGGTCGAGCTTCTTCTTGCGCCCGTCCAGCTCTTGCAGCTTTTTTTCGCCGTTCTCCAGCTGCTTCTGCAGCGAGTCCACCTGCTTTTCCAGCTCGCCCATCTGGGTCTCGGTGCCCTGCAGCTGCTTCTGCACGCCGGACTTCTCGGCCTGCACCTGCTTGAGGACCTTCTGCATCTCCTGGATTTCCCGGCGGGTCTGCTCGATCTGCCGCTGGGTATCGGCGCGATCGTCGGCCAGGGCGGGAGCGAGAACGCTGGCAAGCAGGAGAAGGGCGAGAACACGGCGCATGCGAGGTCGTACGTTTCTAGGGCGAAGCGCCTAGTATGCCCGTCACATCCGGCAAAAAAAACGGCAAGGCACGCCGTTCAGCGTTCACGGCCCGACCAGGCGGCCAGGCTGCGAACGAGGGGGCATTTCCGTTTCAGTAGCCGACGGTGAAACGGGTACGGTGATGAACGGGACGTTCGACCTCGTCGAGCAGGGCCACGGCAAAGTCTTCGTAGGAGATGTGGCTGTCCCCGGCCGCATCGAACAGCAGGGTATCGTCGCCCAGGCGGAAGCGGCCCGTGCGGGTGCCCGGGGCGAAGACCATCTGCGGACTGACGAAGACCCAGTCGAGGTCGCTGACCCCGCGCAGGGCGTCCAGGGTAGCGATCCCGGCCCCGGCTTCGCTGCGGTATTCCGCGGGAAAGGCCGGCGCATCGAACAGTCGCGAGCCGTCCGGCAGCTTCAGGCTGGCGGCGCCGCCAACGATCAGCAGGCGCGGGATGCCAGTGGCTCTGGCGAAGTCGATCAGCGTATCCGGTGCGATGTCGGCGAATCTCAGGCTGCTGACCAGCACGTCATGGCCGGACAGCACCTTGGCCGCCTGCGGATCCTTGGCGTCGCCGGCAACCACGTTCAGGTCGGCACGGGACGCCAGGCGCGCGGGTTCCCGCACCAGGGCGGTGACCCGGTGGCCGCGGGAGAGGGCTTCGTCGAGCAGACGGCTGCCGACGTTGCCGGTGGCGCCGAGCAGGGCGATGGAAGTCATGGCTGGATTCCTCGGAAATGAAGGGAAGCCAAGCCTAGGCAGAGCGACGGAAGCCGCCAAGGAGGCAGTTCGGGATGAGCTGGTTACCTGCGGATAACCCGGGGGCGGCGAGGGTATGGCGCCATCGGGGGGCTGTGTATACTGGCCAGCATTTTTAGCCCTCCTTGGATAGTTCTTTCATTATGGAATTTCTCGGTCGGGTGGTCGAATTCGCCACCCATCATCCGCTGCTCGTCGCCGCCTTCCTCGCCATCGTCGCCCTGATGCTGTTCAACGAGACCCGTCGGGGCGGGCGCAGCCTGTCCACCGGCGAACTCACCAACCTGGTCAATCGCGAAGAGGGCGTGGTGCTCGACATCCGCCCGAGCAAGGACTTCGCCGCCGGGCATATCGTCGGCGCGTTGAACATCGCCCAGGAGAAAGTCGCCAGCAGCCTGTCTCTACTGGAGAAGCACAAGGCCAAGACCCTGATCGTGGTGGACAGCGCCGGCCAGCAGGCCGGCGCCGTGTGCGGCGATCTGCAGAAGGCCGGCTTCACCGCCGCTCGGCTGAACGGCGGCATCGCCACCTGGCGTGCAGAGAATCTGCCCCTGGTGAAGTGAACCCCTAGCGTGGCCGCCTCATCGGCCACTGGAGACCGCGCATGTCTGACGTCGTCATCTATACCAGTGCCTGGTGTCCCTATTGCCATCGTGCCAAGCACCTGCTCGATCGCAAGAACGTGGCCTACCGGGAAGTCTCCGTCGACGGCCAGCCGGCGCTGCGCAGCGAGATGGCCCGCAAGGCCGGTCGCACCAGCGTGCCGCAGATCTGGGTCGGCAGCACCCACGTCGGCGGTTGCGACGATCTCTATGCCCTAGACCGAAGCGGACGTCTCGATCCGCTGCTGTCCGCCTGACCAACACTCATCACTCAAGGCCCTACCATGACCGACCAAGCCAATGGCGCCCAGGAAGACGGCGCTCAGTTCTCCCTGCAACGCATCTACATCCGCGACCTGTCCTTCGAAGCGCCCAAGAGCCCCGAGATCTTCCGTCAGGACTGGCAGCCCAACGTCAACCTGGACCTGGCCACCCGCCAGAAGACCCTGGGCGACGACTTCCACGAAGTGGTGCTGACCCTGACCGTGACCGTCAAGAACAACGAAGAGACCGCCTTCATCGCCGAAGTGCAGCAGGGTGGCATCTTCCTGATCAAGGGCCTGGACGCCGCCTCCATGGCCCATGCCCTGGGCGCCTTCTGCCCCAACATCCTGTTCCCCTACGCCCGTGAAGCGCTGGACAACATGGTGGTGCGTGGCTCCTTCCCCGCGCTGATGCTGCAGCCGGTGAACTTCGACGCCCTCTACGCCCAGGAACTGGCGCGCATGCAGACCGCCGGCGAAGCCTGATCGGCGCCGCAGCGGTGACGAACGCCCCTTGCGAGGGGCGTTCTGCTATCCGGCCTTCAGCTTGCGACTGGCGCGCCAGAGATCGAAGCTGAACACGGCAAGGCCCGTCCAGATGCAGATGAAGGCGAACAGCCGCTCGCGGGGGAAGGGTTCGTCGTAGAGCCAGACCGCCTGGATCAGCACCAGGGTCGGCGCCAGGTACTGCAGGAAGCCCAGGGTCGAATAGGGCAGCTTGCGCGCCGCGGCGTTGAAGCACAGCAACGGGATCAGGGTGACCGGCCCGGCCAGCACGATCAGCAGGCCCAGCGAGGATTGCCAGGTCTCCGCCTGCAGACTCACCCCCGGGGTCAGCAGCGGCAGCGCGACCAGGGCGATCGGCACCAGCATCCAGCTCTCCACCACCATGCCCGGCAGCGCGGCTACCGGCGTCTGCCGCCGCACCAGGCCATAGAAGGCGAAAGTCAGCGCCAGCGCCAGGGAGACCCAAGGCAGTTGCCCCAGGGTCCACAATTGCTGGGCGACGCCCAGCACCGCCAGGCCCACGGCGATCCACTGCAGCGGCCGCAGGCGTTCACCGAGGATCACCAGGGCGAGCAGGATGTTGACCAGCGGATTAATGTAGTAGCCCAGGCTGGCCTCGACCACATGGGCGTTGTTGACCGCCCAGATGTAGACCAGCCAGTTGCAGGCCACCAGGGCGCCGGACAGCGCCAGCCAGAGCAGCCGTCGCGGGTGGGCGCGCAACTCCGCCCACCAGCCGCGATGGCGCCAGACCAGCAGCAGCAAGGCGCTGAACAGGGCGGACCAGAGGATGCGCTGGAACAGGATTTCGGTCGCCGGCAGGGCCGCCAGCAGCTTGAAGAACAGCGGAAACAAGCCCCACAGCCCATAGGCGGTGAGGCCCAGGGCATAACCCTGGCGCAAGGCAGACATGAGAGGTCCTTAGGCAGGCAACGTTCTTGTCCGGGCAGGATAGCCTAAGGGGCGGTGTGATGTGGGAGTGACGACAGCAAGCGTTTGCCTGCTGCGCCACTGCGCTATCGCGGCCATGGCGGCCCGCCGATGCGGCCGCTCCTCCCGATACATCGCGCCTCTGTAGGAGCGGCCCATGGCCGCGATCAGTGCTGTAGCGTGAAAAACGACGCAGCCTTTTCCACTGAAGAGTTCATCGCGGGTCCTACCCTCACCCCAGCCCTCTCCCGGAGGGAGAGGGGGTATCCGAGCCCGTAGCGTGGAAAACGGCGCAGCCTTTTCCACTGAAGAGTTCATCGCACGGCTTACCCTCACCCCAGCCCTCTCCCGGAGGGAGAGGGGGTATCCGAGCCCGTAGCGTGGAAAACGGCGCAGCCTTTTCAACTGAAGAGTTTGTCGCACGGCTTACCCTCACCCCAGCCCTCTCCCGGAGGGAGAGGGGGTATCCGAGGCCATAGCGTGGAAAACGGCGCAGCCTTTTCCACTGAAGAGTTCATCGCACGGCTTACCCTCACCCCAGCCCTCTCCCGGAGGGAGAGGGGGGTATCCGGGCCTGTAGCGTGGAAAACGGCGCAGCCTTTTCCACTGCGTCGCAGCAAGCCTAGAACAGCCGCAGCGGCGCCTCGTCCAAGGCGGCGCGTTGTTCGCGCAGGGTGAGGATCTGGTCGCCCCAGTAGCGTTCGCTGCCGAACCAGGGAAAGCTCTTGGGAAAGGCCGGATCGTCCCAGCGACGTGCCAGCCAGGCGCTGTAGTGCATCAGCCGCAGGGTGCGCAGCCCCTCGATAAGCGCCAGCTCGCGCGGCTGGAAGTCGTGGAATTCCTCGTAGCCGTCCATCAGCTCGGACAGCTGCGTCAGCCGCTCCTGGCGATCGCCAGCCAGCAGCATCCAGAGATCCTGCATGGCCGGACCGTGGCGGCAGTCGTCGAGGTCGACGATATGGTAGGCGTCATCGCGGCAGAGCAGGTTGCCCGGATGGCAGTCGCCGTGCAGGCGGATGACGTCGTAGCTGACGCTTTCGAAGCGTTCGTCGAGACGCTGCAGCAGGTCGCGCGCCACCGATTCATAGGCTGGCAGCAGGCTCTGGGGAATGAAGTTGCCGGTCAGCAGCGTGTCCAGCGAGGCATGCCCATAGCCCTGGACGTCCAGCGTCTCGCGGTGCTGGAAGGGGCGGCTGGCGCCCACCGCGTGCAGGCGACCCAGCAGTTGGCCGAGGCGATGCAGCTGATTGAGATCACCCGGCTCCGGCGCCCGGCCGCCGCGGCGGGGAAAGAGCGCGAAGCGAAAGCCGGCATGATTGAACAGCGTCTGGCCGTCGCGCTGCAGGGGCGCGACCACCGGCACCTCGCGCTCTTCCAGCTCGGCGGAAAAGGCGTGCTCTTCCAGGATGGCCGCGTCGGTCCAGCGATCCGGGCGATAGAACTTGGCGATCAGCGGGGTCTCGCCTTCGATGCCGATCTGGTAGACGCGGTTCTCGTAGCTGTTGAGGGCCAGTACCCGGGCATCGCTGAGATAGCCCAGGCTTTCGATGGCGTCGATGACGAGGTCGGGACTCAGATTTTCGAACGGATGAGACATGGCGCGCTCCTCGGTCACGGGGGACGATGGCGATTGCCACCCTGCATCCGGGAGATGCTAGCGCATGCCCGAGCCCCATGGCGAAGGCTCGAGCGCTATCCGCTCGCCGGTCAGGCGCCGATCACACCACCGTCTTCGCGGCTGATGACCATTACCGAAGAGCGTGGCTGGCCGTTCGGCTGGGCCTCGGGAAAGCTCGAACCGCCTTCCTCGCCCGGGTGCTGGATGCCGACGAACATCGTCTTGTAGTCCGGCGAAAAGGCCAGGCCGGTGACCTCGCAGCCGACCGGACCGACCAGGAAGCGGCGCATCTCGCCGCTGCGCGGATCGGCGCAGAGCATCTGGTTGTTGCCCATGCCCTCGTAGTCACCCTTGTTGCTGTACTTGCCGTCGGTGAGCACCCACAGCCGGCCGGCGGCGTCGAAGCCCAGGCCATCGGGACTGTTGAACATGTTCTCGGCATTGATCTGCTGAGAGCCCGCTTCCGGCTTGCCCGGGTGCACCTTGGGATTGCCGGCGATGACGAAGAGGTCCCAGTCGAAGCTCAGGGCCGCGGCATCGTCACCGCTCTCGCGCCAGCGCACGATCTGGCCGTAGAGGTTGTTGGCGCGGGGATTGGGGCCGCCCACCGGCATGCCGTCCTCGCCGCGCTTGGTGTTGTTGGTCAGGGTGCAATAGACCTGGCCGTCCTTGGGGCTGACGGCGATCCACTCGGGTCTGTCCATGCGCGTGGCGCCGACCTGGGTGCCGGCCTGGCGGGCGTGGATGAGCACCTCGGCCTGGCTGGCGAAGCCGTTGGCGGCGGTCAGGCCGTTCTCGCCATGCACCAGCGGCAGCCACTGACCGCGGCCCTTGGGGCGGTTCGGATCATGATCGCCCTCGTCGAAGCGAGCGACATAGAGGGTGCCGTGGTCGAGCAGGTCGCGATTGGCCTTGGGATCGTCCTGCAGGGGCTCGCGGCTGACGAACTTGTAGATGAACTCGCCGCGCTCGTCGTCGCCCATGTAGACCACCACGCGGCCATCGCGGGTGCGGGCGAGGGCGGCGTTCTCGTGCTTGAAGCGCCCTAGGGCGGTGCGCTTGACCGGCTTGGCCTGGGGATCGAAGGGATCGATTTCGGTGATCCAGCCGTGGCGATTGAGTTCGTTGGGATTCTGCGCCAGGTCGAAGCGATCGTCGTGCAGGTGCCAGTCGTTCTCCACGCTGGCGTGCTTGACGCTGTAGCGCTTCTGGGCGGCGTCGAACTTCAGGTTGGCATCGCGACTGCCGAAGACGTCGGTGAAGTTCTCTTCGCAGGTCAGGTAGGTGTGCCAGGGGGTGGCGCCGCTGGAGCAGTTCTGGAAGGTACCCAGCACCTCGCGTCCGGCTGGGTCGGCGGCGGTCTTGAGCAGGTCATGGCCGGCAGCCGGACCGCTGACGGCGATGGGCGTGTTGCCATGCACGCGGCGGTTGTAGGGCGAGCCCTGGACGAAATGCCACTGGCCGTCCACGCGCTTCACCTCGATCACCGAGACGCCCTCGGCGGCCTGGGCCTTGCGGGTGTCTTCCAGGGACTTGGGCGGCGTGCCGTGGCTGAGCAGATAGCGGTAGTTGGTGTATTCGTTGTTGATCGCCATCAGCGCCCGATCCGGATCGTCCGGAAAGGGATAGAAGGCCATGCCGTCGTTGTTGTCGCCGAATTGCACGGCCTGGTCGGCGGCGCTCGGGCTGCCATCGGGGCGGAAGGCCGGACCGTCGGCGTGCAGCGGCTGACCCCAGCTGATGAGCACGCTGGCGCGATAGCCGGGCGGCACCACCAGGGTGTCGGCGGTGGAGGCGGGGATGTTGGCGAAGCCGATCAGCGGATTGCCCGCGGCTTCGCCGACGGCGTCGGCCAGGGCGCTGCGACCGAGCAGGCCGCCGCCCAGGAACAGGGCGGCACCGGCCAGGGCGCCGGCACCGATGAAGCGCCGGCGGCTCAGTTGGACGAGGCGTTCGAGATCGGTCTGCTCGTTATGCATGCTGATGGCTCCCTCACGGTGTGCAGGCGAGGCTAGTCAGACTAAATGACGGTTTGGTGACAGCGCTACTCGCCGGGTGGCGGCGTCCGCGCCAGGCAATAGACATCCACCCGCCGGGCGCCCGCGCGCTTGAGCAGGCGCGCCAGGCTGTCGGCGGTGGCGCCGGTGGTGAGGACGTCGTCCACCAAGGCCAGATGGCGACCCTCCAACCCGGCGTCCTGCACCAGGGCGAAGGCCTGCCGGAGATTGCGCCGCCGCTCGCTGGCGCTCAGGCCCTGCTGGCTGTGCTGCTCCTCCACTCGCTGCAATAGTCCGCCATCCACCGGTAGCTTCAAGGACTTGCCGAGCCAGCCGGCCAGCAGTGCGGCCTGGTTGAAGCCGCGCTGGCGCAGGCGCAGGGGCGAGAGAGGAACGGGCAGCAGGCACTCCGGGCGCAGCTGACCTTCGTCGAACAGGTGCTGCAGATGCCGCGCCAGCAGCGCCCCGGCCAGACGGCCGAGACTCCCGTGATCGCGGTGCTTGAATCTGTTGATCAGGGTGTCGACCGGAAAGGCATAGCGCCAGGGCGCCAGCACCTGGTCGAAGGCCGGCGGCTTGGCCAGGCAGCCGCCGCAGAACAGGCCGTCCACCGGCAGCGGCAGGGCGCAGCCCTGGCAATGGGGGCCGAGCCAGGGCAATTCGCTGTCGCAGCCTTCGCACAGGGGCAGTCCGGCCGGCAGCCAGGCGGCGCAGAGGGCGCAGCTGGTCCCGGGCCGCAGGCGTTGCCAGTGGCGCTTCAAGGCCTGGGAAAGGGGTGGGGTCATGACGGCGTCCGTGCCGAGCGAGAGCCCTACTGTGCCAGGCGGAGCGCCTGGCGACCAGTCAGCCGCGGATCAGCCAGCTCATCACCATCAGGCCGAGAATCAGCCAGATGACGCCGCCCACCACCGAGCGCGCCATGAAGGCGCGTACCGCGGCGTAGAGCAGCAGCAGGCCGATGGCCAGGACGACGAAGCTGATATAGGAGTCGTCCATGCCGATGGAGCGGGCCATGCCATGGAGAAAGTCGTGCACGGCGTCGGCGAGGCCGCCGAGCACCGAGCCGAACAGATCGATGATGAAACGGATGACCTGGCCGAGCGCGGCGCCGAGCCAGTCGAAGAAGCCTTCAGTACGCATGGATGTTTCCGGATCCTTGGCAATGTCCCTTGGAACCCGCGAAGCCCACGGGGTTCGCTGGTGATCCGCGCTACACTGCGCGTTTTCCGCAGTGTCTCTCAAGTCCTTAGTGATGACCGCTACCGATACCCTTCCGCTGATCCTGCTTCCCGGCCTGCTCTGCGACAGCCGTCTCTGGGCCGCTCAGGCCGCCGACCTGGCCGACGTCTGTCCGGTGCTCATTCCCGACCTCACCCGCGACCTGGGCATCCCTGCCCTGGCGCGCCGGGTGCTGGCCGAGGCGCCGCCGCGCTTCGCCCTGGGCGCCCTGTCCATGGGTGGCTACGTGGCCTTCGAGATCTTGCGCCAGGCGCCGGAACGGGTAGCGCGGCTGGCACTGTTCGACACCATGGCCAGCCCGGACGCCCCGGAGCGCGCCGCCCAGCGCCGCGCCATGCTCGAACTGGCCGAGCGCGGGCGTTTCCTCGGTATCAGTCCGCAACTCTTGCCGCGGCTGATCCACCCCTCGCGCCTGGGCACGCCGGTGGCCGATACCGTGCTGGCCATGGGCAAGGCGGTGGGCAAGGAGGCCTTCCTGCGCCAACAGCAGTCGATCATCGACCGCCCCGACTCACGCCCGACCCTGGCAGGGATCCGCATCCCGACCCTGATCGTGGTGGGCGCCCAGGACCAGCTGACCCCGCCGGCCGAAGCCGAGCTGATGCACGCCGGCATCCAGGATTCGCACCTGGTGGTGCTGGACGACTGCGGTCACCTGCCGCCGCTGGAACTGCCGGAGCGCACCTCGGCGCTGCTGCGGGAATGGCTGGCCTGACCCCTCGTCGCGGGCGCTGAACCCGGGCACCAGGCCGGCCTCCATTGGCAAAGCCCCGAGGGAGTCCCGCATGCCGCATCGTCCGTCTCTGTCCGTCCTTTCCCTGATGCTGGGCCTGGCGCCCGCCGCCCTGGCCCTGGCCGCGCCGGTGGGTGCCGGTCAGCCCGAACAACTGCATTTCGCCGACGATGGCGTCATCCCCAACAGTCGCCTGCCCGTATTGCTCTATCGCCAGGTTCCCCTGGCCGGCTCAGACCGCGCCGCCGCCCTGGAGCGGCTGTTCGCCGACAACGCCTGGCCGCCGCAATGGCGCTATGGCGTCTACGATTATCATCACTATCACCCCAATGCCCATGAAGTCCTTGGCGTGGCGCGCGGCCAGGCGCGGCTGCGGCTGGGTGGCGAGCAGGGGCGGGATGTGGAGGTGACCGCGGGCGACGTGGTGGTGCTGCCGGCAGGGACCGGGCACCGCAACCTGGAATCCAGCGCGGATTTCCTGGTGGTGGGCGCCTATCCGCCCGATCGGCAGGACTTCATCACCCAGCGCGCCGATCCGGCCGCCCATGCCCGTTCAGTCGAATTGATCGCCCAAGTGCCTGTGCCACTGACTGATCCGGTGACCGGACGGGAAGGGGCGCTACCCGAGCTCTGGCGCTAGCAGAGTCGCGTCAGGGTGGCTTCGTCCGGCTGGCCGGCGAAAAAGGTCTTCAGCGCCTGGCGAAAGGGTTCGGGGTCTTCGGCCACGGCGGCGAAGAGGGTCAGGCAGGAATGGAATTTGAGATCGTCCGGCTGGCCGAACAGCGCCGTGGCCGACAGCTGCGGATGCTCCAGCGCGGCGGCGGTGATCTCCCGCAGGCGGGGTCCCAGCAGCGGATGCGCCAAGTAGGCACTGGCCTCGTCGCGGGAGGCGATGGCGTAGCGCTGCGCCGTCTCGCTGCGGCCCAGCCCCTGGATCTGCGGAAAGATGAACCACATCCAGTGGCTGCGCTTGCGCCCGGCGCGAATCTCCGCCAGGGCGGTGGCATAGGTGTCGGCCTGGGCGTCGAGGAAGCGTTGCAGATCGTGAGCGGCGGGCATGTCGAAACTCCGGGCCTTTTGCCTATCGGCAGATGGACCCGGAGGAAGTGCCGGTCAAGGGACGAGCGGTCTAGCCGCGCACCGCGCGATAGGTCGTTTCACCGCCTTCGCTGACCTCGTCCAGATCGATGCGCGAAGTCTCGGGCAGACTCAGGCCGCCGATCAGGCCGAGCAGGGCGATCAGGATCAGGTAGAGCGCCGGCGAGAGATTGCTGCCGGTGGCGCCGATCAGCCAGGTCGCCATCAGCGGCGCGGTGCCGCCGAAGATGGTGTAGGCCAGGTTGTAGGTGATGGCCCCGGCGGTGTAGCGCGTGCGGGTGGGGAAGACCTCGCTGAGCAGCGGTGCGGTCACCACGTTGCACAGCACCGCCCCGGCGCCCAGCAGCAGCGAGCCCAACAGGGCGCTGCCGAACTGGCCGCTGCTGGCCAGCAGCAGCGCCGGATAGACGCCCACCGCCAGCACCAGACTGGCCAGCACCGTGGTCATGCGCCGGCCGATGCGGTCGGTGACGCGTCCCAGCACCGGACAGGCCGCCGCCGCCGCGAACAGGGTGATCAGGCTGATGGCCAGGGCCGCGGCCCGGTCGAAGCCGCCGGCCAGTTGCAGGTAGGTGGAGAAGTAGGTGGTGAACATATAGAAGGACAGCGCCGTCAGCGAGATGAAGGCGCCCAGGCGCAGGATCGAGCGACCCTGCAGCCTGAGCGTCTCGCCCAGCGGCGAATGGCTGACCTCATGGTCCGCTTCCAACGCCTGGAAGGCCGGAGTCTCGTCCAGCTTCAGCCGCAGATAGAGACCGATCAGACCCAGCGGCGCGGCGGCCAGGAAGGGGACGCGCCAGCCCCAGTCGGCCATGGCGGCGGCGCCCAGCAGTCGCTCCAGGCCCCAGGCGGTCAGGGCCGCGCTGGCAAAGGCGAGAAAGGTCGAGACCGGTACGAAGCTGCCGTAGCGCCCGCGGCGATCGCGCGGTGAATGCTCCATCACATAGGCGCAGGCCCCGGCGTATTCGCCGCCGGCGGAAAAGCCCTGGGCGCAGCGGATCAGTGTCAGCAGGATCGGCGCCCAGATGCCGATGGTGGCGTAGCTGGGCAGGATGCCGATCAGGGCGGTGGCGCCGGCCATGATCAGGATGGTAAGCGCCAGGGTGCGCTTGCGGCCGATGCGGTCGCCCAGCAGGCCGAAGACGATGCCGCCCAGTGGCCGGAAGGCGAAGGCCACCGCAAAGACGGCAAAGGTCTTGAGCAGGCCGGCGGTGGCGTCGCCACTGGGAAAGAAGTGCGCCGCGAGCAGGGTGGCGAGAAAGCCATAGAGGGCGAAATCGAACCATTCGACGAAGTTGCCGATGGACGCGGCGGAGATGACCTTGCGCAGGGTGGCGGGTGAAACGGAAGTCGCTGTCTGGCTCATGGCGGGCCTCGGGAAAGGGCGGAGACGGAGGCAGAAATGGAGCGCCTTGTTTTATTGTCATGACATCGGGGCGTACCGCAGGATCGACCCTAGTCCTTTTCCCGTGACCGAGCAGTCCCGCCAGCGACTTGTCCACCGTTGGAACCGACTTCAGGAGCCCCCGCCATGACCATGACGACCACCTATGCGGAAAAGGAGCCCGCCCGCGCTGATGTCGACGCCCTGCCGGGTGTCACCCTGCTGGAGTTCGGCGCACCCTGGTGCGGACACTGCCGCGCCGCCCAGCCGCTGCTGGCCACGGCGCTCGCGGACTACCCCGGCGTGCGCCATCTCAAGATCGAGGATGGCCCCGGCCGCCGCCTGGGACGCTCCTTTCGCGTCAAGCTCTGGCCCACGCTGATCGTCTTCAAGGACGGCCAGGAACTGGCGCGGCTGGTACGTCCGGCGACGGCGGCGGCCCTGGACGAAGCCCTGGCCCTGGCGGACTGACCGGTCGTTCCGCTCGTCCTCGCCACGCTTGACAAGGCCAGGCCTGGAACATTAGTTTCAAACGACTGTTTAAACGCCCTGGCGGCAGGTCTGCAGCGACGCTGCCGCCACCCTCGACAACAAGCATTCGCAAAGAGGTAACAGTCATGCCCGATTACAAAGCCCCCCTGCGGGACATCCGCTTCGTCCGCGACGAACTCCTGGGCTATGACGCGCACTACCAGAGCCTGCCCGGGTGCGGCGACGCCACTCCCGACATGGTCTCCGCCATCCTCGAAGAAGGCGCCAAGTTCTGCGAACAGGTCCTGGCGCCGCTCAATCGCATCGGCGATCAGCAGGGCTGCACCTGGAGCGAAGACGGGGTGAAGACCCCCGATGGCTTCAAGGAAGCCTATGCCCAGTTCGTCGAAGGCGGCTGGCCGAGCCTGGCGCACAACCCGGCCCACGGTGGCCAGGGCCTGCCCGAATCCCTCGGCATCTCCCTGTCGGAAATGGTCGGCCAGGCCAACTGGTCCTGGGGCATGTACCCCGGCCTGTCCCACGGCGCCATGAACACCCTGGAGCAGCACGGCACCGACGAGCAGAAGCACACCTACCTGGAAAAGCTGGTGACCGGCGAGTGGACCGGCACCATGTGCCTGACCGAACCCCACTGCGGTTCCGACCTGGGCATGCTGCGCACCAAGGCCGAGCCGCGTGCTGACGGCAGCTACGCCATCACCGGCACCAAGATCTTCATCTCCGCCGGTGAACACGACATGGCCGAGAACATCGTCCACATCGTGCTGGCCCGCCTGCCCGACGCCCCCGCCGGCACCAAGGGCATCTCGCTGTTCATCGTGCCCAAGCGCCTGCCCGACGCCAGCGGCGCGGCCGGCGAGCGCAACGCCGTGCACTGCGGTTCCCTGGAACACAAGATGGGTATCCACGGCAACGCCACCTGCGTGATGAACTTCGACGGCGCCACCGGCTTCCTGATCGGTCCGCCGAATCGCGGTCTGAACTGCATGTTCACCTTCATGAACTTCGCCCGCATCGGCACCGCCCTGCAGGGCCTGGCCCATGCCGAGGTGGCCTTCCAGGGCGGTCTGAAGTACGCCCGCGAGCGGCTGCAGATGAGGTCCCTGACCGGTCCCAAGGCGCCCGAGAAGCCCGCCGATCCCATCATCGTGCACCCCGACGTGCGCCGCATGCTGCTGACCATGAAGGCCTTCGCCGAAGGCAGCCGGGCGATGATCTACTACACCGCCAAGCTGGTGGACATCCTCAAGTACAGCCAGGACGAAGAGCAGAAGCAGCAGGTCGAGACCCAGCTGGCCTTCCTCACCCCCATCGCCAAGGCCTTCATGACCGAGGTGGGTTTCGAGGCGGCGAGCCACGGCGTGCAGATCTACGGCGGCCACGGCTACATCGCCGAGTGGGGCATGGAGCAGAATCTGCGCGATGCCCGCATCGCCATGCTCTACGAGGGCACCACTGGCATCCAGGCCATCGACCTGCTGGGTCGCAAGGTGCTGATGACCCAGGGTGAATCCCTCAAGGCCTTCACCAAGGTGGTGCACAAGTTCTGCCAGGCCAACGCCGAGAATGCCCAGCTCAAGGCCTTCGTCGAGCCGCTGGCCAAGCTGAACAAGGAGTGGGGCGAGATCACCCTCAAGGTCGGCATGGCCGCCATGAAGGATCGCGAAGAGGTGGGCGCCGCCGCCGTCGACTACCTGATGTACTCCGGCTACTGCTGCCTGGCGTACTTCTGGGCCGACATGGCCCGGGTCGCCGCCGAGAAGCTGGCCGCCGGTACCGAGGAGGCCGCCTTCTACCAGGCCAAGCTGGCCACCGCGCGCTTCTACTATGAGCGCCTGCTGCCCCGTACCCGCGCCCATGCCGAGGCGCTGCTGGCCGGCGCCGGCAGCCTGATGGCCCTGGCCGAGGAAGACTTCGCCCTCGGCTACTGAGGCGTCGTCGCTCCACTGAAAACCCCGCTCCGGCGGGGTTTTCGTCTTTTCGCGTCCGCGAAAAAAACACCTACTGCAGACCTCCGATCGGCTGACCATCAGGTCAGATCATGAACCTATGTCTCCCTTCCGGTTCGGTCTTACACTCGGGTCATACCGACAAGAACACCTTCCGAGGAGACTCGACATGGCCGACTACACCCCGCCGCTTCGCGATATCCGTTTCGTGCTGGATGCCGTCCTCAAGGTCAAGGACCGCTGGAGTCAGTGGCCCGCCCTGGCCGAGGTGGTGGACGGCGAGACCGCCGATGCCATCCTCGAAGAAGCCGGCAAGCTGTGCGCCCAGGAACTGGCGCCGCTCAATCGCAATTCCGATGAAGAAGGCTGCCACTGGCAAGCCGGTGAAGTGACCACGCCCCAGGGCTTCCGCCAGGCCTACCAGGCCTTTGCCGAAGGCGGCTGGGTGGGGGTTGGTGGGGATCCCGAATACGGCGGCATGGGCATGCCCAAGGTGCTCACCGCCCAGGTCGAGGAAATGATGCACGCCAGCTGCCTGGCCTTCGGTCTCTATCCGATGCTTAGCGCCGGCGCCTGCCTGGCCCTGCACGCCCATGGCAGCGAAGCCCTGAAGCAGGCCTACCTGCCCAATCTCTACAGTGGCCAGTGGGCCGGCTCCATGTGCCTGACCGAGCCCCATGCCGGTACCGACCTGGGCCTGATCCGCACCCGCGCCGAGCCCCAGGCCGACGGCAGCTACCGGGTCACCGGTACCAAGATCTTCATCACCGCCGGGGAGCACGACCTCACCGAGAACATCATCCACCTGGTGCTGGCCAAGCTGCCCGATGCGCCGGCCGGTTCCCGGGGCATCTCGCTGTTCCTGGTGCCCAAGATCCTGGTGGACGAGGCGGGCGCTCTGGGCGCGCGTAACGCCGTGGCCTGTGGCTCCCTGGAACACAAGATGGGCATCAAGGGCGCCGCCACCTGCGTGATGAACTTCGATGGCGCGGTCGGCTACCTGGTGGGCGAGGTCAACAAGGGCCTGGCCGCTATGTTCACCATGATGAACTACGAGCGCCTGGGCGTCGGCATCCAGGGCCTGGGCTCGAGCGAACGCTCCTACCAGAACGCCCTGGCCTATGCCCGCGAACGCCTGCAGAGCCGCTCCCCGGCCGGTATCCAGCAGGCCGCCAAGAACGCCGATCCCATCATCGTCCACCCCGATGTGCGGCGCATGCTGCTGACCATGAAGGCGCTGAACGAAGGCGGCCGGCTGTTCTCCAGCTATGTGGCCCTGCAACTCGACACCGCCAAGTACAGCCCCGAGCCGGCCGAGCGCGAACGCGCCGAAGCCCTGGTGGCGCTGCTCACCCCGGTGGCCAAGGGATTCCTCACCGATCTCGGCCTGGAACTCTGCGTCGCCGGCCAGCAGGTGTTCGGCGGCCATGGCTACATCCGCGAATGGGGTCAGGAACAGCTGGTGCGCGACGTGCGCATCACCCAGATCTACGAAGGCACCAACGGCATCCAGGCCCTCGACCTGGTCGGCCGCAAGCTGGCCGGCAGTCGCGGCGCCCTCTACCGGCCCTTCAGCGAAGAGGTCCATGGCTATCTCGCCAGCCTGCCGGCGGACAACGAATTCGCCGCGCCCCTGCGCCAGGCCCTGGATCAGCTGGACGGCGCGACCGAGTGGCTGCTGCAGGCCGGCGCCAGCGACCCCCATGAGCTCGGCGCCGCCTCGGTGGACTACCTGCACCTGTTCGGCTATGTCGCCTATGCCTATCTCTGGGCACGGGCCGCGGCTGCCGCGGCGGAGCAGGACGCGGCCTTCGCCGAAGCCAAGCTGGCCACCGCACGCTTCTATTTCGCCCGCCTGCTGCCGCGCACCCTGAGCCTGGCGGCCGCCGTGCGCAGCGGCGCCCAGCCGCTCTACGCCCTGGCCGAGGAGGCCTTCTAAGCTGTTGACGGAAAAGGTGAAAAGCCATGTCGTGTAAGCTTTGGCTTACATGACGTCGCCGCGATAAGCCATCGCCTACACCCGGGTAGCTGCGTAATCTACACCCATCGGATCGCGGTACAGGATGTGCCCAGCGCTCCAGATGACTTCAAGGAAATGTGGCCAGGATGGCCCCCCGGCAAGGATGTCGGGCAGAGACTTACAGGGATAGATGGCCAAGGATTGGCGGCCCGACAAGGATGTTGGGTTAGGTCTGCGAAACCCCGCTTCGGCGGGGTTTTTTATTGCCTGCCGGAACCTGATTCAGGCCCTGCCAGTCTTAGAGGCATCTTCTTGCCTGCCTGCTACTGGAGCCTGAAATGGACCTCATCCGCCTCATCTTCGCCATCATCCTGCCGCCCGTGGGCGTCTTTCTCCAGGTCGGCTTCGGCGGCGCCTTCTGGCTGAACATCCTGCTGACGCTGCTGGGTTACATTCCGGGTATCATCCATGCCGTCTGGGTGATTGCTCGTCGCTGAACCCACGGCCGGATCGCGGCCCCGGTGCCGCAATCGACTGGCTGACCTAGGGGTCAGCGCAACCGAAGCGGCAGGGGCTTGAGGGCAAGAGGTCCGCGCTAGGCGAGGGCGCTTCCTGCAGCCCTGTTCGAGGCCTGCCGGCCCACCACACCGGTATCCTTGATCGACCGCCGGTGGTGCCACGGTCAGTGACGACACCCCTCCGCAGGCCGAGGCTTTGCCGTCGCCGACCGTTTTGTCCCGTACAAGGCTTTCAGACCCCATGAATCGCGAGTCGCCCCTCGATCAGAAGCATTTCAGCCAGATCCTCAAGCGCAATCTCTCCCTGCCTCTGAGCATCGGTGTCTTCAGCGCGATCTTCTTTATCGCCATCATCTATTACCTGCTGAAGGTCACCCAGTGGGTCGAGCATACCGACCGCGTCATCAGCGAGGCCAATGCCAACTTCCGCCTGGTGGTCGACCTGGAAACCGGGATGCGCGGCTATCTGCTGAGCGGCAATACTGCCTTCCTGCAGCCCTATGAACGCGCGCTGCCCAATGTCGAGCCGCAGCTCGATGAATTGAAGAATCTGGTCAGCGACAGTGCCGTGCAGATCCGGCGCCTGGAACGGATCGAAGCGGTGCATCGCGAGTGGCGCGACTATGCGAGCCGGGTGATCGATGCGCGGCGGTTGGGTGGCGATTTCCAGACGCCGCTGAACGATGGCCAGGGCAAGAACCGCATCGACAGCATCCGCCGCGACTACACCGATTTCATCGCCTACGAAGAGCAGATGCGCGCCGAGCGCACCGAGACGGCCAGTCGCATGACGGTGATCTTCGTCGCCGCCTTCCTGATCGTCAGCCTGCTGCTGTCGGGCATCATGGCCTTCTTCGGGCGCCGCGAGCTCATGCGACTCTCCGCGACCTATACCCGGCTGCTCGATCAGCAGGCCGAGCACACCGACAATCTGGAACGGCAGAGCTGGTTCCGTTCGGGCCAGAATCAGCTGTCGGAAGCCGTCATCGGCCAGGCGTCACTGGCGCCGCTGGGCCAGAGCATCCTGCAATTCCTGGCGCGCTATCTCGGCGCTGCGGCCGGCGCCCTCTATGTGCGACTCGACGACGGCAGTCTGGAGCGCGTCGCCGACTACGCCCTGGACGACGAGGGCCGTCGTCGGCGCCAGCGCCTGGCGCCGGGCGAGGGTCTGGCCGGTCAGGCGGTGCTGGACGGTCGCGTCATGGCGCTGGAGCAGTTGCCCGCCGACTACCTCAAGGTCAACTCGGCCCTGGGTGAACGCCAGGCCAGCGCAGCGCTCATCGTGCCCATCGAGAACGACGGCCGGGTGAATGGCGTGGTCGAGCTGGGCTTCCTGCGTGCCCTGCGCCCGCAGGATGAGGAGCTGCTGACCCTGATCGCCGATTCCATCGGCTCCTCGGTGGAAGCTGCGCGCTATCGCCAGCGCCTGCAGCAGGTCCTGGCGGAAACCCAGCAACTCAACGAAGAACTCCAGGTTCAGCAGGAAGCACTGCGCACCGCCAACGAAGAGCTGGAAGAGCAGTCCCAGGCGCTCAAGGAGTCCCAGGTCCATCTGGAGCAGCAGCAGGCGGAGCTGGAGCAGACCAACGAGCAGCTCTCCGAACAGGCCCAGGAACTGCTGCAGCAGCGCGATGTGCTGGACGACCGCAACAATCGCCTCAACGAAGCCCAGCAGATGCTGGAAGACCGGGCGCGCGAGCTGGAACGGGCCAGTCAGTACAAGTCCGAATTCCTGGCGAACATGTCCCACGAATTGCGCACACCGCTGAACAGCTCGCTGATCCTGTCCAAGCTGCTGGCCGACAACCCGGCCGGTAACCTGAGCGGCGAGCAGGTGCGCTACGCCGAATCCATCTATTCGGCGGGCAATGACCTGCTGACCCTGATCAACGACATCCTCGACATCTCTAAGGTCGAGGCCGGCATGCTGGAGATCCGCCCGGAGCAGCTGTCCGTGCGCCGCCTGGTGGAAGCCCTGAAGACCGCCTTCGAGCCGGTGGCCCAGAACAAGGGTGTCGCCTTCGTGGTGGAGCTGGACGCGCGGATGCCGCCGGCCTTCTTCAGCGATCGCCAGCGGGTCGAGCAGATCCTCAAGAATCTGCTGTCCAACGCCTTCAAGTTCACCGAGCACGGCCAGGTGACCCTGCGCCTTTCGCTGGAAGACGGCCAGCCCAGCTTCGCGGTGAGCGATACCGGTATCGGCATCGCCGCCGAGCAGCAGGAGCTGATCTTCGAGGCCTTCCGCCAGGCGGATGGCGCCATCACCCGGCGCTATGGCGGCACCGGCCTGGGGCTGTCGATCTCCCGTGACCTGGCACTGCTGCTAGGCGGCACCCTGAGCGTCACCAGCCAGCCGGGGGAGGGCAGCACCTTCACCCTGCGCCTGCCGCTGGAGTATCAGGAAGCCGCTGCGCCTGCTCTACCCATCACCCCGGTTACCGCCCCTGCCGCGAACACCGCGCCGGCTGCGGCATCCGCGCCCCTGCCGGCCCTGGCCGCCACCCCGCGTCCGCCGGCTGCACCGCCGATCACCGAGGCGGCGGCTCCCGTGGGAGCGGCCTTCGCCGACGACCGGGACGACTGGCCCTATCCGGATCGCCGGGTGCTGGTGATCGAAGACGAGGTGCCCTTCGCGCAGATCCTCTTTGATCTGGCCCACGAGCTGAAATACAGCTGCCTGGTGGCCCATCGCGCCGAGGAAGGCTTCGCCGCGGCCCTGGAATACCGTCCGGATGCCATCCTGCTGGACATGGGCCTGCCCGATCATTCCGGTCTCACGGTGCTGGAACGGCTCAAGGAAAATCCGCTGACCCGCCACATCCCGGTGCACGTGGTCTCGGCCTCGGATCGCATCGAGACGGCCATGCACATGGGCGCGGTCGGCTACGCCATCAAGCCCACCACCCGCGACGAACTCCGCGAGGCCTTCACTCGCCTGGAAGCCAAGTTCGCCGCCGGCATCAAGCGGGTGCTGCTGGTGGAAGACGACGCCCTGCAGCGCGACAGCATCGCCAAGCTGATCGGCGACGTGGACGTGGAGATCACCGCGGTGGAGATGGGCAGCCAGGCCCTGGAACTGCTGCGCGACGAGGTCTACGACTGCATGGTCATCGACCTCAAGCTGCCCGACATGGAAGGCGGCGAACTGCTCCAGCGCATGGCCAGCGAAGACATCTGCTCCTTCCCGCCGGTGATCGTCTACACCGGGCGCAGCCTGACCCGCGACGAAGAGGCGGCGCTGCTCAAGTATTCGCGCTCCATCATCATCAAGGGCGCGCGCTCGCCCGAGCGGCTGCTCGACGAGGTGACCCTGTTCCTGCACAAGATCGAGGCCGACATGCCGCTCGATCGCCAGCGCATGCTGGAAAGCGCCCGCAGCCGCGAGAAGGCCTTCGACGGCCGCACCCTGCTGCTGGTGGACGACGACGTGCGCAACATCTTCGCCCTCACCAGCGCCCTGGAGCAGAAGGGCGCCAAGGTGGAGATCGCCCGCAACGGCCTGGAGGCGCTGGAAAAGCTCGACAACAGCGACACCATCGACCTGGTGCTGATGGACATCATGATGCCGATGATGGATGGCTACGAAGCCATGCGCGAGATCCGCAAGCGACCGCACATGAAGAAGCTGCCGATCATCGCCATCACCGCCAAGGCCATGAAGGACGACCAAGAGCGCTGCCTCGCCGCCGGCGCCAGCGACTACCTGGCCAAGCCCATCGACCTGGACCGGCTGTTCTCGCTGATCCGCGTCTGGATGCCGTCGCTGGAGCGGCTGTAGGTCATGAGCGAACGGCTGCAGGACATCGAGCTAAGGTTGCTGCTGGAAGGCATCTTCCTGAGGTACAGCCACGACTTCCGCAACTACTCCAAGGCCTCGCTCAAGCGCCGGGTGCTGCAGGCGCTGACGCGCTTCGACTGTCCGAGCATCTCGGCGCTGCAGGAGCGGGTATTGCGCGATCCGGCGCTGTTCGCCGAGTTGCTGCAATTCATCACCATCCCGGTCAGCGAGATGTTTCGCGATCCGGGCTACTTCCTTGCCCTGCGCCAGCAGGTGGTACCGGTCCTGCGCACCTATCCCTCGCTCAAGGTGTGGATCGCCGGCTGCAGCACCGGCGAGGAGGTCTTCTCGATGGCCATCCTGTTCCAGGAGGAAGGGCTGCTCGACCGCACCTTGTTCTATGCCACCGACATCAATCCGCGCTCCATGGAAAAGGCCCGCCAGGGCATCTTTCCGCTGGAGCGGATGCGCGCCTACACCGCCAGTTACCAGAAGGCCGGCGGCACCCGCGCGTTTTCCGACTACTACACCGCAGCCTACGACGGCGCGCTGTTCGACAAGTCGCTGATCGCCAACGTGACCTTCGCCGATCACAGCCTGGCCACCGACAGCGTCTTTTCCGAGACCCAGCTGGTGTCCTGCCGCAACGTGCTCATCTACTTCAACAAGAATCTGCAGAATCGGGCGCTCGGGCTGTTCCACGAGTCCCTGAGCCACCGCGGCTTTCTCGGCCTGGGCAGCAAGGAGTCGCTGGACTTCTCCGCCTATGCCAACCACTTCGAGCCGGTGGTGAAGCAGGAACGGCTGTTCCGCAGGCTCTAGCATGTTCCCGCCCCGCAAGCCGTTGCGCCTCATTGTCATCGGAGCCTCTGCCGGCGGGCTGCAGGTCCTGCTGCGCCTGCTCTCGACCCTGCCGGCCAGTTACCGCCTGCCGCTGGCCGTGGTGCTGCACCTGCCGGACGATCGCACCTCGCGCCTGGCCGAGCTGTTTCAGCAGCGGCTGGCCCTGCGGGTGCGCGAGGCCGAGGACAAGGACGCTATACTGCCGGGCACCCTGTATTTCGCGCCGCCGGGTTATCACCTGCTGGTGGAGGACGACTTCACCCTGTCGCTGTCCCGCGACGAGCCGGTGCAGTTCTCCCGGCCGTCCATCGATGTGCTGTTCGAAAGCGCGACCGACGCCCTGGGCGAGCAGGTCTGCGGCATCCTGCTGACCGGTGCCAACCATGACGGGGCCAGCGGCCTGCACGCCCTGGCGCAGAACGGCGGGGTCACCGTCGTCCAGTCGCCGCAATCGGCCGAGGTGCCGACCATGCCCGAGGCGGCCTTGAAGAGATTCCACCCGGATTTCGTGCTGGATGTGCCGGGCATCCATCTATTGCTCATCGAGCTGGAACGCGACCATGGCTGAAGTACCCGTCGAACAGGCGAAGCTCCTGCTCGTAGACGACCTGCCGGAAAATCTCCTGGCGCTGGAAGCCCTGCTGCGCAGCGAGGCGCTGGAGATCTTCCAGGCCAGCTCCGCCGAGGCCGCGCTGGAGCTGCTGCTGATGCACGAATTCGCCCTGGCGATCCTCGATGTGCAGATGCCGGGCATGAACGGCTTCGAACTGGCGGAGATGATGCGCGGCCTGGAAAAGACCCGGCACATCCCCATCGTCTTCGTCAGCGCCGCCGGCCGCGACCTCAACTATGCCTTCAAGGGCTACGAGAGCGGTGCGGTGGATTTCCTGCACAAGCCCCTCGATGTCCATGCGGTGAAGAGCAAGACCCGGGTGTTCGTCGACCTTTACTGGCACCGCAAGCGCCTGGCCGAGCAGCTGGTGGCCCTGGAGCAGAGTCGCCAGGAGCAGGAGATCCTGCTGGCGGAACTGCGCCAGACGCAGGTCGAGCTGCAGCAGGCGGTGCGTACCCGCGACGACTTCATGTCCATGGTCTCCCACGAACTCAAGACGCCGCTCAACACCCTGATGCTCGAGGCCCAGTTGCGCCGCATGTACCTGGACAAGGGCAAGCTGGAAGCCTTCACCCCCGACAAGCTGGCTGGCATGGCCGAGCGCGACGAACGGCAGATCCAGCGCCTGGTGCACCTGATCGACGACATGCTCGACATCTCGCGCATCCGCACCGGCAAGCTGTCGATCCGCCCCTCGCAGTGCGATCTCGCGGCCCTGGTCAACACCGTGGTCGACAGCTTCGCCTCGCAATTCGCCGCGGCCGGCTGCCCGGTGGAGTTGCACGCCGAAGGCCCGGCGCCCGGCTACTGGGACGAATTCCGCATCGAGCAGGTGATCACCAACCTGCTGACCAATGCCATGAGATACGGCGCCGGACGTCCGGTGGAGATCTCCCTGCGCAGCGACGGCGCCGACGTGGAGCTGAGCGTCAAGGACCACGGTATCGGCATCCCGGTGGAGCACCAGGCCCTGATTTTCCGCCAGTTCGAGCGCGCCAGTGGCACCGAGAACATCGCCGGCCTGGGCCTGGGCCTCTATATCGCCGACCAGATCGTCAAGGCACACCACGGCAGCCTGCACGTGGAAAGCATCGCCGGGCAGGGTGCGACCTTCCGCCTGCGGCTACCCTGTCTGCCGGCCTAGGTAGCATTGACAGGACCCCGGGCGCCCGCGAGAATCGCAAAAAGAGGTGAGATGTCGTACCTCTTGCCAAATAACTCCATAAGAAGGCGCCCGCTCATGTCCGAAGTCTCCTCGTCACCCTTCCATCGACTCCTGCTCACCGGTGCTGCCGGTGGCCTGGGCAAGGAGCTGCGCCAGCGGCTCAAGCCCCATGCCGAGATCCTGCGGCTGTCCGACATCGCGCCGATGGCTGCGGCCGAAGGCCCGGCGGAAGAGGTGGTGACCTGCGACCTGGCGGACAAGGCCGGCGTTCATGCGCTGGTGGAAGGCGTCGACGCCATCCTGCACTTCGGCGGGATTTCCACCGAGCACGCCTTCGAGCCCATCCTCGAAGCCAACATCCGTGGCACCTTCAACCTCTATGAGGCCGCGCGGCGCCACGGGGTGAAGCGCATCGTCTTCGCCAGCTCCAACCATGTGATCGGCTTCTATCGCCAGGATCAGCGCATCGACGCCAGCGTGCCCCAGCGTCCGGACAGCTACTACGGCCTGTCCAAGGCCTTTGGCGAGGACCTGGCCAGCTTCTATTTCGATCGCTATGGCATCGAGACGGTGAGCATCCGCATTGGCTCCTCCTTCCCCGAGGCGCAGAATCGCCGCATGCTCGCCACCTGGCTGAGCTACGAGGACCTGACCGATCTCATCCTGCGCAGCCTGACCACCCCGGACGTCGGCCATACCATCGTCTACGGCGCCTCCGCCAACCGCGACAGCTGGTGGGACAACCGCCTGGCCGCGCACCTGGGCTTCCAGCCCAAGGACAGCTCCGAGCCATTCCGCGCCAAGGTCGAAGCCCAGCCCATGCCGGCAGCGGACGATCCGTCGATGGTCTACCAGGGTGGTGCCTTCGTCGCCACCGGTCCCTTCGACGACTGAGGAGGGCCGCCATGACTGCCGAATTGCTCGTCGATGCCCGCAACGCCACCGGTGAGTGCCCGGTCTGGCAGGTCGCCGAACAGGCGCTCTACTGGGTCGATATCCCGGCCAAACGGCTGCACCGCTGGACCGCGGCTGGTGCCCTGGACAGCTGGAGTGCACTGGAAATGCTCGCCTGCATCGCTGCCCGCGAGGGTGGCGGCTGGCTCGCCGGTCTGGAAAGCGGCCTCTTCGCCCTGCAGGCCGAGGCTTCCGGCCAGCTGAGCGGCGAACGCCTGGTCGCTCTCGACCATGCCCAGCCGGCCATGCGATGCAACGACGGTCGCTGCGATCGCCAGGGCCGCTTCCTGGTGGGCACCATGGTGCAGGACATGGCCCAGGGCGCGCCGGCTGGACGCCTCTACAGTCATGCGGCGGGCGAGGGCGCTCGGCTGCTGCTGGACGACCTCATCGTGCCCAATGGCCTGGCCCTGAGCCCCGATGGCCGCACCCTCTATCTGTCCGACTCCCATCCCAGCCGTCAGCTGATCTGGGCCTTCGACTACGATCCGGATACCGGCACACCCAGCAACCGGCGGCTGTTCGTCGACATGAACGCCCATCCCGGCCGACCCGATGGCGCCGCGGTGGATGTCGACGGCTGCTACTGGATCTGCGGCAACGATGCCGGCCTGATCCACCGCTTCACCCCCGATGGCCGCCTGGATCGCTCCCTGAGCGTACCGGTCAAGAAGCCGGCCATGTGCGCCTTTGGCGGGCGCAATCTGGATACCCTGTTCGTGACCTCCATCCGTCCGGGGGGCGATCTCAGCGATCAACCGCTGGCGGGTGGACTCTTCGCCCTGGATCCCGGGGTTCAGGGGTTGCCGGAGCCTGCGTTCGCCGGGTGAATCAATCCCGGTTCAGGGACCGCAGGGCTTCCAGGCTGCGGAGTCCTGAGCGGTGCATGGCAACCTTGGGAAACCAGTTGTCATGCTTTTGTCATGAAGATCGGCAGGGGTCCTGCCCGGGCGGCTTATAATCAGATTCTATCCGCCGTAATTCGCCGCCATGACCTCTTCAACCGCAAGCCGCCCCACCGCCCGTTACTACGGCCTGGAATGGCTGAGATTCCTCATGGCGCTGTACATGGTCGTCTACCACCTGGGCGGGCTCTACAGCGATCTGCCGGACGCCTTTCGCCGGCTGGCCGGCATGGGCTTCTTCGCCACCAGCACCTTCTTCCTGCTGTCGGGCTTCCTGCTGGCCCATGTCAGCCTGGATCGCCAGGGCGCGCTCAAGGGCAGCTCCCGTGGCTTCGTCCTGCGGCGGCTGTGCAATCTCTATCCCATCCACCTGCTGACCCTGCTGGTCGCGCTGGGGCTGTCCTACTGGCTGTCCCAGGATTCCTGGCTGGAACACGGGGTGCCGGTCTACTACAACCAGCACCCCTATCTGCAGCTGGAAGAGGGCAGCGAGCTGGACGAGATGCTGCCGCTGTCCTGGCTGGCCGCCACCACCCACGTGCTCCTGCAACTGCTGCTGTTGCAATCCTGGGAGCCACGCTTCCTCTGGCTCAACGGCGCCGCCTGGTCGATCTCGGCGCTGCTGTTCTTCTACCTGCTGTTTCCGCTGCTCGGTCCGCGGCTGATGCGCCTGCGCCGCTGGGCCCTGGCCGCCGCCGCGCTCTGGGGGCTCTATCTGCTCGGTCCGCTGGTGGCCACCTGGGCCCAGGCCTTCGATACCGTGACGGTGGGCGTCATCCACCGCAATCCGCTGATCCGCCTGCCGGAATTCCTGCTCGGCATCCTGCTCTATCGCGCCGTTCAAGAGCCCTGGGTGGCCGAGACGACCCAGCGCCTGCGCCTGCCGCTGCTGCTGTTCGGCCTGACCGGCCTGTGGCTGGGCGCCCTGCTGCTGGAAGGCGATGGCCGCCGCTGGTTCTACCTGGTCCACAACGGCCTGCTGACACCCTTCCAGGCCGCGGTGCTGCTGGCCTGCGCCACCTTCGGCGAACCCGGTCGCGCCGGCGTGCGCCGCCTGGCCCAGCGTCTTGGCGAGGCCTCGCTGTGCATCTTCGCCGTCCACACCCCGCTGATCGGCGTGCTCGAACCCTGGACCCGCACCCTGCTGGGCTGGATGCACCTGGCCGGCGACAGCCTCGAAGACCTGGCCGAAGACGTCGGCGAGGCACTGGCGCTGCCCATCCCCATTCCCGGCTGGATGCTGCCGCTGCACCTGGTGCTCATCGTCCTGCTCGGCCTGGCCATGCAGCGCTGGGTGGCCGGTCCACTGCGCCGCTGGCTGCAGGCGCGCTTGCCCCGGTCTTAAGGAGGCGTTAAGTAGACCCGGCTAGCCTCGCCGCAGGAATCCGCAGCGGAGCTGAGCCTTGTCCAGCGAATACGAAGTCCACGGCCCCCACGACCACGAGGTGGAACACGCCGCCCACGGCGCCCATCGCCGTGACAGCCTCACCGGCCGCATCGCCGTCACCACCGCCATCCTGGCGACCCTCGGCGCGCTCTGCGCCTACCAGGGCGGCAACGCCGAGAGCCTGGCGCTCTACTACAAGAACGAAGAAGCCATCGCCAAGACCGAAGCCGCCAACCAGTGGGGCTACTACCAGGCCAAGGGCGAAAAACAGAACCTTGCCGATTTGGGCGCTGCCCTCGCGACCAACCCCGACACCGCCCAGCGTTTCACCCAGGACAGCCAACGCTACGCCCAGCAAAAGGCCGAGATCCGTACCAAGGCCGAAGCCCTGGAAGCCAAGGTCAATGCCAACGAAGCCCTGAGCGAAACCCAGCTCCACCGCCACCACCGCTGGGCGCAGGCCACCATGCTGATGCAGGTCGCCATCTCCCTGGCCGCCATCACCCTGCTGACCCGGCGGCGCTGGTTGCAGGCGGCGGTGTATGGGGTGGCGGGGGGAGGAGTGGCGGTTGGGGTGTTGGCGTTGCTGCACGTCTAGCCATTTAGGTGATGCCAGAGAGCGACCACCAGGCACGCAAAAGGCACGTCTTGCCACAACGATAGAATTGGCTTTACTGGAAGCTTCAGGTTCCGTATACGTTACAAATCACCGACTTTGTTACGTATGCAGAACATGGATAGCGAGCTGATCAGTCAACGTCTCGGCAGCCAACTCCGCCAGCGGCGTCTTAATCGAGGCCTTACGCAAGCGAGCCTCGCCGAGCTGGCAGGCCTTACTCGGCAAAAGATCATCGCCGTGGAGCGAGGAGACTCCCGTGTCGGTATGGCAGCCTACGCACGAGCGCTCGCAGCCTTGGATTGCGAGCTGGCGATAATCCCTGCCGCCTTGCCGACCCTGGACGAGATTCAGGGGGTATTCGACTGATGAAGACCCGACTGCGCGTCGCAACCCCGGCAGGCGGGAGCGGAGCGCTCATGGCTCAGGATGGTGACTACCTGTTCCGCTACCAGGACGATGCTTCGGCAAGGGCTGCCATCAGTCTGCTGATGCCGGTGCGCCTGGATGACTATCGCCGCCGCGAACTGCATCCGATCTTCCAGATGAATTTGCCAGAAGGCTATGTACTGGAGCAGCTACGCAACAGGTTGGCCAAGCTGGTACCTCTGGATCCCATGGCTCTGCTGGCCCTGACAGGCAGTAGTTCGCCCATCGGTCGCGTGACGGTGACATCGCCTGAGATCGATACACTGCTGGAGCGCCAGCGCTTTCCAGGCGAACGGCTCAGCGAGATTCTCGCCTGGGATGGCACGGAAGACCTGTTCGTCGAGTTGGTGGATCGCTACATCCTGCGCGCCGGTATCTCCGGCGTACAGCCCAAGGTCCTGGTGCCCGAACGGGAGGATGCCCGCTTCACCTCGAAAACCGCCGAGTTGATCATCAAGAGCGGTCGAGACGAATTTCCGGGCCTGGCGATCAACGAATACCTCTGCATGTCCGTGGCCCACGAGTCAGGCATTCCGGTGCCGGAATTTCACCTTTCCAGCAACGCCAAGCTATTCGTCATGCGCCGGTTCGACCGCGACGAACATCTTGAACCTCTCGGCTTCGAAGATATGGCTGCCCTGATGGGGCTGGCAGCGGAGCAGAAGTACAGCAGGAGCTACTCGGCGATCGCCAAGGCCATCCGCCTGTTCTGTGCGCCCGAACATGTCCGCTCTTCGCTGGCGCAACTCTTCGCCACGGTGAGCCTGAGCTGCATCCTCGGCAATGGCGATGCGCATCTGAAGAACTTCGGCTTGCTCTATGCCGACCCTACCCAGCGTGATGCGCGGCTGGCGCCCGCCTACGACATCGTCAACACCACCGCCTACCTTCCCGAGGATGTTCTGGCGCTGGAGTTGATGGGCAACAAGTCGCTGTTTGCCTCGCGCCAGGGTTTGCTGGATTTTGCGGAAGTCTGCGATGTGGAGCGACCAACCGAGGTGATTCGCTCCCAGTTGGAGGCGCTGGAGCTGGTCCTAATGCGTGCAACTGACCTTGGCGAGCAGGCGCCACAGATCGTCGCTGCCATCCAGCACAGCGCTGCGCCCTTCGTGCAGACGTTCGGCTAAAGCACGAGGACTCGGAAAAGGCAGGGCACAAGCCCAAAATCCAGGCACAAAAAAGCCGCGCAACGCGCGGCTCCTGAAAGCTGGTGGGCCCACACGGACTCGAACCGTGGACCAAAGGATTATGAGTTGCCTAGAAACGCTGCAAGCCCAGTAAAATCGGGCGTAGCCTGGCGTAGGTACAGTTAGCTGAAAGTATCGTCGTAGAGCGGGTCAAGCGTAATTTGGCGAAATCTGTAAAAGCTGGGCACTGTACTGCCAGCGTACCGCTTTTTGTACTGCAGATCGGCCTCTGGCTTTCTAGAGATTCCCATCGCTAGGCTATGGGAAGTGATACCGGGTCAATGAGTCAGTCCTCAATGAAATAGTCGTTGTCCAGCTCCTTCACTTCGTATATCTGCTTAACGCTGCAGCCCAAGCTGTTTTCAACCATCAGTCGGGCCAGTTCCACGCCGTCGATCAGCACCACTTTGATATCCAGGCCCATGGCTGCTTCTCGTGCGCCGGCGGAGAACTCCGAGGTGGTGATGAACACACCTTTGCGCGCGCGTTGACGGGTGAGGGCGCCGATAAATTTGTCGATTTCTGGGCGGTGCACGGTGTTGGTCCAGCGCTTGGCCTGCAGGTAGATCACGTCCAGCCCGAGCTTGTCTTCCTTGATAATGCCGTCGATGCCGTCATCGTTGGTTTGCTGGGTGGCGCGTCCGGCTTCCTTGCGCGAGCCGCCGTAGCCCATGGCAATCATCAGGTCGACCACTAATTGCTCGAAGAAATTGGGCGTTGCGGCGCGCACTTGGGCCAACAAGTCATCCGCCAGCGACTTCATCAGGGCCTGGTGCGCCTGGCTCAATTGCTCGTCGGGAGTAATGTCTTCATCGACAGCGGCTTGCAGAGCTTCACTGTCGGCCCTGCTGGGCCGGGCCGAGTGGAACTCGGCGAACTCCGGGTAGCGTTTGAGCCAGCCGACGGTGATTCGCTCTGGGCCTGCGGCCAGTGCTTCTAGCCCGCGCGGGGTGATCTGCACCAGGCCTTTGGCCGGAATGCTCAGCAGTCCGGCCTTGTTCAGGTAGGTGCGCGCCCAGCCCACACGGTTGTTGATCACGGTCTGGCGCCCAGAGGGCAAGCGTTCATGGCGTTCTTCTTCGCTGAGCAAGAATTCGTCGGCAATGCGTGCACGCAGTGTACTCAGGCCTAGCGGCGTGCCGTCGGCGACTGCGTTGAGCACCGGGCGCATGACGCTCTGGAAATCTGGAATGGGCATAGGTCTCCTTGCTGTCAGCGGGATAGAGCAGTCGGCGATGGGGCGCTGCTCAGCTGGCGGGAAAAGCGTTGGTTATCGGTGTGCAGCCGTGCGACCACTTCGGTCAGCCCGGCGCGAAGCAGGCCCTCCTCGGCCTCAGCGCGTAATGCATCAAGCCAGGGCGAGTGTCCGGAGAGGTGCGGCCATAGCTCGTGGTCGGCCTCCAGCGGGTGAGGCCTGCAGCGATCCAGCCAAGACGGGATCAAGCCCCGATGATGGCTCAGTTGATACAGGGAGGCAGTGTCCAGCTGTGAGCGTTGGAAGATGGTGCCATGGTGGTAGGCAATGGCCAGAACCTGCAGTAGGTGCACCAGACTGGGAGGGTGCTCGAAATGACCACTTTCGGTCAGGTGGAAGAAACGGCTGCAGGCAGAAAGATCATCGCCCAACTGCTCCAATACCAAGGCGTAGTAGCCCTCACTGTCAGGGCTGATTACACGAGTGTCCGGGGTGATCAGATAGAGGCGAAACTCGATGCCTTCGGCGACATGGCTGTGCTGCATAAACCACTGATGCAGTTCAGCCGGAGTCTTGTAACTGAAAATCTGCTGGTGAGCGGCATTGCTCAGGCCACTCAGCCAGCCCGGCTCCAGGGCAAAATGCTGGTTGATCCAATCGAGATGCGCTTGCTGCAATACCAGCTTGAGCTGATCGGGGTTGGACCACTGGTACGCCGTCAGCTGCAGCGAGGCCGGCAGCAGTGCGTTGATCTCGGTGCAGGCCACGCCGTGGGCCTCGAAGGTTGCCAGGACGCGCGCGGCCTGTCGCCGAACCGGATTGCGTCGATCACTGATCCAGCCGAGCAGGCGTTGCAGCAGGTCAATCCAATCCTTGGGGTTCATGGGGCTGCTCCTTCAGCGAGTTGATGGTCTGCTCAGGCCGAAGCCTTTCTGGTGCGCTTGGCCTTGGCCTTGGGCGCGGCGGCGCGTTGGGCTTGGATGCGTTCGAGCAGCAGGCTGGCGGGTTCGTCGTTCGGGTCTTGGGGCACCAGTTCGCCACGGAAGGCCTTGGCCAAGATGCTTTGGGTCAGATGGTCGATACGGCTTTTGGCTGAGGCGACTTTGGCTTCCAGCTGGTCGGCGAAGGCGAAGAGTTGTTCTACGCGGTGGACTATTTCGGTTTGCTCGTCCAGTGGGGGGTACAGCAACTCGGTCTTTCGCATCTTCTTAATGCCAAATGCCGCTTGCGAGGTCGCTTTACTTCCCTTGGCCGAAATCTCAAGAGCTAACGGCGAGCACCAAAACAAAAAGTGATAGCTTGGAACGACTTTCTCGCGAATAGGCTTTACCAAAATTACATTTGCAGAAATGGTGTATTCACCGCCTGCTGGAACTTTAGTGGCAGAGCCAATTGTGCCAATTTTCCCAAAAATGAAATCGCCATCATTGATGGAGTACCTATCTCTGTGCTCATCCAAAACTGATCTTGAGACTTTGCGGGAATTCTCGAAGTCAATTAAACCAAGTTTGTTGATATCACCAATCCCGATATAAGGAACTCCATTAAGATCTTCGCTTGGCGTCCTATGGCTCGGGTGTGGATCAATTACGTCTGCAATTTCATCATGAATAAAGCTAAACCATGATGCTGACACAGCGGTCTGTTCCGGACTGTGCAAGCCATTTTTTGCCTCTGCGCGCATTGAGCGCGCACGCCACTCCTCTGTTAACCGCCCGGAAACCGCTGCGGCGAGGACGGATTGGCGGAAGCGTTTGAGTAGCGCGGGGATGGCGTCGATGCGGGCTTTGAGGGTGTCGACCTGGGCCAGCAGTTCATCGAGTTTTTGGGCGATGCGGGTTTGTTCGGCAAGTGGTGCAATCGGGGCCGGCATTGTCCCAAGTGCCTTTAGATAAATCCCTTTCTGCGCAGTCCCTTTGGCATTTTCCAAGAAGAAATTTTGCGCTACGGGTGAATCTAATAAGTAGCGGAGATAGCTTGAGTTAATGGTTTCTGGCTTGAGAACGGCAACGCTTCGCTGCAACGTGAACTCTTTGTGTACCTCAGGAACGACAGCGGTACGGCCTAAGGCTCCAACAATTGTTAGCAGCACATCTCCAGCAGAGATGCTGGTTCTCTTGTTCTCGACTTCAAAGTCTTCGTCGCTGAGTAGACGTGACTCATCAAAATGTATTTTGCCGTTCTGAATATTCTTGGCACTTAGCATCGGTTTGCCACTTGCTTGGCCAGAAGGCGGGTTATGAGAGCCATCGACGATTCGATAGCAAACATCTGCAAGCGTTGCCATCTGCCAAGTTTCCGGAATATTCCAGCTCACGACTTGAACTCCGCGTCAGCCTCTTCAGTCACCGCCAACCCCATCACCTCCGCCATCAGCTGCTTCTGCGCCGCCACTTCATCGCCTGCCCCAAGCGCCTTCATCAACTCTTCCAGCTCATGCAGGGCTTCGGTCAGTTCGGCCATGGCTTCGCCGGCCAGCACTTCCGGGGCGGGGAGGTCGGCGGCGTCCAGGCTATCGGCATCCTTTAGCCAGCTGATATCCAGGGAGTCGCCACGCTCGCGGATCTGCTCGCGGGTGAATACACGGAAGCGGCTGAGCTCGCCGATACCCTCAACATTTTCGGCGCGTGGGCTATTGCCGTTGGGATCATCGCCATAGGCGTCCTCGAAGGGCTTGAGGTGCTGCGCACCAAAGGGCGTGCGCTTGCCAAAGCTGGGCATATTGCTGCGCAGGTCATAGACCCATACGCGCTGGGTGCAGCCTTGTTCCTGACGCGGGTTGGCCTGGGTGCCTTTCTGGAAGAACAACACATTGGTCTTGACGCCTTGCGCATAAAAAATGCCGGTGGGCAGGCGCAGGAGGGTGTGCAGGTTGCACTTGTCCATCAGGTCGCGGCGCACGTCGGTGCCGACGCCGGCCTCGAACAGGACGTTGTCCGGCAGTACCACGGCGGCGCGGCCACCGGGTTTCAGGCCTCGATAGATGTGCTGCAAGAAGGCCAGCTGCTTGTTGCTGGTCTTGTAGGTGAGGTCGTCGCGGGTGGGGCCGCCGCCTCCCTTGGCGGTGCCGAACGGAGGGTTGGAGAGAATCACCTCGACCTTGGGCAGGCTGGCGCCAACCTGGCCCAAGGCGTTGCCCAGGTGCACTACGCCTTCCTCATCGCCTTCCATGCCATGCAGCAGGGTGTTCATCAGGGCCAGGCGGCGCGTGCCGGGCACCAGTTCGATGCCGATGAAGGCCCTGTTGCGCTGGAAGCTGCGGGCTTTTTCGTCGAGGTCGTAGAGGTCGTCGGTGTGTTGCTTGATATAGGCGTCGGCGGCAATCAGAAAGCCTGCGGTGCCAGCGGCCGGGTCCTGAATTACTTCGCCGGGCTGCGGCTTGATGCAGCGGATAATGCTGTCGATCAGCGGGCGGGGGGTGAAGTACTGGCCGGCGCCGGATTTGGTTTCGCTGGCGTTCTTCTCCAGCAGGCCTTCATACAAATCACCGAGGCCGTCCTGGCGGGCGCTGAACCAGTCGATGCCATCCAGGCTCTTGATCAGTTGTTCCAGGTGGCGCGGTTCTTTCAGGCGGGTCTGGGCGTCGGCGTAGATGGCTGCAATCAGCGGATCTTCGTTCTTGCCCAGGTCGAGCAGCATCTGCCGGTAATGGTTGAGCAGGTTGAGACCGGATTTTTCGGTGAGATCCGGCCAGCGTGCGCCTGCGGGCAGCTTGTGCTCGAACTGGTTGCCGCTTTGGGCCTGTTCGTATTCCATCTTGATAAACAACAGGAGCACCAGTTCGGTGACGTAGTCGCTGTAGTTGATGCCGTCGTCGCGCAGCACGTCGCAGAGGTTCCAGAGCTTCTGGACGATGTCGGAGTTGGTCATGGTGGGGTCTCAAACTGATTTATAGGGTCGTGAGCCGAATAGGGGGTGTTATTCGGCTCATCAAGTAGGCGGTGTGATGATGCTCAGGCAGCTGATGTCGTCATCGGTGGGCGGCGCGGGCAGGTTGCCGTTGCGTAAAAAATTCTGTTGTTCCTGGGAGCTAAGGCCTGCCCAGAAACCGTCAGTGGCCAGCAGCCAATGCTGGTTTGGCTCAAGAGGCCAGTGGTTTATCTCAGGATCGCTTGCACGCCTGGGGCTAAAGCAGCGAGTCAGGCTGTGGCGTGATGGCTCTTGCGCAATTTCTGCGTGAGTGAGGTTGCCTTGCCAGTTGAGGGCGCAGTGCGCGTTGCTCAGCCAGTTGATCGTGCCGCTTTGTTCGATCAGCCCAAGGCAGCAGTCGCCTTCGTGAATGCTGAACGCGGCATCGGCGAGCAGGCACAGCACCAAGTAGCTGCAGGCTGCCTGTGGGTGCTCATCACGCAGTGTCTGATGGCTGCTGGCGATTATCTGCAGTAGCGCTTCGGCCAGTTGCTCTGGGTTCCGCTCAGCTGCAGGCAAGAGGCTGAAGTCATGGGTGAGGTTTGCAAGCAGGGCTTCGGCCAGTTCGCCGCTGCCAGGGTGGCTGCTACTGCCATCAGCGATCAGGTAGAGGCTGGCATGGGCCGGCTCGATATGGGCGCAGGTATCCCGGTTGTCGGCTGTGATGGTGCCGGCCTGGGTGTGCCATTGCAGGGTTGCGCGCATTCAGGTCGCTACCTGGGCGATATGGTGCAAGCGCTGCCAGATAATTTGCTCACGCTCGTTATCGCCACGAGCGGCGTCCTGCACCAGGTAGCCGAAGTCGTTAGTGCCTAGCAGTGCGGTGAGCTTTTCTGCCAGGTAGGCGCGTAGTTCGGGGGCTGCAGCGTCGACTTCCTGCAGCAGTTCTTCGCGACCGTTGACCAGGTTGAGAATGTCCTCAAGATCCTGGCTAGCCAATGGGTTCTGCATTCCGCGCCCGGCATAGGCTTCCAGTTTGCTGCCAAGAAAGTAGGGCGGGGTGAATAGGCGAATACGACAACCGCTGGGTAACGCGTGCCACTGTGCGTTGGCCAGGCCGTCCTTGAACCAGCGGTTATTACAGCCCAGTAGATCGGCGGTTTCGGTATCTTCGGGCATGAAGTCAACCTTCAACTCACCGAGGCGCAGGCGACAGATGACGTCATCCTGCGGTGATTGTTTGAAGCCTTTTTGTTGCAGTTGCTCGACCAGCTTTTGCCATTGGGTGTAGCCGGTGAGATGAACAACCAAATCGACATCGTCGGTGTAACGCACTTCTTCACGGCTGAATTCATCAGTCAACAGTAGGGCTGTGGTGCAGCCGCCGACGAATGCAACCTCTTGGCAAAGGTTTGGGCCGAGCGCCTGGGCGACCACTTCGAGCATTTGAATGTTGTGTGTGTGGCTCATGCTTGCAGAACCTTCTCACGCAGGATTTCGTTGGCGAGATTGGCCTCCCTGGCATTACCCAGGCGAATTGCATCTATCAGGGCCAGATATTCATACAGGCGAGGGTCTTTCTTGACCGCTCCGGGCACTGTTTTGAATAAGGGGGTAATGGATTGCCCCTTGCGATTGCCGTAAGCGTCTGGCCAAACATGGATAAGGTCGCCGCCGCTCATTAGCTTGTCCTGCAGCACGGGCGCGGAAAAGCTGGTGGGAATACCTCGGACAATTTCTGCTGGTTTGACTGGAAATACATAGCGCAAGCCGTACTCGATAAAGCCCAGTAGTGCCTTGCTGTTGACCCGAGGCAGCTGGGTGTTTGGGTCTACCCGCAATAGCCCGATCTGCTGGCAGCGCTTTAGCGCTGAGGCAATTTCGGTTTTGCTGATACCGAGTGATGCTTGCAGTGCGCGAACGGAGTAGCTGTCGTGGTGGACGGGTGGATCTTGCTCTGAATGATCTTCCCAACCTTGCCATTGGTCGGCTGCGTAGATGTCGCCGAGTTTAATCAGCTCTGCAGTTTCGCTGTCGAGCCTTTGCTGCAGGCGCTCGCGCTGCTCAAGGCAGATCAATTTGATCAGCAACAGAACGTCTTGACTCTTCATGGCGGCCTCAGCTAAAGACTGTCCTTTGTCCTAGGACTGAGGACAGTTTAAGCGTCCATCTATAGTAGCTGTCAATCACTCAGCTAGCCGCTTGCCACAGGTTCTCGTTCAAGGCTTCCAATACCCTATCCAGGTTACCGCCCAGGTTGCGATCCAGCGCTTTGAGGCCGCCATCGTTACGGAAGGCATCGTTGACCTGCTGCGGGTCGATGACCACTTCATGCACCAGTTGCTTGGCCAGGCGATCCAGCCATTTGCGTTGCACGGGCGTCCAGGGTTGCTGGGCGTAGATGGTTTGCATGGCCTTGGCCACGCGTTGGTCGAAGGGCAGTAGGGCTTCGCCGATGGCAGCCTGGCGAATGTAGCCAATGATGCTGGCGGCGATTTCCTGGTTGGCCTGGTTGCGCCAAGCGCTTTTCAGGCTGGCTTCGCTGAAACCGTGCTGGTCGAGCAGCAGGCGGACTTCGCGCAGTTGCTCGCGGGTCAGATCCTTGGGGCGGTTGACCACCACGCCAAGGGCGGCGGACTGGTTGAGTTGGTTGCGAATAAAGTCGTTGAAGCTTTCAAGGTAGTCGGCTGGTTTCTGGTTTTGCCCGTAGTTCTGCTCACGCACCAGCAGTTCATCGCTGTGGGTGGAAATAACCGGGTAGTTCTCCGAGCCGACCAGGGTGCTAACGGCGGCGAGCTGGTTGAGCAACTGGCTGTGTTGGCGGACGAAGTTGGCCGCTTGCTGCGGGCCAAGGTCGTGCAGATGTTTGTGCAGTTGGGCCGGCTCAACGCCCCACACGTCTTGCAGCTCATCGAGCTTTTTCTTCAGCGTGGGTTTGTCCTCGGCCTTGTGCTGGGCCTTACGCAGAATACGCATGACGCGCTGGCTCAGTTGGTCGAGCACGTCATGGGCGTGGCTGCTGTCGCTTTGGCTGCCGGGTGCGTCATGGCTGGCGCCGCTGGTGAGTTCGCTGACCAGTTGCTCCAGGCTGATGTTAGGGTTCTTCACCAGGGGCTTCATGGTGTCGACCGCTTCCAGGCTGGCGTAGAGATCGACGGGGTCATAGATGCGGAATACGGTTTTGCCTATGTCGTCGCAGCGGCGGGTAGCGCGGCCTTTCATCTGCTCGTAGAGGATGCGCGAGCGCACCCGGCGCATGAATACCAGATTGCAGATTCTCGGCACGTCGATACCGGTGGTGAGTAGGTCGACGGTGATGGCGATATTGGGGGTGGGCTCGTTCTTGTAGCGACGAATCAGCGTTTCAACCTTGTCGCTCTGGCCGGTGATGATTTCCACGGCGGCCTGGTTGTACTGCTCGCCGTAGGCTTCTTTGAACGCTTCATCGAGTAGGTTTTTGACCCGCTCGGCATGGGCCTGGTTGACGCAGAAGATCATGGTCTTCTCTTCGCCAAACGGGTCTAGCTCCTTGGCCAGTTCTTTACAGATGACTTTGTCGAAGGCCGGAGTGATCACGCGGCGGTTGAACGCCTCGATGTTGAAGGTGAGTTCATCTTCCAGTTCGGCCACGTCGACTTCGCCGGTCTGAGTGTTGATGACGCTAACCGACTCGCCTTTATCGAAGCGGATACCGTGCTTGCTGAGCTGGGTTTCGTAGCGGATCGGTGGTTCGTGATCCACCAGCCAGTCGTCGGCCACGGCTTCGCGGTAGCTGTAGGTGAATACCGGTTTGCCGAAGATTTCACTGGTGTGCTTGGCTGGGGTAGCGGTGAGGCCGATGCGGCAGGCGTCAAAGTGGTCGAGCACGCGGCGGTATTGTGAGAGGTACTGGCTGTGATCGCGCACGGCCAACTCACCTTCGGTCATTTCCTGGTCTAGGGTATAACCCCGGTGAGCTTCGTCGACGATGATGCAATCGAACTCACCCACGGGCGGAGGGTTATCCGAGCGGAAAATGCGGCTGACCATCGCCTGCACGGTAGCGACCTGGACGCGGGTCTCCGCTTCAGCGGCCATGTCGCCCAGCTCTTTGATGTCGTAGATCTGCGCCAGGGTGTGATTCTGCTCAAGCGTGGTGTCGTTGAACGAGTCGATGGCTTGCTGGCCGAGGGCGCTGCGGTCAACCAGAAACAGAATGCGCTTGAAGCGCTCAGTTTTCAGGAATCTGTACATCAGGCCAATGATGGTGCGGGTTTTACCGGTGCCGGTGGCCATGGCTAGTAGGCAGTCACGCTGATTATTGGCCAGGGCCTGCTCGACAGCTTGGATGGCTTTCTCCTGGTAGTCGCGCAGCTTGAGGTAAGTGAAACCTTCGGCTTTGAGCTTGGCCTCGGCGTCTGCCTGGCTGCGCTTGAGCAGATCGAGCAGATCATCGGGTTTATGGAAGTCTTGCAGCGGACGGCGTGTGTTAGCCGGGCTGCGCAGGTCACGGAACCAGGTGCCGGACTGTTCGGCGAGTTGCTTGATAAAGGGCCGGCCGTTGCAGGCAAAGGCAAAGGGCACGCGGAAGTGACCACCCTGGCCATCGTTCCAGGGCTGAGCTTGGCCGGCCAGTAGCCAGGGCTGCTGATGCTCAACCGCCAAGTTGAACTCGCGGGCGTAGCGCTCGGCTTGCGGGATGCGGTCGGCGATATTGATGCGCTTACGCTTGGCTTCAACGATGGCAATGGGTGTGAGGCCGGCGAACAGCACGTAGTCAGCGCAGGCTTTGAGGCTGCTGGTGGGCCACTCGGCGATGGCCTTGTTCTTGCCCTTCTCCGGGCGTGCCCCCTTGCCGTAGGTGAGGTCGAGGGAGTCGGCTTCCCAGCCAGCGTCGATCAACTGTTGGTCGATGATGATGCGAGTCAGGTCTTCGGATAGATCGAAGTTGCTGCTGGCCTGCTGAGTCCGCTTGGCGACCTGTTGGCTGGCTTGTGGCTGTACTGCCAGTTGCTGCTGCAGGGCTTTGAGGCTTTGTTCGTGCTCACTGCGCAGCTTTTGCAATGCGGCTTCGTGTTCGGCGGCTAGCTGCTTATGGCTGCGTGACTCGGCATCCATCTGCTCGGCAAGCACGGCGTATTCTTCGGCTTCCTGCTTGAGCAGGTCAGTCAACTTCTGGTTGCTCTCCAGTTGCTGACTGGACTCGCTGAGCTGCGTCTTGAGCTGTTCGATCTGGCTTTGCAGATCGCGCAGCGGGGCGCTGGGGTCTGCGGGAGTGACGAAGGGGCCGGGTTTGAACGCATGAGCATTCTTGGCGAACGACTGGTGATACCAGATGGCCAGTGCGCGGGCGACCCTCAGTCCATCCATGGCCTCGCGGTGCTGAGTGCGGAACTCGTGAGTGGCACGGTTGCCTTCGACGCGCAGGGTATGGAACAGGCAGCGGATGTTCTGATCCAGCTGGATCTCGCGGCTGAGCTTGTAGAGCAGGTCTGACTGCGTGGTGGTGGCATCAAACTCGATACCGGCACGGCTGGCCAAGTCCTGAGCCAGTGCCTCGCCGAGTTGGCGTAGCTTGATCAGTGTGGTGTTGGGATCGCTGGCGAAGACCTGCTCGGCTGTGATGGCAAGCTGCAGGAAAACCGGGTCGTGTTCCTGGAGAAAGGCGAAGTTACTGCTGGCTGCCATGATCGATCCTTTTGGCTTTTATCCTATAACTGCGCCAAATTGCTTCTTAGTACGCAGGATTACGGGGAGTTTACTCAAGAATAATGTGATTTGGCCACGCAGTAGCTGTTTGGCTCGAATACCTTTACCAATGTGAGATTGCCGAGCGTAATTGCTCGTTGACCCTGTCATGGCCTCCAGCTTTCCATCGCGATGGCGCAGATATTCAAAGCCTAGGAGCTCGTAAAGGCGCCCAGTAGACATATGTTTGAGCAGCTCGGCTTCGATTTCGTCGGTGATGAACATGGGCTCATCAATACGTGGGGTGTCGTTCATGCCTGTTCCTTTGGCGGATGGTCAGTCGTGGTACTGCGCTTGTACGAATTTTAGCGGCTAAAAAGGACCGGGCACTTTAGCTGCTAAAATTCTGGCTATGACCTGAGAGGTGCCGCTATGCCGAGTCAAGATGAGCTGGATGGTGTCGTGAGCGTTATGTCCTAGGGAAAACTGTAGTGGCTCGCGCGCCTCGCGAGAACAAGCGGCTTGGTCTGGGTGAGGCAGAACCGCCGACTGCGGCAGAGATTGCTGCGCTGGACTTCTCTCGTTGGAAATTTATTCCTATGGCATAGCGGTAGCCCCCTGCGGGGCTACCTGAGTTTTGGTCGCTAAAGTTTCTAGTCTCTGCGGCTGTGATTAACGAAATCGGTAATTTCGTCTTCTGGCGAGTCACCGCTTTCGCTTCCTGGCCCGATGCTGCTGGGCTGATCATCTTCTTGGCCCCGAATGGCTGCTGCCACCTGGCCGCCGAGGGTCTGCTGGGCTTGCTCCATAAAGTTGCTGCTGAGCTTGGCAGCTTTCTTCCCGCTAACCGCACCTGCACCTTTGGCAAGCTCAGCAGTGGTGCCTACGGCCAGTTTGGCGGCTTGCTGTAGCGCACTGCTGCGAAGCCAGCGAAGCGCTCGTCATTGGTTAGCCACATTTTCAGCAGTCCGCCCAAGCGCCCGGTCGGCGTTGATTTTCACTAGCTCCCCCGCCAAATAGGCGTCAATAACGCTTCCGACCTCGTATCCCATCCCTAGTAAGGGCAAGTAGGAAGACGCCGTTTTTCCTGCGTTTCTGGCGACGGCCCCTACGTGCGCTTTCTTATCTGGAATGCAGTAAACCTTGATGGATGGACTGCTTTTTCTCGTCGCTTCGCTTTGAACTCTTTTCATACTCTTAGCTTCTCGCTTCTGCTGGCGGTAGCTGGCGCCTCGCAGAGTAAGACACCCCTTGAGCGCGTAGCGCGAATGTAGGGGAGCGAAGAGGGCCGATCCGCTTGCGGGTGGGCCTACTTCACCTGTCTTGCCCGGCATTTCATGCCGATCAAAGGCCGCCTTTAGTCGCCAATGGATCGCCCCTCTGGCGTTCAGCGACGGGTGAACGCCAAGTGAATGGAAATTGAACGGTTCCGTTGATACTTGAACGACTGAGTGAGGGTTATTGTTCATTGCAGAGGCTGCTTGGCGGGTTTTGTCTTGAACACAAAGGCGTCTGCGGCAGCTTTAGGCTGCGGTCTGAACTCAGGGCGTTCCTTGTTCTGCTGATAGGGGCCATTTGATGGCACCGATGTGCCGATTAGTTGCCGTGCGTACCGACGAAACGCCTGATAGGTGAATGGAATCCGCTGCTCTTCGTGCAGCTGTTTCCAAATGGATAGCAGTGACCAGCCGTCACAGTAGGCTTGCTGAATCTCCTCGCGGAGGGCGAGGAACACGCTCCGGTTGCGGGCGGCGACGCTTGCGTTAGGCTTCTGCTGAACTCGGGCAGCAATGCGTTGCGAGAGCGATGTAGGGGCCGGCTTTGCTGTTTTCCGCTGATGAGTGTCGATGTCGTCCATGCGTTGTCCCTCAAGTTTCAACGAACAAGGTTTTTTTCGCGGGATTTGCTTGACTCCGTTGCTGTGTGCTTGCTTCCTCCAGATTTCATTGCTCGTTGAGGGATGGCGGTGACACGACATGAACCAATGCTGCTGGCTTCGCGATTGCGGAATGTCTGCTTGGCAATGCGACAGGCATCCTCAGCGGCAATACCGCCCTGAACCAGGCGCTCGACGTAGGCCGTCTCCGAGAGTGGCAGTGCTGCCTGTGGATGCTGCTGATGACCTTGACGGCGAATCACAGCGCGCAGCCAGCGTGAGGGAGAGGTTTGGATTGATCCCTTCGTCAGTGCATCGAAAAGCAGAGCGGTCACTGTCCCTTGTTCATCAGTCGGCAACTCGCCGAGCAGGCGAGAGACTTTTTGGCTCTCGAGTGCATTTAGCTGAGGAAATTTTTCTCGGCTGGGCCCTGATGGTTCTTTTGATGGTTCATATGGTGGTTCTAGGGGTGACATAGCTTCGTCACTCCCCCCCTGACACAACTTTGTCATCCCATGGGTGCCACCAGGGCCACCCTCCCCATCATGGTTTCCGCGCTTTTTGATGGGGGGTGACAATTTGTCGGGGTAGGCGAGTGCGAGCGTGTAGCTGTTAGATACTTGCCTGCCAGCTCCGTCGAATCGGGCTTCCTTGTTCAGCAAGCCGTTATTCAACAGGGACTTGATCGTCCTCTGGATTGTGCGTTCAGACGTGCAGCATTTGGCCGCAATTGTGCGCATCTTGGGCCAGCAATACCCGTGATCGTCGGCATTATCCGCCAGTGCTAGAAGCGTCAGCTTTGGTACTGGCGGAAGCTGTTGCTCCCATGCCCAGTTCATGGCCCTGATACTCATTGGTCCTTCCCAATGGTATCAATGAGCCGAGCCACTTCTGCTGTCTTGAAATAAACGCGGCGTCCAATTTTCACTCGGCACGGAAGAATCTTGCGCGAGAAATCGTTATTGCTGCAGAGGCTAATTCGCAGGCCTTGCTTGCTGCGATGTAGCAGCTCGGCAAGCTGGTCAAGTGAAAGAAGTGGGGCGCCGTTGTAGCGAGTTAATATTAATTCTTCGGTTGTCATGATATGTCTCGCGACTGTTTGCGTATGCGAGACTATTTTGTTTGCAATTGTTTTTTGGTCAATACATCATCAAAAAATTGCGTTTATTTTCAATTGTTTATCTAAACTATATTTGGGGTTGGTAGTTTGTTTAGGGTGTTTCTCGAGAAATTAGGACATAATGTCCTAATTTTCTCTGGGTATGCGCCCAAGCGCGCAGATTTTTCGTCAAGGCATCGATACGCTCGATGTTTTCGTAGGAGGTTAGGCTTTAGGGATTTTTTAGCCGCTAAATTTTTGGGCTATGGCTTGGCGGCGCAATTGGGGCAGATTGGATTTCTCGAGGCTCCGTGGTTAGTCGCAAGTGAAAAGCCCCCTTTTTAGCGAATCTTAGTATCGCGCGCCTCTAATTATGTGCTTTGTATTCGCTATCAGTTATGTCCACCTGATCGGTCAGCTGCATTGGTCGCGACCATCGCTAGCATTCGACCTGTGCAGGCTTTCCTTTCCGTTGAAAAATGAAGCTCTCGACAGAGATAATGAAATTTCAAAGAATCGGAAGCGGCCTCTCACGAGCGGCCAGAAGCCAACTAGGCGACAGGCCAACAACAGCCACCCCCAAGGTATGGTTTCTAGCTGAGAAGCCTTTGCGGTTTCGTGTCAGCTTCGCGTATCGGTTTCAGCACTATTGAACCATCAATCAATTCAATACTCATTAGATCTCCGATGCCAACGTTCATTGCCGCAAGCATTTCCGTAGGAAGGTCGATTATGACGTCACCGCTGCTATCGCCGGGATCTTGGCATTTCACAATTACCGGGACTGAGAGAGCCATAGGTTAGCCTCGCACTTGAACGAATCTGATGTAACTGATTTCTATTGGTCCGGCACTAACTAAGTTGTGTGCTGTGCTGCTTTATGATCAAGGCGCCTTGCGCTGGCGTTTCAGCTTGTCTAGCTTGCCGACGAGGTCCTCGGCCCGCAGGTGAGTGTAGCGCTTGAGCATCTGCATGGACTTGTGTCCGCTGATGGTCGAGACCTCCTGGTCGGATAGGCCGCCCTCGACCAGCCGGCTGACAGCCTCATGGCGCAGATCGTGAAAGCGCAGGTCGGGCATGCCGAGTTTTTTCTTCAGCAGTCCCCAGGTCTTCGTGAAGGCATAGGGGCGACGTTTATCGTCCTTTCCCGGTTCGCCAAAGAACACCAGGTTGCAATCTTTGGGTCGAACAGGGTTTTCCAAGGCGGCCTTGAAGGTCTCGGTGGCCAGCTTGGTGAGGGGTACTGTTCGTGCGCTGTCGTTCTTGGTGTCAGCAAGGCGCACCACGCGCTTTTTCAGGTCGACCTGGTGGCAGCGTAGTCCGGTGATCTCTGACGAGCGCATGCCTGTTTCCAGGGCGATGCGGACGATCCAGCCAAGCATTGGGTTGCTGTGGTTGTTCACGGCAGCGAGCAGGCGTCTTTCCTCATCGGCGCTCAGTCTGCGGTCGCGGCCATCACCAGGGCTTGGTTTGCGGATATTCAGCACTGGATTGAAGGTCAGTCCCAGGCCCCATTCCTGGATTGCCACGGTGTAGAGGTGGCTGAGCAGGGCCAGCTCAAGCCGCACGGTATTGTTGCTGGTGGGCGCGCCGCGCTTGCTCAGGGTGCCGAGCCGGGTGTCGCGGTAGTTGGCGATGATCTCGGCGGAGAGAGCGGCCAAGGAATATTTGCCCAGGTGCTGGAAGAGCTGCTTGGCCTTGGTGGCCTCCGCCTTGCGTGTAGCTGGCTTTTTGCTTGGCGTCACCTCGGCCAGATAGCGCTCAAGGGCCTTCTCCAGCGTTAGGCGTTCGGAGCCGCTTCGCTGGATATACACGCCGCGCACCATCTCATCTTCGGTGCGGCGTGCCCAGTCTTCGGCGTCGCGCTTGGTTCGGAAGGTTTTGGTGTTGGTCGGCCAGCCCGTTTTTCGGACTACTGCCTTCCATGTGCCGGCAGGGGTTTTGACGATTGTGGCCATCTGAAAGGGACTCCAAAGGCAGGCTGGCGTACCAGCACTGTACCGATTTTGTACCTTTGGACCATAGGACTGATCCAGATGCCACAACCTTGGAAGGCTTAAAGCCTCGCAGCGCGCGGCTTTGAAGGTGGTGGGCCCACACGGACTCGAACCGTGGACCAAAGGATTATGAGTCCTCTGCTCTAACCGACTGAGCTATAGGCCCTATAGCGCGGTGGAGTATACCGGGGGTGGCAGGGATCGCCAAACCCTTGTCGGGCATAAAAAAACCGGAGCCTGGGCTCCGGTTTTCTGTACTGCGCTGGCGCCTTACTCGTCGAGGAAGGAGCGCAGGTGTTCGCTGCGGGACGGGTGGCGCAGCTTGCGCAGGGCCTTGGCTTCGATCTGGCGGATACGCTCGCGGGTGACGTCGAACTGCTTGCCCACTTCCTCGAGGGTGTGGTCGGTGTTCATGTCGATGCCGAAACGCATGCGCAGGACCTTGGCTTCACGGGCGGTGAGGCCGGAGAGCACGTCGCGGGTGGCTTCCTTGAGGCTTTCGCTGGTGGCCACTTCGATCGGGGACTGCATGGTGCTGTCCTCGATGAAATCGCCCAGGTGCGAATCCTCGTCGTCGCCGATGGGCGTCTCCATGGAGATCGGTTCCTTGGCGATCTTGAGCACCTTGCGAATCTTGTCCTCGGGCATCTCCATGCGCTCGCCCAGCTCTTCCGGGGTCGGCTCGCGGCCCATCTCCTGCAACATCTGGCGGGAGATCCGGTTCAGCTTGTTGATCGTCTCGATCATGTGCACCGGAATCCGGATGGTGCGCGCCTGGTCGGCGATGGAGCGGGTGATGGCCTGGCGAATCCACCAGGTGGCATAGGTGGAGAACTTGTAGCCACGGCGGTATTCGAACTTGTCCACCGCCTTCATCAGGCCGATGTTGCCTTCCTGGATCAGGTCGAGGAATTGCAGACCGCGGTTGGTGTACTTCTTGGCGATGGAGATCACCAGACGCAGGTTCGCCTCGACCATTTCCTTCTTGGCACGGCGGGCCTTGGCCTCGCCGATGGACATGGCGCGGTTGATGTCCTTGATCTGCGAGACCTTCAGCTCGTAGTCGCGCTCCAGCTCGGCCAGCTGGGCCTGCTTGGCCTGGATGTCGGCCTGGAAGCGCTCGAGACCTTCGGCGTACTTGGGCTTGCCCTTGAGCAGGCCGGCGGTCCACTCGGTGTTGGTCTCGTTGCCGGGGAAGTGGCGCAGGAAGTCGGCACGCGGCATGCGCGCATCGCGCACGGCCAGCTGCATGATGGCGCGCTCGAGGCCACGCACGCGCTCCAGGGACTCGCGCACGCGGGTCACCAGGGCTTCGTACTGCTTGGGTACCAGCTTGATCGGCGAGAACAGCAGCGCCAGGGCGACGAATTCCTCCACGGCGCGATCGTCGTCGCGGCCGTGCTTCTTCAGCACCTTCTGGGTCTTTTCCAGCTGCTCGGCGACCGCGCCGAAACGCAGGCGAGCCTCTTCCGGATCCGGACCGCCGTCGCCTTCTTCCTCGGCGTCGTCGTCGCTCTCTTCCTCGTCGTCCTTCTCGTCGTCCACGGCCTTGGCATCGGCGGCCTTGTTCGGGACGGGCAGCTCATCGCTCTCGTTCGGCAGGCTGCCGTCGTCGGGATCGATGTAGCCGGCGAGGACGTCGGACAGGCGACCACCTTCGGTGGTGACGCGGGTGTATTCGCTGAGGATGTAGTCGACGGTGCCCGGGAACTGGGCGATGGCGCCCATGACTTCGCGGATGCCTTCCTCGATGCGCTTGGCGATCTCGATCTCGCCTTCGCGGGTCAGCAGTTCCACGGTACCCATTTCACGCATGTACATGCGCACCGGGTCGGTGGTGCGGCCGACATCGCTCTCCACTGCGGCCAGGGCGGCAGCGGCTTCTTCGGCGGCGGCTTCGTCGGTATCCGTCTCGGCCAGCAGCAGGGCATCGGCGTCCGGCGCGGTCTCGAATACGTTGATCCCCATGTCATTGATCATGCGGATGATGTCTTCCACCTGTTCCGGATCTGAAATATCCTCCGGCAGGTGGTCATTGACCTCCGCGTAAGTCAGGTAACCCTGCTCACGACCGCGGGCGATCAATTCTTTCAGACGGGATTGCTGTTGCGCTTTTCCGGACATAGGTACCCTTCCACTGAAGGCTTAGGCGGGCAAAAATAGCTGAACATTATAGCCGGTTAGACGGTTGTCGTGCCAGTTAGGTCACGGACCCCGCCGGACGGCTGAGGAGTTCACGTAGGCGGTCCTTGTCTTCGGAGCTCAGTTCGCTCTGTCGCGCCTTGCGTAGGAGTTGCTCCAGCAGGCGATCACGCTGGCTGGCGGCTAACCTCGTTATGGTGTCGAAAAACTGTTGTTCAAGGTTGTCCCCGGCAATCAGCCATTCTTTTTCCGCCAGAGCGCGCAGCAGTCGACCCTGTTCGGTGCCGTGCCAGCGGGCGATGAGCGCCAGGGTGCTCTGCCCAGGCTTCTTCTGCAGCGCCTCGACCAGGGCAACCAGCAACTGGGCGTACTGATCGCTTTCCTCGGCCAGGTTGCGGGCGTCCTGCACCGCCTGGGCCAGGGTCGGGTGGTGCAGCAGACTGCGCAGCGCGGCCAGCACCGGGGTCTCCACCTTGACCGGTGGCTGACGGGGAGGGCGCTCGCCGCCACCCTTGCCGTTGAAATCCTTTTTCCAGCCCTTGCCGTCGCGCCCGCCCTTGCCTTCGCGGCGGGGCGTCCACTGCTGCTGTGCCGGGGCTTCCTCGGCCTGGGCATAGGTGTAGTCGCCATAGTCCGGGGGCGGGGCATCCTGCGGCGGGGCGGACGGCGCCAGCTGGCTCAGCGCATCGTTGCCGAGGCCGGTGAGTTCGCTCAGGCGCTGGCGCATCAGCAGGCGCAGGTTGTTGCCAGGAATCTTCTCGATTAGCGGCGCCGCCAGGGTGGCCAGGTGCGCCTTGCCTTCCAGGGTCGCCGGATCGGCTTCGATCATCAGTTGCTGGAAGAAATACTCGGCTAACGGCTGGGCCTGCTGGACGAAGCGCGCCTGGAAGGCGTCGGCGCCCTCGGCGCGCACCAGGGTATCCGGGTCCTCGCCCTCGGGCAGGAACAGGAAGCGCACCCGGAAGCCGTCCTTGAGCACCGGCAGGGCCGATTCCAGGGCGCGCCAGGCGGCGCTGCGACCGGCCTGGTCGCCGTCGAAGCAGAACAGGATGCTCGGCACGATGCGGAACAGCCGCTTGATGTGCTCTTCGCTGGTGGCGGTGCCCAGGGTGGCCACGGCATTGCGGATGCCTTGCTGGGCCAGGGCGATGACGTCCATGTAGCCTTCCACGACAAGGATCTCGTCCAGGTCGCGGTTGTGCTTGCGCGCCTCGAACAGGCCGTAGAGTTCCTGGCCCTTGTGGAACACCGGGGTCTCCGGCGAGTTGAGGTACTTGGGCTTGTCGTCGCCCAGTACCCGGCCGCCAAAGGCGATGACCCGGCCCCGGCTGTCGCGGATCGGAAAGATCACCCGGTCGCGAAAGCGATCGTAACGCTTGCCGCTCTCGGCGTTCTCCACCAGCAGGCCAGCGTCGAGCATGGCCTTCTGCTGCAGGTCGTCGCCGCCCAGGTGCTTGCTCAGGTTGTCCCAGCCCGGCGGGGCGAAGCCCAGGCCGAAGTCCCGGGCGATCTCGCCAGTGAGGCCGCGCTTCTTCAGGTAGTCGACCGCTGCCTGGCGCTTGGGGTGGTTGCGCAGCGCCAGGCGATAGTATTCGGCGGCAGCGGCCAATAGCGGGTAGAGCGGGGAATCCGTGGGTTGCCGCGGCTTGCGTCGACCGCCGCTCTCTTCGCGCGGCACGTCCACGCCGGCCTTTTTGGCCAGTTCCTCGACCGCCTCGGGGAATTCGAGGTTGTCGTGGTCCATGATGAAGCCCAGGGCGTTGCCGCCGGCACCGCAGCCGAAGCAGTAGTAGAACTGCTTGTCGGGGCTGACGCTGAAGGAGGGCGTCTTCTCGTTATGGAAGGGGCAGCAGGCCATCCAGTTCTTGCCGGCCTTCTTGAGCTTCACCCGTGCGCCCACCACCTCGACGATGTCGGTGCGATTGAGCAGGTCGTCGATGAAGCCTTGCGGGATGAGTCCGGCCATGGTCAGCGTCTGGATAGAGGGGCGAAGAGCGGAGGATGAAGCGAGGAGGGCAGTCTAGCGCCCGAGTGCGCCAGGGCGAAGCGGGAAGGCCAGAAACAGACAACCCGACCAGAGGTCGGGTTGTTTGATGACGCCAGAGGAGCGCTGTAACTCAGTACAGACGCTCGCGACGGCGCTGCTCGCGCTGTACTTTCTTGGCGTGGCGCTTGACCGCAGCGGCAGCTTTACGCTTGCGCTCGGCGGTGGGCTTTTCGTAGAACTCGCGGCTACGCACTTCGGCCAGTACACCGGCCTTCTCGCAGGAACGCTTGAAACGACGCAGCGCTACGTCGAAGGGTTCGTTTTCTTTGACTTTGACGTTGGGCATCCAGGTCGTACCTTCAAATTTACCGAGGTTTAATCCAACGCTAGCGGCAAAAGGGCACGGGAAGCGTCGGTTTTTAAGGGTTGCGGATAGTAACGCTTCAACTGCCCCGCTGCCAAGCCCCGGCGGACGAAAAGCGCTGGCCGGTGCTGGAAGCGGCGCTTATCATGCGCAGCCTGACATTCTATACCCTCGAAGGCTTATCTCCATGCGTGTTCTGGGACTGGAAACGTCCTGCGATGAAACCGGCGTCGCCCTCTACGACAGCGAGCGCGGCCTGCTGGCCGATGCGCTGTTCAGCCAGATCGATCTGCACCGCGTCTACGGTGGCGTGGTACCGGAGCTGGCCTCGCGCGATCACGTCAAGCGCATGCTGCCGCTGATCCGCGAAGTGCTGGACGCGGCGGGCAGCCGTCCTGAAGACGTGGATGCCATCGCCTACACTGCCGGCCCCGGCCTGGTCGGCGCCCTGCTGGTGGGCGCGGCCTGTGCCCAGGCGCTGGCGCTGGCCTGGGGCGTGCCCGCCCTGGGCGTCCACCATATGGAAGGTCATCTGCTGGCGCCCATGCTCGAAGAGCAGCCCCCGCAATTTCCCTTCGTCGCCCTGCTGGTCTCTGGTGGCCACACCCAGCTGGTGCAGGTCGATGGCATCGGCCGCTACAGCGTGCTGGGCGAGTCCCTGGACGATGCCGCCGGCGAAGCCTTCGACAAGACCGCCAAGCTACTAGGCCTGAGCTATCCCGGTGGACCGGAGATCGCCCGCCTGGCGGAGCGCGGCGTGGCGGGGCGCTTCGTCTTTCCGCGCCCCATGACCGATCGGCCCGGCCTGGAATTCAGCTTCAGCGGCCTCAAGACCTTTACCCTCACCACCTGGCAGCGCTGCCGGGCGGTCGGTGACGACAGCGAGCAGACCCGCTGCGACATCGCCCTGGCCTTCCAGACGGCGGTGGTCGAGACCCTGGCGATCAAGTGCAAGCGCGCGCTGAAGCAGACCGGGCTCAAGTCGCTGGTGATCGCCGGTGGCGTCAGCGCCAACCGCGCGCTGCGCGAGAACCTGGAGCAGATGCTCGGCGAACTGGGCGGCCAGGTCTTCTATGCGCGGCCGCGCTTCTGCACCGACAACGGCGCCATGATCGCCTATGCCGGTTGCCAGCGGCTGCTGGCCGGCCAGCAGGAAGGCCCGGCAATCGCCGTCAAGGCGCGCTGGCCCATGGAGCAGCTGGCGGCGCTCTGAGACGGGCGGAGGGCGCCAGCGGGCAATCCCCGGACGGCGCCAGGGTCAAAAATGACGCTCGGTCCCCTGGCGCAGGGCGCGCAGATTGTGGCGGTGGCGGATCAGGATGAGCAGGGCGAGCAGCAGCATCGGCGCCAGCAGGTCCGGACGTTGCCAGGCGAACAGCGGCAGGATGCCGAGCACTGCGACCAGGGACGCCAGGGAAGCGATCCGCAGGCTGGCGAACACCGCGGCCCAGAGCACCAGCCCCAGTAGCGCCGCTGGCGGATAAAGGCCGAGCAGCAGCCCGGCCGCCGTGGCGACGCCCTTGCCACCGCGGAAATGGAAGTACAGCGGATAGAGATGGCCGACCACGGCGGCCAGCCCGATCCAGGCCTGCTGCAAGGGCGCAAGCCCCAGTTGCTGGGCGATCAGTACGGGGATCAGGCTCTTGCTCAGGTCGCCGGCGAGGGTCAGCAGGGCCAGCTTGCGTCCGGCCAGACGCAGCATGTTGCTGGCGCCGGGATTGCCGGAGCCGTCGTGACGCGGGTCGCGGGTGCCGAACAGGCGACTGAGCAGCACGGCGAAGGACAGCGAGCCCAGCAGATAGGCCAGCAGGAGCAGCAGCCAGAACATGGTAGGGTTCCGCGCCAGGAGAAGGCTCGATTCTACCGACAGCCCGCCGCCCGACGATAGGCCGGCGGTGACGATCACACAGAGCACGACAAAGGTGCGAGGCAAAGGCAGTGGACAAGGTTTTCATCGAGGGACTCGAGGTCGACACCGTGATAGGGGTGTACGACTGGGAGCGTGACATCCGCCAGTGCCTGCGCATCGATCTCACCATGGGCTGGGACATCCGCGCGGCGGCGGCGAACGACGAACTCGAGCACACCCTGAACTACGCGGCAGTGGCCGAGCGCATCACCGCCTTCGCCCACGAGACCACCTTCGAATTGGTCGAGACCTTCGCCGAGCGCCTGGCCGCCCTGCTGCAGGCGGAATTCAAGCTGCCCTGGCTGCGCCTGCGCATCACCAAGCCCGGCGCGGTGCCGACCGCTCGTGGCGTGGGCGTGGAGATCGAGCGGGGGCAGGCGTGACCCGGGTCTATCTGGGGCTGGGCAGCAACATCCAGCGCGAGCAGCACCTGGGCATGGCCCTGGACGAACTCGCCGAGCTGCTGACCGATCTGCACTGCTCGCCAGTGTTCGAAAGCGAGGCAGTAGGCATCCGCAGTGCGCCCTTCTTCAATCTCGTCGTAGCCGGCGACACCGACCTCGATCCCGCCACCTTGAGTCAGAGACTCAAGGCCATCGAAACCCGCAGCGGGCGCTATGCACCGGATCGCCAGGGTCTGCCACTGGACATCGACATCCTGCTGCACGGCGACCTGACCGGCGAGTTCGCCGGCCTGACCCTGCCGCGCGTCGAGATCCTGCGCAACGCCTTCGTGCTCTGGCCACTGGCCCTGCTGGCCGGCGAACGACGGCATCCGGACAACGGTAGGCGCTTTGACGAGCTGTGGCAGGAGATGCGTGGCCAGACCACCCAGGTGCTGCGGCCGGTGGCGTTCCGCTGGAAGGGTATGGAACTGACGCCAGACGCGTTGCTGGGCGCCGATCGAGTGTAGCGCGACGGTCGTTGGGCTTCGCTGCGCTCAACCCAACCTGTGGGAACTCTTCTCCCTCTCCCTTTGGGAGAGGGCTGGGGTGAGGGCACGCCTCGCGAAGGCTCCCCAGTGGAAAAGGCTGCGCCGTTTTCCACGCTACGGCTCTAGCACAGGCTTCGCTTCGCTCGAACAACCCCCTCTCCCTCAGGGAGAGGGTTGGGGTGAGGGTCGCTGGGGAAGAGCTGCGCTGTGCTCAGCGCCAACCTACGAAAGCTGCGCCAGGGCCTCGATGCGGGCTTGCTTGAGGGCCTCGCCCAGGGCGGCACCCTTGAAGCCCTGGGCGACCAGCGGCTGGACCGCGACCCCGCGCACTACCTCGGCCGCCTGACGCAGCAGCGCCAGCGGTGGCTCGCCCTCGGCGGGCCTGACCGCTGCGGCACAGGCGCAGGCCTGGAGGAGCTCCTCGAAGCGCGCCGGGCGGCGCAGCACGTCGAAGCCCTGCAGCAGCTCGAACCAGGCCTCCGGGGTCAGCTGTCGGGCCTGCAGCGCCGTGGGCCAATGGCGCGCCAGCAGCAAGGCCAGCTCGGCGGGATCGCGCGGTACCTTGAGGCGGGCGTTGAGGGCGGCGTGCTGCTCTTCCGGTACGTCCAGCAGCAGGCAGGCCCAGCGCACGTTCAGCGAGGCCTGGACCTCGGCGCTCTGGCGCAGGATGGCATAGACCCGGGCACCCGGCTCGGGCTGCTCGCCGGCGAAGCCGGCAGCCACCTCCGGCAGCAGCGCGGCCAGGGCGCCGCAGTCGTGCAGCACCCGAATGAAGACATCGGGTCGCTCTTCGAGCAGGGCGCGGGAGATTTCCTTCCACAGTCGCTCGGCGGTCAGGGCATCCAGCTCGCCACTGGCGACCATGTCCTGCATCAGCAGCAGCGTCTCGGGCGCCACCTGGAAACCCAGGCTGCAATAACGGGCGGCGAAGCGGGCGACCCGTAGCACGCGCAGCGGATCCTCGGCGAAGGCGGGAGAGACGTGGCGCAACAGGCGCGCCTGGAGATCCGCGCGCCCGCCATAGGGATCTATGACCTGGCCGTGGTCGTCTTCGGCCATGGCGTTAACGGTCAGGTCACGGCGGATCAGATCCTGCTCCAGGGTGACATCGGGCGCGGCGTGAAAGGTGAAACCGCCATAGCCACGCCCGCTCTTGCGTTCGGTGCGGGCCAGGGCGTATTCCTCGCCGGTCTGGGGATGCAGAAAAACCGGGAAGTCGGCGCCCACCGGGCGATAGCCCTGGGCAGCGAGGGCTTCGGCGGTGGCACCCACCACGACCCAGTCGACCTCCGTTACCGGGCGACCGAGCAGGCGATCCCGTACGGCACCGCCCACCTTGTAGATTTGCATAGAAAGAGACCTCCTTGCGGAGGTCTAGGATAGCCCGAAAGACCGGCTCGGCTCAGATCGGCGAAGCCAGATCCAGACGCCGGTCGTGATCGCGGCTCTCGTGGCGGGGTGGAACCTGGAAGCTCTGGGCCACGTCGTCGCCCCTCATGCTTTCCAGGCGGATATCGAAACCCCAGAGTCGGTGCAGGTGCTTGAGCACCTCGTCCGTGGAGTTGCCCAGCGGCTTGCGGTCATGCTGGAAGTGGCGAAGGGTGAGCGAACGATCGCCACGCCGATCGACATTCCAGATCTGCACATTGGGCTCGCGATTGCCCAGGTTGTACTGGGCGGCGAGTTGCTCGCGGATCAGCCGATAACCGCCGTCGTCGTGGATGGCCGCCACTTCCAGTTCGTCGCGCTGGTCGTCATCGAGGATGCTGAACAGCTTGAGGTCGCGGATCACCTTGGGCGAGAGATACTGCAGGATGAAGCTCTCGTCCTTGAAGCTCTTCATGGCGAAGGTGACGGTGGCCAGCCAGTCGCTGCCGGCGATCTCGGGGAACCAGCGGCGATCTTCGTCCGTGGGGTCCTCGCAGATGCGGCGGATGTCGCGGAACATGGCGAAGCCCAGGGTGTAGGGGTTGATGCCGCTGTAGTAGGGGCTGTCGAAGCCCGGCTGGTAGATCACCCCGGCGTGGGATTGCAGGAATTCGAACATGAAGCCTTCGGTGACCAGGCCCTCGTCGTAGAGATCGTTGAGCAGGGTGTAGTGCCAGAAGGTGGCCCAGCCCTCGTTCATCACCTGGGTCTGGCGCTGGGGATAGAAGTACTGGGCGATCTTGCGCACGATGCGGATCACCTCGCGCTGCCAGGGCTCCAGCAGTGGCGCGTGCTTTTCCACGAAATAGAGGATGTTTTCCTGGGGTTCGCTGGGGAAGCGCGCCCCTTCGTCGTGGGCTTCCTTGCCGGCCATCTTGGGAATGGTCCGCCAGAGGTCGTTGACCTGACGCTGCAGCTGCTCCTCGCGCTCCTTCTGCCGCTGGCGTTCCTCGGCGGCGGAAATGGGATAGGGCCGCTTGTAGCGGTCCACCCCGTAGTTCATCAGCGCATGGCAGGAATCGAGCAGTTCTTCCACGGCATCGATGCCATGGCGTTCCTCGCACTGGGTGATGTACTGCTTGGCGAACACCAGGTAGTCGATGATTGAGCTGGCATCGGTCCAGGTGCGGAACAGGTAGTTGCCCTTGAAGAAGCTGTTGTGGCCGTAGCAGGCGTGGGCGATCACCAGTGCCTGCATGGTCATGGTGTTCTCTTCCATGAGGTAGGCGATGCAGGGATCGGAATTGATCACGATCTCGTAGGCCAGCCCCATCTGGCCGCGGCTGTAGTGCTTCTCGGTATGGAGGAAGTGCTTGCCATAGGACCAGTGGTTGTAGCCGATGGGCATGCCGACGGAAGCGTAGGCGTCCATCATCTGCTCGGCGGTGATCACCTCGATCTGGTTGGGATAGGTGTCCAGCGCATAGCGCTTGGCGATCCGGGCGATCTCCCGGTCATAGGTCTGGATCAGCTCGAAGGTCCATTCCGAGCCAGTGGAAATGGGCTCACGTTTCATGACACGAGTCTCCGCTGGAACAGTTCGCGGAACACGGGATAGATATCCCCCGCCGAGACGATCTGCTGCTGCGAGAAGGAATCCGGGAAGCTGCCCCGGACGTTCTCGTATTCGTACCACAGCGCCTGGTGCTCGCGCGGGGTGATTTCCACATAGGTGTAGTACTGCATGAACGGCAGGATCTGCTTGGTCAGGATCTCCCGGCAGATGGGCGAGTCGTCGTTCCAGTTGTCGCCGTCGGAGGCCTGGGCGGCATAGAGATTCCATTCGTTGACCGGATAGCGCGCGGCCATGACTTCCTGCATCAGCTTGAGGGCGCTGGAGACGATGGTGCCGCCGGTTTCGCGGGAGTAGAAGAACTCTTCCTCGTCCACTTCCTTGGCACTGGTGTGGTGGCGGATGAACACCACCTCGATACGCTCGTAGTTTCTCTTGAGAAAGAGGTAGAGCAGGATGTAGAAGCGCTTGGCGATGTCCTTGGTCGCCTGGGTCATGGAGCCGGAGACGTCCATCAGGCAGAACATCACCGCCTTGGAGCTGGGGCTGGGCTGCTTGGAGAGCAGGTTGTACTTGAGGTCGAAGGTGTCGAGGAAGGGCACCTTGTCGATACGCGCGCGCAGCCGTTCGATCTCGGCTTCCAGCGCCTGGATGTCACCGAGGTTGTCGGGCTCTTCCACCCGCAGCCGCGCCAGTTCGGCCTTGGCTTCGCGCAGCTTGTTGCGGCTGCCGCCGGAGAGGGCGATGCGCCGGGCATGGGAGGCACGCAGGGTGCGGATGATGTTGATGCGGGCAGGGTTGCCCTCGTTGCTGATGCCGGCGCGGACCGTCTTGAAGGTGTCGGTGCCGGTCAGCTGCTTCTTGACCAGGTTGGGCAGCTCCAGATCCTCGAACATGAAGTCGAGGAATTCGTCCTGGGTGATCTGGAAGGCGAATTCGTCCATGCCTTCGCCGCTGTTGCTGGCCTTGCCCTGGCCCTGACCACCGCCGCCGCCCTGGGGGCGCGGGATGCGTTCGCCGCTGACGAATTCCTTGTTGCCGGGGTGGACGATGGTCTGGCGTCCGCCCTTGCCCTGGTACAGCGCGGGTTCGTCGATGTCGCGGGCAGGAATGCTGATCTGCTCGCCGTGCTCCATGTCGGTGATGGAGCGCCGACTCACGGCTTCCTCGACCGCCTTCTTGATGTGCTCACGATAACGCCGCAGGAAACGCGTGCGGTTCACCGTGCTCTTGTTCTTGCCGTTTAGACGCCGGTCGATGACATAACTCATACAGGCCCTCCGGGCTATTGCAGGACGCCACGACGACGCGGCAGGCGCGTCGTCGCGGGTTCAGCCTCAGGCTGCCTTACTGCGACTTGCGCACCCGTGAATACCACTCGGACAGCAGTCGCACCTGCTTCTCGGTGTACCCGCGCTGGACCATGCGGGTCACGAAGTCGCTGTGCTTCTGCTGGTCTTCCTTGCTGGCCTTGGCATTGAAGCTGATGACCGGCAGCAACTCCTCGGTGTTGGAGAACATCTTCTTCTCGATCACCGCACGCAGCTTCTCGTAGGACAGCCAGCTCGGATTCTTGCCGTTATTGTTGGCACGGGCGCGCAACACGAAGTTGACGATCTCGTTGCGGAAATCCTTCGGATTGCTGATGCCGGCCGGTTTTTCGATCTTTTCCAGTTCCTCGTTGAGGGAGGCGCGATTGAGGATCTCGCCGGTTTCCGGATCGCGGTATTCCTGGTCCTGGATCCAGAAGTCGGCATAGAGCACATAGCGGTCGAAGATGTTCTGGCCGTATTCGCTGTAGGACTCGAGGTAGGCGGTCTGGATCTCCTTGCCGATGAATTCCACGTAGCGCGGCGCCAGGTATTCCTTGATGAATCTCATGTAGCGCTCGCGGGTCTCGGCCGGGAATTGCTCGGCTTCGATCTGCTGCTCCAGCACATAGAGCAGGTGCACCGGGTTGGCCGCGATCTCGTTGGCGTCGAAGTTGAACACCCGCGAGAGGATCTTGAAGGCGAAGCGGGTCGAGAGGCCGTTCATGCCCTCGTCGACCCCGGCGCTGTCGCGGTATTCCTGGATCGACTTGGCCTTGGGATCGGTGTCCTTGAGATTCTCGCCGTCATAGACGCGCATCTTCGAATAGATGTTGGAGTTTTCCGGTTCCTTGAGGCGCGAGAGCACCGAGAACTGGGCCAGCATCTTCAGGGTATCCGGCGCGCAATGGGCGCTGGCCAGGGAGCTGTTGACCAAGAGCTTGTCGTAGATGTGGATCTCGTCGGAGACGCGCAGGCAGTAGGGCACCTTGACGATGTAGATCCGGTCGATGAAGGCCTCGTTGTTCTTGTTGTTGCGGAAGGTGTGCCACTCGGATTCGTTGGAGTGGGCCAGGATGATGCCGCTGTAGGGCAGGGCGCCGAGGCCTTCGGTGCTGTTGTAGTTGCCTTCCTGGGTCGCGGTCAGCAGAGGGTGCAGGACCTTGATCGGGGCCTTGAACATCTCCACGAATTCCATCAGGCCCTGGTTGGCCCGGCATAGGGCGCCGGAATAGCTGTAGGCGTCCGCATCGTTCTGCGGGTATTCCTCCAGCTTGCGGATGTCCACCTTGCCCACCAGCGCGGAGATGTCCTGGTTGTTCTCGTCGCCCGGTTCGGTCTTGGCGATGGCGATCTGGTTGAGGATGGAGGGGTAGAGCTTGACCACCCGGAACTTGCTGATGTCGCCGCCGAATTCCTGCAGGCGCTTGGCCGCCCAGGGCGACATGATGCTGCGCAGGTAGTGACGGGGGATGCCGTAGTCCTCTTCGAGGATCTGGCCGTCTTCGTCGGGATTGAACAGCCCGAGGGGCGATTCGAATACCGGCGAGCCCTTGATGGCGTAGAAGGGGATCTTCTCGATCAGGTGCTTGAGTTTCTCCGCGAGGGACGACTTGCCGCCGCCCACCGGGCCGAGCAGATAGAGGATCTGCTTCTTCTCTTCCAACCCCTGCGCCGCATGGCGGAAGTAGGACACGATCTGTTCGATGCAGTCTTCCATGCCATGGAAGTCGGCAAAGGCCGGATAGCGGCGGATGACCTTGTTGGAAAAGATGCGCGACAGGCGTGAATCACTGGTGGTGTCCACCAGTTCGGGTTCGCCGATGGCCATGAGCATACGCTCGGCGGCACTGGCAAAGGCGGTACGATCCTTCTTGCAGATCTCAAGGTATTCCTGAAGGGAATACTCTTCCTGGCGAGTCGCTTCAAAACGCCCCTGGAAGTGACTGAAAATGCTCATGACGTCTCCTCGCTGGATACCCTGGACCAGCTTGGAATCGATGCCTGGAGCCTTGCCTTGCTGCCGGTGGGGAGCGGTCATGCCGGGCGACGAAAGATAACGTCTCTAATACCTTCGCGGTCGTCTTGCCTAATCGATCCTTACACGCCTGCAGAATTAGGGTCGGGTTTCGAGAGACGCACGAAGGAGACCGATGGAAACGGTCCCCCTGGAATTCCCCCGAATCTCCAGTGGTTACACCGATGGTCCAAAGCCGGTTATCGAGCCCGCCGTTTCCGGAGGGCCTGATTCCAGAATAGTCCTATCTGCGAGATGTGGAAGAGCCAATTCGGTTTATTCTTGTAACGACAGCGTCAATCGGCTGTGCTAGAGGCCCGCTCAGGCCTGGCCGCTGGCGGTCTCGTCGGGATAGCGGGAGCGCCAGTCTTCGAAGCCGCCGTCGACGCTGTAGACCTGGCTGAAGCCCTGGCCGGCGAGGAAGGCGGCCGCACTCTGGCTGGAGTGGCCGTGGTAGCAGAACACCAGCAGCGGCGCGTCCAGATCGGCGGCGGCGATGAAGTCGTGGATGTTCTGGTTGTCGAGCCGCTGCGCCCCGGCGACGTGCAGGGAGGCGTAGCTGTGCGGATCGCGGATGTCGACGATCTGGGCGCCCTGGCTGCGCAGCTCCAGGGCCCGCTCGGGGGAGATACAGGTGAATTCGCTCATTTCTTCTCCTTGCAACTGCAGAGATGACGGCGATTGCCGTCGACGTCGAGCAGGGTCATGTCGCCGCCCCAGACGCAGCCGCTGTCGAGGGCCTCGACATTGGGCGCCGCGCAGCGACCCTTGAGCGCGGCCCAGTGGCCGAACAGGATGCGCACGTCGCGGGTCAGCCGGTGCTCATGGCTGAACCAGGGGGCGAAGCCGGCCGGTGCGCTGTCCAGGCCTTCCTTGCTCTTGAATTCCAGACGACCTTCGGGGCTGCAGAATCTCATGCGCGTCAGGTAGTTGGTGATCAGGCGCAGGCGTTCCTGGCCTTGGAGATCATCTTGCCAGAGCGCCGGCTCGTTGCCATACATCTGCTCGAGAAAGGGCACGTGGGCCTGGTCATCGCGCAGCACGGCTTCCACTTCGCCGGCCAGGCTGATGGCCTGGTCCAGGGTCCACTGCGGCGGCAGGCCGGCATGGACCAGCACGCAATTGCGCGCGGCATCGTGCTGGATCAGCGGCAGGTGGCGCAGCCAGTGCAGCAATTCGTCGCGATCGGGGGCGGCGAGGATGTCGCTCAGGGTGTCCTGTTTCTTCAGCCGGGCGCCGCCCAGGGCCACCGCCAGCAGGTGCAGGTCGTGGTTGCCCAGGACGCTGACCAGCGAATCGCGCATCGCGTACAGGTATCTCAGGGTTTCCAGGGACTGAGGTCCGCGGTTGACCAGATCCCCTACCAGCCAGAGACGGTCCTGCGCAGGATCGAAGCGGACCTCGTCGAGGAGGCATTTGAGCGGGTCGAGGCAACCTTGCAGATCGCCAACGGCGTACAGCGTCATCGGGACTCCTAGTGCAGCGAGCCGGGTACGGCCAGGCGGAAGGTGGGGATGGCGGCTTCGAAGAGATGGCCATCGCTGGCGACCATCTGGTAGCTGCCCCTCATGCTGCCGACCTGGGTCGGCATCAGGGTGCCGCTGGAGTAGCTGTGGGTTGCGCCCGGGGCGATCAGCGGCTGCTCGCCCACCACGCCCGACCCGCGCACTTCCTGCGCCTCGCCATTGCCATCGGTGATGATCCAGTGGCGGCTGAGCAGCTGCGCCGGCAGCTGGCCGTCGTTGCGGATGCTCACGTCGTAGGCGAAGGCGTAGCGCTCCTGGCTGGCACTGGATTGCTCGGGCAGGTAGCGGGTGGTGACCTGCACGGTGATGAGATAGCGCGGATCGGGCTCGGTCACGGGAGAATTCTCTGCGGAGGCGGGTGGAAAGGCTTCAGCTGGACGCCAGCTGGTTGGCCAGGCGCACATAGGCGGCCAGGTCCAGCTGCTCGGGGCGCAGCCCCGGATCGACGTCGGCGGCCTCGATGGCGGCGCTGTCCAGGGTGCCCTTGAGGGTGTTCCTGAGGGTCTTGCGGCGCTGGCCGAAGGCCTCGCGGACGACGCGCTCGAGCAGGACCGGATCGCGGGCCACGTGGGGCCGCTCGGTATGGGGCACCAGGCGCACGATGGCCGAATCCACCTTGGGCGGCGGATTGAAGGCGCCCGGGCCGACATTGAACAGGTGCTCCACGCGGCAGTGGTATTGCACCATGATCGACAACCGGCCCCAGTCGCCATTGCCCGGCACCGCGGCCAGGCGTTCCACCACTTCCTTCTGCAGCATGAAGTGCATGTCGGCGATGATGTCGGCGAAGCTGAGCAGGTGGAAGATCAGCGGCGTGGAGGTGTTGTAGGGCAGATTGCCCACCACCCGCAGTCGATCGCCGGCGGCGATGCTGGAGAGGTCGTATTTCATGGCGTCACCCTGGTGCAGGGTGAACAGCGGATTGAGGCCGAACTTGAGTCGGAGCAGGGGAATCAGGTCCTGGTCCAGCTCGATGACGTCGAGCCGGGCACCGCTGCCGAGCAGGCCCTCGGTCAGGGCGCCCTGCCCCGGGCCGATTTCCAGCAGGCGCTCGCCGGGTCGCCCGTGGATGGCGCGCAGGATGCGATGGATCACCCCGGCGTCGTGCAGGAAATTCTGGCCGAACCTCTTGCGGGCGCGGTGTTGGTAGAGCTCGGTCATCAGGTGCTCCGGCGCAGGCAGCGGGCCTGCGATTTCAAGACGGCAAAGACCCACCAGTTTAGCAGACCCTTGGCCGTCACCGGAGCGCTCAGGTCACCGAACGGCGATGGGCCGCCATGCTGTAGGCGGTCTCCAGGGCCACCTTCAGACTGCCGGTGTCGATGCGTCCGCTGCCGGCCAGATCGAGGGCGGTGCCATGGTCGACCGAGGTGCGGATGATCGGCAGGCCCAGGGTCACGTTGACCGCCGCGCCGAAACCCTTGTGCTTGAGCACCGGCAGGCCCTGGTCGTGGTACATGGCCAGGACGGCATCGCAGTGCTCGAGGTGCTTGGGGGTGAAGAGGGTGTCGGCGGGCAGCGGTCCGACGAGATCAAGGCCTTCGGCGCGCAGGCTGTCCAGCGCCGGCTCGATGATCTCGATCTCTTCCCGGCCCAGATGACCGCCCTCGCCGGCATGGGGATTGAGACCGCAGACCAGGATGCGCGGCCGGGCCACGCCGAAATAGCGCTGCAGATCGCCATGCAGGATGCGGGTCACGTCCAGCAGCGTCTGGTGGTCGATGGCATCGGCCACTTCGCGCAGCGGCAGGTGGGTGGTGACCAGGGCCACTCTCAGGCCGGCGGTCGCCAGCAGCATCACCACCTGCGGGGTGTGGGTCAGTTCGGCGAGGAATTCGGTATGGCCGGAAAAGGCCACGCCCCCGTCGTTGATCACGCCCTTGTGCACGGGCGCGGTGATCATGCCGGCGAAGGTGCCGTCGAGGCAGCCCTGGCCGGCGCGCGTCAGGGTGTCCAGGACATAGGCGGCGTTGGCGGTGTCGAGCTGGCCGGTCACCACCGGCGCACCCAGCGGGGTGTCCCAGACATAGAGGGCACCGGCGGGTGCCGGGCGGTCGGGCCAGGCCGCGGGGGCGACCTTGATGAGCTCGATGGCGAGTCCCAGTTCGAGCGCGCGGGCGGCCAGGAGGTCGCGGCTGGCGATGGCGATCAGGACGTGGGGCTGGGCCACGCGGGCCAGCAGCAGACAAAGGTCGGGACCGATACCGGCGGGCTCACCGGGGGTCAGGGCGAAGCGCAGGGCCATGGCGGGCTCCGGAAACAAGAAGGCCGCAGGGGTGCCTGCGGCCTCGGGGTTACTGCTTGATCTCGACGTAGGCTTCGTCGCGGATCTGCCGCAACCAGGTCTGCAGCTCCTGGTCGTACTTGCGGCTACGCAGGAGATTCAACGCCTGCTGCTCGCGGGCCTGCTGGGTATTGTCGGTGGCCCGACGACCCAGGACTTCCAGGATGTGCCAGCCGAAGGCGGTGCGGAACGGCTGCGACAGCTGGTTGACCGGCGAGTTGTTCATGACCTCGCGGAATTCCGGGACCAGGGATTCCGGATTGATCCAGCCCAGGTCGCCGCCATTGAGCGCCGAGCCCGGATCTTCCGAGAAGCTCTTGGCCAGGGTGGCGAAGCTCTCGCCGTTCTGGATGCGCTCGCGCAGGCGCGCGGCCAGACGCTGGGTCTCGGCATCGCTGCGCACGGCATTGGGCTTGAGCAGGATGTGCCGGACGTGCACCTCGTCGACGATGCTGGCCTCGCCTCCGCGCTTCTCTTCCACCTTGAGGATCACGAAGCCGCCAGGTACGCGCACGGGCTGGGTGATGCCACCGACGCCGACACTGCCGATCAGGCGGTCGAAGGGCGGGGGCAGCTGGGCAGCCTTGCGCCAGCCGATCTCGCCGCCGTCGAGGGCGTTGTCCCCGGCCGAGCGGGCGATGGCCAGCTGGTTGAAGTCGGCGCCCTGACGCAGCTGGTTGTAGGTGTCCTGGGCCTGGCGCGCGGCGGCGTCGAGACCGGCATTGCCGGCGTTGTCGGCCACCGGGATCAGGATGTTGGCCAGCCGGTATTCTTCGGACAGCTGCAGCTTGCCCAGGTCCGAGGCGAGGAAGTTCTGCACCTCCTGCTGGGTGACCTGCACGCGCTGACCGACCTGGCGCTGGCGCACCCGGCTGATCATCATCTCGCGACGGACCTGCTCGCGCGCGGCATCGTAGGAGAGACCGTCGCGGGCCAGGGCCTGACGGAATTCGGCCACGCTCAGGCCATTGCGCTGGGCGATGGTGGCGACGGCCTGATTGAGTTCCTCGTCGGAGATCTTCACGCCCATGCGGCCGGCCAGCTGCATCTGGATGTCTTCCAGGATCAGCCGCTCGAGCACCTGCTGGCGCAATTCGCTTTCCGGCGGCGCCGCGGCGCCGCGGCGGGTGATGTTCTGCTTGACCTCGTTGAGTCGCTGATCGAGCTGGCTCTGCATGACCACGTCGTTGTCGACGATGGCCACGACCTTGTCCAGCGGTACCACGGCAGCCTGAGCCAGGGGGGTGAGGGCGAGCGCCGCGCCCAGGGCGAGCGGGCGCAGGGCGTTACATAGCTTGGTCTTCACGTTCACGATAGCCTTGAATGCCTCTGTCCAGGAAGCCTTCGGTCTTGCCGCCGAAGACGTTGCCGAGTCCCTTGAGCACGATCTGCAGGAAGATCCCGCGATCGGCTTCGGAGCTCTGGGCGGTGTAGAAGACGTCGTCTTCGCTCTTGAGCCAGTAGCGGCTGATCAGGCGCAGCTTCCAGCAGCAGTTGTCGTACTCGAAGCCACCGAAGGCTTCTAGGGTACGGCTCTTGTTGTAGTCGAACTGCCAGCGGGCGATGGCGGACCACTGGGGCACGATCGGCCAGATGAAGGAGATGTCGTGCTGGTCGACCTTGTAGTCGTCGCTGTTGTAGGTGAAGCGGCCGAAGTTCGGATCGAACACCCGGACGTTGTCACGATAGCGATAGCCGACGTTGAGGATCTTGCCCGGCTCGGCTTCCGGCTGGTAGTGGAACATGACGCTGCCGGAGTCGGTCTGGTGCAGGGTCGGATCCCAGTTGAATTCGCCGTTCACGCGCCAGTCGCGGTTGAAGCGATACATGCCAGCCAGGGCATAGGGCGAACGCGAGGTGGTGGCCTGGGGATTGTCGATGTTCTGACCCAGGCTGCGGGCATAGGCCAGGTCGTCCTTGGTCAGGCCGGGCAGCTGGACATCGCGGTCGCGGAAGTAGAACAGCTGGCCGAAGCTGACGTTGGCGCGCTCGAAGCCGTTGGGCTCGATGAAGCGGCTGGTGGCACCCAGGGCCAGCTGGTTGGCGTCGCCGATGCGGTCGCGACCGGTGAAGCGGTTGTCGCGCCACAGCGAGCTGTAGCTGAAGGTGTATTCGCCGGTATCGAACACTGGCAGATCGTCCTGGTCGCGATAGGGTACATAGAGGTACTTGGCGCGGGGTTCCAGGGTCTGCTTGCCGCCTTCGCCGAACAGATTCGAGGTGCGGTCGAAGTAGAGGCCGCTGTCGAGACTGAAGATCGGCACCGAACGGGTCGGGCTGTCGTTGAAGCTGGTCACGCTGGAACCGGCCGAGGCGCGACGACCACCGCCGACCAGCGGCGAATTCAGGTCGTTCTGACCGGTGCTGTCCAGGTCGAGGTCGTAGCGCGTGTAGGCATAGCGCACCGACGGCGTCAGGAAGCCCCAGGACGCGGTCATCGGGCGGGCGATGCCCGGCTCGACATGGTAGCGATTGCCTTCGGCGCGGGTCAGGCCGAAGAGATTGACGTCCGGGCGGTTGCGCACGTTGGTGCGATTGCCGTTGTCGTCCAGGTCGAAGTAGGTGTTGTCGTCGAAGCTGCGGGTGAAGCGCACCGCCTCGGTGTCGTAGGTGAAGTCCAGGCCGCCCGGGTTGTAGGGCAGGGCGCCGGTCAGGGTCAGCTGCGGCAGGCGGTTGTAGGGCGTCACGTCGGAGACCGTGGCCAACTGGTAGGCCTGGGCGTTGAGGCCGGCGACAAAGGTGTCGCCACGGTAGGTCAGGCGGCCCTGCTGGTTGACGTAGGTCGGCTTGTTGATGCCGAGGTCGGTGTCCAGGTCCTGGAAGTAGTAGGGATCGCTGATGCGGGTGTAGTCGACCTCGGCCATCAGGCGCGAATCCAGGCCGCTGCGGTTCTTCCAGCCGTACAGCCAGCGGTTGTCGGTGGCTTCCGGTTCGCCCTCGTGCTCCGGATCGGTGTCCTTGAGGTAGGAACCGTAGACCTCGCCTTCGCTGCTGCGGGTCAGGTAGCGGAAGTCACCCTCGGTCTGCAGGCCATGCTTGGCCATGTAGCGCGGATAGAGGGTGGCGTCATAGTTGGGCGCCAGGTTGAAGTAGTAGGGCGTGGTGATCGCGAAGCCGGTGTCGCTGGAGGTGCTGATCGAGGGCGCCAGGAAGCCGGACTGCCGACGGTCGTCGATCGGGAAGTAGATGAAGGGCGTATAGAGGACCGGAATGTCCTTGACCCGTAGCGTCGCGTTGGTCGCATAACCCAGGCCGGTGGCCGGGTTCAGGGTCACGGTGTTGCCCTTGACCTGCCAGGCGTTGCTGCCCGGTTCGCAGGTGGTGTAGGTGCCATCCTTGAGGCGGATGATGGCGTCGTCGCCACGCTTGGCATAGAGCGCGCTGCCGCGGGCGCGGCTCTGGTGCATGACGAATTCGGCGTTGTCGACCTGGACCTGGCCGTTGTCCAGCTGCAGATCGGCCTTGTCGCCGACCATCAGCAGGCCATTGTCGCGGAATTTGACGTTGCCCTTGAGCTCGCCGCGATTCTCCAGCTGGTGCAGGTTGGCTTCCTGGGATTCCACCTGCATGCCGCCCTGCCGCAGTACCACGTCGCCGGCCAGGGTGGCGACCTGCTGCTCCTGCTCGTAGCGCGAGGCCTTGGCCGAGACGTAGGTCGGGGCCTTGGACGTCGGGGTGTCGTCGTACATGCCCGGGCGCTGCGGCTCGACATAGGCGCCACTGCAGTAGGGGCCGGTCTCGGCCAGCTGGGCCGGGGTCAGCTGATCGCGCGGGACCCAGTCCAGGTGACTGTAGTCGGCGCTGCGGGACTTGAGGGCACGACCCTTGCTCTCGGTCACCAGCACGGCATTGTCGCCCTTGCGGGCGGCCGGCTCGGCGGCGACGCCCTGGGTCTCGCCCTTGCTGGGACGGGGCGGGATGGCCGCGGTCGGTGCCTGGGTGTTGCACGACCAGCCACCACCGGCGCCGGCACTGCAGCTGAACTGCTCGGCGGGTGCGGCGATAAGGGCGGTGACGGGCTGCATGGCGAGCAGGCTGCCGGTTACCAAGAGGGGGAATTTTCTGCGAAACGCGGGGGTTTTCACGGCCATCCTTAAAGTCGTCCTGCACGCCGGCCATTAAGGGGCCGCGGCCTCTCGATGGGCTCAAAAAGATAGCGGATAATAAAACATGACCTGCGCATCGGCTAGGGCCGGGGGATCCGCTGTAAATGACTGAAGATGTTCGCTTAAACCAGATAGAAGACTGGCTGACCACCGTTCTACCGGAAATTTTCCGGGAGCAGGCCTGGGGTGAGGTGCCCGTGGGCAGCCTGACCGCGGCCAGCAGCGATGCCAGCTTTCGCCGTTATTTCCGCTGGGCGGGCGAGGGCCGCAGCCTGATCGTGATGGATGCGCCGCCACCGCAGGAGGACTGCCGTCCGTTCGTCCAGGTGGCCGCGCTGCTGGCCGCCGCCGGGGTCCATGTGCCGCGCATCCTGGCCCAGGATCTGGAGCGGGGATTCCTGCTGCTGAGCGACCTCGGCACCCTGACCTACCTGGAGGTGATCAATGCGGCCAATGCCGACGATTATTTCCAGGCGGCCATCAACGCCTTGCTGGCTTTTCAGGGCAAGCAGCCGACGAACGGCAGCCTGCCGCTCTACGACAGGGCTCTGCTCGCCCGCGAGTTGAGTCTGTTTCCGGAGTGGTACGTGGGCCGCGAGCTGGACACGACCTTGAGCGCCAGCCAGCTCGAGCGCTGGCATGCCATCTGCGAGGTGCTGATCGACAGCGCCCTGGCGCAACCCCAGGTGCAGGTCCATCGGGACTTCATGCCGCGCAACCTGATGCTCAGCACGCCCAATCCGGGGGTGCTGGACTTCCAGGATGCGGTCATCGGCCCGGTGACCTATGACATCACCAGCCTGTTCAAGGACGCCTTCCTCAGCTGGCCGGAGCCGCTGGTGCAGCGCTGGCTGCTGGGCTACTGGGAGCAGGCCCGCGCCGCCGGCATTCCGGTGCAGGCCGAGTTCGCCGATTTCCAGCGGGCCTCGGATCTGATGGGCGTGCAGCGCCATCTCAAGGTGATGGGCATCTTCGCCCGCATCTGGCACCGCGACGGCAAGCCGCGCTATGTCGCCGACACCCCGCGCTTTCTCGCCTATATCCGTACCGTGGTGGCACGCCGCCCCGAGCTGGCCGACCTCGGCGCCTTGCTCGACGAGCTGCATGCCGAGCGGGCCGAGGCATGAAGGCCATGATCCTGGCGGCGGGCAAGGGCGAGCGGATGCGACCCCTGACGCTGAGCCTGCCCAAGCCGCTGATCGAGGTGAACGGCCGGCCGCTGATCGAGCACCACATCCGGGCCCTGGCGGCGGCGGGCATCACCGAGCTGGTGATCAATCACGCCTGGCTGGGCGCCCAGCTGGAAGCCGCCCTGGGCGATGGCAGTCCGCTGGGGGTCGCCATCCGCTTCTCCCCCGAGGGTGAGCCGCTGGAAACCGGGGGCGGCATCTTTCGCGCGCTGCCGCTGCTGGGCAGCGCGCCTTTCGTGCTGGTCAACGGCGACATCCGTACCGACTTCGCCTTTGGCACTCTGGCCCTGCCGGCCGGTTGCCTGGCGCACCTGGTGCTGGTCGACAATCCGCTGCATCACCCGAGCGGCGACTTCGGCCTGGTGGACGGGCGGATCACCCTGGACGCCCCGGAGAAGCTCACCTACAGCGGCATCGCCGTGCTCCATCCGCAACTGTTCGCCGGTTGCACGGCCGGGGCCTTCAAGCTGGTGGACGTGCTGCGGCCGGCCATTGCCGCCGGGCAGGTCTCGGGCCAGCGACTGGACGGTCGCTGGGTGGACGTCGGCACCCTGGAGCGGCTGGCGGAAGCGGAGCGGCTGTTCGAGGCGGCTTCTTGAAGATCTGGTTCTGGCCGCTGACGCTGCTGGGCTTCCTGGCCGGCTGGGCGGTGGCCAGTATTCCCGGTGCGCTGCTGGTGGCGCTGCTCGCCCATGCCGGCGAGCGGCAACTGGGACTGACCTCCCTGGCGGGCTGGAAGGCGCGCTGGCAGGGGCGTCCCGGGCGCTTCGAGCACCAGGCGCAATTCCAGATGCTCGGCCGGCTGGCCAAGCGCGGCGGGCGGGTGCTGACCGCCCACATCCGCCAGGCCGAAGGCGAGATCGAGCGTCTGGGCCTGGGCGCCGACGACCGCAAGAAGGCCATCGCCGCCTTCGAGCAGGGCAAGGGCGGCACCCTGCCGTCGACGGCCGATCTGCAGCGCCTCAGCGAGCGCAGCGAAGGCATCCTGCGCGCCTGCTGGCGCATGGTCTGGATCAGCGGCAGCGTGCGCCCCGGCGATCGCGACGAGATCCTCGGCTGGGGCCAGGCGATGGGCCTGGCCGAAGCCCAGGTGCTTGCCTTGCAGCCGCCGGTACAGACGGCGCCACGCCAGCCCAGCAACGAAGAGAAGTATCGCAAGGCGCTGCAGTTGCTCGGCGTCACCGATGACGCCGACGCCGCCACGGTCAAGCAGGCCTATCGGCGGCTGCTCTCGCGCCATCACCCCGACAAGAAGGCCGGCGCCGGGGCCGGCCAGTCGGCGGTCTATGCCGCTGCCCAGCGCACCGCCGAGCTGCATGCCGCCTACCAGGTGATCAAGACGCGGCGGGGCTTCCGCTAGCGGCCGGTGGCAGCCGATCCAGCCAGGCGCGCAGGCGACGGACGGTCTGTTCCTGCTCGGCGGCCCGGTCGCCGGGAATCACCGGCAGATCGATCTGCCGATAGCCCTTGTTGGCCTTTTGCGCCGCGCGTTCCTTGCGCCGCTGGGCGGCCGCTCCGGGGGCGTGCACCAGGTCGGCGATCTGCAGGTCGGTCTTGCCCATGGTGGCGTCCAGCCGCGGCGGCATGCCCTGGGGTTCGCGGGCGTCGATGAGCACCAGTTGCTTGACCTCGGCCGGTTCCTTTTCCGCCAGATAGCGCGCCGCCCAGTAGGCGCCGGTGCCGTGACCGACCAGCACGATGGGGCTGGCGCCCTGTTGCAGCGCCAGGTCGATGCCGGCGGCGATGCGCGCCAGTACCCGGGTGGCCTGGGCATTGGCCGCGGCTTCGGGATCCACCGGTGCGACCGCCGCCTGGGCCGGTTCGCCGCTGCCGGCTTCGGCCTGGGTCGGGGCGGCGGGCGCCGTACCGCTGCCGCCGGTCACCGGCGGTGCCGCCTGCTCGCTGTTGGCCTGGGCGTCGGTGTCCGCCGGCGCGGTGTCCCGCTCGATCGCCACCACGGGGTCATAGGGATCGGGCAGGCTCAGGCTGATGGTCTGCCAGCCGAAGGTGGGCAACTGCTGGCGCACGGGCGCCACCACATTGGGCCAGTCGGCCGATTCGCCATCGCCCGGCACCAGCACTACCGTTCCGGCGGCCTTGGCCCGGGCGGCGGGCACTAGCAGGGCGAGAAAGGATTCGTCGCCGGCCTGCAGGGTCTTCTGCTGCTCGGCGGGCAGTTGCCGCATCAGCGCCTGCTGCTGCTCCTGGCTGCGCTCCAGCGCCGGGGTCACGGCGGCCGGCGCCGCCGGCGTTTCCGGTGCCGGGGTGGGCGCTTCTTCGGCAAGCACCGGGGCGGCAAGGCCGAGCAGGAGGAGGCAGAGCGGCAGCAGGGCGGGCGACGACATCGACGGGAATCCTCGACAGGGGGACGGTTGACCCTGGCGAGCCTACCGCCGTTCGCCCCGTCGGGGCAGCGGGAACGCCCGAGTCGCAGACGGATCTCCGTTACAATGCCGCCACTTAACCTTCGCCGAGGCTATCCCATGCAACCCTTCGCCATCGCCCCCTCGATCCTGTCCGCCGATTTCGCCCGCCTGGGCGAGGAGGTCGACAAGGTCCTCGCCGCCGGTGCCGACATGGTCCATTTCGACGTGATGGACAACCACTATGTGCCCAATCTCACCATCGGCCCGATGGTCTGCAAGGCGCTGCGCAACTACGGGGTGACCGCGCCCATCGACGTGCACCTGATGGTCAAGCCGGTGGATCGCATCATCGGCGATTTCATCGAGGCCGGCGCCACCGACATCACCTTCCACCCCGAGGCCTCCGAGCACATCGATCGCTCGCTGCAGCTGATTAAGGACGGCGGTTGCCGGGCCGGCCTGGTGTTCAATCCGGCCACCTCGCTGGATGCCCTGAAGTACGTCATGGACAAGATCGACATGGTGCTGATGATGAGCGTCAACCCCGGCTTCGGCGGCCAGAAATTCATTCCCGGCACCCTCGACAAGCTGCGCGAGGCGCGCGCCCTGATCGACGCCTCGGGTCGGCCGATCCGCCTGGAGATCGATGGCGGGGTCAACGTCAAGAACATCGGCGAGATCGCCCGCGCCGGGGCCGACACCTTCGTCGCCGGCTCGGCCATCTTCGGCCAGCCCGACTATGCCGCGGTGATCCAGGCGATGCGTGCCGAACTGGCCAAGGCCCGCTCGGTATGAGCGCCCTGGTACGCCTCGGTGGCGGGCATCCGCCCGCCCTGGTGATGTTCGACCTCGACGGCACCCTGCTGGATTCGGCGCCGGACCTGGCCGCCGCGGTGGATGCCATGCTCGAACGCCTGGGCCGCGCGCCGGCGGGGCTGGACAAGGTGCGGCTGTGGATCGGCAATGGCGCCCGGGTACTGGTACGCCGGGCACTGGCGGATGACATGCGGCATGACGCGGTGGACGATGCCGCCGCCGACGAGGCCCTGGCGCTGTTCATGGCGCTCTATGGCGGCAGTCACGCCCTGACCCGCGTCTATCCCGGCGTGCTGGACAGCCTGGCGCTGCTGCGCACCCTGGGCGTGCGCCTGGCGGTGATCACCAACAAGCCGGAGCGCTTCGTCGCGCCGCTCTTGGCCGACATGGGCCTGGGCGACTTCGACTGGATCGTCGGCGGCGATACCCTGCCGCAGCAGAAGCCCGATCCGGCGGGCTTGCTGTGGGTCATGCAGCAGGCGGGGGTGGCGGCCGGCCAGGCCCTGTTCATCGGCGATTCGCGCAACGACATCCGCGCCGCCCGGGCCGCCGGGGTGCGCTGCGTGGCCCTGAGCTACGGCTACAACCATGGCGAGCCCATCGCCAGCGAGCAGCCGGATCTGGTCGTCGACGATCTGCGCGAACTGTTCATCTAGCACGCCGAGGTGGCCGGCCGGTTGCCATGCCGCGCCGGCTAGGCTAACGTGGCCCTTCAACCCCCGCCCCAAGAGCAAGAGATCGCATCGTGGTGGTCACCCGCACAGGCTCCTCGCGAGCATGGATGAAAGTCATCAAGGCCCTGGCCCGTTGGCGCTGGCGCGCCTGATTTCGTCCCTGCCGGTATCAGACCGGCACGCTGTGCACCCGACCTTTCGTTTTCCTCGCCACGAGGCTGATCATGACCCGCGACGACTTCCTGCGCCTGGCCGCTCAAGGCTATAACCGCATTCCCCTGGCCTTCGAAACCCTGGCCGACTTCGACACCCCGCTGTCCCTCTATCTCAAGCTGGCCGATGCGCCCAACTCCTATCTGCTGGAGTCGGTGCAGGGCGGTGAGAAATGGGGCCGCTATTCGATCATCGGCTTGCCCTGCCGGACCCTGCTGCGTGCCCGCGGGTACGAGGTCACGGTGCACGAGGGCGAGCGAGAGCTCGAGGCGGCCACCGTCGAGGATCCGCTGGCCTTCGTCGAGGCCTTCAAGGCCCGCTATCGCGTGCCGGTGGTGCCCAATCTGCCCAAGTTCGATGGCGGCTTGGTGGGCTACTTCGGCTATGACTGCGTGCGCTATGTCGAGAAGCGCCTGGGCGCCAGTCCCAATCCCGATCCGCTGGGCACCCCGGACATCCTGCTGATGGTCTCGGACGAAGTTGTGGTCTTCGACAACCTGGCCGGCAAGCTGCACTGCATCGTGCTCGTCGATCCGAGCCAGCCGAACGCCTATGAGCAGGGCCAGGCCCGACTCGCGGCGCTGCGCGAGCGCATTCGCCAGCCCATCGCCCCGCGCCTGGGCCTGGACTTCGCCGCGGTAGGCAGCGGCAGCGAACCGGCCTTCCGCTCCAGCTACAGCCGTGCCGACTATGAAAACGCCGTGGAGCGGATCAAGGACTACATCCTGGCCGGCGACTGCATGCAGGTGGTGCCCTCGCAGCGCATGACCATCGATTTCCAGGCTGCGCCCATCGACCTCTATCGGGCGCTGCGCTGCTTCAACCCCACGCCCTACATGTATTTCTTCAACTTCGGCGACTTCCATGTGGTGGGCAGTTCGCCCGAGGTTCTGGTGCGGGTGGAAGACGGCGAGATCACCGTGCGCCCCATCGCCGGGACCCGTCCACGTGGTGCCACCGAAGAAGCCGATCTGGCGCTCGAGCGCGACCTGCTGGCCGATGCCAAGGAGCTGGCTGAGCACCTGATGCTGATCGACCTGGGCCGCAACGACGTGGGCCGGGTCTCCACCACCGGCAGCGTGACCCTGACCGAGAAGATGGTCATCGAGCGTTATTCCAACGTGATGCACATCGTCAGCAACGTCACCGGCCGGCTCAAGCCCGAGCTCTCCGCCATGGACGCCCTGCGCGCCATCCTGCCGGCCGGCACCCTGTCCGGGGCGCCGAAGATCCGCGCCATGGAGATCATCGACGAACTGGAACCGGTCAAGCGCGGCATCTACGGCGGCGCCGTGGGTTACCTGGCCTGGAACGGCAACATGGACACCGCCATCGCCATCCGCACCGCGGTGATCAAGGACGGCGAACTGCACGTGCAGGCGGGCGGCGGCATCGTCGCCGACTCCCAGCCGGCGGCGGAGTGGGAAGAGACCCTCAACAAGCGTCGCGCGATGTTCCGCGCCGTCACCCTTGCCGAACAGTCCGTCTGAGGAATCCACCATGCTGCTGATGCTCGATAACTACGATTCCTTTACCTACAACCTGGTGCAGTACCTGGGCGAGCTGGGCGCCGAGGTCAAGGTGGTGCGCAACGACGAGGTGCCGGTCGAGGCGCTGGACGACCTGGCGCCGGAGCGCATCGTCGTCTCCCCCGGTCCCTGCACGCCCAACGAGGCGGGCATCTCCCTGGCCACCCTGGAGCGCTTCGCCGGCAAGCTGCCGGTGCTGGGCGTCTGCCTGGGCCATCAGAGCCTGGGCCAGGCCTTTGGCGGCGAGGTGGTGCGGGCGCGCGAGCCGATGCACGGCAAGACCAGCCCGGTCTACCACAACGGCGAAGGCGTCTTCGCCGGCCTGCCCAATCCCTTCACCGTGACCCGCTACCACTCGCTGGTGGTCAAGCGCGAGACCCTGCCCGAGTGCCTGGAGATCACCGCCTGGACCCAGCATCCGGACGGCAGCATGGACGAGATCATGGGCCTGCGGCACCGCGAGTTCATGATCGAGGGGGTGCAGTTCCACCCCGAGTCCATCCTCACCGAGCATGGGCACGACCTGCTGGCCAACTTTCTCCAGCAGCAGGGAGGACGGCGCTAGATGGACATCAAGCAGGCCCTGAATCGCATCAGCGGACAACTCGACCTCAATGTGGCCGAGATGCAGGCGGTGATGCGCCAGATCATGACCGGTGGCGCCGACGAGGCGCAGATCGGTGCCTTCCTCATGGGCATGCGCATCAAGAGCGAGACCATCGACGAGATCTGTGGCGCGGTCAGCGTGATGCGCGAACTGGCCACCCCGGTGGTGCTGCCGAGCCTCGATCACGTGGTCGACGTGGTGGGCACCGGTGGCGATGGCGCCAACATTTTCAACGTCTCCTCGGCCTCGGTGTTCGTGGTCGCGGCGGCCGGCGGCAAGGTGGCCAAGCACGGCAATCGCGCGGTGTCCGGCAAGAGCGGCAGCGCCGATCTGCTGGAGGCCGCGGGCATCTACCTGGAGCTGACGCCCGAGCAGATCGCTCGCTGCGTCGAGCAGGTGGGCGTCGGCTTCATGTTCGCCCAGTCACACCACAGCGCCATGCGTCACGCCGCCGGGCCGCGTCGCTCCCTGGGGCTGCGCACCCTGTTCAACATGCTCGGCCCTCTGACCAACCCGGCCGGCGTGCGCCACCAGGTGGTCGGGGTGTTCAGCGCCGCGCTGTGCCGGCCGCTGGCCGAGGTGCTGCAGCGCCTGGGCAGCCACCACGTGCTGGTGGTGCACTCCCGCGACGGCCTGGACGAATTCAGCCTGGCCGCGGCGACCCAGGTGGCCGAACTCAAGGACGGCAGCATCAGCGAATACCAGGTGCTGCCGGAGGATCTGGGCATCAAGAGCCAGACCCTGGTCGGCCTCACCGTGGACGGCCCCGAGGCCTCCCTGGCGCTGATCCGCGATGCCCTCGGCCGGCGCAAGACCGAAGCCGGGCAAAAGGCCGCCGACATGATCGTGCTCAACGCCGGCGCGGCGCTCTACGCCGCGGATCTCGCCCACAGCCTGCATGAAGGGGTACTCTTGGCCCACGACGCGCTCTACAGCGGCCTGGCCCGGGAAAAGCTGGACGAGCTCGCCCATTTCACATCCGTCTATCGCGAGGAGGGTCGCCCGTGAGTGTGCCAACCGTGTTGCAGAAGATCCTGGCCCGCAAGGCCGAGGAAATCGCCCAGCTCAAGGCCCGGACCAGCCTGGCCGAACTCGAGGCCCAGGCCCGTGCCGCCGACGCCCCGCGCGGCTTCGCCCGCGCCCTGCAGGCCCAGGTGGCGCGCAAGGAAGCGGCGATCATCGCCGAGGTGAAGAAGGCCTCGCCGAGCAAGGGCGTGATCCGTGAACACTTCGTGCCGGCCGAGATCGCCCACAGCTACGCCCTGGGCGGGGCCACCTGCCTGAGCGTGCTCACCGACGTGGACTTCTTCCAGGGTGGCAACGCCTATCTGCAACAGGCGCGTGCCGCCTGCCAGCTGCCGGTGATCCGCAAGGACTTCCTCGTCGATCCCATCCAGGTGGTGGAAGCCCGGGCCATCGGCGCCGACTGCATCCTGCTGATCGTCGCGGCGCTGGACGACGGCCTGATGGGCGAACTGGCCGCCACGGCCAAGGACGTCGGTCTGGACGTGCTGGTCGAGGTGCATGACGGCACCGAGCTGGAACGCGCCCTGACGGTGCTGGATACCCCGCTTGTGGGGGTCAACAACCGCAACCTGCACACCTTCGAGGTCAGCCTGGAAGCCACCCTCGATCTCTTGCCGCGCATCCCCCAGGATCGCCTGGTGATCACCGAGAGCGGCATTCTCAATCGCGCCGACGTGGAGCTGATGGAAACCAACGAGGTGCGCGCCTTCCTGGTCGGCGAAGCCTTCATGCGCGCCGACGAACCAGGCCAGGAGCTGCAGCGTCTGTTCTTCCCGGATCGCCGCTTCCCGCTCAGAGACGCCTGAGACCAAGGTCGTCCGCACGAGGCCCCGGGGACCACCCCGGGGCCTTTTTCTTTCCACAGGGTGATCCAGGTCGACTCGCGCCCACCCCGGGCGGCGGGAACGACCTCCGTGTGCCCGCTGCCGACGCAGGGCTTTGTTTCTGTAGGGATAAACCCGGTTAATGGCCTCCGACTCGTTGCACCGTGGCGAGTCGCGGAGGCGGCTGGCCGTCGCAGGACGAGCCAGGACTCCGCCGCACCAGGCCATCCATAACCAGGGCATGCGAGAACCATGGCAACGGAAGAAAAAAGCGAAACACTTGATATCAGCGTCACCGATCCTTCCCGGACCGAGGAGGCGCGACGGGATCGGCGACTCGCCGGCACCACCGACTGGGTGGTCTTCGGCGTCACCAGCATCGCCGCGCTGGCCTTCGTGATCTGGGGCTTCGTCAGCCAGGCCAGTCTGGCCAGCAGCGCCTCGACCGCCCAGGGCTGGGTGATCACCCATTTCGGCTGGCTGTTCGTGCTTACCTCCACCGGCTTCGTGGTCTTCGTCATCTGGCTGGCCGCCAGTCGCTATGGGCGGATCCCCCTGGGGCGCGACGACGAGCAACCGGAATTCCGCACCCTCTCCTGGGTGGCGATGATGTTCAGCGCCGGCATGGGCATCGGTCTGATGTTCTTTGGCGTCGCCGAGCCGCTGTCGCACTATCTCAATCCGCCACCCGGCGGCGCCGCGGGACAGAGCAGCGCCGCCCTGCAGGTGGCCATGGCGACCACGCTGTTCCACTGGACCCTGCACCCCTGGGCCATCTACGCCGTGGTCGGCCTGGCCATCGCCTATGGCACCTATCGCCGCGGCCGCTGCCAGCTGATCTCGGTGGCCTTCCGCCCGCTGATCGGCGAGCACGCCAACGGCCCCCTCGGCCGCGTCATCGACATGATGGCGATCTTCGCCACCCTGTTCGGCTCGGCCGCTTCCCTGGGCCTGGGCGCCCTGCAGATCGCCGGCGGCCTGGAGCACAACGGCTGGATCGAGCAACCGGGAAAGATGCTCTACATCAGCATCATCACGGTGCTGACGGTGGCCTTCGTCATCTCCGCCGTGTCCGGGGTCGAGAAGGGCATCCAGTGGCTGTCCAACACCAACATGGTGCTGGCGGTGGCCCTGGCGGTGTTCGTCTTCGTCGTCGGTCCGACCCTGCTGATGCTCAACCTGCTGCCCACCGCCATCGGCGACTACATCGACCTGCTGCCGGAGATGATGGCGCGCACCAGCGCCAGTGGAGGCGAGGCCATGGGCAACTGGCTGTCCAGCTGGACGGTGTTCTACTGGGCCTGGTGGATCTCCTGGACACCCTTCGTCGGCATGTTCATCGCCCGCATCAGTCGCGGCCGCACCATCCGCCAGTTCGTCACCGGGGTCCTGCTGGTGCCGAGTCTGGTCAGCGTGGTCTGGTTCGTCATCTTTGGCGGCGCGGCCATCGATGCCATGCGCCAGGGCGCCTTCACCCTGGTCGACGGCGCGGTGAACAGCAACTTCGCCCTCTACGACCTGCTGGCCAGCTATCCCTGGGTCTCGGTGACCTCGGTGCTGGTCATGGTGCTGGTGGCGATCTTCTTCGTCTCCGGCGCCGACGCCGCCTCCCTGGTGATGGGGACCCTGTCCGAGCGCGGTACCACCGAGCCCTCGCGGCGCACGGTGATCTTCTGGGGCGCCCTCACCGGCGCGGTGGCGGCGATCATGCTGGCCATCGGCGACCCGGGCAATCCGGGCGCGGCGCTCAACGGCCTGCAGAATCTGACTATTGTGGTCTCGCTGCCCTTCGTGGTGGTGATGGCGCTGCTGTGCCTGGCGCTCTATCGCGATCTGCGCAGCGATCCGCTGATGCTGCGGCATCTGCGCGGTACCGAGCTGATCGAGAAGGCGGTGCTCTATGGCGCGGTCAAGCACGGCGAAGAATTCCACTTCGTCGTGGGTGAGCCCAAGGCCAAGGGGAGCGAAGAGAAGACCGTCGACGGGAAGGCCACGGTGCGGGTGGAAAAGGTGTCGCGCAAGGTCGAGAGCTGAAGCCCTGGACGGGCGGGGGCGTGGCCCCCGCCTGCAGGCAGGGGCTAGCGGACGGGCTCAGCGGGTGCCGAACACCACCATGGTCTTGCCCTTGACGTGGACCAGACCCTGTTCTTCGAGGGACTTCAGGACCCGACCGACCATCTCGCGGGAGCAACCGACGATGCGGCCGATCTCCTGGCGGGTGATCTTGATCTGCATGCCGTCCGGGTGGGTCATGGCGTCGGGCTGCTTGCACAGGTCGAGCAGGGTGCGGGCCACGCGACCGGTGACGTCGAGGAAGGCCAGGTCGCCGACCTTGCGGGTGGTCTGGCGCAGGCGCTCGGCCATCTGGCGACCCAGGGAGAACAGCATGTCCGGATCCTGCTGACTCAGTTCGCGGAACTGACTGTAGCTGATCTCGGCGACTTCGCACTCGGTGCGTGCGCGGACCCAGGCGCTGCGCTCGGGCTCGCTGCCTTCCTTGGAGAACAGCCCCATCTCGCCGAAGAAGTCTCCGGCGTTGAGATAGGCGATGATCATTTCGCGGCCTTCATCGTCTTCGATGAGGATGGTCACCGAACCCTTGAGGATGAAGAACAGGCTTTCGCTGTTGTCGCCAGCGTAGATGATGGTGGTTTTTGCCGTGTAACGGCGACGCGAGCAATGCGCTAGCAGCTTGTCGATGTGCTGTAACTTCGCGGGTGGGATGATAGCGGCCATGCTGATTCCTGAGGTTGAAAGCTAACCTGAGTCGGGGGCACCGATGTCCGAACCGGTGCATGCACAGGCTGCGCCGGTTCCAATTCAAAGACCGGATAAGAACATGCGCAGCTTAAATGCGAGCTGAATAACCCTTCACTGCTTACCAGTTTACGCCATCCAGCATGTTAAGCTGATCACCATTTGTATATATAAGTAGGACGAAAGCGATGAAAGCGCGCATCCAGTGGGCAGGCGAGGCCATGTTCCTCGGTGAATCCGGCAGCGGCCATGTGGTGGTCATGGATGGCCCGCCGGAAAGCGGCGGGCGCAACCTCGGCGTACGGCCGATGGAAACCGTGCTGATCGGCCTGGGCGGTTGCGCCAGCTACGACGTGGTCAGCATCCTGCGCAAGGCGCGGCAGCCGGTGGAAAGCTGCGAGGCCTTCCTCGAGGCCGACCGCGCCGACACCGAGCCCAAGGTGTTCACCCGCATCCACCTGAAGTTCGTGGTCAAGGGCCGCGGCCTCAAGGAAGCCCAGGTCAAGCGCGCCATCGAGCTGTCGGCGGAAAAGTACTGCTCGGCCTCCATCATGCTCGGCCGCGCCGGCGTCGAGATCAGCCACAGCTACGAACTCGTCGACCTCGCCTGACCCCCGCCCGCGACGCCCGCCCGGGCGTCGCTGTCCGCCTCGTCTCCCTCCTGCCGACATCAATTCATCACCTGGGCCCGGCAGACTCTGGCCCCAACCGCTGCCGATCTGCATAATGCGCCGCTCTTAAGGGGCAAGGGCCCCGAAAGCACAGCCAATCGCCATCGCGAAGAGGTGTTCGCCGCCCTACGCAGCTTGCGCAATCCGCAACTGACGGGCATTCAGGACCGCGGTCAGAGACCGCACGACGGGAGCTTTACCACCGTGAAAAGCAAACTCAGGCTCCATGGTTTCAATAACCTGACCAAGACCTTGAGCTTCAACATCTACGACATCTGCTACGCCGAGACGTCGGAAGATCAACAGGCCTATGTCCAGTACATCGACGAGGAATACGACGCCGAGCGTCTGACCCAGATCCTGACCGACGTGGTCGACATCATCGGGGCCAACATCCTCAACATCGCCCGCCAGGATTACGATCCCCAGGGTGCCAGCGTGACCATCCTGATCTCCGAGCAACCGGTCGAGCCGACCGAGAGCCAGATCGAGGAGTCGCCCGGTCCGCTGCGCGAGACCATTCTCGGCCACCTGGACAAGAGCCATATCACGGTGCATACCTATCCGGAGATCCATCCGGACGACGGCATCGCCACCTTCCGCGTCGATATCGACGTCTCCACCTGTGGCGTGATCTCTCCGCTCAAGGCCCTGAACTACCTGATCCACCAGTTCGACTCGGACATCGTCACCGTGGACTACCGGGTGCGCGGCTTCACCCGCGACATCGAAGGGCGCAAGCACTTCATCGACCACGAGATCAATTCGATCCAGAACTACCTGTCCGAAGACACCCGCGCGGCCTACCAGATGACCGACGTGAACGTGTACCAGGACAACCTGTTCCACACCAAGATGCTGCTCAAGGAATTCGAACTGGACAACTACCTGTTCGGCGACGCCTCCCGCAGCCTCTCGTCCGAGCAGCGTCAGCAGATCACCCAGCGTCTCAAGCACGAGATGCGCGAGATCTTCTCCGGCCGCAACCTGCCGCGCTGATCGCTCGGCTGTTGCCCAGAGAACCCCGCCACGGCGGGGTTCTCTCGTTTTGGAGTCAGTGGTGGTCGTCGCGCGCGACCGGGGCGCCACCGGTGACGCTCTTGACCACCCGGCCGATGGTCAGGCCCTGGCCGAGGATGGAGACCAGCACCACGATGTAGGTGAGAGCCAGGATCAGATCCCGCTCCGGACCGGCCGGCAGACTCAGCGCCAGGGCGACCGAGACACCGCCGCGCAGCGCGCCCCAGGTGAGGATGCGCGCCGTGCCCCGGGTCATGTTGCGCCAGTGCGGGCTGAGCAGCACCACCGGCGCCACGCTGATCCAGCGGGCGAAGAGGATCGCCAGGGTCACCAGCAGCGCCGCGCCCAGGTGGGTCCAGCTGAAGGGCAACACCAGCAGCTCCATGCCGATCAGGGCGAACAGCAGAGCGTTGAGGATCTCGTCGATCAACTCCCAGAAGCCGTCCAGGTAGCGCCGGGTGAAGTCGTTCATGGCCTTGGTCCGGCCCAGGTTGCCGATGATCAGACCGGCCACCACCATGGCGATGGGACCCGAGACGTGCAGGTGGCTGGCCAGGGTCGAGCCGCCGATCACCAGGGCCAGGGATAGCATCACCTCGATCTGGTGCTGCTCGATGCTCAGCATCAGCCAGTAGCAGACGAAGCCGATCAGCAGGCCGAACAGGATGCCGCCGCCGGCTTCCTCAACAAACAGCCAGAGCGCCGCGTTGACCGTAGGCGTCTCGCCCAGCTGGATCACCCCCAGCAGCACCGAATAGACCACCACGGCCACGCCGTCATTGAACAGCGCCTCGCCGACGATGGTGGTCTCCAGCGACTTGGGCGCCCCGGCCGAGCGCAGGATGCCGAGCACGGCGATGGGGTCGGTCGGGGAGATCAGGGCGCCGAAGATCAGGCAGTAGAGGAGGTCGACGTGCCAGCCCAGCCAGCCGAAGATCCAGTGGCTGAGATAGCCGATCAGCACCGTCGAGATGATCACCCCGAGGGTGGCCAGACCGCCGATGGCCCACTTGTAGTCGCGCAGGTCCTTGAGATTGACGTGCAGGGCGCCGGCGAACAGCAGGAAGCCGAGCATCCAGTTCATCAGCAGATCGTTGAAGTCGATCTGCCCGAGGAGTTCGCCGATGCGGTGTTCCAGACCGGGAAAGCCCAGCCAGGACAGACTCTGCAGACCGACCGAAAAGATCAGGGCGATGACCATGACGCCGATGGTCGGCGGCAGGCCGACGAAGCGGTAATTGAGGTAGGTGAGCAGGGAGGTGAAGCAGATAAAGGCAGCAGCGAGTTCAAGCATGGGCGTTCCAGATCCATCAGACAGCGAGTCCCTGCGAACGCAGGGCCTAGAGGTAGGATGGGGCGGACGCCGCAAAAGTTACATGTTCGATAGCTGCCTAGCCAATTGTTCGCGCAAGCAGCGCCGTGAATCGCCCTGGCCCACCGCTGAACGGGCGGTGCCAGGGCGATCCGCAAGACCAGCGGTCAGGGCGGCGTGAGGCCTAGAGCGGCGCGGCCAGGCCTGTTGCAGCTTCGCGCAGGGGCAATGGATGGGGTGCGGCGATGCGCGCCTCCAGCGTCGCGACATAGCTGCGGGCATCGGCTTCGCTGAGAAAGGTGATGGCCTGCTTGTCGATGCAGACCTGCCAGGCACTGGTGGTGGACTTGCGCAGGGGACGAACCACGATCTTCATGCTGATACCCTCGGGGACAGACGAAAAGTGGAAGCCCGAGTCTAGAGCGGTTTTGATTACAGTACAGTGACATTCGTCGGTCAGGGCGCTAGGCGCGCGCCTTCTGCCGTTCGGCGTACCAGACCTCGAACTCCTCCGGCGGCAGCGGTGGGCTGAACAGGAAGCCCTGGCATTGCTGACAGCCCAGCTTGCGCAGGATGTCCCACTGTTCGGTGGTCTCCACCCCTTCGGCCAGGACGTCCAGGTCCAGACCCTGGCCCAGGGCGACTATGGCCGCGGCGATGGCCTGGCTGCTGTGGGTACCGCTGTCACTGCGCAATTCGTGCATGAAGCTCTGGTCGATCTTGAGCTTGTCCAGCGGAAAGCGGCGCAGATAGGCCAGCGAGGAATAGCCGGTGCCGAAGTCGTCCACGGCGATGCGCACCCCCAGGGTCTTGAGGGTCGCCAGGGACAGCAGCGCCTCCTCGACATTGCCCATCAGGGTGCCTTCGGTGATCTCCAGTTCCAGGTGCTCGGCCGGCAGGCGACTGCGCGCCAGGGCGCGGGAAATGGTGCTGGCCAGGTCGCGCTTGGCGAATTGCCGGGGCGAGATGTTGATCGCCAGGGTTTCCAGTTCCAGTCCCTGGGCCAGCCAGCTGTGCATCTGCTGGCAGGCGCTCTCGATGATCCAGTCGCCCAGGGGCACGATGAGCCCGGTTTCCTCGGCCAGCGGAATGAATTCGGTGGGCGGGATGAGACCCAGCTCCGGATCCTGCCAGCGCACCAGGGCTTCCACGCCAATGGTCTGGGCGGTGCTGACGCTCATCAGCGGCTGGTAGTAGAGGACGAAGTCGCCGCGCTTGAGCGCAGTACGCAGCCGCGACTCCAGATTCAGCCGCCGGCGCGACTGCTCGGTAAGGGCCTGGGTATAGAAGCGGAAGGTGTCGCGGCCCTGATCCTTGGCCTGGTGCATGGCCGTGTCGGCATTGCGAATGAGGTCATCGGCGGTGGCGCCATCGTCGGGAAAGAGACTGATGCCGATGCTGGCGTTGAGATAGATGTCGTGTTCGCCGAGGTGGAAGGGCTGTTCCAGCTTGCCGAGCATGGCCTGGGCGATCTGGGCGGCGAATTCGGGTCGATCCAGCCGCTCGATGATGACCAGGTACTCGTCGCCACCGATGCGCGCCAGGGTGATGTCCTCGCTGAGCAGGGCGCGCAGCCGGGCGGCGAATTCCACCAGCAGTTCATCGCCCAGGGCGTGGCCATGGCTTTCGTTGACCGTGCGGAAGTAATCGAAGTCGAGGATCAGCACGGCGACCAGGTATTCCTGGGGCTCGGCCAGGGCCAGGGCGTGTTCCAGATGGGTGCGCGCCAGCAGGCGATTGGGCAGGTCGGTCAGCGGATCATGATGCGCCAGATGACTCAGGCGCGCCTCGCTCTCGCGCAGGCGGGTGGTGTCGCTGACGGTGACCGTGTACTGCCGGGTCTCCCGGGGGTAGAGGGTGTCGATGGCGGTCCAGGCCGGAAAGGTGCTGCCGTCGAGGCGCGGCCAGAGCAATTCGCCTTCCCAGCGGCCCTCGCGGCGCACGGTGCGCCAGAGATCGCGATAAAAGCGCTGGTCCTGGCGACCGCCACCGGGCAGTCCCAGGCGCTGGCCGAGCAGGATGCCTTCCTGGGTGCCCAGCAGGCGGGCGAAGGCCGGATTCACCGCCAGGATCCAGCGGCGCTCGTCGAGCAGCAGCAGGCCGTCGCGACTGTTCTGGAACATGGCCGCGGCCTGGCGCAGGCTTGCCTCCTGCTGCTTGCGCAGGGTGATGTCCTGGGCGGTGCTGATGAAGTACTGGGGCATGCCTTGATCGTCGCGGATCAGGCGGGTGGTGACGTTGGTCCACACCGGCGTGCCGTTGCGGTGCAGATAGCGTTTTTCCAGGGTGTAGCGGTCCTGGCCGGTGTCGACCAGCTGCTTGCGCAGGGCGGCGCCCAGGGCCCGCTCTTCCGGATGCGTCACCGAGGCGGTGTCCTTCTGCAGCAACTCCGGTTGCGAGTAGCCGAGCATCTGGCAGAAGTGGTGGTTGACGCTCAGCCAGCGGCCCTCCAGATCGCTGAGCATGATGCCGGTATAGGCCTGCTCGAAGATGCCGCGGTAGCGCGCCTCGCTGGCGCGTTGCGCCTGGACCACGCGCTGTTGCCGGATGGCCAGCACCGCCAGGCGGGTGAATTCGGTGATCAGCGCCTGGGTCTCCGCTTCGGGCAGTCGCGCCTCGCCGTAGTAGATGCCCAGGGCGCCCACGGCGCGCTGCTGCTCGTCCTGCAGCGGCAGGGCCCAGGCGCCGCGAATGCCGGCTGCCTGGGCGACCGGCAACAGCGGCTGCCAGGCCGGATCCAGTTCGACATCGATGGTGAACACCGGGGCATTGGCGGCGACGGCGCTGCAGCAGCCCTGGTCGTGGCGACTGCGCGGCACGCTTTCCAGTGCTGCCTGGAAGGCGGGTGGCAGACTGGGCGCCGCGGCGACCCGCAGATGCTCGCCCTGGTCGTCCAGCAGCAGGGCGACGCGCATCTCCGGGTAGATACGCTCCAGCCGCAGGGCGATGCCCTGCTGGATTTCCGCCAGCGGCAGGCCGGTGAGCAGGTCGTCGAGGACATCGCTGCGGGCCTGCTGCAGTTGCTGCGCCTGGTAGTCGTGGTGGATGTCGGTCAGGGTACCCTGGATCTCGCCATCGAGGCCGGCGCGCAGCTCCATCTGCATCCAGCGATGACTCTCCACCGACAGCCGCAACCGCACCACGCCGTTCCAGTGCAGGCGCTGACCCGCGGCGAATTCCGCCACCAGCTGGCGCAGTCGGGCGCCGTCCTGGGGATGGAAAGCCTGATCCAGGGGATGGTTTAGGGGTTGGGTGGCGGGTTGGCCGGTCAGGGCTTCCCAGGCCGGATTGAGAAATTGCCAGCGACCACGGTGGTCGCTGGCGAACACCACCAGTGGCAGGTGCTGGACCAGCTCGCGATAGCGTCGCTGGCTGTCCTGCAGTGCCTGTTCGGCCAGCTTGTAGCTGGTGATGTCGACCAGGGCGCCGCGAGTGATGCCGGCTTCGTCGAAGTCGCTCTGCCAGTTGAGCCAGCGCCAGTTGCCCTGGCCGTCGTCGAAGTGCGCGGAGAAATTCAGCGGGCCCTGCATGTGCTGCAGACGCTCCAGCATGCTGCGCACATGGTCACGGTCGTCGACGCGAGCGCAGGCGGCGATGGTGGCGAAATCCAGCGGATCGCTGCCCTTGGGCTGGTGCAGCATCACCAGGGTGCGTTCGGAGCAGAGCAGACGGCCATCGTCCAACAACTGCCAGTCACCGGTATTGGTCAGCCGCTGGACGAAATCCTGAGTGGCGCGCTGGTTCTGCAGCTCGCCGATGAAGCCTTCGCGATAGCTGGCCTCGCGCCGCAGCAGGCCATAGAGCACCAGCGACAGCAGGCTCATGAAGGCCAGGCCCTTCAGGGTGTGCCACAGATAGGCATTGTCCCGATCGCTGAGCAGCAGATACAGCAGCCCATCGCTGCCGATCACCCAGAGGGCGCTCAGCAACAGATAAACCAGGGCAATGCGCGCGGGAGAAAGAGGCCGCATCCCGGATCCTCAAGGCCCGATCGCAGGTGTCGGGTTCAATTCAGCATTGACCGGATAAAGGTACGGCAGTTCGGGTCGGGTCACCTGGAAACCTACTTCTTTCGTCCGCCTTTATCGGCTTTGTCACCTTCGACGACAACGCGTCCAGGCTCGGGCTCAAGAGTCGTCTGACCTCGTGCAAATTACCAGGCCTATTCGCCAGGAAGTTGCATTTTGCCCGCCTGTCATCCACGTCTAATTGAAATAAGTCATTGATTTTTAACGTCTTTAACAAGTCTTGGAATTCGGCGCAGCCGTTGCGCTCTACATCTAGGTCGCTGCTGCCAGGACCTGGGCGCAGTACAACCAAGGAAAACAGGAGTCATCTCATGAAAAAGACTTTCGGTACCTTTGCCCTCGCTGCCGTCACCGCTTCCGTACTGAGCCTGCCGCTGGCCGGCGGTGCCTTTGCTGCCACCAGCCAGAACATGACCCTGGCCGCCAACAACACCGTGGACAAGACCGAAGAAGCCGCGTCCGACACCTGGATCACCAGCAAGGTGAAGGCGTCGTTCCTGGCCGACGAACACATCAAGGGCACCGCCATCAAGGTCGAGACCAACAAGGGCGTCGTGTCCCTGTCCGGCACCGTGGCGACCGAAGCCCAGCGCGACCTGGCGATCAAAGAAGCCAAGGCCATCAAGGGCGTGAAGGCCGTATCGGCTGACGCCCTGAAAGCGGCTCAGTAACGACGCCCGCTAATACCCGGCACGATGGCGGCGCCCGACGCCGCCATCACCCCTTGCCCTTCGCCCCGGAGAACTGCCATGACCAGCACGACCGAAACCCTCAACGATCTGATCGAGATCGCCCGTGACGGCAAGAATTTCTACGAGCACGCCCTCACCGAAGTGAAGAACCCCGAATTGAAGGCCCTGTTCACCGAGATCGCCCAGAGCAAGGCCGAGATCATCAGCGCCCTGAGCAGCCAGGTGTCGGCTGCCGGTGAGAAGCCCGCCGAGCAAGGCACCTTTGCCGGCAGCTTCCGCAAGTACTACACCGACGTCAAAACCTCCTTTGCCAGCAAGGAAAAGGAAGAGGTCACCTACGTCAGCGAACTGGAAGAGCAGGAAGACCGCCTGCTGCACGCGCTGGAGCGTGCCGTCAACGAACACGCCACCCCGGATGCCCAGGCCAACCTGCGCAGCCAGCTGGAAAAGGCCCGTGCGACCCACGATCGCATGCGTGACCTGAAGCACCGCATGCAAGCCGCCCACTAAGGTCGGCAGCAGCAAAAAGCCCCGCCTAGGCGGGGCTTTTCTTTGGGTCTCCGGCTAGCCTTGCGGGGCGCGATTGAGGCGGGCGTCGATCAGGCTGTCGACCACCGACGGATCGGCCAGGGTCGAGGTATCGCCCAGGCTGTCCAGCTCGTCGCAGGCGATCTTGCGCAGGATCCGTCTCATGATCTTGCCGGAGCGGGTCTTGGGCAGCGCCGGCGCCCATTGCAGGAATTCCGGCTTGGCGAAGCTGCCGATCTGGTCGGCCACCTGCTGGCGCAGTTGCGCCTTGAGTTCGTCGCTCGGCGTCACCCCGCCCTTGGTGGTGACGAAGGCATAGACCGCCTGGCCCTTGACCTCGTGGGGGCAGCCCACCACCGCCGCCTCGGCCACGTCCGCATGCTCGGTGAGCACGCTTTCCACCTCGGCGGTACCGATGCGGTGACCGGAGACGTTGAGCACGTCATCCACCCGCCCGGTGATCCAGTAGTAGCCGTCTTCGTCCCGGCGCGCCCCGTCACCGGTGAAGTAGTAACCCGGGTAGGCGCTGAAATAGGTGTCGATCAGGCGCTGGTGATCGCCATAGACGGTGCGGATCTGGCTTGGCCAGCTGGATTTGATCGCCAGCACGCCGCTGCCGGGCCCGTCGATTTCCTGGCCCTGCTCGTCCAGCAGCACCGGCTGCACGCCAAAGAAGGGCAGGGTGGCCGAACCCGGCTTCAGCGCCAGGGCGCCGGGTGGCGGGGCGATGAGGATGCTGCCGGTCTCGGTCTGCCACCAGGTGTCGACGATGGGGCAGCGCCCTTCGCCCACCACCCGGTGATACCACTCCCAGGCCTCGGGATTGATCGGCTCGCCGACGCTGCCCAGCAGTTGCAGACTCTTGCGCGAGGTGCGCTGTACCGGGCCGTCGCCTTCGCGCATCAGGGCGCGCAGGGCGGTGGGGGCGGTATAGAAGATGTTGACCTGGTGCTTGTCCACCACCTGCCAGAAGCGACTGGCATCGGGATAGCTCGGTACCCCTTCGAACATCAGGGTGGTGGCGCCATTGGCCAGGGGGCCGTAGACGATGTAGCTGTGGCCGGTGACCCAGCCGACATCGGCGGTGCACCAGAAGACCTGGCCCTCGTGATAGTCGAACAGATACTTGAAGCTCAGGGTGGCGCCCAGCAGGTAGCCGCCGGTGGTGTGCAGCACGCCCTTGGGCTTGCCGGTGGAGCCGGAGGTGTAGAGGATGAACAGCGGATCCTCGGCGTCCATGGGCTCCGGCGGGCAGTCGGGCGAAGCCGCGGCCACCGCCTGGGCATAGGGCAGGTCGCGCCCCTCCTGGCGGGCCACGGCGGCGCCGGTGCGCTCGACCATGACCACGGTATGGACCTCCGGGCACTTGGCCAGGGCCTTGTCGACATTGGCCTTGAGCGGGACGCGCTTGCCACCGCGCACGCCTTCGTCGGCGGTGATCACCACCCGGCAGTCGGAATCGAGGATGCGGTCGCGCAGCGCCTCGGGCGAGAAGCCGCCGAACACCACCGAATGCACCGCGCCGATGCGAGCGCAGGCGAGCATGGCGTAGGCCGCCTCGGGGATCATCGGCATATAGAGGCAGACACGGTCGCCCTTATTGACCCCACGCTCCTTGAGCACGTTGGCCAGGCGGCTGACGTGCTCGTGCAACTGGCGATAGCTGATGGCCTGGCTGTCGGCGGGATCGTCGCCCTCCCAGAGGATGGCGGTCTGCTCGGCCCGGGCACCCAGGTGGCGATCGATGCAGTTGTAGGCGACGTTGAGCTGGCCGCCGCTGAACCAGCGGGTCTGGCCCTGGCGCATATCGCCGCTATGGACTTCGTCCCAGGTGCGCGACCAGTCGAGCAGGGCGCTGGCCTGTTCGCTCCAGAAGCGTTCCGGCTGCTCCACCGAGCGCTGGTAGAGCTCGCGATAGCGGGCTTCGTCGAGGTGGGTACGGGCACTCAGGCTCTCGGGCACGGGGTAGCGTTGGCTCATGGCCGGCTCCTTCTTGGTGTTGTTGTGCTCCTAGTTTAGGCCGCGGATGCCCTGCCGGGGTTCAGCGAGGCGACAAAACGAAAAAGCGCCGCAGAGCGGCGCCTTTCGGAACGGACCGGAGACGATCAGCCGCGATGACGACCGCGGAAGTAGTCGATCAGGCCCTGGGTGGAACCGTCGTCGGCCTTGCCTTCGCTGCGGCCGATGATGTGCTGGTAGACGTCCTTGCCCAGCTCCTTGCCCAGCTCGACGCCCCACTGGTCGAAGCAGTTGATGCCCCAGATGACGCTCTGCACGAACACCTTGTGCTCGTACAGGGCCACCAGCGCACCCAGGCGCCGCGGCGAGATGCGCTCCAGCACCAGGGTGTTGCTCGGGCGGTTGCCCGGGATCACCTTGTGCGGCGCCAGCTTGGCGATCTCGGCTTCGCCCAGGCCCTTCTCGCGCAGCTCGGCCTCGGCTTCCTCGCGGGTCTTGCCCAGCATCAGTGCCTGGCTCTGCGACAGGCAGTTGGCATACAGCCACTGCTGGTGATCGGCCACCGGGTTGTGGCTCACCACCGGCACGATGAAGTCGCCGGGGATCAGCTGGGTGCCCTGGTGCAGCAGCTGGTGGTAGGCGTGCTGACCGTTGCAGCCGACGCCGCCCCAGATCACCGGACCGGTCTCCAGGCTCACCGGCGAGCCGTCCTGGCGCACGCTCTTGCCGTTGGACTCCATGTCCAGCTGCTGCAGGTGCTTCACGAAGTTTCGCAGGTGGTGGTCGTAGGGCAGGATGGCGTGACTGGTCGCGCCCCAGAAGTTGCCGTACCAGACCCCGAGCAGGCCCAGCAGCACCGGCATGTTCTCTTCGAAGGGAGCGCTGGTGAAGTGCTGGTCCATGGCATAGGCGCCGGCCAGCAGGTCCTTGAAGTTGGACATGCCGATGGCCAGGGCGATGGGCAGGCCGATGGCCGACCACAGCGAATAGCGACCGCCGACCCAGTCCCACATCGGGAAGATGTTCTCTTCGGCGATGCCGAATTCCACCGCCACCTTGACGTTGCTGGAGACGGCGATGAAGTGCTTGTGCAGCTCCGGCTCCGGGCAGCCCTGGGCCAGGCACCAGGCGCGGGCGGCCTGGGCGTTCTTCAAGGTCTCCAGGGTGCCGAAGGACTTTGAGGAGACGATGAACAGGGTGGTGTCGGCGGCGAGCTTGGAGGTCACCTCGCGGAATTCGCTGCCGTCGATGTTGGCCAGGTAGTGGCAGCGCACGCCGCGCTGGGTGAAGGGCACCAGCGCCTCTGAGACCAGCTGCGGGCCGAGGAAGGAGCCACCGATGCCGATGTTGACCACGTCGGTGATCGGCTTCTCGGTGTAGCCGCGCCAGAGGCCGTTGTGGATGCGGGTGACCAGCTGGGTCATCTGGTTCAGGACCCGGTGCACCTCGGGCATGATGTCCTGGCCGTCGATCCGGACGCTGTCGCCCACCGGGCGGCGCAGCGCGGTGTGCAGGGCGGGGCGGTGTTCGGAGGAGTTGACGTAGGCGCCATCGAACAGGGTGCGGATGGCCCCTTCCAGGCCCGCTTCCCGGGCCAGATTCACCAGCAGGTCACGGGTCTGCTCGGTGATGAGGTTCTTGGAGTAGTCGAGGAACAGACCACTGCTGCTCAGGGAGAACTGCGAGAAGCGCTGCGGATCGGCGGCGAAGGCATCGCGCATGCGGAAGTTCTGCATGGCCTTGCGGTGTTCCTGCAGGGCTTTCCAGGAGGCGAGCTGGGTCACGTCGAGGGGGTGTTGATAGTACTCCATGGCTAGGCTTTTCCTTGGTGGCTCTTGTTTGCTGTTGTGCCCCACAAGCCGCTGGCTTGCAAGAGAAAGTCGGTGACCGCGAGACGCCGGTCGTGGCGCCGCGCTTCGAGCATGAAAAAGCCCGGTATGTTCCGGGCTTCCAGGGTTCAGGCAGGGTCGGGTGAGCTAACCTTCGGTTGCGTCACACTCGGGCCCTGCGGCGAAAGCTCAGATTGTCGATCAGGCGGGTCTGGCCGAGGTAGGCCGCCACCAGCAGGACCAGCGCGGTGGTGTCCGGCCCGGCCGGTTGCAGACTCAGCTGCTCGCGCAATTCCAGATAGTCGACCTTGAGCCCCTGAGCGTGCAATTCGGCGACACCGGCGGCGAGGGTCGGCTCGACCGCGGCGCCGGCGGCGAGCTGATCGGCGAGGCGCCTGAGCAGGCTGTACAGGCAGGGCGCACTGGCCCGCTGGTGGTCATCGAGATAGCCATTGCGCGACGACAGCGCCAGGCCGTCGGTGGCCCGTACCGTGGGCTGGGCGACGATCTCGATGGGCATGTCCAGGTCCTGGACCAGCTTGCGGATCACCGCCAGCTGCTGATAGTCCTTTTCGCCAAACACCGCCACGTCCGGTTGCGCCATCTGGAACAGCTTGGTGACCACCGTCGCCACGCCTTCGAAATGCCCGGGCCGGCGCGCACCGCACAGGCCTTCGGACACCACGGGGACATTCACCCGGGTCAGGCCGTCCATGCCATTGGGATACATCTCGGCCACCGCCGGCGCGAACAGCAGGTCGCAGTGGGCCTCGTTCAGCTGGCGACTGTCTTCCGCCAGGGTGCGCGGATAGGTGTCCAGATCCTCGGTGGGACCGAATTGCAGCGGATTGACGAAGATGCTCGCCACCACGAAGTCGGCGTGACGCCGCGCGGTGTCGACCAGGGCGATATGCCCGGCGTGCAGATTGCCCATGGTGGGCACCAGGCCGATGCGCAGGCCCTGGCGGCGCGCGGCGGCGACGGCGGCGCGCAGTTCGCGGACGCTATGGACCGTTTTCATGCGGAGAATCCGTGTTCGGGAGCGGGAAAGCTGCCGTCCTTGACGGCAGCGACATAGGCCGCCAGGGCAGCCTGGATGCTGTCCTGACCGGCCATGAAGTTGCGCACGAATTTAGGCGTGCGCCCGCGCAGGGCCAGGCCGAGCATGTCGTGCAGCACCAGTACCTGGCCATCGGTGGCCGCCCCGGCGCCGATGCCGATCACCGGCACCCGGGCGGCCCGGGTGATTTCCTCGGCCAGCGCCGAAGGCACGCATTCCAGCAGCAGCATGGCCGCGCCGGCTTCCTCCAGCTCACGCGCCGCCTCGCGCAACTGCTGCGCCCGGGCCGGATCGCGCCCCTGTACCTTGAAGCCGCCGAAGACGTTGACCGACTGGGGCGTCAGGCCCAGGTGGGCGCAGACCGGCACGCCATTGGCGGCCAGGCGGCGAATGGGTTCGGCCAGCCAGGCATCGCCCTCAAGCTTGACCATCTGCGCGCCCGCCTGCATCAGGCGACCGGCGCTGGTCAGGGTCTGCTCCAGGGTGGCATAGGTCATGAACGACAGGTCGGCGACGATGAAGGCACCCGCGTGGCCGCGCTTGACGCAGGCGGTGTGGTAGACCATGTCGTCGAGGGTCACCGGCAGGGTGCTGTCGTGACCCTGCAGCACCATGCCGAGGGAATCGCCGATGAGCAGCATCTCGACGCCGGCCTGACTGGCGGCCTGGGCGAAGGTGGCATCGTAGGCGGTCAGCATGGCGATCTTTTCGCCGCGCTGCTTGAGCCCCTGAAGGGTCGTGAGGCTGATATCAGGCATGCAAGGGGTCCTCGTGGGACGGCGCTATGGTTATTGTCTGGGCGCCGCGGGCGCGGGTGGCCGCGCGCAAACGGCTGCTATAGTCCCGGCGCATCCGGCGCAAGTCAATGCTCGGTGTTACGGCTGTGTTACCGCGTGGATGACGACGGTAGCAGCCGCTCCAGGCCTTCGAAAGGGCAGGCGGACAGCAGGTCCGGCAAGCGGCGGCCATCGGGCAGGTGCAGCGCGGGGGCGAGATCGGCCAGCGGATAGAGGACGAAGGCACGGGCCTGGAGGTGGTAGTGCGGCACCTGCAGGCGTGGCTCGTCGATCAGTCGCTCGCCGAATAGCAGGATGTCGATGTCCAGGGTCCGCGGACCCCAGCGTTCATCCTTACGCACGCGGCCCTGCTGCTGCTCGATGGCCTGGGTGGCGTCGAGCAGCGCCAGGGGCTCGAGCCCGGTTTCCAGGGCGGCGACGGCGTTGACGTAGCGCGGCTGATCGGGTGGTCCCAGGGGATCGCTGGCATAGAAGGCGGAGACCGCCACCAGCTCACTGTGAGGCAATCGGGCCAGGGCCTCGAGGGCCGCCTCCAGCTGGCGCTGCGGCTCGGCCAGGTTGCTGCCCAGACCGAGATAGACCCTTTCCATCATTCGTCGCCGGCGGTGGGCGCATCCGAAGTGCGCCGCTTGCGATTGCTGCCGCCACGGCGGCGCCGCTTGGCCGGTGCGCCTTCGTCGCGGCTGAGGTTCTTGATCATCTCGCGCCGCTGGCTGTCGCCGACCTCTTGGTAGCGGGTCCACCAGTCGCCCAGGCCACCGGTTTCCTCGCCGGCGCTCTCGCGCAGCAGCAGGAAGTCGTAGCCGGCGCGAAAGCGCGGATTCTCCAGCAACTGATCGGCGCGCTTGCCCTGGCGGCGCGGCAGGCGTTCCTGCATGTCCCAGATCTCGCGCATGGGCATGGTGAAACGCTTGGGGACGGCGGTGCGCTGGCACTGCTGCTGGGTGAGGTCGTGGGCGGCTTCCTGCATGGCCGGAATCGGCGGCAGGCCGAGGTCCTGATGATGACGGACGCGCTCGGGCAAGGCCGGCCAGAGCAGGGCCGCGAAGAGGAAGGCCGGGGTGACCGGCTTGCCTTCGCGGATGCGGGCGTCGGTATTGGCCAGGGCCTGGCGGATCAGGCTGCCGGCGTATTCCGGGTCACGCTCCAGGGCTTCGCCACTGGCCGGAAACAGCGGGGCGAACAGCCCGTACTGGCAGAGCAGCTCGAAGGTGCGCTCGGCCTTGCCACCCAGCAGCAGCTTGATGACCTCGTCGAACAGCCGCGGTGCCGGAATGTCCCGCAGCAGCGGCGCCAGGCGGCTGATGGGTTCGGCGGTGGCGGCCTCGATCTCGAAATCCAGCTTGGCGGCGAAGCGCACGGCGCGCAGCATCCGCACCGGATCTTCCAGGTAGCGCTGCTCCGGATCGCCGATCAGCCGGATCTGCCGCAGGCGGATGTCCTGGGTGCCGTTGGCGTAGTCGAGGATGCGTTCGCCGCTGGCGTCGTAGTAGAGCGCGTTGATGGTGAAGTCGCGCCGCTGGGCATCCTGTTCCTGGTTGCCATAGATGTTGTCGCGCAGGATCCGGCCGCTTTCATGGCGCGAGCCCTGGGTCTCGTCCTCGGCATCCCCGGTGGGGTGATTGGCGCGGAAGGTCGCGACCTCGATGATCTCGCGGCCGAAATGCACGTGGACCAGCTTGAAGCGCCGCCCGATGACCCGCGCATTGCGGAATTCGGCCCGCACCTGCTCGGGCGTGGCGCTGGTGGCGACGTCGAAGTCCTTGGGCTCGAAGCCCAGCAGCAGGTCCCGGACGCAACCGCCCACCAGGTAGGCCTGATAACCCGCCTTTTCCAGCCGGTCGACGACACTCAGGGCGTAGCGACTGATGCGCTCTCGTTCCAGAGCATGCTGACTGCGGGGCAGTTCGATGGGCAAGGCAGGCGCGGGCGGAGTACGCCGCAGGGGCGAGCGCAGAGTCTGGATCAGCTTCTTCAGCATGCGAGTTTCTGTTCGGAGAGACGGCTATACGCAATCTGGACCACAGCGGGAGCCGTTGCGCAATAGATAAGGAGGGGATCTTGAACGAGGGAGGGGAGGCTGTCAAAGGCACTGGGGGAGCCGAAGCTCCCCCCCAAAGTGGTACGTGCTTTGTTTTTATTGTCTATCCAGACCTCTTGTTTTTCTTGTGTGGTCTGTCCCGTGCGGATACCGGCCGCCGGAAAGGCTCTGAAGTCTAGAGCCAAGAGCAAACGGATTACTTTGGAAGCTGATGTCGTCAGGATCATTCCTGCTCTGCCTGGTACGGGTGCTGCCTCGGGGCAGTTTTATTGTTCTCTGGCCTGACATCGCGGGACCATCCCGCAAGACGACTCTTCTCCAAAATGATCAGTTAGCTACGCCTCCGCCTGCTTGTTCTTGTTGTGCTGGAGTCGCTACGTCTTGTTTTTGTTATGGAGGGGGTACGTTTTTATTGTTCTTGTGCCAGAACATAAAGCAGATGCCGTGCCAGTTTTAGAAAATCCTTTTATTTCAGGGGCTTACGAAAAATGTAGCCTTTTTGCCTGGTGGCTACAGGGGGATTTTCGTTACCGCTGAACCCGCCTCCTGTTACGGCGGTAACACATTGCAAAGGATGGGGAGGCGAGGCGGGAGGGTGTTACCGCGGGACGTGCAGGGCTGCCACGTCCCGGCGTGGATCAGCTGGCGTCGCTGCTGGCGCTGGCCTTGCGCCGTGGAATGCCCAGGCGCTGGCGACGTTCCCACAGGCACTTGCGGCTGACGCCGAGCTTGCGGGCCAGTTCGGTCTCGGTCATGTGATCCTGGTGCTCGAGCACGAAGTGCTGGAAGTAGTCCTCCAGCGAGAGGTCCTCGGTGGGCTCGTGGGCGCCGTTGCCGTTCCCCAGGCCCGCGCTGGGCAGCGGATCCAGGTAGCTGTCGGCCAGCTCCAGCTCGCCGAGCTCGACGTCGATGCCCAGCTGGTCGGCATTGATCTCCTGGCCTTCGCTGAGGATCACCGAGCGCTCGATGGCGTTCTCCAGCTCGCGCACGTTACCCGGCCAGCTGTAGTGGCGGATGGCGGCCTCGGCTTCGGCGCCGAACTTGAGCCCCGGGCGACTCATGCGCGCGGACTGACGGGCGAGAAATACCCGGGCGATCTCCATGACGTCGCCACCGCGCTCGCGCAGGGCCGGCAGGCGCAGGGAGATGACGTTGAGGCGATAGAAGAGGTCTTCGCGGAACTGACCGATCTTGGCCAGGCCCTTGAGATCCCGGTGGGTCGCGGCGATCAGGCGCACATCGACCTTTTGCGACTGCACCGAGCCGACCCGGCGGATCTCGCCCTCCTGCAGCACGCGCAAGAGGCGCGCCTGGGCTTCCAGCGGCAATTCGCCGATCTCGTCGAGAAACAGGGTGCCGCCGTCGGCCGCTTCCACCAGGCCGGTACGGCTGGCGCTGGCGCCGGTGAAGGCGCCCTTCTCGTGGCCGAAGAGTTCGGATTCGATCAGGGTTTCGGGAATGGCCGCGCAGTTGACCGAGATCAGCGGTGCCTTGGCCCGGCGCGACAGGTTGTGCAGCGCCCGCGCCACCAGTTCCTTGCCGGTGCCCGACTCGCCCTGGATGAGCACAGTGGAATCGGTGGGGGCGACCTTGCGGATCTTGCCGAAGAGGTCCTGCATCGGCGCGCAGTTGCCGATGATGCCGATCTCGCCGGTGGCCGGCGGCGGCGCGACGCTTTCCTCGACGGCGGCAGCCGGCTGGCGCTGTTCACGCTCGACCAGGATGCGTGCCACGGCCTGCAGCATCTCGTCGTGATCGAAGGGCTTGGCGATGTAGTCCACCGCGCCCTGCTTCATGGAGTCGACAGCCGATCTCAGGCTGGCGTAGCTGGTCATGATCAGCACCGGCTTGCCCTTGGCGAGATCGATCATCTCGGTACCGGGGGCGCCGGGCAGACGCAGATCGCTGATGACGAGATCGAAGCTCGAGACATCGTAGAGATCCTGGGCTTCCTGCACGGAGCCGGCTTCGCTGACGCGGAACTGGTTGCGCTCCAGCAGACGGCGCAGCGCCGAACGGATGATCTTCTCGTCTTCGACAATCAGGATATGGGCCATCAAGTGCGCTCTCTTACGGGAAGGCAAGACGACCCACGCCAGGCAGCGTGTCTTGTCGCGGTCGTCTGGACTTCCGAATGCTTTAGCAGATCCATCCAGCAGGCGGATGGGTCCGTCACGGCGCCTCCGGCAACCCGAGATAGCGCGGCAGCAGTACCCGGATGCGGGTGCCCTGGCCGGTCACGGGGTCGGTAGGACTATCGATCATTATCTGACCATAATGCTCTTCTACGATGGAATAGACCAGCGCCAAGCCAAGCCCCGTCCCCTTGCCCGGATCCTTGGTGGTGAAGAAGGGTTCGAACAGCCGGCTGACGATGGCCTTGGGAATGCCGCTGCCCTCGTCCTCGACGCTCAGGGTCACGGTCTGGCCCTGGGCCTCGCTGCGCACCCGGATCGGCGCACCGGGCGGCGAGGCGTCCCGGGCGTTGGACAGCAGGTTGATCATCACCTGCACCAGCCGCTGGGGATCGCCCTGCACCAGGTGTTCGGGATCGCAGAGATTGAAGAAGTCGACGTCCACGCTCTGGCGGTTGAGGGAGAGCAGGGCGATGGCCTCCTGGGCCGCCTCGGCCACGCACACCGGTTCGTGGGCCTGCTGGCGACCGCCGGCATGGGCGAAACTCATCAGCGACTGGACGATGCGGGTGATGCGCCGGGTCTGCTCGATGATCTGGCTGCTGATCTCGTCGATCTCTTCGTCCGCCTCGCGCTCCTCGCGCAGGTTCTGCGCCAGGCAGGCGATGCCGGTGACCGGATTGCCGATCTCGTGGGCGACGCCCGCGGCCAGCCGGCCGATGGAGGCCAGGCGCTCGGAGTGGATCAGGCGGTCTTCCAGCAGCTGGGTCTCGCTGATGTCTTCCACCACCAGCACCGTGCCGTTGCTGCCCACCGCCAGGGGTTCGTCGATGGTCGCCTTGTGCAGGTTGAGCCAGCGCTGCTCGTGTTCCTGGGGCAGCCGCTGCTTGTAGAGGTGCTGCTGCGCCGGTTCGGCGAGAAAGCGCTCGAACAGGTCCTGCCAGGGATCGGGCAGGGCGCTCAGGCGCGAACCCACCACCCGGGCGCCGTCGATGCCGGTGAGTTCTTCCATGGCGCGGTTCCACATGAGGATCTCGCGGTCACGCGCCAGGGAGCAGACGCCCATGGGCAACTCCTGCAGGGTCTGGCGGTGATAGCGGCGCAGGGCGTCCAGCTCGGCGGCCAGGCCGGTCAGGCGCGACTGGTAGTCTTCCAGGCGATTCTCGATGAAGTGGATGTCTTCGGTGGCATAGGCCTCGCTTTCCGCCTTGAACGGCAGAAAGGTCTCGACGATGTCCTGGGCGACCCGCGGGCCCATCAGGCCGGAGAGATTGGCCTCGATGCGATCGCGCAACCGGCGCAGGGCATAGGGGCGGCGCTCGTCATAGGGCAGCAGCAGATCGGCCAGGGCGCGCTCGACTTCCTTCTGCGCGGTCTTGGCGCCCAGGGGCTTGGCCAGCTGGGCGGCGAAGTCCTGGGGCGAGCTGGCCGCCAGTTCGCGGCGCTGCGGACGGCGGACGTTGTCCACCGCGCAGGCCTCGGCGGCGCTCTTCTCTTCTTCGCTGGCCTCGGTGAAGAGCGAGACCAGGGCGAACACCAGCACGTTGACGGTCAGCGAGGCCACGGCGGCGAGGTGCCAGTTGCTGGCGCTGATGCGATAGCTGAAGACGCCGATGTGCAGCGGATTGATGTCGGCCACCAGCGGCATGAGCATGCTCAGGAACCACAGGCCCAGGCCGCACAGCAGGCCGGCGATGAACCCCTTGCGATTGGCCGTCTGCCAGTAGAGCACCGACAGCGCGCCGGGCAGGAATTGCACGGTGGCGACAAAGGAGACGATGCCCAGGCTGGAGAGATCGCCATGGCCCTGCAGCAGGCGATAGAAGCCATAGCTGCCGAGGATGATGGCGGCGATCAGCATGCGCCGGGTCATGCGCAGCCAGCGATAGATGTTGCCGTCGGTGGGCGGCTGGTAGAGCGGCAGCACGATGTGGTTGAGCAGCATGCCCGACAGCGCCATGGTCACCACGATGATCAGGCCGCTGGCCGCCGACAGCCCGCCGACGAAGGCCACCAGCGCCAGCAGCGGATTGTCCAGCGCCAGGCCCACGCCCAGGGTGAAGTACTCCGGCGGCGTCGGCGAACCCAGCGCCAGGCCACCCCAGAGAATCGGCGGCACCGCCAGGCTGATCAGCAGTAGGAACAGCGGCAGGCCCCAGCTGGCACTGACCAGCGCCTGGGGACTGAGATTCTCGGTGAAGGCCATGTGGTACATGTGCGGGGTGACGATGGCCGCGGCAAAGAACACCAGCAGCAGGATCCGCCAGGGACCTTCCTGCAGCGGGGTGTGCAGGGTGGAGAGGGCGCTCTGGTTCTGCTGCAGCCAGGTCTCCAGGCCGTTGGGTCCGCCGAACACGGTATAGAGGGTGACGCCGCCGACGATGCCCAGGGCCAGCAACTTGACCAGGGACTCGAAAGCGATGGCCACCACCAGGCCTTCATGGCGCTCCTTGGAATTGATCTGGCGTGCGCCGAAGAGCATGGCGAACAGGGTGATCAGCAGGCAGAAGCCCAGCGCCGGGGCGTCCTGGGCGCGGGCCTGCACCAGGATGCCGGTGCTGGTGGCCACCGCCTGGATCTGCAGCGCCAGCAGCGGCAGCACGGCGATCAGCATGCCCAGGCTGGTGAGGGCGCCGGCCCAGGTGCTGCGGAAACGGAAGGCGAAAAGATCGGCCAGGGACGCCAGCTGGTAGGCACGGGTCAGGCGCAGGATGGGATAGAGCAGCACCGGCGCCAGCAGGAAGGCGCCGCACAGGCCCAGGTAGTAGGCGAGAAACCCGTAGCCGTAGTCGTAGGCCAGGCCCACGGTGCCATAGAAGGCCCAGGCGCTGGCGTAGACGCCCAGCGACAGGGTGTAGATCAGCGGATGGCGCACCAGCCGGCGCGGCACCCAGCCCTTCTCGGTCATCCAGGCGACGCCAAAGAAGATCAGCAGGTAACCGGCGCTGATCAGCACCAGTTGGGACAGACTAAAGCTCGTCGGCATCGCGCTGGCTCTGCAGGATAAAGGTCACCACGATGAGGATGAGCCACAGCAGGTAGGGGCGATACCAGGCGCCGCTGGGAGCGATCCACCAATCCATGATGGCGGGGGAGAACAGATAGATGCCTACCACGAGGAGCAGGACCAGCCGGTAGATGTACATGCGCGGTTCCCGAACGGCGATGGCGCCATGGTAATGCAAAAGCGCTGTACCCCGGAGAGGGAGGCCTCTACCGTGAAGGCTTCTTTCCCCGCCGGAGTTCGTCGATGACCAGGCCCCGTCTCGCCGCCGTGCTGGAAACCGCGCTCTATGTCGCCGATCTGCCCCGGGCCCGGCGCTTCTATGAAGAGCTGCTGGGGCTCACGCCGATGTTCGCCGACGAGCGCCTGGCCGCCTATGCGGTGGGCGCCAGCGTCCTGTTGCTGTTCCAGCGGGGCACTACCGAACAGCCCGTCAGGCTGCCGGGCGGCTGCATTCCGCCCCATGGCGCCCAGGGCTTTCAGCACCTGGCCCTGGCCGTCGCAGCGGATGAACTGGAAGCCTGGGCCGCACAGCTGGTGGCTGCCGGGGTCGCCATCGAAGAACGCACCCGCTGGCCGCGTGGCGCGATCAGCCTGTATTTCCGCGATCCGGATGGCCATCTGCTGGAACTGGCCACGCCTGGCCTCTGGCCCAACTACTAGTCCGGCAATCGGGCTTCGGCCAGGTGCGGCACCCGCGGGATCAGCGCGGCATCCCAGTGGGCGACACCCCAGGCCAGCACCCCGGCCGGGGTTTCCCGGGCCAGCTCCGCATGCGTCGGCTGGCCCAGGGTGCGCAGGGCGCGCACCAGCAGGGCGCCGGCCTGCTCGGGTGGCAACGGCGGCGAGCGGTAGCTCTTGCCCAGCTTGTGGCCATCGGGCTGGATCAGCAGCGGCACGTGCAGATAGCGCGGCGCCGGATGACCGAGCAATTCCTGCAGATAGAGCTGGCGGGGCGTCGAGTCCAGCAGGTCGGCGCCCCGCACCACGTCGGTCATGCCCTGCAGGGCATCGTCCATCACCACCGCCAGTTGATAGGCGATCAGGCCGTCGCGGCGCTGGATGACGAAGTCGCCCACCTCGCGGCCCAGGTGCTGGCGGAATTCGCCCTGCACCCGGTCGACGAAGCGGTAGTCCAGCTCAGGGACACGGATGCGGATGGCGGCGTCCGTCGCCGGCAGGCCGCGATTGCGGCAGTATCCGGGGTAGAGGCCGCCACTGCCTTCGAGCTGCTTGCGCGAGCAGTCGCAGGCATAGGCCAGGCCGCTGGCCAGCCACTGCGCGATGACCGCGCGATAGGCGTCCAGGCGCTCGCTCTGGCGCAGCACCGGGCCGTCCCATTCGAAGCCGTAGGCCTCCAGAGTGGTGAGGATGGCCGCCTGGGCGCCGGGGACCTCGCGCGGGGGGTCCAGGTCTTCCATGCGCACCAGCCACTGCCCGCCCGCGGCGCGGGCATCCAGGTAGGAGGCGAGGGCGGCAACCAGCGAGCCGAAGTGCAGATAGCCGCTGGGCGTGGGGGCGAAACGGCCGACATAGGGGCGCCTGGACATAGCTCATCCTGTGAATGCCGGAAAAACCGAAGTCTGGAAAGAACAAAGGGCGCCGTAGCGCCCTCGTCGGTGAGGCAGCAGGACTCAGGTCCCGGTCTGCTTCTCGCGGATCTCGGCCAGGGTCTTGCAGTCGATGCACAGGCTGGCGGTCGGACGGGCTTCCAGGCGACGGATACCGATTTCCACGCCGCAGGAGTCGCACCAGCCGTATTCGTTGTCTTCGATCAGCTGCAGCGTCTCGTCGATCTTCTTGATCAGCTTGCGCTCGCGGTCGCGGGCACGCAGTTCCAGGCTGAATTCCTCTTCCTGGGTCGCGCGGTCGGCCGGGTCGGCGAAGTTGGCCGCTTCTTCCTTCATGTGGTGCACGGTGCGATCGACTTCTTCGCGCAGTTCCTGCTTCCACTTGTTCAGGATGCCGGTGAAGTGGGCGCGCATGCGCTCACTCATGTATTCCTCACCCTTGGCAGGCTGGTAGGGTTCGTAGCCACGGGCCAGATGATTGTTCTGCTGATTTGCTTCGCTGGGCATGATTGACCCTCTCACTTTCGCTGATCCTGTCCACAGGCTGGATGCGTTTCCAGGCCTCTCCATGTTGGAACGCCCGGGGTCTGTGGCTGCCGATGGCGTCCCGCGCAATGCCGACGCCAGGCTGAATATGTTCTCGACTGGCCAGTCGCCCTGCGGATGCAAGCCGGCGAACTTACCAGAAGCTTCCAGGGGGCGCTACTACTGGCCTCCCGCTCCTTGCCGACGCGGCGGATGCCGGTCTGCGAAGCCTTGGTTAGAATCCCGCCTTCGCCACAAGTTCGGACCCCCTCCATGTCCAATTCCTACAGCGCGCGCAGCCAGGCCATCGAGCCCTTCCATGTGATGGCCCTGCTGGAGCGCGCCAACCAGCTCCAGGCCGCCGGGCATGACGTCATCCACCTGGAAATCGGCGAGCCCGATTTCACCACCGCCGCCCCGGTGGTCGCGGCCGGCCAGGCCGCGCTGGCGGCCGGTCAGACCCGCTACACCGCGGCCCGCGGCCTGCCGGAGTTGCGCCGCGCCATCGCCGCCTTCTATGGCGAGCGCTACGGCGTCGACCTGGATCCGGAACGGGTGCTGATCACCCCCGGCGGTTCGGGTGCCCTGCTGCTGGCCAGCGCCCTGCTGGTCGATCCCGGGCGTCACTGGCTGCTGGCCGATCCCGGCTATCCCTGCAATCGACACTTCCTGCGCCTGGTGGAAGGCGCGGCCCAGCTGATTCCGGTCGGCGCCGAGACCCGCTACCAGCTCACCCCCGAACTGGTCGCGCGGCACTGGCAGGCGGACAGCGTCGGCGCCCTGGTGGCCTCGCCGGCCAATCCGACCGGCACCCTGCTGGATCGCGACGAACTCGCCGGGCTGTCGGCCGCCCTCAGGGCACGTGGTGGTCACCTGGTGGTGGACGAGATCTACCACGGCCTGACCTACGGCCTGGACGCCCCCAGCGTGCTGGAGGTGGACGACTCGGCCTTCGTGCTCAACAGCTTCTCCAAGTATTTCGGCATGACCGGCTGGCGCCTCGGCTGGCTGGTGGCGCCGCGCGCCGCGGTGCCGGAGCTGGAAAAGCTGGCGCAGAATCTCTACATCAGCGCCTCCACCGTGGCCCAGCAGGCGGCCCTGGCCTGTTTCACCCCCGAGGCCATGGCCATCTTCGAGGAGCGTCGCGCCGAATTTGCCCGCCGTCGCGACTACCTGCTGCCGGCGTTGCGCAACCTGGGCTTTGAGATCGCCGTCGAGCCCCAGGGCGCCTTCTATCTCTATGCCGACATCGCCGCCTTTGGCGGCGACGCCTATGCCTTCTGCCAATTCCTGCTGGAGACCGAGCACGTGGCCATCACCCCCGGCCTGGATTTCGGTCGCCACCGTGCCGACACCCATGTGCGCTTCGCCTACACCCAGTCGCTGCCGCGCCTGGAAGAGGCCGTCGCCCGCATCGCCCAGGGATTGCAGCGCTGGAGCGCCCGGTGAGATTCGAGCCACCCCTGGAAGAGGGTCGCCTGCTGCGCCGCTACAAGCGTTTTCTCGCCGACATCGAGACCGCCAGCGGCGAGGTGCTGACCCTGCACTGCCCCAATACCGGCTCCATGCTCCACTGCCAGCCGGCGGGCGCCCGCGTCTGGTTCAGCCGCGCCAGTGGTCCCAAGCGCAAGCTGCCCGGCACCTGGGAGCTGGTCGAGACGGACCATGGCCGCCTGGCCTGCATCAATACCGCCCGTGCCAATCGCCTGGTGGAGGAGGCCTTGCTGGCCGGTGGCATTCCCGAACTGGCCGGCTTCACCGCCCTGCGCCGGGAGGTGGCCTACGGGCTGGAGAACAGTCGCGCTGATTTTCGCCTGGAGTATCCCGCGGGGCCGCTGTACCTGGAGGTCAAGAGCGTCACCCTGGGCTTTGCCGACACCGCGATCGCCGCCTTTCCCGACGCCGTGACCACCCGTGGGGCCCGCCATCTGCGCGAGCTGGCGGCCCTGGCCGCGGCCGGTGAGCGGGCCGTGCTGCTCTATTGCGTATTGCTCGACGGCATCGAGGCGGTACGCCCGGCCGCGGAAATCGATGCCGCCTATGCCCTGGCCCTGGGCGAAGCCCGTCGCCAGGGTGTGCAGGTGCTGGCTTATGGGGCACGGCTCTCGCCTGCGGGCCTGGAGTTGGACCGACCGTTGCGCCTCGCTGACCAGGCAGTCACAAAAAGCTGATCGCCCGGACAGGATCTGGCAGGCGCCTTGCTTACGGATATCGCCCATCGATCGCCGCTATCGGGCGATCCTGTCAGGAGTCCTTTGATGATCTCTGTGTTGGGCATGCTGTTGCTGGTGGCCATCGCCATCCTCTTTTCCCGCCAGCGGCGCGCCATTCGCGTGCGTACCGTGCTCGCGGCCTTTCTGTTGCAGGCGGGGCTCGGCCTGTTCGTCCTCTACATTCCCTGGGGCCAGCAGGTGCTTGGCAGCGTCTCCGGCGCCGTCTCTTCGCTGCAGCTCTATGCCGACAAGGGCATCGAGTTTCTCTTCGGCGGTCTCGCCGGACCGAAGATGTTCGAGTACTTCGGTAACGGTGGCTTCGTCTTCGCCGTGCGGGTGCTGCCCCTGATCGTCTTCTTCGGCAGCCTGATCGCGGTGCTCTACTACCTGGGCATCATGGGCTGGATCATCCGCCTGGTGGGCGGCGCGCTGCACGCCCTGCTCGGCACCAGTCGGGTGGAATCCACCACGGTTACCGCGACCCTGTTTCTCGGCCAGTCGGAAATGCCGCTGGTGGTGCGGCCCTTCATCGCCGATCTCACCCGCTCGGAGCTGTTCGCCATCATGGTTGGCGGTTTCGCCGCGGTGGCCGGTTCGGTGCTGCTGGGCTACGCCGGCATGGGCGTGGAACTCAAGTACCTGATCGCCGCCAGCTTCATGGCCGCTCCGGGCGGCCTGCTGATGGCCAAGCTGATGGAGCCGGAGACCGAACAGCCGCGCGACCAGGCCATGAAGACCCTGGGGGAAGGGGAGGAGCGCCCAGCCAACGTCATAGACGCAGCCGCCGAAGGCGCCCAGGTCGGGCTGCGCATCGCCCTGGCGGTCGGTGCCATGCTGCTGGCCTTCATCGCCCTGATCGCCCTGCTCAACGGCATCCTCGGCTGGTGCGGCGCCTGGTTCGGCGTGCCGCAACTGAGCATGCAGCTGGTGCTGGGCTATCTGCTGGCGCCGGTGGCCTTCCTCATCGGGGTGCCCTGGAACGAGGCGGTGCAGGCCGGTGGCTTCATCGGCCAGAAGCTGGTGCTCAACGAATTCGTCGCCTATGCCGACCTCTCGACCTACCTGGATCCGGTCAAGTCGGCGGCGGCGGGCGTCCAGCCGCTCTCGGCGCATACCCAGGTCATCGTCACCTTCGCCCTCTGCGGCTTCGCCAATCTCTCTTCCATCGCCATCCAGCTCGGCGGCCTGGGCGGCATCGCGCCCCAGCGGCGTCACGAACTGGCTCAGCTGGGCCTGCGCGCCATGCTCGGCGGCACCCTGGCCAACCTGATGAGCGCGGCCCTGGCCGGCTTCTTCATCGGCCTCTAGGTCGATGTCGATTGGACCATCCGGTCCACTTTATGGTGCACCGCTGGCCTGGGTGCGCCAAAACGTAACAGCGGATGACCGTGGCGTGCGCCTGCTTCGCCGCCACGGGTTGTCCGCGGCTTCTCAAGGCTTTCGCTCAGGAACCCTCCTCATGACGTTTTCCCGCCTCCGTCGCGTGCGCTTCGGCGCGCTACCGCTCCTGTTCTGCTGCAGCGCCCAGCTGTTGGCCGCTCCCGCCGTCGCCACCGACAGCGCCCAGGGCGAGACCGCCAGTCCCGCCGCGCAACAGACGGACAGTCGCTCGCCCTATCTATCGTCCTGGTACAACCAGGATCTGACTCTGATCGGCAGCAAGGACATCAGCTTCGGCCCGCAGCCCGTGGACGACGTCTATCTGGAGTACGAGTACTTCGGCCGCAAGGGGCCCTTCGAACTCTATGGCTACATCGACGTGCCCAGGGTACTGGGTATCGGCAACAGCCATGACTCCGGCGTCTGGGACCGCGGCTCGCCCCTGTTCATGGAGCACGAACCGCGTATCTCCATCGATCAGCTCAGTGGTCGCTCGCTGGCCTTCGGGCCGTTCAAGGAGTGGTACCTGGCCTTCGACTGGATCTACGACCACGGCAGCAGCCAGGCCAGTCGACAGAACACCCTCTACGCAGGCTTCGGTACCGATATCGAGACCCATACCCCGGTGCTGCTGTCCGCCAACCTCTACGGCCGCCGCCAGTGGGAAAACTATGGCGCCGCCAACGAGAATTCCTGGGACGGCTATCGGGCCCAGCTCAAGTACATCTGGCCGCTGGCCAAGTTCGACAACGGTGCCTCCCTGACCTATGTCGGCTTCACCAACTTCGATTTCGGCTCGAAGCTGGGCGACGAGCCAGGTCGTACGGCCAATGCCACCGTATCCACCAATGTGCTGCTCTATGCCTTCACCCACCTGCGCTTCATGTTCGCTGCGCGGCATTTCCACAATGGCGGCAACTGGCGCGACGGCACCGAGCTGAACTTTGGCGAGGGCGATTTCGAGGGCCGCTCCAACGGCTGGGGCTACTATGCGGGGGTGGGTTATCAATTCTGATCTGGAGACTGTCATGAGCACCAACCTGCCTGCGCACCTGGCCGCACTGCTTCCGCAAGCGGTCGCTGCGGCCGAGCGCGCCTACTGTCCGCATTCGGAATTTCCCGTGGGCGCCGCCCTGCTGACCGCCGAGGGCGAAGTCATCCATGGCTGCAACGTGGAAAACATCTCCTATGGCCTGACCAACTGCGCCGAGCGCAGCGCCCTGTTCGCCGCCATCAGCCGGGGCCTGCCGCCGCGCAGTTTCACCGCCATGGCCATCCATGCGCCGGGCGTTCCCCTGATCAGTCCCTGCGGTGCCTGTCGCCAGGTGCTGCTGGAGTTGATGGCGCCCGACGCGACCATCGTCTGCAGCGGCAGCGAACCCGGCCGTACCCGCACCTGGACCCTGGCCGAGCTGCTGCCCGGCGCCTTCGACGACTTCTAAGGAGTCCGCCCATGTGGCTTGCCCAGGAGGTTATCCGCCAGAAGCGCGATGGCCTGGAACTCTCGGCTGAGGATCTCCAGCGGCTGGTCCGCGGCATCGTCGACGACAGCCTCAGCGAAGGCCAGATCGCCGCCTTCGCCATGGCCACCCTGCTGCGCGGCATGACCGCCGCCGAGCGCACCGCCCTGACCCTGGCCATGCGCGACAGCGGCCAGGTGCTGCGCTGGGACCTGCCGGGGCCGGTGGTGGACAAGCATTCCACCGGCGGCGTGGGCGATCTCACCAGCTTGGTGCTGGCACCGCTGCTCGCCGCCTGCGGCTGCCATGTGCCGATGATCTCCGGGCGCGGCCTGGGCCATACCGGCGGCACACTCGACAAGCTGGAGAGCATCCCCGGCTATCGCATCCGGCCTGGCCTGGCGCGCTTTCGCCAGGTGGTGGCCGAGGTGGGGTGCGCCATCGTCGGTCCGGACGCCGATCTGGCCCCGGCCGATCGCCGCCTCTATGCCATCCGCGATGTCACCGCCACGGTGGAATCGGTGGACCTGATCACCGCCTCCATCCTGGCCAAGAAACTGGCCGCCGGCCTGGACGTGCTGGTCATGGACGTCAAGACCGGCGGCGGCGCCTTCATGGCCGAGCGCGACGCGGCTCTGCGCCTGGCCGACAGTATCGTCGAGGTCGCCGAAGCCGCCGGGGTCCGGACCCGCGCCCTGGTCACCGACATGGGCCAGCCCCTGGCGCGCAGCGCCGGCAACGCCCTGGAGGTGGAGGAGGCCATCGCCCTGCTGGCGGGCGAGGTACGCAGCGAGCGCCTCTGGCAGGTGATCCGGGCGCTGGCCGAGGAAACGCTGCAACTGGCCGGACTGGCCAGGGACGCCGCCACCGCCGAGCGCCTGGTGCTGGAGGCCTGGCAGAGCGGCGCCGCCCTGGCGCGTTTCGCGGCGATGAGCCTGGCTCTGGGCGGCCCGTCCGACCTGACCGAGCGGCCCTGGCAGCATCTGCCCCGGGCTCCGGTGGTGCGCGCCGTCCATCCGGCCCGCCCGGGCTGGGTGCGGCAGGTGGATACCCGCGCCCTCGGTCTGCTGGTGGTTGAACTGGGCGGCGGGCGGCAACGTCCGGAGGATGAAGTGGATCCGGCGGTGGGTCTGGCCGGCCTGGCACTGCCCGGCGAGTGGGTCGACGAGCACCGGCCCCTGGGGGTGATCCATGCCGGCGACGCCCAGAGCGCCGCGCGGGCTGCCCAACACCTGCAGCTGGCCTATGGCCTGGGGGAGGAGCGGCCGGCCGATGCCGTGCCCGTCGTGCTGGATCGGCGCTAGCGCCGGATTCCAGACAAAAAAAGACCCGGCAGAGCCGGGTCCAAAACCGTGATTAGCCTGATGAGGAGATAACCCGAAAGACCAACTGCTGGACCTTCAGTTATCGACCGGTCTCGCGACCGGCTGAGTTGAATAATAACAATTCTCATTCCATCGTCAAGCGTATTCGAGAATATTTCTTAATTACCGCTGGAAGGTCGCTCTTGGGCACCGCGCAGGCGGGTGACCTCCTTGTTCAGGGTGTCGATATGGCGCGCCATGTTCTCGATCAGGCTGTGGGCGATGCGCGGGGTGGTCTCCATCAGGGAAACGAACTGATCCTGGGGGATCACCAGCACGGTGCAGACGGTCTTGGCGATGACGCTGGCGGTACGAGGCGTATGGGTGAACACCGCCAGGGCGCCGACGATCTCGTCCTGGCAGACCTCGCCGACCTTGCAGCCATCGACCCAGGCCTCGGCATGGCCTTCGGTGATGACGAAGACATGCTCGGCGGAATCGCCCTGACGGATGATGACCTCGCCGGCGGCATAGCGACGAAAGCCGGTGGCCGGCTGGGTGACCGGCGGCTTGAGCCGGATCAGCGCCTGGGCCAGCAGCGATTGTTGACCCAGCATGTACCTCAGCAGGGCATCGCGCTGGACCGGCGTGGCGGTGGCCGCCGCGAGAAAGGTCTCGCGGTCGTAGGGCAGCACCCGCACGTCGGCCTCGCTCTCGTAGTTGAGGGTCGGCAGATCCAGAGTGCGCCCCAGGCCGATCAGGTCGCCCTCGCCGAGCTGGAACAGCGCCCGCTGATCCAGGACCACCCGCAGCGGGCCACGCTGGATCAGATAGACCTCGTCATTGCGCATCCAGTCCTGCAGCAGGGCGGCGGGACTCAGCTGCAGGGGCTGCCGACTCGGCGCCACACCACTGACCAGTCGCGCCGGAATGGCCTGCAGCGCCTGACGCAACTGATCGACATAGGGAGGCTGATCGCCGATGAGGTACATGGTGCCAATTCCTTCTTGTTACGCAGAGGTTGTGACGTGGGTCGCACGATAAGCCGCTCGTCGGCGACCGTAAATCCACAACTCCACGAGCTGTGACGGAACGCTTGTTCTGCCCCCCAGGAGGTCGTGGTCAGGCCGGGGCGCGACCCAGGCGGCGCAGCAGGCGAGCCGGCAGGGCCTCCAGCTGTCCGGCGCGACCCAGCTCCACCACCAGCGCCCGATCCTGCTCGGCGGGTTCGAGCGGATCCTGGGCCTGGCGCTGGGCTGCCACCACCGCGAGGGTGGCCTCGGAAGGATCGGTCCCCTCGGCCTGGCGCTCCTGCAGCCAGCGGGCGATGAGTTCGTCGTCCGCCTGGCAGTCGATGATCAGCAGGGGCGCGGCCTGGGCTTCGGCCAGGGCCTGGGCCGCGGCGCGCTGGGCCTGCTTGAGGTAGGTGGCGTCGAGCACCAGCGGATAACCGGCCGCCAGTACCTGGGCGCCGATCTCGTGCAGGCGCGCATAGGTGGCTTCGCCGGCTGCGGCGCTGTAGCGGGTGGCCTCGTCGCTGTCGGCATAGAGGCGCTGGCGCTCGACATCGGATCTCAGGCGAATGGCGCCGAGCGCCTCGACCAGGGCCAGGGCCACGGTGCTCTTGCCGATCCCCGACACCCCGTGCATCACCGCCGCGAAGGGCTGGGGCACCTGGGTATAGCCTTCGGCCAGCGCGGTGTAGCTGCGATAGCTGGCAAGGATCTCGGCCCGCAGCGCCGGCTCCTCGGCCTGGCCGAGGCGGAAGAGGGCGATCTTGGCGCGCACCATGGCGCGATAGGCCTTGTAGAAGTCGAGCAGGGCGAGGCCGCTGTAGTCGCCGGTCGCCTCGAAGTAGGCATTGACGAATCTGTTGCTCAGGGCCTTGAGGCCGCGGTCTTCCAGGTCCATGGCCAGGAAGCCGGCATCGCCCATGGTGTCGGTCAGGCGGAAGGGCTCGTTGAATTCGATGCAGTCGAACAGCACCACCTCGCCGTCGAGCAGGGTGGCGTTGGCCAGGTGGATATCACCATGGCATTCGCGGATGAAGCCGTCACGGCAACGCGCCTCGAACAGCGGCAGCAGGCGCGCGTAGCTGGCTTCGGCCCAGGCTTCCAGCTGGTCGAGCTGCCGGAGATCGGCCGCTTCGCCGAGCATGGCGCGGATCTGCTCGAAATTCTGCCGCACCGGCGCCATGGCGGCGTCCGGGGTGCACAGCGGATGCTCGGTCCCTACCTGGGGTGCGGCCAGGTGGAAGCGGGCGATCTGTGCAGCCAGGGCGTCGATGTGCGCCTCGGTCAGCTCGCCGCGCTGCTGCACCTCGCTGAGCAGTTGGCTCTGGGGGAATTCGCGCATGCGCAGGGCGTATTCGATCACCGGACCGCTGCCGCCCAGCTCGGGAGCGCTTTCGCTGCCGGTGATGGCCACCACGTCCTGGTAGAGATCGCGGGTCAGGCGCTGGTTGAGGCGCAGCTCCTCGCGGCAGAAGTGGCCACGGGCTTCCAGGTCGGTGAAGTCGAGGAAACCGAAATTCACCGGCTTCTTGATCTTGTAGGCGACCTCGCCAGTCAGCACGACCCAGGAAATATGGGTTTCGATGACCCGGAACGCCGAGGTGGGATGGGGATAGAGCGCCGGGTTCTGCAGGGCGGAAATCAGGAGCTGGCTCACGGGCGGTCCTTGTAGGGAATGGATGGCGGCATTATCGCTGCCAGGGCGGTCCACGCAAGCCGCGACACCGGGAAGGGGAGTCCTTGAACCCCAGCTGACGAAGCGCTGGCAGGCCGCTGTCGGCCACCGGGCAAGTGCGTATAATGCGCCGCCATGAAGCGACCCCGATCCTCTCGTTCCCGCAAGCGCAAGACCTTTGACTGGCGCCGCCTGTCCGGCTGGGCAGTCAAGCTTGGTCTGGTCGCGCTGGTAGCCCTGGCTGGCCTATGCATCTATCTGGATGCCGTGGTCCAGGAAAAATTCTCCGGCAAGCGCTGGACCATTCCGGCCAAGGTCTATGCCCGGCCGCTGGAATTGTTCAACGGCGTCAAGCTCAGCCGTGACGACTTCCTCACCGAACTCGACGCCCTCGGCTATCGCCGCGAGAAAACCGTGGACGGCCCCGGCAGCGTCTCCGTGGGGGCCTCCACGGTCGAGCTGAACACCCGCGGCTTCCAGTTCTACGAAGGCGTCGAGCCGGCCCGGGCGATCCGCGTGCGCTTCGCCGGCGGCACCGTCTCCGGCGTCAGCGCCCTGGATGGCAGCAATCTTGCCGTGGCCCGCCTGGAGCCGCTGATGATCGGCGGCATCTATCCGGCGCATAACGAGGATCGCATCCTCATCAAGCTCGACCAGGCGCCGCCGCACCTGGTCGATGGCCTGGTGGCCGTCGAGGACCGCGAGTTCTGGCATCACCACGGTGTCTCGCCCAAGTCCATCGCCCGGGCGGTCTGGGTCAACGCCACCAGCGGCCAGGTGCGCCAGGGCGGCAGTACCCTGACCCAGCAGCTGGTCAAGAACTTCTACCTCACCAACGAGCGCAGCATCACCCGCAAGGGCACCGAAGCCCTGATGGCGCTGCTGCTGGAGCTGCACTACAGCAAGCAGGAGATCCTCGAGGCCTACCTCAACGAGGTGTTCCTCGGTCAGGACGGCTCGCGCGCCATCCACGGCTTCGGTCTGGCCGCCCAGTACTTCTTCGGCCAGCCCTTCAGCGAGCTGAAACTGCATCAGGTCGCCCTGCTGGTCGGTCTGGTGAAGGGCCCGTCCTACTACAACCCGCGCCGCTACCCCGAGCGCGCCATGACCCGCCGCAACCTGGTGCTCGACCTCATGGCCGAGCAGGGCGTGGTCAGTGCCACCGAGGCGGAAGCGGCCAAGGCTCGGCCGCTGGGCATCACCAAGGCCGGCAGCCTGACCAACAGTTCCTTCCCGGCCTTCGTCGACCTGGTCAAGCGCCAGCTCAAGCAGGACTACCGCGACGAAGACCTCACCGAAGAAGGGCTGCGCATCTTCACCAGCTTCGACCCCATCCTGCAGACCAAGGCCGAAGCCGCCATGGGCGAGACCATGAAGCGCATCGACGGCCGCAAGGGTGCGGAAAACGTCGAGTCGGCCATGGTGGTGACCAATCCGGAAACCGGTGAGGTCCAGGCGCTGCTGGGTGGCCGCGATCCGCGCTTCGCCGGCTACAACCGCGCCCTCGACGCGGTGCGCCAGGTCGGCTCGCTGATCAAGCCGGCGGTCTATCTCACCGCCCTCGAGCGCCCCAGCAAGTACACCCTGACCACCCTGATCCAGGACGAGCCCTTCTCGGTGAAAGGCGCCGATGGCCAGGTCTGGCGGCCGCAGAACTACGAGCACAAGGCGCACGGCACCATCTTCCTCTATCAGGGGCTGGCGCATTCCTACAACCTGTCCACCGCGCGCCTGGGCCTGGACCTCGGGGTCCCCGAGGTGCTCAAGACCGTCGCGCGCCTGGGCGTGAGTCGCGCCCTGCCGCCCTATCCGGCGACCCTGCTCGGCGCCGGTGCCCTGACGCCCATGGAAGTGGCGACCATGTACCAGACGCTGGCCAACGGTGGCTTCAACACGCCGCTGCGCAGCATCCGCAGCGTGCTCGACGCCAATGGCGAGCCGCTCAAGCGCTATCCCTTCCAGATCGAGCAGCGCTTCGATACCGGCGCCATCTACCTGGTGCAGTACGCCATGCAGCGCGTCATGCGCGAAGGCACCGGGCGCTCGGTCTACAACCAGATCCCCACCAGCGTGAACCTGGCGGGCAAGACCGGCACCACCAACGATTCCCGCGACAGCTGGTTCTCCGGCTTCAGCCAGGATCTGCTGGCGGTGGTCTGGCTGGGTCGCGACGACAACGGCAAGACGCCCCTGACCGGTGCCACCGGCGCCCTGCAGGTCTGGAGCAACTTCATGCGTCGCGCCGATCCGGTCTCCCTGGACATGCCGGTGCCGGACAACATCACCCAGGCCTGGGTCGATGCCACCACCGGGCGCGGCACGGATCCCTCGTGTCCCAACGCCGTGCAGATGCCTTATATTCGCGGCAGTGAGCCGCCACCGGGCGCCTCCTGTGGCGCGCCGGCCGCACCCGCCGCCGGCGGCAACGGCAACGGCGGCAATCCGGTCATGGATTGGGTCAAGGGTTGGTTGAATTGAGAGGTCCCAAGGTGACGAAAGCAGTCTGGCCGGTGATGATCGCCGGTGTTCTCCTCGCCGGTTGCGCCGCGCCGCAGCGTGGCGCCATCCCCGTGGTCGATTCCGGCGGTCCGGTGTCCAACGGCGAACTCTATCGCCAGGGCAACAACCGGCCCCTGCCAGCGCAACGTCAGGCCCCCGTGGCCGCCGCGCCCAGCGCGCCGGCCGATTCCGGGGTGACCGTCATGGTGCCGGGTGGTAGCTCCGCGCCCCTGGAAACCTATGCCGCACCGGCGGCCTCGGCGCCGCTGATCACCTCGTCCAGCCCCAGCGCACCGCCTGCCCAGGCGCCGGTGCAGCCGAGCTATTCGCAGCCGGTCTATCCGCCCGCCACCCCGGGCGGCTCCGCGGCCGCCAGTACGGCTCCGACCGGCATTCCCGCCACCAGCAATTCCAGTGGCGGCGGCCTGGCTGCCGACGAGCAACTCGACGGTCCGGTGCTGGCCCTGTTGACCACCGCCCAGCAACAGCAGAGCGGCGGCGATCTCAACGGTGCCTCTTCGAGCCTGGAACGCGCCCAGCGCATCGCCCCGCGCGAGCCCCAGGTGCTCTATCGCCTGGCCCAGGTGCGCCTGGCGCAGAACGATCCGGCCCAGGGCGAGCAACTGGCCCGGCGCGCCCTGACCTACGCCAATGGCCGTCCGGCCTTGCAGGCCAGTCTCTGGCAACTGATCGCCCAGGCCCGCGAGGCCCAGGGTGATGCCTCCGGCGCCGCCCTGGCCCGGCAGAAGGCGCAGGTGGGTACCTGATGGACGAGCGCCTGCCCGCCCTGGCCGATCAGCTGCTGCAGATCGAGCGTGAATTGCGCCTGCTCGGCTGGTGGTCGGCGCAGGCGCCCAGCGCCGAAGCCCTGGCCAGCCAGGAGCCCTTCTGCGTTGATACCCTGAGTTTCGCCCAGTGGCTGCAGTGGATCTTCGTGCCGCGGATGAAGCTGATCATCGAGAGCGATGCGGCCCTGCCGGCGCGCTCGGGCATCCGGCCGATGGCCGAGATGGTCTACCAGGGCAATCTCGACCCCGTCCTGCCCCTGCTTGCGTCCCTGGCCGAATTCGACCGCATCATCGAAAGCGCCTGAGTTACTTGCCGCAGTTCTGCTCGATGGACAGCTGGGTCTCGGCCAGCCGCTGCTGACGTTCCTCTTCACTCAGCCGCCGCGTCTCGCCCCGCCCGGACTGCACCAGGATGCGCGGATTGTTGCGCAGCTGTGCCAGATTCTGGCGCGCCTGATCGCACTGCTCCTTGAGCTTGTTCTGCTCCTCGCGCACCTGCGCCTTCACCCGGCGATCCAGTTCCTGCTGCTGGGCGTCGTTGGACACCGATGGCTGCTGGGCGCCGTTGGGCATCTTGTAGGTGGGTGCAGTGCCACTGCCATTGATCTGCGGCGCCGTCTTCACGTCCACCTCGTTGGCCTTCTGGCCCTCGGGCGGCTGGGCACTGAAGTGGGTGACACCCTTGTCATCGGTCCACTTGTAGACCTGCGCGGCCTGGGCGGACAGGCTGCAGGCGAAAGCCAGGGCGGAAAGCCAGAAGATCGAGCGCATGGGAATCCTGGAAGGGGAGAGGACAGGACTTCACTATAAGAGGAGACGTCGACCTTTTCATCACGACTGATCGCCGACGACCGATTGCGCCCGGTTGCACCTTTCGGCTTGACTTGCACGGGTCGAATGCGAACAATCCAAAGTTCGCTGTAGCGAGTCGGCCCAAAGCTGACTGCTCGGCAGACCATGAGGTGCCTACCCGCGCCGCCACAGTCAAATACCCTGCACCGCGTTACCTCGCGTCGGGTGGAAGCTCCAGCATTCATCGGAATCTTCCAACAAGGCTTTCTAGGCAGCTGAATCGTCGGTGACCACCGTCGCCCATGCTCTGCCTTGCAGTCAACCGAACCTTGAGCGTCCACCAATGGGCGCTCGCCATGCGTGGAATGAGGTGATACGTGGAGCTATTAACTGGCGCTGAGATGGTCGTCCGCTTCTTGCGCGACGAGGGCGTGAAACACATCTACGGGTACCCGGGCGGTGCCCTGCTGCACATCTACGACGCCCTGTTCAAGGAACCGGCGCTCAACCACATCCTGGTTCGTCACGAGCAGGCCGCCACCCACATGGCCGACGGCTATGCCCGCGCCACCGGCAAGGCCGGCGTGGTCCTGGTGACCTCCGGCCCCGGCGCGACCAATGCCATCACCGGCATCGCCACCGCCTACATGGACTCCATCCCCATGGTGGTCCTGTCCGGCCAGGTGCCGAGCAACATGGTGGGCACCGACGCCTTCCAGGAAACCGACATGGTCGGCATCTCCCGGCCGATCGTGAAGCACAGCTTCATCATCAAGCACCCCTCCGAGATCCCCGAAGTCCTCAAGAAGGCCTTCTACCTCGCCGAGTCCGGGCGTCCTGGTCCGGTGGTGGTCGACATCCCCAAGGACATGGGCGATCCGACCAAGAAATACGAATACGTCTATCCGAAGAAGATCAAGCTGCGCTCCTACAATCCGGCGCAGCGCGGTCATTCCGGGCAGATCCGCAAGGCCGTCGAGATGCTGGTGGCGGCCAAGCGCCCCATCCTCTATGCCGGTGGTGGCGTCATCCTCGGCGGTGCCTCCGCGGCCCTCACCGAGCTGGCGCGCCTGCTCAACCTGCCGGTCACCAATACCCTGATGGGTCTGGGCGCCTACCCGGGCAGCGATCGCCAGTTCCTCGGCATGCTCGGCATGCACGGCAGCTACCAGGCCAACCTGGCCATGCACCACAGCGACGTCATCCTCGCCGTGGGTGCGCGCTTCGATGACCGCGTCATCAACGGTGCCACGCGCTTCTGCCCGAACGCCAAGATCATTCACGTCGACATCGATCCGGCCTCGATCTCCAAGACCATCAAGGCCGACGTGCCCATCGTCGGTCCGGTCGACAGCGTCCTCGCCGAGATGGTCGCCGTGGTCCGCGAACTGAGCGAGAAGCCCCGTGCCGAAAACCAGGCCGCCTGGTGGAAGCAGATCGAGGAATGGCGCGGCGGTCGCGAGATGTTCCCCTACGACAAGGGCGACGGCAGCATCATCAAGCCGCAGACCGTCATCGAGACCCTGTACGACGTCACCGCGGGCGATGCCTACATCACCTCCGACGTGGGTCAGCACCAGATGTTCGCTGCCCAGTACTACCGCTACGACAAGCCCAATCGCTGGATCAACTCCGGCGGCCTCGGCACCATGGGCTTCGGCTTCCCGGCGGCCATGGGCGTCAAGCTCAACTTCCCGGACGCTGACGTCGCCTGCGTCACCGGTGAAGGCAGCGTGCAGATGAACATCCAGGAGCTCTCCACCTGCATGCAGTACGACCTGCCGGTGAAGATCGTCTGCCTCAACAATGGTGCCCTGGGCATGGTCCGCCAGTGGCAGGACATGCAGTACAGCAGCCGCTACTCCCACTCCTACATGGAATCCCTGCCGGACTTCGTCAAGCTGGCCGAGGCCTATGGCCACGTCGGCATGCGCATCGAGCGTCTGGAAGACCTCAAGCCGATGATGGCCGAGGCCTTCGCCATGAAGAATCGCCTGGTCTTCCTCGACATCGCCGTGGACAACACCGAACACGTCTACCCGATGCAGATCAAGGATGGCGCGATGCGCGACATGTGGCTGAGCAAGACGGAGCGGACCTGAACATGAGACACATCATCTCCCTGCTGCTGGAAAACGAGCCCGGCGCCCTGTCCCGCGTGGTCGGCCTGTTTTCCCAGCGCAACTACAACATCGAAAGCCTCACGGTCGCCGCGACCGAGGACCCGACCCTGTCGCGCCTGACCCTGACCACCATCGGCCAGGAAGAGACGGTCGAGCAGATCACCAAGAACCTCAACAAGCTCATCGAGGTGGTGAAACTGGTCAACCTGTCCGAGAGCGCCCACATCGAGCGCGAACTCCTGCTGATCAAGGTCAAGGCCACCGGCGCCCAGCGCGCCGAGGTCAAGCGCACCACCGATATCTTTCGCGGCCAGATCGTCGATGTCGGCAGCAGCGTGTATACCATTCAGCTGGCGGGCACCAGCGAGAAGATCGACAGCTTCATCCAGGCGATCGGCGCCGCGTCCATCCTCGAGGTGGTGCGTAGCGGCGTGACCGGAATTTCCCGTGGCGACAAAGCCCTGAGCATCTGATACCCCCTTTTCCAGGAGAACCTGCAATGCGCGTTTACTACGACAAAGACTGTGACCTTTCCATCATCCAGGGCAAGAAGGTCGCCATCATCGGCTACGGCTCCCAGGGCCACGCCCATGCCTGCAACCTGAAGGACTCCGGCGTCGACGTCGTCGTCGGTCTGCGCAGTGGCTCGGCCACCGTGGCCAAGGCCGAGGCCCATGGCCTGACCGTCAAGCCGGTCAAGGACGCCGTCGCCTCCGCCGACGTGGTCATGATCCTGACCCCCGACGAATTCCAGTCCAAGCTGTACAAGGACGAGATCGAGCCGAACCTGAAGCAGGGCGCCACCCTGGCCTTCGCCCACGGTTTTGCCATCCACTACAACCAGGTCGTGCCCCGCGCTGACCTGGACGTCATCATGATCGCCCCCAAGGCCCCGGGTCACACCGTGCGCTCCGAGTTCGTCAAGGGCGGCGGCATCCCTGATCTGGTCGCCGTCCACCAGGACGCTTCCGGCAATGCCAAGAACGTCGCCCTGTCCTACGCCTGCGGCGTCGGCGGCGGCCGTACCGGCATCATCGAAACCACCTTCAAGGACGAGACCGAAACCGACCTGTTCGGCGAGCAGGCCGTGCTGTGCGGTGGTGCGGTCGAGCTGGTCAAGGCCGGTTTCGAAACCCTGGTCGAAGCTGGCTACGCGCCGGAAATGGCCTACTTCGAGTGCCTGCACGAACTCAAGCTGATCGTCGACCTCATGTACGAAGGCGGTATCGCCAACATGAACTACTCGATCTCCAACAACGCCGAGTACGGCGAGTACGTGACCGGTCCCGAGGTCATCAACGCCGAGTCGCGCGCAGCCATGAAGAATGCGCTCAAGCGCATCCAGAACGGCGAATACGCCAAGATGTTCGTGGCCGAGGGCGCGTCCAACTACGCCTCCATGACCGCCTACCGTCGCAACAACGCGGCTCACCCGATCGAGCAGGTCGGCGAGAAGCTGCGGGCGATGATGCCCTGGATCGCGTCGAACAAGATCGTCGACAAGACCAAGAACTGATCGGACAGGGCGCCAGCCCTGTAACGAGCGGTAAAGGACGCGGCCTCGGCCGCGTTTTTTATTGCACTGCCCACGACCCCGGCAATGCCTTAGCATGGGAGGTTAGGCTGAACCCTATCCTCAAGAGGTCAGTCCAATCCGTCAGGTAATGCCCAAGGAAAATCCATGAGCGAGCGTCCCGAAGAAACCCCGTCCAACACAGCCACCGACGGCCTCATCCCCGTGGATGAACACATCGAGGAGACGCAGGACGCCCAGGGGCGCAAGATCAGACGCCGTGGCGTGTACCTGCTACCCAACCTCTTCACCACCGCGGCGCTCTTTGCCGGCCTCTATTCGATCATCAAGGGTGTCGCGGCTCAGACCGCCTTCATCCAGGGGCAATACGACATCGCCTCCGCCGGCTTCTCGGCCGCGGCCGCCGCCATCTTCATCGCCATGGTGCTCGATGGCCTGGATGGTCGCGTCGCCCGCATGACCAATACCCAGAGCGCCTTCGGCGAGCAGTACGACTCGCTCTCCGACATGGTCGCCTTCGGTGTCGCACCGGCGATCCTGGCCTTCCAGTGGGCCCTGAGTGGTCTGGGTAATGTCGGCTGGGCCGTCGCCTTCATCTATGTAGCCGGCGCCGCCTTGCGTCTGGCCCGCTTCAACACCCAGATCGGCTCGGTGGACAAGCGCTACTTCATCGGCCTGGCCAGTCCTTCCGCGGCGGCCCTGGTGGCCGGTACCGTCTGGTGCTTCAGTGACTTCGGCATCCAGGGCTCCAAGCTGTCGCTGCTGGTCGCCCTGATGGTCGCTGCAGCCGGCATGCTCATGGTCAGCAACTTCAAGTACTGGAGCTTCAAGACCCTGGGCCTGAAAGGACGCGTCCCCTTCGTGGTCATCCTGATCGCCGTGCTGGTCTTCGCCGTGGTCTTTACCGACCCGCCGCGCGTCCTGCTACTGGGCTTCCTGGCCTATGCGGTCTCCGGACCCTTCACCACCCTCTGGCGCAATCGCCGTATCGGCCGTGCCTAGCGGCACCGAGAGGGCTATAAGAAAGGGGCTGCGCGAGCAGCCCCTTTCTTTTTTTGGCCTTTCTGAAAATAACCTGTTGACCTGCTCTGAATCTCCCCTATAATGCGCCCCACTTCCGGCGCAGACGCTGAAGCGGCTTGAAAATCAGGCACTTAGGTCTGAGTCGGGCGAGGGGTCCACGGATTCTTTGCCATTGGGTCTCACCCTCGGGTGATGACGAAATGAAGT